>JAHDFM010000021.1 GCA_020628165.1 Bdellovibrionales bacterium | reverse complement strand
TACAATTAGGTCAGATTGATTTAGATTATTTTGACGGTGTGAGCACGCAAGAAGAAATTCAAGATATGCAAGGTACAGGTCAGTCTCCAGCCTTGATTTCTATTAGCGAAACAGATCCATTTGATTATGGAGCTCCCGTTGCTATTGGAGCTACGAGAGTGCATACATTCACGTTGACGAATACAGGTGCAACTGATGCTACAACAGTGGCCATTACTGGACTTGGCGGAGGCTCGGTCTTTGATTATGTGGGCGCAGCCTTCCCAGGTGGTGGAACCTGTGTTGGTGCTACTATTCCGGCTGCGTCTAGTTGCACCATTGTGGTTGAGTACACCCCTGCTATTATCGGTCTTGAAACAGGTTCTTTCACCGTCAATTACAATGACGGAGTGACTGGGCAATCTGAATTGAGAAACATTCAAGGAACGGCGGCAGGTGCTGCCAACTTAACAATCTCAGATTCTGACCCTTACGGGTTTGGCAATGTCACAGTCAATGCTTTTGGAGAGCACACTTTCACTATCACCAATGGAGGTGGTGTTGGCGCTACAGCGATCAGTGGTGCTGCCATGACAGCTCCATTTGCTTATAAAGGTGGAGGTTACCCAGGAATTGGTGGTGACTGTACCACTGTTTTAGCTCCAGCAGCAAACTGTTCAATTGTTATTACATACTCTCCGACTGTAGTTGCCGCTTTAGACACAGACACTTTAACAGTCAACTACAACGATGGCGTCGGTCCGAACACAGTCGCTAGAACTATGGACGGCACAGCGGTAACGCCTGCAAGCATCACAATCAGTGATGGGCCAACTTTTGATTTTGGAACGATAGCTGTGGGTGCAGTTGCAGAACATACATTTACACTTACAAATGGTGGCGACACAGATGCCACAAACCTCAATGAAAGCACTGTTGCAACCCCTTTTAATTACAAAGGTGGAGCGTTCCCAGGAACAGGAGGAGACTGTGTCGCAGGTGGAACAGTCAATCAAGGTGCTGGCACTTGTACTGTTGTGGTTGAGTTCACTCCAACATTAACTGGAAATCAGCCAGGAGTCATAACATTCAGTTACTTTGATGGAGCTACAGTGCAAACTGTAGATAGACCTGTTGTCGGAACTGCAAGTGCTCCTGCGAGATTAAGAATTAGCGAAAGTGATCCTTATGACTTTGGCGATGCCGCCAGCGGTGGTGGAGTTATTTTACACACATTTGTTGTCACGAACATTGGTGGTGTCGATGCGGTTAATTTAACTGGCGCTTTGCCAACTGCCGATTTCATCTTCGAAGGTGGTGGTGCTTACCCTGGACTTTCTGGGACATGTCCGACAGGAGCGGTTCCATTAGCACCACTGGCCACTTGTGATGTTGTAGTTGAGTTCACTCCACAAAGTGTGGCCAGTCTTGCCGACACATTAACAATCACATACGACGACGGTGTTAACCTAGGCTTGACCGAAGCTCGTAACTTCATAGGTGATGGAGTGGCTCCAGCTTTATTAACAATCAGTGATGGTCCAACTTACGATTACGGTACAGTGGCTGAAAATAGCAGTAATGATTACACTTTCCTAGTCACGAACACTGGAAGTCTAGCTGCAACTGGTTTTGCCGTAAACTCAGCATTAACTTTACCTTTTGAATACAAAGGTGGCGCTTTCCCGGGAACGGGTGGAACATGCAGCGCTACTGTGAGTGTAGGTAGTAACTGTAATTTAGTAGTGAGTTATAACCCAACAGCCATTAACACAGATGCAGACACTATTGATTTACAATACTTCAACGGTATCAGCGTTCAAACATTTACACGTGATATAGAAGGTGAAGCTGTTGCTGTTGGCTTGATCGATATTAGTGATGGTCCAACTTATGACTACGGCGACGTAGCTATTGGTGGACAGATGGATCACACTTTCACATTAAATAATGTTGGCGGTGTTCCAGTTTCCTTGATGTCGGGTTCAGGTTTGAGTGCTCCTTATAGGTTTAAAGATGGTTTGTACCCTGGAACAGGTGGGAACTGTGGAGCGACCTTAGCACCAGCAGATCCTCCGTGTGACATCGTAGTGACTTTTGAACCATCGGCAGGTGGACTTGTCAGTGATACGATTGATATCACTTACAATAATGGTGCAGCTGTGTTTACCAGTTCTCGCAATGTTGACGGCACGGGTGTGACGCCAGCTGTTTTAGATATCACAGAAGTAGACCCTTATAACTTTGGTAACAGAACAATAGGTACAACCATATTACACACTTTTGTTGTGAGTAACACCGGTGGTGCAGATGCCACGAGTATGTCAATAGTCAGTCTAGCAGCTCCATTCACTTTTGAAGGTGGGACTTATCCTGGAACATCAGGAACATGTCCGCTCACAAACGACTTAGCCGGTGGCGCTAGTTGTGACTTAGTGATTGAGTACGCACCGGTGGCAACAGGTCTACAGCTAGGACAAATCGATTTAGATTATTTTGACGGTGTGAGCACTCAAGAAGAGATTCAAGACATGCAAGGCACTGGTCAGTCTCAAGCCGTGATTTCAATCAGTGAGACAGAGCCGTATGATTATGGTCAGATCGTAGCTGTTGGAGCGAGCTTAGCTCACACATTTACTTTAACTAACACAGGGGCAACAGATGCAACCAGTGTTGTGATCACCGGTCTTGGTGGTGGTTCTGAATTTGATTATGTCGGTGCCGCCTTCCCAGGTGGTGGCACATGTGTTGGGGCGACAATTTCAGCTGCATCCAGTTGTACGATCGTTGTTGAGTACACTCCGTCGGGTGCAGGAAATCATACAGGTGGATTCACTGTGAGTTACAATGATGGTGTTGGAGCTCAAGCGGAAGTGAGAGGTTTAACTGGTGACGGAGCAGCCCCAGCCACTTTAGATATCAGTGATGGACTCACTTATAATTTTGGAATGATTGCACAAAATGCACAGGTCGAACATACGTTCTCTGTGACAAACTCTGGTGGAGTGAGCGCAACCTCTATTGCTACTGCTGCATTGACCTTGCCATTTGAATACAAAGGTGGCGGTTACCCAGGTTTAGGTGGTGACTGCACATCTGATTTATCTCCAGCGGCGTCTTGTAATGTTGTTGTTGTCTATAGACCGACAGCTGTTGCCGCCCTTGACACCGACACAATCACTCTTAACTTTAATGATGGTGTCACTCCAACTAACAGCAGTCGTGACATTGAGGGAACTGCTGTTTTAGAAGCAAACATCACCATCAGTGATGGTCCGACATTTGACTTTGGCACAACACCAGTGGGTGGAGGTGTTTTAGAGCACACGTTTACAATCACCAACACGGGGACATTTGATGCTACTTTAGTGACAGAAACAGAAGTTTCAGCTCCATTTGATTACAAAGGCGGAGCTTATCCAGGAACAGGTGGTGATTGCCCTGTTGGTGGAACTGTTGTTAACGGAACTCCTTGTACCATAGTCATTGAGTTCACACCAGGGTCCACAGGCTTACAACAAGATCAAATCATTTATAGTTATTTTGATGGCGCTATTTCACGCAATGTTTCCATAGATATTGAAGGAACGGGTTCCGCCAAAGCTTTACTTAGCATTTCAGAAACAAACCCATATGATTATGGCAGTGTGCCTGTCGGTGGAAGTGCTGTACAGACATTCACGATCACCAACTTAGGTGGTGTCACCGCAACGGCGATCAATGATGCCAGTGGCTTTGCTGCTCTGTTTGATTATGTCGGGGGTGCATATCCAGGTGGAGCAGGAACGTGTGCCGTTGCTGGAACTCTTGCCGTCAATGCAAGCTGTACGATTGAGGTGGAGTACGCACCAACAGGAGCTCCAGGCAGTCATGCAGATGTGATTGACATTTCTTATAACGATGGACTCGCTGTTATTAATACTACGAGAAACATTCAAGGTTCGTCTTTAGCACCTGCCAGCTTAGACTTCGCATCCGTAGCTGTTTATGATTACGGCACAGAGGCGATTGGCTCAATTCATGAGGAAACGTTCACTATTACAAACAATGGAGCCTTCACAGCCACAGGCATGAATGGGTCGGGTCTTGCTCTTCCTTACCAGTTTAAATCTGGTGGATATCCTGGAAGTGGTGGTGATTGTGGTGCTGTACTGGCGCCAGCTGCAAGTTGTACAGTCGTTGTGACTTACAGCCCGGCGACCATAGCTGTGCACCCAGACCAAATTGAAATCAATTACTTTGATGGAGTGAGTCCACAAACACAAACCAAAGATGTGACAGGAACGGGTGTTGCTACAGCTGTGATTACCATCAGCGAAGCCAGCCCATTTGATTTTGGCACGGTTCCTTTAGGAAATACTTTAGAGCACACTTTTACTATCACCAATACAGGAACTTTTGATGCGTCCTCAGTGACCGAATCTTCAGTTGCTAGTCCTTATGTTTACAAAGGTGGGGCTTACCCAGGAACAGGTGGAGATTGTCCACTTGGCGGCACGGTCGCTAACGGCACTCCGTGTACGATTGTTGTTGAAATCACACCACCAACTACGGGAACTCATGTTGGTCGTATCGACTACACATACTTTGATGGAGCCAATACACAAACGGTTGGCATTGAAGTTCAGGCGACAGCAGCGGCTCCGGCCTTACTGACCATTTCTGAAGTGGAGCCATTTGATTTTGGTGATGTGCCAATTGGACAGACTGTTTTACACACTTTTGTAGTAACAAATGTTGGTGGTTCCAATGCTGACAATTTAGCGGGTGCAGCTATGACAGCCCCATTCACTTTTGAAGGTGGCACTTTCCCTGGAACAACAGGAACTTGTCCAACAGGTGCTGGCACACTAGCACCACTTGCAACTTGTGACGTTGTTGTCGATTACTCACCATTAGTTGTTCAAGTTGACGGTGAAACATTGACTGTGAATTATAATGATGGAACAGCTCCACAAAGTGTAGCCCGAGGGATCGTTGCCAATGCCGTGAACCCAGCATCATTAACGATGACTCCAAACCCAGAGGACTACGGACAACAAGCCATAGGAAGTGCAGTGGATCGCACGTTCACAGTGACAAATTCAGGCTCAGTTCCGGCAACAGCTATAGTTGATGGTCTAAATTTAAGTTTACCATTCCAGTTCAAAGGTGGCACATACCCAGGAAGTGGTGGAACCTGCTCTGGAATTTTAGCAACATCCAGTAATTGTACTGTTGTCGTTGAATACATCGCTGCAGCTCCAATAGGAACTGTCACGAATCAAACTATTGAACTTGATTACAATGATGGTGTCGGTGCACAAACGGTCACGGCTGATGTGAGTGGTGAAAGTGTGGCACCAGCAGATCTTGATATCGTTGATCCAGAACCTTATCTCTTTGGCACCATCGCTCGTGGTGGTGTGGCTGAAAGAACTTTTGCTGTACAAAACGTGGGTGGCATTTTAGCAACCACGATGTCTGCGTCTGGGTTGGCATCACCATATCGTTTTAAAGATGGAATTTACCCTGGAACGGGTGGTGATTGTGCTTCGACTTTAGCAGCTACAGCCAGTTGTAATATAGTTGTGACTTTTGAACCTTCAGCCAATGGCACTTTCACAGACACTCTCGATGTGAGTTTCTTTGATGGAGCAGCAACGAGCAATGAATTGCAAACGTTAGATGGAACAGCTGCCGATCCTGCAACATTAGATATAAGTGAAACTGAGCCTTACAACTTTGGTTCATTCACATCTGGCACAACCACATTGCACACCTTCGTGGTGACTAACAATGGTGGCGTTGCTGCTGAAAACTTAGATGTGACAAGTCTTATAGCGCCGTTCAGTTTTGAAGGTGGAGCTTATCCTGGAACAACTGGAACTTGTCCGATCGCTCCAGCAACTCTTGCCGGTGGCGGCACGACTTGTGATCTAGTAGTTCAATATGCTCCAATTGGTACAGGTTTGAATGTCAATCAAATTGATGTGGCTTATTATAATGGTGTGAGCAATCAGACGAGCACGCGAGGTATTCAAGGAACGGCTGCGGACCCAGGGTTTCTTACGATCAGTGAATTTGACCCTTACGATTATGGCACAGTTGCAATTGGTGCCACTCAAGATCATGTCTTTACATTAACGAACACAGGAGCCTCTGATGCTACAGGAGTTGGGATTGCTGGCTTAGGGGCTCCTTTTACTTTCCCTGGGGGGACTTTCCCAGGTGGTGGTACGTGTTTGACAACAATCAATGCAGCAACCAGTTGTACCGTGATCATAAGGTACACGCCAACGGCAGTCACCACAGACACACTCACTTTCACTGTGAATTACAATGATGGGGTTAATCCAAACTCGGCAGACCGAGACATTCAAGGCTCTGGTGAGTCGGAGGCTTCACTGGACATAGCTGGAGCAGACCCGTTTAACTACAGCAATGTTTCTTTAAACTCAACTGTGTTTAATACTTTTACTGTGACAAACTCAGGTGGAGTGGCAGCAACCTCTGTTGCAGGTGCTGGCTTAGCGACCGCTGAATACACTTTCCGTGGCGGAGGGTATCCTGGTCTTGGTGGAACCTGTACAAACAACATTGCTGCAGGTGCAAGTTGTGACATCGTTGTGGCCTTCAACCCAACTGGAGCGGGCAACTTCCCTGACACGTTAACTCTCAATTACAACGATGGCATTGGTGCTGACACTGTTAATCACGGTTTAACTGGCGATGGGGTCAACCCAGCTAATATCACGATCAGTGAAACAGATCCTTATGATTTCTTAACTCATCCGACAACAGCAACGATACTACATACTTTTGTATTAACTAATACGGGTGACTTCACAGCAACCAGTTTGAGTGTCACAGGCTTAGTAGCTCCATTCACAGTTGACTCGACCACTTGTGGAGCGACCTTAGCTGGAGGAAGCACTACATGTGATGTGGTGGTTCAGTTCAACCCAACAGTGACAGGATTACAACAAGACGTGATTGAGCTGTCTTACTTTGATGGGACAGATCCACAAAATAACAGCCGACAAATTCAAGGGACAGGCTCAACACCAGCTAGAATTAAAATTTCTGAAGTGAGCCCTTACGATTATGGCACCGTCGCCGATGGTGCGAACAGAGAACATACATTTATTTTAACAAACATTGGTGGTGTCGATGCGACAGGCTTAACAGGGTCATTGACGGGCACTGAATTTAATTTTGAAGGCACTGCAGTCTTCCCGGGACCATCCGGGACTTGTTTAGCAACGCTTGTTCCTTTGGCGACTTGTGAAGTTGTCGTAAGGTACACACCGGATGCTATTGAGACTAACAGTGATACTTTAGTTATTAACTACAATGACGGCTTAGGTGCTGCAACTCCAGAAACTCGCGATGTCGACGGGGAAGGAATCACACGTGCCAACTTAACAATTTCAGATACTGATCCTTTCGACTTTGGAAGCATTGCGACTGGATTTACCGTAGAACACACATTTACAGTCACAAATACTGGAACTCACGAAGCCAGTGGCATCAGTGGTGTTGTCTCTGCTTTACCATTCCAGTTCAAGTCGGCCACATACCCTGGTTTGGGTGGAACTTGTGGAGCGACATTAGCAGGTGGTGGCTCAACCTGTACCCTTGTTATGGAGTACGAACCAACTGTGGCTGGTACTCAAAATGAAAGCTTTGATATCAATTACAACGATGGAGTGGGGCCAGCCGTCATTACTAAGAACATTCAAGGAACAGCTGGCACTCCGGCAAACTTAACTATAAACTTGGCAGACCCTTACGATTATGGTGTGATTCCAACGGCTGGAAATGCCATAGAAACATTCACAATCACCAACACAGGTGGAGTGGATGCTACTAGCATGACAGGCGTTGGCTTGGCGGCACCATTTAGTTTCTCTGGAGGAGCTTATCCGGGTGGTGGAACATGTACTGCCTTGCTTGCCGGTGGAGGTAGTACTTGCACAGTGATCGTTGAGTACAATCCAACAACTACAGGCTTGCAAACAGACCGCATGGATATCACCTACCACGATGGAGCAGTTGCAAGGTCTGTTTCTAAAAATGTAGAAGGAACGGGTGGATCACCAGCTATTATCAGTATCACAGAATCAGATCCTTACGATTATGGCACCATTGCCAACTTAGCGACTTTATTACACACATTTACGATTTCTAATATTGGTTCTGTGGCAGCGACAAGTTTTGCAGTGACATTTAATACTGGAATTCCTGAGTTTAGGTTCCCAGGTGGTTACCCTGGCTTCCCAGGAGGAGACTGTACGGGAAGTCTAGCACCAGCAAGCTCTTGTGACATTGTTGTTGAGTTTGCACCAACTGCGACAAACACCTACACAGACACGATCAATGTTGACTTTAACGACGGCGTTGCCGCTCAAACAGTGACACGCGACATTGCCGGGAGCAGTGGTGCACAAGCGATCTTAACAATCAGTGATGGCCCTACCTATGACTACTTAAAAAGAGCCAATGGCTCTAACAACGATCACGTTTTTACTGTGACCTACGCCGGTGATGTGGATGCAACGAGTGTGACTGGCACAGGGTTAGGTGGAGACTTTCAATTCACTGGTGGCTCTTACCCAGGAATTGGTGGAACATGTGGTGTTGTTGTCAATGCCGGTAACACACCTTGTACCATTTCAGCGAGATTCACTCCTTCGGGCGGTGTGGTCACTGATCAAATTGAGTTGAACTACTTTGATGGTTTGGCTTCGCAAACAGCCACTCGCGATGTGCAAGGGGAAGGTGCCGCACCAGCTGCTCTTACGATTTCTGAAGCTGACCCTTTTGATTTTGATTTGATTTTAACGGGCTTCACTCATGGACATGTCTTTACACTGACTAACACCGGGGGAGTGCCAGCAACATTTATAACCGGTTTAGGGTTATTATCACCGTTTGAATTTTCTGGCGGAAGTTTCCCTGGGGGCGGATCGTGTTTGACCACGCTTAACGATGGTGGCAACTGTACCTTTGTGGTTGACTACATACCGACCTTAACAACGGTGAGCACAGACACTATTCAAGTTAATTACGATACAGGTGTGTCAACAGCCATCGCCAATCGTGATGTCACAGGTGAAGGTTTCAATCCAAGTTCTGTGACCTTAGGTTTGAATGACCCAACATCAAGCCCGAGCAATGATGACACACCAGAAATTAGAATCAGTAACTTAGTGGCAGGTTTGACTGTTGATTTACACACCTCTCCTACTTGTGCAGCCTCACTTGTATCAGGAACATCTGCAGGATCAAACATTGATTTACTGAGCACAGCTCTTGGAACTGCTGTTCACAACTTCTATGCCGAGATCACAGATGATGAAGGCAACACTTTCTGTACAACCAACACAGTGGCTTACGACTTAGATGTGACGGACCCAGCAGACCCTACGGGCTGGACATTAACCTCTCCTGCCAATGGCACAACGTCGAACGATAGAACTCCAGTTATAGCTGGTACGGGCATTGTTGGTGAAGATGGTGGCTCGGTCTTACTTTATGAAGATCCAACGTGTACGACTCTTGTTCGTTCGACAAGTATCAGTGGCGGAGCGTTCACTATTAATTCAATTTCTTACGGAGCTGGTGGTGTTGATGATGGCTTACACAGTTACTATGGTGTGATTCAAGATCAGGTAGGCAACACATCGAATTGTACGGATTTGAGCTTGAGTTATACTTTAGACACCGTCTTACCAGCATCGGTGACCAATATGAATTTATCAGCTGCATTTACAACAAATGGAGCGGTTTCACCAGCGTTTACGTGGGATAACTCGGTGAGCACAGATGTGGCGAGACACGAAGCGGGCTTGTCGACAAGTCCCGCTGGTGGCAACGATGTTGCTGGTTGGGTGGATTTGTCTCCAGGAACTGGAGCCGGTAACCCTGACACGTTTAACTTTACTGGATTATCTTTGGTGAATTGTCAGACTTACTTCCCATCTGTACGAGTGGTCGACAATGCTGGCAATACGTCCTCACCAATTCCAACACTCACATCGTTCTTCTTTGATGGTGTTGATCCTAATCCAATTGCAGGTTTGAGTCAGGACTTACCAGCGACATTCTTACGAAGTCCTGAGTATACGTGGACATCGCCGTCAGACAACTGTGCTGTTGCACGAGTTGAGATTGCTATTGGTACGACTGATGGAGGGCAAGAGTTACTAGCTTGGAAAGACATAGGGCAACTTGATGGACCATATTTTGAAGATAACTTAGCTCTCGTTGAAGACACTGACTATTGGACAGCTTTCCGTGTTGTCGACACGGCTGGACGTATCAGTACTGTAGTGACAGATGGTCCTTGGCAGAGATTTAAACCTTCCAATGATTTACCAGACCTTATTATTTGGTTGGACGGTGCAGATAGATCATCGATGGTCGATGGTGCTGGCAACGATGTTGATGATCCAGCCTTTGATGGCACCATTGCTACGTGGCAAGATGTTTCTGGCAGCACAACAACTCATAACTTCTTAGCGCAAAATGCTGCATCGGAACCAAGTTATAACTATACTGATCAAATGGTGTCTTTTGACAGTGTTGGCACTCGTATTGGTCCTAACAACCATCCTGAAATTAATACTGGGGATGTGAATCAACGTAATTTGTCTATAGGTTTCCAAACTTCCTCAGACATTTCTACTCGTCAGATGATTTGGGATGAAGGGGCAACTGTCCGAGGGATGAATATATATATTTATGATAATAAATTATTCTGTGGTTTTTGGAATATGAATCAGTCCAATGAGGATGGTGGTCAAGATCCAACGTTCGTGTCAGTTGGTATTCAACCAAATACAAAATATTGGGTGACTTGGAGATTTGATTACACCAACTACCCAGGTTTCCCGAACGTGAATGCCACTACACATACTGGAACGGACCCTTTTGGTAACTCTGGTATTGCTGGAACTTTGGACTGTTTTGTCAATGGTGTCTTGATTGGTAACCAGCCAGCCATTTCTGCACTTTATGCTCACGGTGGTGATATTGAGTTAGGTTATAATGGTAACACGTGTTGGGAAACGAACACCGACACTGTTCCAGACACTACATGTAATAATGAACCTGCAGGTAACGAAGCCTTCGGTGGGCAAATATTTGAAGTGATGGTGGCAAGATCAGTTCCAACAGAGACAGATGTCCAAACTATGTGGAACTACATCAATGACAAATGGAATGTAGGCCGTGGTTTCAGGCCAACAGACATTGCTAACAATGTAATGTGGTATGATACTAAAGATTCATGGACTTTAAGAAGTGACACTGGGTGTACCAACACGATTTCATCAGCCAATGGTGATAACATAAATTGCGTCTTAGATAAATCTCCTAACGAGAATAATCTCGTTTCACTTGTTAACGTACCGACTTATAAAAGCTCAAATAAAACTCTCAGCCTCACCAATGACCAAATGACATCTGCAGACGTATTTGGAGGTTCCACCGGTGAGAATACTGTTTTTGCAGTCTTAACCGAAAATGTGAGAAGCGGAAACATGATAGTGAACTTCAATGGTTCAGCTGGTGCTTGTAATGCTGCTCCTAATGCCACAGATCGTTTTTCATTACACGCTCCTTGGACGGATGGTAGATGGTATTGGGACCCTGGTGACTGCGCAGACGACCGTGTTTTCTCTGCAGCGGGTGTGACTGCAGTTGGCGACACAACAATAGCAACACTTACAAAGTCAACTACTGACGGCTTTAATGAACTGATCCTGAATGGTGGTGTGTCCACGCAAGTATCAGCCGCAGCAGAGACAGCTATTACGACGGGCGGTCTTCGTGTTGGTGCAGGTACCACCGACCATGATTTTCATGAGCTCATTGTTTATGACAGAAAATTAACCACAACTGAAATTCAAGACATTGAAGGGTATCTTGCCTGTAAATGGAACTTAAGAGATCTTTTGCCTGTCGCTCACCCTTACTACAACGCTGTGGCGACAAACAAAACGGATTGTAACTACGAATTCTAAAGCACCGTAACTCTGATCGAAGAACTGACATCTTGCGCGAAGCACCGTCATCCTGAGCGCAGCGAAGGACCTAAACTCATAATTCAATATTTTGCGATAGGTCCTTCGCTTCCCTCAGGATGACGTTGCTTCGCTCAGGATGACAGAGCTGTGTTCTGGATGACAAACTTATTTAAATAGCAATAACTTATGCGTTTGATTGTTTAACAGCAATGAGCTGTTCCACAACACTTGGGTCGGCAAGTGTTGAGATGTCACCTAACGAATCAAATTCATTGGCTGAAATTTTTCTCAAGATTCGTCTCATGATCTTTCCAGACCTAGTTTTAGGAAGTCCGGTGGCCCACTGAATGTGATCAGGTTTAGCAATGGGGCTGATTTGTTGCTTAACAAGCTCAACGAGTTCGGCTTTCATTTCCTCATTAGGAGTGACATCATTGTTTAAAACAACATAGGCATAAATGCCTTGGCCTTTGATCTCGTGCGGGCATCCAACAACGGCAGCTTCAGAAACATCTTTGTGACTTGCAAGAGAGCTTTCAATCTCAGCTGTACCCAAACGGTGTCCTGAAACATTAATGACATCATCCACGCGGCCTGTGATCCAGTAATAACCATCACTGTCGCGTTTACAACCATCGCCTGTAAAATATTTATTTTCAAAACTTGAAAAGTAAGTGTTCATAAAGCGTTGGTGGTCGCCGTACACTGTTCGCATTTGTCCTGGCCATGAATCGGCAATGCAAAGATTTCCACTGCCTTCTCCGAGCACTTCATTGCCTTCATTGTCTACGAGTGTAGGTTTTATACCAAAGAAGGGCAATGTTGCAGAGCCTGGTTTAGTTTTAGTAGCACCAGGTAAAGGCGTGATCATAATCCCGCCAGTTTCAGTTTGCCACCAAGTATCGACGATGGGAGATTTCTTTTCGCCGACAATTTCGTTGTACCACTGCCAGGCTTCAGGGTTGATTGGCTCTCCGACCGTGCCGAGAACTTTTAAACTTTTTCGACTTGTGTTGGTGACAAATTCATTCCCGCAAGCCATGAGAGCACGAATGGCTGTGGGGGCTGTGTAATAGATATTGACATTGTACTTATCAACGATCTCCCAATGGCGACTGGCGTTTGGGTAAGTAGGAATGCCTTCAAAAATAACGCTGGTGGCACCGTTAGTGAGTGGACCATAAACAATGTAAGAGTGACCAGTCACCCAACCGATGTCTGCTGTGCACCAATAGATATCTCCTGGTTTGTAGTTGAACACATGTTTATGAGTGATCGAGGCATAAAGTAAGTAACCGGCTGTGGTGTGCAACACACCTTTTGGCTTTCCTGTAGAACCAGAGGTGTAAAGAATAAACAAAGGGTCTTCAGCGTTCATCGCCTCAGGGGAGCAAAGCTTCGGTTGTTCTGCGACAAGTTCATGATAATCAATATCTCTAGGAACGTTCCTAGCAACATCTGTGTTGGTATGATTCACAACAACCACAGTGTGAACCTTCGGACATTTTTCAAGGGCCTTGTCGACATTATTTTTTAAAGGCACCTTTTTACCACCACGCAAACCGTGATCAGCTGTAATAACAGTCTCGCAATCGCCATCTATAATTCGGTCAGCCAAAGCGTCTGGAGAGAAGCCAGCGAAAACAACAGAGTGAATAGCACCAATGCGGGCACAGGCAAGCATGGCAAAAATAGCTTCAGGAATCATCGGCATGTAAATGGTTACACGGTCACCTTTTTTTACTCCTCGATTTTTTAAACCATTAGCTAATTGACAGACTCGGTCGTGCAGTTGTTGATAGGTGATTGTTTTAGCTTCGCTGCTGGACTCATCAGGCTCCCAAAAAAACGCAATGTCATCGGCCTTATGGGGGAGGTGGCGGTCAATGCAATTGGAACTGACATTTAACTGACCTTCCTCAAACCAACGTATGTTCACATCGTTGTTAGCAAATGAGGTGTTTTTGACTGTTTGCCATTTTTGCATCCAATCTAAATTTTCAGCTTGTTCAGCCCAAAATTTTTCTGGCTGATTGATAGAGTAATTGTATTTTTCTTTATATTCTGCAAAATTCATATCCATCCTAAATTGTTGGACCCAGTATAAAGTTAAGTTGTATTAAACAGGGCCACTAAAGTTATTTTTGAAGGTACTTTAAAGATAAACAGCAGAAAAGATAAAAATGATGTGATTGAATGACGGACGCACAGTTTCATCTATATTATTAATTATTTTAACCACTTTGATGAAGTTTTCGTTTTTTTTAATTAGAAATAACTAATTTTGGACAAAACCTATGATGTAAAATAATAAAATATACAACTTTAAAACTGAACTCTGCCAGTATAGTTGACGCCACATCCTGGGCCGTTGATTTCATAAGCTTCCCATTCAACGGTAGCTGTTTGGCTAATGATTTGTTCATTTTGGTCGTCACAGCTTTTTCTTGAGTAAACTTTTACGTCGATAGTGTTATTAATAATAATTTCGTCTTCAATATATTGATCTAATAAAGACCATGGGAGATTAAATGTCATAAAGCTGTCCTCAATGAATATTTTATTTGTAAGACTTAAAGGTCTTAAGCTCAAATGAGCTTGCCGAGCATTGTGAGTATCGGTGTCATTGCACTCATCGTAATCCATATTGTCACTTTCAGAATTTATTTTGTATGAATAGTAGTGATCGCTATTGAAGTCGCCTTGAATCTTTACAGACAGACTGTTATAGCCAGCTATCAGAGTGCAAAACTTGTCATATTCCTCATCATCAAATGTTGAGCTTGTAGGGCTACAGGCAAGACAGGAAAGTGTTAGCATAAATAAAGCCAAAACTTGAACTCTTAATTTGGTATGTAATATTTTTTTAGTCTGCATCTATTAACTCCTCAAAATTTTAAATAAACCCTTTTTTAATTTAAGAGAGCATTCACATCAAATAAGACTTAATCAAAGACCACTTGCTCTTTTATTTATAATAAGAAATTAAGCCAAAAACTAAAACTGACATGTCTGTCGCGAAAAAGTGTTTCGTTTTGAGACAAATACTAATAAGTGCCATGAAATTTTTTGTGGATTTTATAAGTGAATGCACTAAACTGAGGGCTTAAGCTGTATTTTATAAAAGATATATAAGCTTTTAAATCACTTGTTGTGGAATAAGGTCAGAACTTCTTTTTGAAAGAAACGTCACAATTGCTAAAATTTTAAGGAACACTCGATTGCGATAGTAAATACATACTCAGAAGGAGAACGTAGTATGTTAACAGTAAGAGCAATCATATATAGTTTATCATTATTCATCTTGGTGGCATGTGGCAGTAAAGGGTCAGACATTGGTTCTGATGGTTCACCACAAGATCAAGTATTTAACTTCAAAACCGTGCAATCAACACAAGTTAAGGTGCTCACAGATCACCCTCGAGTGGTGTTTAAAGTTTTAGATGCTGGCAAACGCTTAATGGCCGAAGTCACGACCGATGATGAGGGGTGTTTTGTTATTGATATTCCTGTCTCAATGACAAGTCAGTCCATATATATAACGACAGATCAGATCGGAGTGGTGAGTGAAGCTCATATTGTTTTAGATCAACACATGGTTGAACTTGATTTGCGTGGTGGTAACGTAGTAGCTAACAATGATTTTTTTGAAGAAAAACTCGATGTGCTTTCATTAGATACAGAACTTTCAATGTTATCAAACTTTCCAAACTACTCAACCTTAGGAAGCTGGAGTCGATGGGGAGTGCCATCTTATTTAACGTCTCCAGTGGTCATCAGTAAAGATTTCTATGAGTTTGTAAATAAAGCTTTGCCCAATTACAAACCTGTACCTGAGTACAGACCTCATTACCTTGATGACAGTCTTGATAAAGACATTCATGTTGTTGAAGAGGGTGAAGTTTTTGTAACGTTTATACATGAAGGAGCTGGTTATAAGAACACACTTGGTTTTTACACATACCCAACAGTTGACGGCCCTCCTGAAACTATTAACCCTGAAGACATTCATATTATTTTTCCCAATGTGAGTTATAAAGGCAGTGGCGGTGGACTTTTAACTGGAGACACTGTTAATATTGGCAAGTTCACTCCAGGAACGTCTATTGGTTGGGTGCTAGTTTCCAACGCTTACAGCACTCGCTTTCGAGGAGTTTCTGGCGGAATCAATACCTTTTATTCTCACGATGTTTTGAACCCTGATAAAGCACCCTATCAACAGCATTTTGTTCAACTACATTACGAAGACCAGGTTGTGTTGGGTGTCGAAGATTTAGTTAGACCAGGCGGTGACAATGATTTTAATGATGCCGTATTTACCATCACGTCAAATCCTGCTGGTGCCATTGATAAATCAAAAATGGTGACTAACTTCGATGAAAATTATGGCAATAAACAAGAGGAAGAAAAACACGATAAAAAAGAAAACAATGAAGAGAAAAACGGCTACCAGTACTTTCCTGGAAAAGAAGAGTTCGCAACACTTGCCTTTGAAGACTTATGGCCACATAAAGGTGATTATGACTTTAATGACCTTGTGATTGATTACAATATTACTGAGACTTTAAATAAACAAAATGAAATCATCGAGCTGTCTATGAAAGTGAGAGTCGTTGGGTTGCTTGCTAGCATGCACAACGGGTTTGGTTTGCAGTTAGGGGTGAGGCCTGAACTTGTCGCATCTGTAACGGGATATAAGCACACAAAAGGTTATACAAAGCTTTATGAAAACGGCACAGAACAACGACAAGACAGAGCTGTTATTATTGTTTTAGAAGATGCCTGGGATCACTTTAATGTTAAGAACCCAGATGAGTCTGAGCTGATTGAAGTTGTTGTTAAATTCACTGAAGGTGTGACCCGCAAGCAATTAGGACAAGCCCCTTACAATCCATTCATTATGAGTAACGGCGAAAGAGGTCGTGAAGTTCATTTGCCAGGATATCAGCCAACAAGTTTAGTGCACTACGATTACTTCGGAAGCAATGATGATGACAGTGCCATTGGAACGACCTACACTTATAAAACCTCTGATGATTTACCATGGGCCATCCATTTGCCAGAGAAGTTTGCTTACCCTTATGACAGCGTTAAAGTTTATGATGCTTACACTGTTTTCACTGAGTGGGTGAAGTCTGAGGGGTCGACTTACAACGATTGGTATCAAGATAAGCCGAACTACCGCATTCCAAAATACATATTAAGATACTGGTAAAATTTAATCTATTAGTTGAGATCGAGACCCATCAGTGAAACTGGTGGGTCTTTTACGTTTAAAGTTCTTCCCAAATGACATCACGGACAACGACATAAACGTTTTTTCCAGGAGAGTACTCTACGGTGCCCCCTCCATGAAATGAAGAAAACCAAAGATTATCTACTTCAGGAGTTCCAGTCATCCATAACATATTGTCGAGATTGGCAACCAGTTTATCATTAATGTACCCTCTAAACTGACCATCCTTTTTTCCAGGTGAATTTAATACGACTTCAAACGAAACTTTGTACTCTTTTCCTGGAACGTATTTTTCGCGGGTCACTAAGGTGTGACCATAAGCTGGGTTGCGACCTTGAACAAGAAAGGGGCGGTTGGCGTAATAAAGATAAAATCTAATTTCGTCATCGGCCCAAGAAGGGCGAACGCTCCAGCCATCTGTTCCGGTTTTGCCTCCGCTTTGTGATGAACCGCCAGCGAGTGAGAATCCAAACTTTCCAGTTAGTTTTGTATTTCCAGGTTTCCAACCCGGTTTAAAAAGAACAGTTTGAGTGAGCCTATAGCCTCTGTTTGACTTTGGAAGAGCTGAACTCATGATAACTCGCTCGGTGCCTCTTGAGTACGGAACATGTTTGGCTTGGACCCACCATTTGTCAGCATAATTGACCACCGAAAAGTATTTTAAATTATTACTCGAAATGTACTTTTCACCGGTCATACTTTCCCAAGTCGATGGCTTGAACTGACCTTCGGCAATGGAATGACTTGGGATCTTCAAAGAAGCCTTTGATTCTTTTTTCGGGGTTTCGTTAATATTTTTAAAAGCGGTCACTGCACAAGAGACTGTTTTAGGTGTATCATTGGGACCATCTCTAAAAATACTGAGTGTTTGGTAAATTGTCTGACCATCATTGGGTAAGTTGTTCACAAACAAAGTTAAGTCGTTAAATTGGTTATTGCCAATATGATCATAAATATCTTTACCGCCAGGGATTGAGCCGAGCCAAAAATCATAGATGGTTGCTTCTGTCTGGCCAGGGTCTGTCCAAGAAAAGTCAGTTTCAGTTGATTCTAGTACTTTATTACAGTTAGATAACTGTGTTGTGCCTTCAGGAGGGTCTGTTATGGTTTGATTGTCGTCAATGACAGGCTGATCAGGCGGCGGAGTTGTTGCTTCCTCAGGCGCGTTCAAATTAGGTGGGGCGCTTGAGGAAATAGACCTATTGTCTGAGGAGGGGGTTTGCACACTTTCAAGCTCGTTGCAGTTTTGATAAAAAAGCACAAGAACAGACATTGATAAAATGACTAAGACATTTTTCCCCATACATACATAATAAGCGAAAGTAAGGCGGTCGTATTTTTTTTTTATTAATTATGATGGTATCTTCTCAATTTGAGATAATATTTTTCTGTTTTGGGCAGACTTAGTTGAAGTGAGATTTATTAATAACAATCAATGATCGCGGGGAGTGTGTAATTTAGGGCTCTAGTCTCAAATATGAACAATAAATAATGATAGAGACTGACAGGTTGTAATTCTCAAAGTAATTATACTAAATTTTTTAGGTTATTTTTTTTAAGTTTTGGCCTTTGTACTGCTTAAAAATATTTTTAAATAAGATTAAAGATTAATCTGCATAAATAATTTCATATGATTCAAATTTAAAATAAATGGGGCGCACAGTTTAACTGTGAGCCCCATCAAAAAATAAATTATAAAATAAATATTTACAAACTTAATGATTGAATTATTCAAACACCACTTTTGGTAAAAGTGCTTTGATTTTTACTTTTAATTTTTCAGCTAAGTTGTTGTGACCCATAGATTTAGCTAGCTGGTAGGTTTTAACTATCTCAATGGCTCCTGTCGCCCAAGCATCAAAACCTTGACCATTTAAAATCTGATCAAAAGAGTAAGCCATGTTGTCTGAGAGTTCTGTTGTTAAGGAGTCGTTTGTATCGTCAATGTTGTTTATGAGAGCAAACAAATTTGCATAAAAACCATACTGCCTTGGTAAGTTTATAAAGACAATGTTGGGGTCTTTTTTGACATCTACATTCGCCGCTTTTTCAAAAAGAGCTTTGTATTCAAGGCCATCCAATTGGTTTATAGACTGTTGAAGAGTCGTATTTCCTTGAACAAGCGATGCCGCTTCATCAGTCATGCCATATGCTAGGTAAAGTTTAAACAAACCTTTACAAGCGCGCTCGTCAGATAGACAGGCAGTCTTGAAAATTTCAATGGCTTCATTAACTTCGCCTTTCAAAAATAAAGTAGCACCCCATAGATGTAAATTATGTGGATAGTGCCAATCTTCAATAATTTCAACGCCGTTTTTGTTGGCCCAATATTTATGGATGGCGTCTGATTTTTCAAAGGTGGCTTGAGCTTCGTCATAACGACCAAATTGCGGTAAGATATGTCCGTACATATGAACGGCGTGAGCGGCTTCAGGAGCAAGTTCTGAAAGCTTTTTAGCGTGAACGAGAGCGTCTTCAAAACGAGGTGGTTGGGTGACTTCATAAAGGTGCACTAAGTAATGGTGAGCACCTGTGTGATTTGGATTTATTTCTAAAGCTTTTTTGTAATAAGACTCATCAACAAAGTTACCAACGAAGCTTGCTAGAGTGAGAACTTCGACATCATTTGGGAAAGCTGCAAGCATATCATCAAACACAGTTCTTAAAGAGGGCTCTAAATATTTCTCAATATTATCTATGTCAGAGTATGGAGCGTTGTAGCTAGCATAGTAACTGATGGCGTACTTGGCCCAGAGCAATTCTTTTTGAGAGACATTGTCTTTAGCTTCAAGGGTTGTAACAAGTCTTTCAACCACGTCTTTGGCAAAAACCCAACCTTGGCGTGAGTCTAATTTTAAATAGGAAATGATCTGTCCAACCTGCGCATAGACAGTGATTCTTTCAATAGTTGGAACTTTGGACATCTCGGCTATTTTAAAAGACCTGAGTGCATCCGCGTAATGAAACACATGCAACATAGCGAAACCCTGGTTCAAGTATTTTCTGTCGAGTGCATTGTTTTCAACAAATGAAATGTCGCCAAAGCCCGGTTCAATATAAGCCATTGGTTTATTAAGGAGCTCCATGCTGGCAGCACCTAAATGAGTGATTGATTTTTTGAAACTCTCAATATCATTATTGTCAGCGACAGAAGTCATTGATTGAGCGCTACTGTGATCATGACTGTCAGTGTGAGAATAAGCTGTGGTGCTCAATTGAAAGAGCGATAATAATAGTAATATGTGTAGTGTTTTCATAGGGGACCTCATTTTTTTTATTGTGGGATATGGCAATGTAATAAAAACTCAGTCGTATTGATATGGGAGTGTAATATTTATCTGGTGTAATGAATATATTTTCCTAATGAACCAGCAAGGCCAATGCTTCAATTTGATTGAATCAGACCTAAACCTGTTAGAATTTATTAAAAGATGAGAGGGCACAAGCTGAAAAAAACATTGTTCTTTCGTCAAAGCTTTTCAATTTCAGGAGGCGAGTGAACAGTTATATCTCGTTTTTTGTTTTGAGGTGAGGATATCCATAGCCCTGTGCTGAGTTAACTTTTTAGGCTGTAGCCAAGAGTCAATGTAACTTTCTTTGATATATGTTGGGCAGCGGTCATGGCTAGCTCGCTCCACTTCGAGAGGTGGTTTATCAGTGATTAGGGCAAAGGAGTGAAACTGAAACTGGCCACATGAAGATTTCCAAAGGTCATAAATTCCAGCAGCCCACATTGTTTTACTGTTATCAGGATCAAAATGGACCAATTTTTTTTGATCATTTTGCTCTACCCATTCATAAAAACGTTGAAAAGGGAAAAGGCAGTGATTTTTTAAATAAACACTTTTCCATGTTTTTCTTTCAGTGAGGCTATCTAAGCGAGCATTAAAAACATTGAACTTGCTGGGTATTTCAAAAAGGGAGTCTTTTGGACGGACTCGGTAGCGCATGGGCACAATTTTGCGCTGTTGTTCGTGATAAACAATGACGGGTGCAAAAGTGCCCGGGTAAATGCGACCGTCATCTTCCATGTATGGAAACTTTGATTTGCTAGGAGCTCTTGTCAGGCCGAGAGCTTTTTTCACAGCTGTTGGGCCCAGCTTTAGTTCTTTTTTTTGTAGACTTTTAAAATGCGAAAAAGCCGGTTTTGATACCACAGCTCCAAAACGCTTGGCCACTTTTTTGAGGTCAGTGTCGGCTTGAACTGAAAAACACATGGTTATTGTTGGATCAAAGCACCTGTGCCTTGAATCTGCCAGAGGTCCATTGGGCCTGTGATGCTTTTGGGATCAAATTTTTCTCCGAGCTCTTTAGCTAGGTGGCGATAGTAGCTGATAGCTTTGCGTTTTGACATGGTTTCTTTGGTGAGAGTTCCTTCCACCGTCGCCATTTTGCCAGCAGCATCCTTAGGGAAAACGATAACGCCGTCTTCAACCTTCACTTTGATGAGTTTATTAGTTTTTGGGTCTTCGAGCTCTAGCCAACAACCCATCATAGGGCAAACTTTTTTAATTCGGCCAGTGACCTGAACAACTTCATCCACTTTGTTGTCTTGTTTGGCGAGGAGCTCAGTCACACCAATTGACTTTTTCAAGGTGATGCCTTTGCCGTATTTCTTTTGGGGTGCTGTTTTCGCGACACTGAAGTTAAAACTAAACAGGGTTAGAGCTAAAAGAACAAATTTCATGGTTCACCTCTTTGCTTGATTACAATTAAATTAACCTGTTGCCATTTTGACAGCAAGTTAAGTTGCTAATAAACGCAGCATATAATATTGGCTGGGAGAGAGCCTAAAGCGGTTGACCTAAGAGCAAAAGCTAGGAAAAATAATGAAATGAATAATATTAACAACATAGGGGTTAACAATGATCAAACTCATTCTTAGTTTTACAGTATTGGTTTTGGCTGTATCTTGTAATGAAAAAAAACCAGACGTAAAAACGGATAAGGGCAAATTCAGTTATGCTGTTGGGCACGAAATTGGCCGAAACATGAAAAAACAAGGTGTCGAGTTACACTATGACAGTTTCAAAGCTGGTGTTATGCACGTAATGACAGATAAGAAACCATTGTTAGACGACAACGCTCGTAGAGAAATCATGAAAAAAGTCTCTGAAGAAAAAAGAAAAGAGGCCGAGAAAAAATCAGGCGAGAGCTTAAAAAAGGCTGAAGATTTCTTAGCTAAGAACAAGTCTGCTAAAGATGTTAAAACCACTGAGTCTGGCTTGCAATATCAAGTGATGAAAGAAGGAACTGGTAAAAAACCAACGGCTGATGACAGTGTTAAGGTCCACTACAAAGGCACGTTGATGGATGGCAGTGAATTTGACAGTTCTTACAAAAGAAACACTCCCGCTGAGTTCCCTTTAAAAGGCGTTATCCCAGGTTGGACAGAAGGTGTTCAGTTGATGAAAGTTGGATCTAAATACAAGTTTTGGATTCACCCAAAATTAGGTTACGGCACTCGTCCAAATCCAAAAATTCCTGCCAACTCACTTTTAACGTTTGAAGTTGAGTTGTTAGATATAACGACTAAAAAGAAGTAAGTTTAAAACTTCATTCGTAAATAAAAAAAGCCACCTTTGGGTGGCTTTTTTAGTTTATATAGTTTTACTTCTTAAAAATTATAAATGACAGGATTACTCATCGCTTTACTGAGGTCTTCACCCACGGAAATCCCGGTGAACTCAAATGGCACTGTAACACCTGAGAAATCAATCATGATACTGTGGCTCGTTCTTAGAATATTATCACTCTGAGTGTCGTACTCTTGCCCTGAGACTGTGTTTTTATAAAGCACCTGGGACGTAGCTGGTTTGTCCGTAGTCCAGCTGATAGTGACAAAGTTTTCTGAATTTACAGAGACATCAAAGTCTGAAATTTGTAGGCCATTTCCTTCAGTACAAGGGTTGTACTGACCTTCGTTGCTGCCTTCAATCTCCCAATTGTCTGAAGCAATAGGCATCCAGCCTCTTGAGAGGAGCTCTAAGTAAGCAGGTTTTGGTTCAGAATTGTTATTGAAGTCAAAGAACAAACTGTTTCCTTGCTGGCCACAGCGAGGTTCTGCAGCTGTTGATGCATCGACCTTTCTCCACATAGGAATGACAGAGATATGCCACCTTGGCCCCTGAAAGTAGTCAATTTGAACTGTCAGCTTAGTATCTCTAGTCATAGTGATCACGTTACCGCAGCCCATACGAGTAGGGTGAAGCCCATCATTATCGACGGCCAAGACATAATTGCCTTCACTGTCTTTAATACTTAACCTCGCCCCATCATCGGCTAGTAAGGCAAGTTCATAATCACCTTCCTCATCGTCTGGGCCCAGTTTAAGAACGGAGTCCATTCTTAAAGCAAACCACTCAACCAGATCACTGCCATCGTCGGCTTGAATCATCTCGCCAGTTTCTGTCGGAAACCCTAAAGAGAACACACGAGTGGGCACATTAACCTGACTAAAATAAAGATCTTTGTCGGACATCACGCCTGAATTAAAAAATGTATCTAGATTGTTGGGACGCTCACCATTGGCCATTGTGTAAAGTTTAGCTTTCAATCCCCCCAGTACGGTAGGATCACTGTCTTCAAATGGGTCACAAACGAGTTTGCTCAATGAGAACAAATTCACATTGTATTTACTGACTTTAACATCATCACTTGGTTCTTCTTGACTGACACAACTTGATAAGAAGATCAGTAAGAAAAGACTTAATAATACCTTCATTAAACGCCCTCCTTGGTATTCAACTCCATTAACCTTTTATGAGTAAGGGCTTACATCCTTGGATAGCTCATTCCTTTATTATATTTTAAATTTTAAATTATTTGTAAAAAAACTTAATACTGTAAAACTTAGATACAAAAATACCAAAACATCCCAATCTGACCCAAAGCAAAAGGTGCCTGATTCCTAGTGGTAGCAATAACGAATCATTGTAAGATGATTTATTGAGTGTAACCACACCTACTAATAATATATGATTTTAAATGTACTTTGGCAGAGCCAACAGTCTTGAAATTGATACATTTAGGATTTAGTTAGTGTGTATTCACTGCCTCGTTATTGGTGTCGATCTCAATAAATGATGTGGTCTCGTTGATGTTTCAAAAAGGCAGTCCATCGAATGGCCCTAGCAAATTGTTTTTTATTTGGATTGTTCACCACCATGGATGCTAAGAAAAATGCAATCACCGCAAATAAGAAACCACCTGCTGCTTGTCCAATAAGAACGCCTTCAGCGCCCCAGTATTTCGCACCAATTAGAACAAACGGGAGTGTGCCCAGAGTGTTCCTTCCCCAGTTGATCCAAGTTGAATAAAGAGGGTGGCCAAGATTATTGAAGCTGGCATTGGATACGTAAATGGTTCCATTGAACATTTGAGTTAAGGCCAGTGGACCACAAAATAAAAAGATGAGATCTTTGGCCAATCCGCTTGCCTTAAATAAACTTGTAATGGGTGAGCGGAGTAAAAATAAGAGGGCACTAGCTATTAATATATATAAGAACGCGAAAAGTAGAGATTTGAGATAAGTTTCTTTAATTCGTTTTTGAAGTTTGGCCCCAAAGTTTTGTGCGATGATTGGGCCGATGGCACCAGACAAGGCAAAGATCACTGAAAAAGCCACAGGCATTAAACGACCAATGATGGCCATGCCAGCGACGGCCTCGGAACCAAAGTGAGCGAGTTCACGAGTAATGATAGCTCCGCCCACAGGAGTTGCTGTGTTGGTGAGAATTGCTGGAACTCCGATACTCAGAGTTTCTTTTAGGTCTCTCTTGAAGCGCTGTAAACATGGTTTTGCATACGCTTGATAAATTTTAAATAAATTGTAGAGGGCATAAAAAGCAAAAGAGAAACGGGCCACTAAAGAGGCCGTGGCAGCTCCTTTCAGCTCCATATCAAGAACAAATATAAAGATGGGGTCTAACAATGCGTTAACTACAGCGCCAATCAAAGTGCCGTACATGGCTCTTTTAGCATCTCCATAAGATCTAAGAATGGCCATTCCCGTTACAGCAAGCCCCATAAAGACCATACCTGGTAGAAGAATATACAAGTAACCTGCTGCGAGCTCTGCAACTCGACCTTGCGCTCCGATGAGACCTAAGAAAAAATGAATGTCCCAAAGTAAGACTATGGGAACCACTAAACCAATCAGAATGGCAACCAATGTGACCGTTGTAGCGTACTCTCGAGCTATTTGTTTTCTGTTTTCACCTAAGGACCTAGCCACTAAAGTGCCTGCCGCAATAGATAAACCAATATTCATAGAGTTAGTAAAAAATAGAAGTGTGCTCGCATAACCCGCGGCAGCGGCTAAATTTTCACTGCCAAGCATGGAAATAAAAAAGATATCTATAAGGTCAACGACAAAGATAGCCAAAATGCCGAGACTTGAGGTCAAGGTCATTGTGACGACGTGTTTGTTGAGACTGCCTTTTATGAACTTGGCATTTTTGTTGTCTTGCATTGTTGCTCAAAGTACCTACTTAAAAAGGGTTAAGCAATGTAAAAATCGCTCATGGGGAGTTCTTACTAAAAGTAAAATTAGGAGGTTATCATTTTTATAGGTGAATGTATTTTTCTTAAATGAAATTGAGAGATTCCCTTTGATGATGCAGGATTGCTACCAAAGGGAATCAGTTGCCTTTTATGCGGCGGCTTTCTTGTTAAGCTTGTAGCCCATGCCGTAAACGGATTTAATTTTGTAGTCCCAGTCTTTTGTTTTTTTACGGATGCTGGCTATGGTGGAGTCGACGGTTCTGTCTAACACGTAGGTGTTCTGACCCCAGACACTTGAAAGCAATTGATTGCGCGAAAAAATCTGTTCATTCGAATCGCAGAAGAATTTTAAAAGTTTGAATTCAAGTGGTGACAAGTCAACAAACTCTGCGTTGATGTAAGTGTGTAAAGTGTTGGCGTCGATTTGTAAGTTTCCGATTGTCATTACACTTGATGTGCTTTTGAACTGCTCGAAGAATTTTATTTTAGATTCGATGCGAGCTCGGAATTCTAAGGGGTTGAATGGCTTAACGATGTAGTCAAGTGCCCCTGAGCTTAAACCCATGACTTTGTCTGAGAGTTCGCCCTTTCCGCTAGTGATGATGACGGGAACTTCTACTTGGCCCGTTTTAGACTTTAAGTTGATGAGTAAGTCGTAACCTGTTCCGTCAGGAAGAATGATGTCTAGGATGATCAGTTCAAACTTTTCAGTTTGCAGAAGCTCTCTGGCTTCTTTTAAGTTTTTGGCAAATTTAAAGTAAGGAGAATCACCGAGTGCTGCTTTGATAAGTAATTCGTATTCTGGAGTGTCTTCTACAACTAATAGTCTTTTATTTAATATATTCATTTCATTTCTCCTTTTACTTACGCCGCAAGTTTCGTGTTAAAGTATTCGTTAGCTAATTCTGTAAAGTGCTCAAGGTCATTAATGACAGTCTCTATGTTTCTAGGAAGCTCATTTTGAGACGCTGACATTTCGATGTCTTTGCTGATCTTGGCAATCATATCTGCTCCTAAGTAAGCGGATCCACTCTTTAATGTATGAGCAGCTCTGTTTAAATCTGTGTAGTTTTTTTCTTCTGCTGCTCTTCGAATCTCTACTATTCTTTTTGGGGTTTCGACTTTAAAAAGTTTGACGAGTTCTTTGAGCAAGCTTTGATTGCAAGACTCATCTATGGCTCTTAGGTTGCTAATGGTTTCTTCATTGATATAGTAGTTATTCATATTTCCTCCAACGTACAGACAAAAGTCTTATCGCCAAAATGTAGTAAAGCTTTAGACATTTTTCTCATATTTCTGTCCCGATGTGAGAAAATTTCATAATTTATGGAAACCTTTCAGCTTTTTCAAAATAAAAATTGTTGAGTTCAAATGTTATGGTTTTTTCACACTTCGGGACAGATTCGAGAACATAAAACGCGATACGGTATACATGAGAAAGATAAAGATTTTAAAAAGTAAGAAAGTAAAGATTGGTAATTTAATTAGAACAAAGAAAGTTACTGTTAAGGAAGATAAGCGTGATTAATACTCAATTCCGAACAGTTCTTGTTTATCTATTAATTTATTATATCAATGTCTATTTTAATAACAAATCGGTACGTAGATGGAGAAAAAATGAAAAAGGCAAAAGCACTCTTAATTGATGACAGTAAGATTGATCAGCTGGCAGGTAAATACTATATGGAAAGTTGTGGTCTTGACGTTGAAACGGCAGACAATGGCGTTATGGCGCTACAACAGCTCGCTGAAAAAGATTATGACATTGTCTTTGTTGACTTATTGATGCCGAGAATGGGAGGCTTTGAATTGATTCAGCGTTTGCGCTCCCGAGTTGAACATAAAGAAATACCTATCATTATATTGAGTTCAAAGAGCAATGCTCACGATATACAGAGATCTCTTAAGCTTAAGGTCAATGATTACATTATAAAACCACTTAAATTAGATGTTTTAAAGAATAAAATTAAGTCGACACTTCTCAATTATGAAAATCGCTTTTCAGAAATACCACTTTTAGAAGGGGAGTTAGGTCGTCAAGCTATATGTACTGTATCGAGACAGATCGAAATTCAGTCTATGAGTGTGACTGGGCTGACATTTAAAAGTGACTATAAATACGATATGGGGAGTTTTATTAAATTAGAATCCCCACTGCTCAAGAAGTTTGGTCTATGTACTGATGGACTGCGAATATCATCGTGTCTCAAAAGTGGAAAAACTTATTATTACAAAGTAAAGTTCAATAAAATGACGGCTGTACAAAAACAAGAAGTTGATTTGTTCTTGGCTAGTCAGAGGAGTTATGGAACGATTTCTTAATATTAAAATCAATTTCTAAAATATAGCTATATTATCCTTAGTTCAGAGTTATCATCCTGGGCGCAAACTTGTCGTTCTGATAGCAGGTTTATCATTTTGAGCGAAGAGTTGTAATTTTGAGCTCAGATTCGTCATCCTGAGCAAGTATCTGTCATCTTCAGCGAAGCGATGGGTTCAAACTTAAACCATGAAATTTTTAATCAAATAGCTTCATTGATGTTGATGTGGCGTTTGTCTGGGGCCTTCGCTTCACTCAAGATGATGGTACTTTGTTTGGATTGTCTCAAGTTGGGTTGGCTTTTTTGGGAGATTCTCTTAATTCAATCATTTTTGCCCAACTCCTTCGCTCTATTCTAATTACAGATGGAACGTTGGAGGAAATAATGAGTAACAAAAAGAATGTGGTTATATTTTCAGAAAATCACCAAGAGATTTTAAACTCTCTAGGCTCAACTGTAAAAATATTCTGTGACTTCAGTCTGCACGACAATAAGAAAGACTTAACTCATGTCGATTTAGTCATAGTAGACACGGTAGAAGGCCTCAGTTGGGTGAAGCGTGAAACTCGCAATTTAGTTTTAAAGCCAAAATGCATCTTTATTAACTCAGAGGAGCTTTGCCGCTTTGACATTATAAATAAAGAGTACGAAGGGCTACTTACCATTCATACAAAATCTCAAAACTACTTTGGCCTTGAAAAAAATATCAGAATGATACTCGAACCTAATTTACCAACTTCTCGTCATAAATTACTTTTTGTCATTCCCATCTTTAATGAAGAACAACGCATTAAAAATGTCAGTGATTTTTTAACTAAAATTATTAGCATCATTAGCAAGTACCAACTAGATGCCAAAGTCAGGTTTGTTAATGATGGTAGTAGTGATAACTCTGAAGACATTTTAAAGCGAATCATCAATATGACTCAACTTAAGATGAACTCCATCTTAGTCGATCATTTTTTAGATCTTAAAAACTTATCAGCAAACACTCGTAAAGCAGGCATTTATAGTGCTGGTCTTGAAGAGAGCGATGCAGACTATTTATTCTTTCTAGATTCTGACAACTCTTTCTTTGAAGCTGACATAGTTAAAGCCATCTCAATCATTAAAGACGATTACTACGATATGATTCAAGCCACTAAAGACAAAACGGCCGAGAACAGATCATTCATTCGAAGAACAATGAGTCTTGTAAAAAGATTAATGACCAAGTCATTTTTGCCTGAAGGAGTGTACGATTCTCAAACAGGTTTTAAACTCATTAAAACAAGTGCTGCAAAGTATGTTATTCCAAAGGTGAGCCATAAGCTTGGATTTGCTGCTGACTTGCACTTACTCAACTTATGTAAAAAAGCTCGTTTCAGAGTCTTGCAACTTCCCGTTGAATGTGTGGATCAAGATGGATCTCATGTTGACCCTATCAAAGACAGCATAAACTATCTCGTTTCCATTTTAAAAATCACTTTTGCCTTAGGATTGAACAATGAAAAAAAATAAAAGAATATTGATCGTCGATGACAACATAATGAGTCTTAAAATCTATGAGACTTTTTTTCAACAAACTGACTTTGACTTTAAAATTTGTCAATGCTCAAAAGAAGCTGCAAAGCTGATTGAAACAAATCAATTTGATGGCGTTATCACTGACTTAGTGATGCCAGATGTTGATGGTATTCAAATACTTAATAATATCAATACCTATCAAGAAAATTGCTTTAAGGTTTTAATCACAGGCACAGCTGATATCAACATTCTTATTCATGCCATTAATGAAATTGGATTAGATAAAGTTCTTCTTAAACCAATGAACCTCGATAAAACTTACTTTATCAATATGGTGCAAAACTTATTGGAAAAAGCCGCATGAAACATATTAGACTTATAATTTTAATGAACATATTTGTTACCATGACAGTTTGGGGGCAAGAAGACTGTTCTCCACAATCTCTTGCACTGCACGGGACCACAATGGATCAACGCATGCAAGTAGCGAGAATGCTATTCACTAGCAATTTTTATGTCGAGGCTCATAAAGTCATTCAATCTATAGAAGTGTCTTCAATGAAAATGGGAGATGTTGGTTTAGCTTATGCCATCGTGTATCACCTTGATTCGAAACCTGCTAGGGTTCAATTCTTACAAAAGTTAGCTGAATTGCAACTTTCCGGGTCTTGGATCAACTTTGCTATGTATGACAATGGCCTCATCTCACTTGAAAGTCTTGTTAAAAGTGAGACGTCCTCTTCTCAAGTGGATACATTATTTCAGCTCTACAAAAAAACAAATGAGATTAAATATTTAGATAGAATCATTGCCATCACACAGAAAGCAAAAAAATCAAATTTTGAATTAAGGTTTATGGCAAAAGCCTACGAAGAGAAAGGTATGCTGAACGAAGCAAATTCAACTCTTACTCAGTTGCAATCAGGTCAAGGTGGTTATGTTGATGGTTTGAAAGAAAGTATCAGAATTTTGATCAAAACCACTGAATTCAATAAAGCCAAAGAGCAAATGAACAAGCTGGAAGCCCTTTCACAACAACCTCACACTTTGCTTTTTATCTCAGATATGTACAAAGACATGAAAGACTATAGTTCCTCATTCAGTTATTTTGAAAAAGGAAAGCAATGTTTAAATCCAAACTCTAAAGAGATTCAGTCGAGACATGGCTTTTATGTTGATAAATTTGGAGTGCATCAGTTTTCAAACACATTCACCAAGTTTTCATTAGGTCACACTTACTCTGTATTTAAACCCTACGAATTAGCATTTTCTGATATCGAAAATCAAGATAGCAACGAGTATGTTTTTGCCAGTAACTACCTAAACTTAGAAATGAATCACATTCTTTCGGACAATTTCACACTGGGTATTAACACTCATTTAAATATTAAAGACAATAAAAATGAAGAGATCGATGTTGCCCTGGCTGGGCACTTGACCTACGTTAAAAATTTCAATGGCTTCTTAATTGAAAACAAATCTGCTGTTCAATTGCTCGACACTTATGAAAACTCAGAATTCAGCCAAATAAGAAATGCCTATACAGTTTCAAATAAAACAATCGTTGAGACGCAAGCAAAAACTCAAAATGTTTCGATCGAACTTCATCAAGGCCGTGAAGAGATCTTGAGAAGTGGAGAAGTCTTCACTGTGATGGGTTATAGCTTAGGGTACGGAAATAAAAGCCTGATTAAAAATTTAAATTTTGATCTCGGCTTTTCTGAAAAAATATTCAATGAAGATGTGAATACTTTTGAACAAAGAAGCTATCTAGGACTCACATACTTTATACAACCAAATATGCAACTAAAGTATTACATCGAACATTTGAACTTAAATTTAGGATCCAATGTACAAAGTTTAAAACAGGTTGGGACATTCACACATGAGCACGATCAAAGTTTTAATTACAGTTTGATTTATTCTCATGAAAATGACATCACCATTGATGAGTACAGTCAGAGCACTTATGCTATTGAGTTGCATAAAAAATATCAAACTGAAAAGTCTCATATCTCGGGAAAAATTAACATATCCATAATAACCAATGAAGGGGCAAGCAAAAAGTCACAAGCTCTCCTCACTTTTCAATTAGGAGTGCCTTTTTGATGTCTAAGAAACTGATCATTCTATTAGATTTGCCCTTGTTTGTACTTAACTACTTATTTCTCATTGTCAGCGCGAATGTTTTATCCATCGATGATTTTGGCTACATAAACACAATACTGTCCGTCATGTCGATCGTCTTTGTTATTGGCTCGACGGTTCAGATAAAAACAATTTCTATGAATGGCAAAGTTGCAACGAATTACCTTCTTTCTTCAATAGTATTTGTCGTTACCCTGTCACTGTTTATTGGAATGGTTTTCTTAAAGTCACCACTTTATTCTGTTTTTATCATTTTGATATGCGTACAACACCCCATGATATGTCTCATTCGTGGATTGTTAATCAGCCAAGGCAAGAAGCTGTGTTATTACAAGAGCCTCTATGCTGAAATGTTGTTAAAATTCCTTATTCTGGTCATATTTTCTCTGGCCTTTGTAATGAACAATATACTTATGTTAATTCTATTTTTTACAGTCCAGTTTTTAGTTTTGATGATTACATACTTTGTATGGAAAAGGCACTCATATAAAATCACACAAGTTAAAGGAGTTTCTTTCTTCAAAGAGAAGTCTCTATTTGCCAATCAAATGCTTTTCTTTACCTTCTTAAATATTGATATTCTCGCTTTTGAAATGTTTGCTGTTGAGAACTCGCCAGTGATCACCTTAGCTGTAAGGTTTGCCCAACTTCCACTTCTTCTGACTTACACCTATATGCAGTTTGAAACTAATACTTTTAAAAACGAGGAGTCTATTGTTAAACTAATGAAAAGGTACCTTTTGATGGTGTGTCCACTATTCATTACATTTTTGATAGGTTACAAAGTTCTCGGTGAGCCAGTGGTCTCGTTGTTCTTTGGTGAGGAGTTTGCCGGAGCTGTTGCTCACATAGATTACTACTTAGTGAAATACTTTGTTGGGGTTTTGGTTTTTATTCTTTCATTTTACTACTCTTTAAGAAAACTCAACTTTTATAACATTTTGTTTGTTGGTTTTATTCTAATTACGACATTAACCATAGATGCTGGAGTGACTTTTTCACTCAGTCTTCAAAGTTTAATCATCACTATGTTGGTTTTTGTCTTTGCATATATTTACTTATTTTTAAATAAAAGGAGTTATTAATGACTAAAAAGCAAATGATCTTATTTTTATCATGGAGAGATATCGATCATCCAAGTGCTGGTGGTGCTGAGGTTTTTACCACTGAAATGCTCAAGCGATGTGAAAGTAAAAAAGATTATAACATTGTTCATTTCTCCACAAAAGTTGAAGGTTGCGAGCGTGTGACAAAAAAAGATGGTATCATCTATATTAAAAATGGCAACTGGATTTCTGTGATCTTTCACGCCATGATGTTTTACTTTTTAAATATGAAACGCATTAAGTTTGTTGTGGATCAGTGCAACACTCATCGCTTTTTCACTCCTTTTTGGGTCCCTAAAGATAAGGGTGTCTTTTTTATTCATCAACTCACCCGTGAAATTTGGAAAATAAAAATGAGCCGCATTTTTGCTTTTATGGGTGAGAAAAGTGAAGATCTTTTGCTAAAAATTTACAATCGCAGAAAAGCTCTAACAGTATCTAACAGCACACGCAGTGACTTGTTAGACGTCGGTTTCGAAACAAACAACATTGCCATTTTACCTGAAGGGGTTGACCACAAACCAATTACTAAGCCGCTAGCTTGTAAAAGAGACAACCAATTAATGATTTATGTTGGAAGATACTCAGAGTACAAAGGCTTGCCAGATGCGACCAAGGCTTTCATTAAGTACTTGAAAATTAACCCTTACGCTCAGTTTGTTATTATTGGTAAAAAGAACGAAGACTACATCAAAAATGTTTTAGAGCCACTTTGTCGTGAAAACAACATTACACTCTCGGACACATATAACCCAAAGAATCACAGAACTCTGACCTTGCTTGGGCGAGTGAGTGAAGAAGATAAGCTGATGTACATGGAAAAGGCCAAGCTTTTGGTTTACCCATCAAGACGTGAAGGTTGGGGCTTAGGTGTGACGGAAGCCGCCATTCTTGGCACACCTAGTATTGTTTATAACAGTGCAGGCCTGAGGGACGCCGTAAATTTAGGTCAAGCAGGAGTTCTTTGTAAGGTCAATAACAGCGATGAGCTGTTTGAAAATATAAAATCACTGATGTTTGATCACTTAAGTTATGAAAAATTTAGATACGAGGCTTATAAGTATTCATTACAGTTCCGCTGGGAAAACACAGCCTCGGCATTTGACGAATTCGTAGGGAAAGCTGCTTAACAATTAACATTAAATTTATAAAAGGATTTTAAAATGGAAAAAATAGGAATTTGCGTAACAACTTTTAACAATGAAAAAATAATTGAGAATGTCCTTATGGCGATCGTCAATCAAAAAACAGAACACAGGTTTGAAGTCTTCATTGTTGATGATGGCTCAAAAGATCAAACACCAGTCATTTTAAGAGAGTTTGAACAAAAGTATGATTTTTTTAAAATTAAATTAGCTGAGCATAGAGAAAGGGGTTTGACTCGACAAGACTGCATCAATATGGCATTCACAGCTCGCTGTGATTATATTTTGTTTATCGATTCCGACATGGTGTTAGCTGATAATTTAATAGAAACATGTATGCAAGAGTTGCAAGACGAAAGTGTCAGTGCCTTAGTCATACCAGAAAAGCCAGTTTCGAAACATAATAATTTTATGACCCAAGTTAAGGTGTTTGAGCGAACTATCATAAACGACGTGGGTTCAGATTTAGACAGCAACTCTGTAGAAGCAGCTCGTTTTTGGAGAGTGTCAGAATATTTGAGGTCTGGTGGTCTAGATCATCGACAAATTTCGTTTGAAGAAACGCAACCTACCATTAGAATAATAGAGAGGGGTGGACGAGTTATGCGTGCCACAAAAACGCACTTAGAGCACGATGAAGGCTTGGTCACACTTAAAAATATATTGCAGAAAAAAAACTATTATTTTTCTCAAATGAACAAAACTTTAGAAAATGAAGAGGGCGGATTTTTAAAGGCCGTGAAAAGAAGTTATTTTTTTAGACCTTATTTGTACTCGCTAAAATCTTTAAGAATGTATTTAAAAAATCCATTAAAGACGTCTGGTCTGATCAATATGTATATATTGTTGAGTCTACTTGCCGTGAATCAAGTGATTAAAAATAAATTTAAATTAGGACTGATTGAGAAGTAAATTGTTAAGTTATCATAGAGGACTTATTTTTTTAAGTTTCTTACTGACGATATGCTCAATGCCATTATTTCGAGACGGGATGATCATTTTTAGTGACATCGCTGTTGGTGAAGACACCACTCGCTACCTTGAAGAGATTTTTACAATCTGGAACCAGAGGTTCAACACGACGACGCTGATGAACCTACCACGCTTGTTCTTTATCTTACCCAGCTATTTGATATCTTACGTTTTGGGAGGAGAGATTTTAACAAAAGTCTTTGTTTGGCAGCTGATCGTTCTTTCTGGTCTGTGTTTTTATCAATTCATGAGCACCTTTTTAAAAAAATACCTACAAATTGAAGACCTACAAAAAATCTACACTGTTTCAATTCTCGCTGGCCTTATGTATGCCATGAACCCATGGTTCATCGTTAGAATTCAGCACACTTATTTACTGTGTGGCTATGCTTTGTTTCCTTTGGTCATTCATTATTACTTATGTGTGTTTTCTGATAAATACAATCCAGAGCAAAAAACGGAGTGGTTTGTTATGGTGAAGTTTGCTGTGGCGATCTCTTTAGCGTCAGCGGCGATTCATTATTTTCTATTTATTTTTCTTACCTTACTTTTTCTTTACTTGTCTTCTATTGTTTTGAAGCTTGTGTTTAAAACAAGAAAAAATAAAAAGCACTTTTTATTAGTGTATCTTAAGAATTTAAGCATTTTATCATTTTTGACTTTTCTGGCTTGTTTTTATTGGTTGGTCCCTTATGTTTTAGCAACTGTCACTGGTAAGATGACCAGTCAGGCAAATATAAACGTATTAGACACTTTGGTGATGTTCTCCAGAGAGAGTTCAGCCTTAAATATATTACTCTCTAACAGCTACTGGTGGGGAATGATGCCTCAAGACTTTTTAAATCTTGGGTTTTATGTGGCTGGGATTCTACTTTTTGTCCTCGTGCTTTTTGCAATTCTTAGGTATGTTGGTACGAAACCACTCATCACTTTGTTTGCAATTTTATATTTCATTCTATTTGTTTTATCGACAGGGTCTTACTATAGTTTACTAGCACCTTTTCATAGTTTTATTGTCTTTAAAATCCCTGTTTTGGGCAAATTGTTTAGGGACCCCAATAAGCTCGTTGGTGTCATGATGTTTTTGCAAGGAGTCTTTGTTGCTCTAGCGCTTATTAAGATTTGTGTGAACCGAAAAATCACTTGGGTTGTTTCTTCAGTTTTTGTTTTAGTGCTTGGTCTGTGGAATTACCCTTATTATAAAAATTTCTTTTTTAACCTTTATAAGCCAGAGCCGTTATCACAAACATTACAAGAAAAAAATAAACAATTAACACATAACAATCACAAAGTGATTTACTTGCCACAAGCTGAAAATAGAGTGGATTCTGCAAGAAATGTGGCTACTCTTAACTGGAATAAAAATAAATACAGCAGTCAAATAGGCAAGAGCGTAGGGGATTTCAACGTCTACGGCACCACAAAAGACACCACCTTTCAATACGAAGGCAATAAAACGGAAGTCAATTACCTCTACAGATATCTACAGAGTCTCATTGATCACGGACAAACACGAAAATTGCCGAGCTTGTTAAACCCACTTTTTGTCGACCAATTGGTGTATCAAAAACAATTTGATGCTTTTGCCGACAAAGAGGCCTTTAACGCAGAGTTATTAGCAGTGCAATATGGCATGAATTTAACGAGCTCAACAACAGCAAATAGCTTTTATGACATTGAGAATTATCAGTCTGGTGGTGGGCACCTTTATCAACACAATGTCGTGACACCCTATGGGTACTCTCGGGCTCTTTTGTATGCTCATTTATTAGATCAAAATAAAGTGAGTGGCCTTATTTTTTCTGGACAACAAGAAAACACACTTGAAAAAATAAGACAGCTTGATTTGACCTTTGATTATCGTGGAATAGATGATCTCGCCCTCTCGTTTATCGATAAAAGGTATCGTCACCTGCCATTTGATCATTTGGATCGATCGATGTCTCACTTGATGTGGTCAAAGACGTCTATTTATAAAAGTGAGTGGGATTGGTTTTTAAAATCAAGCAATACTTCAACTAGAGATCGTCCTGTCGATTATTCTGATGGTGTCGCTGCCACCTTTTCTGATGCTAAATTGAATTTACCAGCCTATCGTTTACTTTCTGTGAAAGGTCGACATATTAAAGGAATCAATGACTTTATCAATGAAGGCTTATTTCGCCGAGAAATTTTGAGTGACAATATTTTAGTGCAAGTGCATCCCAACCAAAAACTCAATGAACCCAAAGTGATTGGTGTTGTTAATGCGGAACCTCCAAGTAAAATTTGGAAGATCTTTAAAACCAATAAATTTGCCATTGAAGAGGCTCATCCATATGCCATTGACTTGTCTCTGTCTGGAAAAAATGCTGAGAGCCTGCATTTAAAAGTTCATTTTTACGATGACAGAGAAAGAGAAGTGGGGGTGGCCTACTTATCTCGCCCAGATAAATCCAATAACTTTTCTAAAGTGAAGTTTAAAACTCTTTTTGTAACTCCAAGACTAGCAAAAAAAGTTAGCTTTTCAGTTCTTGTTGATGCTTTGCCAGAAGAAAAAATATTCTGGTGGCTGCATGAGCTCGATCTTTATGACCTAGGTGAATTTAAAACAGCCAACAAAATTGAATTTGAAGTGACTACTAAAAAAGAAAAGAGTTTTTAGTTTTTAAAAACCCTAAGGGAGGTTCGATTCATTTAAATTTCAACGGGAAAGAGCATGCAAAAATAAACACGCAAAGCTTTTATAAGTCACAGTTTGAATGGGTCGAATTAAAGCCGGTGATAACTGATCATAACAGTTTAAAGGTTGAGCTTGAAAACTACCGTGGTTTCAATGCCATTAGTCAGTTAGTGATTATCCCAGAAACTGAATACAATAATGTTTTAGAAGATGTTCAGAGGTTGGTAGATAGCAACACTCGATCAATGAGTTTTGAAGCAGAGCTAGATGTGTTTGGTCCTGTAATATTGCAAACTGAGAGATCTTATCCAGACTTGTCTGCTGGCAAGCTGATCACTTTGTCACAACTTCCGATCAGTTATCAATTCGATCTTGAGAAACGTGAAAACTTAAAGCTTAATGTGAGTGGTGTTGGTCTCAATTCGTCTCAATTGTGGTTTAATTTCACGAACACATTGACGGGTGAGATCACAAAATACAATTTGCCAGACGAAAAAGTGAATCATGTCATTGACCTCATGGTCAAAAAAGAAGACGGTGTCGTCGAAAATAAGATGTATCAACATGAAGGCTTGTTACAATCTTATCATCAACTAGAGCTCGGCGATTTACCTAAAGGAGATTACACTTTAGCCATTCAGGTAGATGCAAAAGATTACCAAAAGCGGCAGCTAGCCAGCCTAAAGCAATTAAAAAAGTTGTACACTGGCATTACTCCAAGAGAGGTTGAAGAGAAAGATGATGAGGAAGAACATGTCTGTTGTCACTGTAGTGCTTTGGATCCGCTTTTAAGACAGGATTTAAACGATCAAGTTGACTGGACAGTGGTTAATAAAAACACCTGCAATTGGCACATACTGCAAGCTCCAGTTATTTCATTAAAAAATGACGATGAATTCTACTTCAATTACACCTTTCAAAAAAAGAATGTTAAAGACTTTCATCAAAAAGTGATTTATTTGGATGAAAATAATGTAGAGCTGTCAGTGGAGCAAATTGATCAGTTAGAGATTGAACCAGAAGATCAAAAAATCACTAAAAGTGCTTTATTAGACCCTCCCAAAGACGCTAAAAAATTTGTTTTTTTAATTTACTTTAAAGGAGTGTACAAAACGCAAAGTAAAGTGACTTTCTATGATTTTAGTATTCACAATCACACCAGGTTGCCAGCTCTTGATTTTATGATGATATCTCAAAATAAAGAGAGTCAGTTAGAACTATTACCAGCTGAAGCAAACAAGCTTGAACATATTAAAACCAGAAGATCAAAGAAGTGGACATTTGAGCAAAGTTCAAAACACAGACTGTTTAAATCAAACCAGCCCTATCATAAAGTGTGGACTCATGAACAAGAACCTCTGATTTCATATGGAATTTTTCATTCAGTGAACATTGGTCCAGGAAAAACATTCATCAACTTTAGTCTGTCATACATGCATTTGTATTATTTTGGCCTATTTATTTTTACCGCCATGCTCATATACATTATAATAAATGTATTAAAAAGAGACTGAATAAGTAATTAACAATAATTTTTTATTCTGAGACAAAACTATGGATGGATTGTCACAATGACATCATTTTTGGCAAACAGCTTGTATCTAAGCTGAATATAGTTTCACTTTTTACGAATGGAGAATGTATGATACCAATAATAATGTCAGGCGGAAGTGGTCAGCGCTTGTGGCCAATATCTAAAGAAAAAACACCAAAGCAGTTTCTAGAAATTTTTGGCAAAAGTTTGATTGAGCAAACGATCGAGCGACTGGCAAACTTTAAAAGTCCGATATTATTAACGACTAAAAAGTATCAAGAATCCATAGCGGCCAGAGATGCCTTAAAAGATTTAGAGTGTATTTATGAGCCATATGCCAATAACACAGGGCCAGCTGTTGCCCTTTTGTGTCGTTATTTACAAATGCAGGGCAAAGAAAGTGAAGTTGTTGGTCTTTTTCCAAGTGATCACTATATCGAAAAGGTCAGTTTATTTAATGAGGTGGTGAGTATTGCCTCTAGCAGCGCTTTGGAAAATGACAGCATATTAACGATTGGAATAAAACCAACAGAACCAGCAACGGGTTATGGTTATATCAATATCGAATCAAATCACGCAGCCGATGTATATTCAGTTAACAACTTCATAGAAAAACCGAATCAAGCGTTGGCTGAAAATCTCATTCAAGATGAAAGTAATTTGTGGAACTCTGGAATATATATTTTTAAAGTTTCGACAATGATCACAGAATTTAAAAAGAAGTTGCCATTCATGTGGAAAACACTCATGCGACTGAATCAGGATCTTTCAAATGTTGAAGAAATTTACAATCAGCTTGAAAAAATAAGTTTAGATAAGTGCCTGATTGAAAAAGTTGAGAATCTAAAATGCATACCAGCAGATTTAGGTTGGGTGGACCTCGGCAGTTGGGATCAGATTTCTAAATTAGATGGCAAATTAAACTTAGTCAGCCAAGAAAAAAAAGTGATTGATAACAACAACAGTAACTTCATTTGTTCAGAGACTGAGAAAGATTATATTTTTATAGATGTTGAAAATTTAATAGTTGTTGATAGTGATCAAGGCTTATTAGTTTGTCATAAGAATTCAAGTGAAAAGATAAAGCCAGCTCTTGAGGAGCTTAAAAAAAGTGAATCTAAGGATCCAGAGTCTGTTCGTCCATGGGGTCAGTATGAAGTGATCAGTGATGAGAATAATTTTAAATTTAAAAGAATCACTGTGAAACCACAAAAAAGATTATCTTATCAATCGCATCAGAAGCGTTCTGAACATTGGATTGTTCTTAAAGGGCAAGCTAAAGTGACTTTAAATGATGAAGAGATTAACCTTTCTCAAGGACAACATATTTTTATTGATAAAGAAGCAAAACACAGAATTGAGAATCCAACCACCGATGAACTTGTCTTTCTAGAAGTGCAACTTGGCGAAAGTTTCTGTGAAAGCGATATCGTTAGGTATGAAGATGATTATGGCCGAGTGAAAAAAGTTGGGTAACTAAGGAGATTATTGTGATTTGTAAAACAAATAAATGGACAGAAGAAACAGGTTGGGAGCAGGAGGCTTCTTCACAAAAATTTGATATAGTAACGTATTATTTTTCACCAGAGTGTGACAATAAAAAACAGCTGTTAGATGAGGTTAAAAAACTTTATCAAGCAAATGATTACATCGGCTTGAGCACGGGTGGTGAAATATACAATAAAGAGGCTTTGACGGGTTCTGTAGTTGTATCCGCCGTAAAATTTGAAAAAACAAACTACAAAGTATTGCAATTTGATATAGCAGGTGTAAAGTCCTCTTTCCAAGTGGGAGAGGTGATAGGTAAGGAACTGTCCACTGATGATTTGAAGGGGCTCATGCTCTTTGCTGATGGATTGCACACTAATGGCACCCAATTGATTGCTGGTATTCAAGGTAATGTTAGCAATGACACTATTATAACCGGTGGTCTTGCTGGTGATAACGATAAATTCACCAACACCTATGTTGGTTTAAATGAAACTCCTGAAATTAAAAAAATTGTCGCTGTGGCTTTGTATGGTGACAATATTGTCATTGGCCATGGTTCTTGTGGAGGTTGGGATAATTTCGGTCCGAAGCGAAAAATAACTAAAGCCGAAGACAATGTTCTTTATGAGTTAGATGGTCAGCCAGCACTGAGTTTATATAAAAAATATTTAACGGAAGAACAAGTCGAGCAATTACCAGGCAGTGGTCTTTTGTTTCCACTTTGTATTCATCCAGAGGACGACCCCAACAGTGAGTTGGTAAGAACAATTGTTGGTGTTGATGAAGAGAAACAAGGTTTGATATTTGCCGGTGAGATCCCTGAAGGGCACACAGCTCGCTTAATGATGGGCAGCTTTGACCGCTTAATCGACGGAGCTGCGACTGCTGCAGAAATGACATCTGATCAAGCAGAGTGCATTGTCGGCGACCGGCTTTCTATGATGGTCAGTTGCATTGGCAGGCGTCTTCTCATGGGGCAACAAACTTCTGATGAGGTCGAGGCGGCTTTTGAGACCATGAATGAAGGGGTCAATTCTGTTGGCTATTATTCTTACGGAGAGATTTCACCTCACCCGAAAACCGGGTTTTGTAATTTACACAATCAAACAATGACAATCACAGTGATTGGAGAAAAGTAATTGGCAGAAAAAAAACATAAGACCTTAATACGACAACTCAAAGTGATCAGTGATAATAAAGGCTCTATTGATAAGCAAGAGTTTCTAAAACTGATCGATAAGGTCAACAAGTCATATATGGAGAACGACAAAGCAAGGCGTCAGTTTGAGCACAGCATGCAACTGATGTCGAATGAACTCATGCAACTCAATGAACAGATAAAATCAGAGGCTGATCAAAAAGTTAAAGATGCCGAAAAAAGATCTTCGCTCGCCTTAGAAGCCACGAGTGACTATTTATGGGATTGGGATTTGAGCAAAAAGTCGGTTTATGTCAATGATATCTTAAAAGACAAACTCGGTTTTCCGAGTCATGAGTTTTCTGCCAAAAGCGATTATTGGTTAAGGGCTATTCCCAAAAGTGAACAAAAAAAAGTGTTGCAAGAAGTGACACTGTATCTCATGGGTCAAAAATCAAATTTTGAAATTGAACAAAAGCTAGTCGATAAAGACGGTGAAGTGTTTTGGGTGCTCAACCGAGGAAAGGTAGTTGAGACGTCTGATGATGGAAGGCCCGTTCGTATGATTGGAACCTTTGTCGACATCACTAAAATCAAAAAAATGGAGTTTGAACTCAAAAAAGCCAAAGAGGCTGCTGATGAGGCCAGTCGTGCAAAATCCGAATTTTTAGCTAATATGAGTCACGAAATTAGAACGCCGATGAATGGCATCATCGGAATGACTCAAAATTTAAAATCTTCTCAGTTGAATGAGGAGCAAAAAGAACAGTTAGGGTACATTGAAAAATCATCTGCCATATTGCTTAGAATCATCAACAATATTTTAGATATTTCAAAAATTGAATCAGGCTGCATGGAAACTGAAAATGTTGAGTTTGATCTAAAGAATTGCATTGAAGATGTGATTAAAATCATAGAGCCTATCAGTCAGAAAAATGATTGCAAAGTTAAATTATCAATCAAGAACTCAGTAACAACATTCGTTAAAAATGACGAAGGCATTATTAAGCAAATTTTATTCAACTTAATAGGAAATGCTGTCAAATTCACTCGGCAAGGCTGCGTTTTTGTTGATTTAGATCAATCGCAAGGAAATTATATTTTTACTATCAAAGATGAAGGTGTTGGAATTGATGATAAATATCTAGATAAAATTTTTAATAAATTTGATCAAGGTGACAATTCTGCCAATCGTAAATTTGGTGGTACAGGGCTCGGTCTTCCGATCACAAAAAACTTTGTCAATTTACTTGGGGGCAAAGTTTCAGTGACCAGTCAGCTAGGTGAGGGCAGTGTCTTTAAAGTTGAATTGCCCTTAGAGCCTGTCAAAAATAAGAGCTCAAAAAAATCAGAAGTTCATAGTCTTGCCACTTTAGATGTTTCTGTTTTTAAAGAAAAGAAAATCTTGCTGGTGGAAGACAATCCGATCAACACGCTCGTTGCCAAAGCAATATTAAATAAGTATGACTTTCAAGTGTCTGCCGTTCAAAATGGTTTAGAGGCCGTTAAATTAATAGAACAGATGAGCTTTGACTTGATCTTAATGGACTGCCAAATGCCGGTTATGGATGGCTATGAGGCAACAAAAGAAATCAGGACTATGATCCAGAACCATAAGGTCGATGATTTACCAATTGTTGCCTTAACAGCCAGTGCTATTAAGGGAGATAAGGAAAAGTGCTTATCTGCTGGAATGAATGCTTATTTAACAAAGCCAATAGTTGAAAAAGATTTAATTGAGTCAATTTACTATTGGCTAATAAACTATAAACTAAACAAACAGGCCGTTTAACAGGAGCAAATTATGAAAGGTTTAGTTTTTAAAGAGTTAATATCAATGATGGAACAAGAATTCGGTGAAGAGTTCACAGAGGAGCTTTTAGATGAGGTTGAATTGCCTTCAGGTGGAGCTTATACGTCTGTAGGAACTTATGATCACTCTGAAATATTAGCCCTAGTTACAAAGCTAGCAGAGAAGTCGGGGCATCCAGGGTCAGCCCTAGTTAAAGCCTTTGGTAAGCATCTACTAAAAACTTTTCATGGCTTTCATCCGGAGTACTTTGACCGAAAAGATTCTATTGAGTTTTTAAAGTCGGTCGATCAATACATTCATGTGGAAGTTAAAAAATTAACTCCAGAAGCCGAACTTCCAAAGATTGATGTGGTCGATGCAAGCAATGGTGATATTGAAATCTTTTACCAATCAAAGAGACCCTTTGCCGATTTAGCTGAAGGGTTAATAGAAGCCACCGTTGAGCATTACAAAGACAGCTATGAATTAAATGTGAAAGATCGTTCCAATCCCTGTGAACGACAATTCGTTTTAACTAAGGCAGCGTCGTAGTTTGGATAACGTAGAGCTCTTAAGAAAAAAACTGGCTCGCATCAAGAAGGCTCAAGAAGAAGCTGAGAGCCTGCTTGAAGCCAAAAGCAGAGAGCTTTATCACTTGAACCAATCTTTAGAAAATCAAGTTAAAGAACGAGTGGCAGAGCTTGAGCAAGCTAAAAGAGAAGCCGAAAAAGCCAATGCCGCGAAATCAGATTTTTTAGCCAATATGAGCCATGACATTCGCACACCTCTCAATGGCATTATGGGGCTCACAGAAATGCTCAAAGACACAGGCCTCAATGAGCACCAAGGCAATTTGATAAAACATATCATGTCGTCGTCACAAACCTTATTAGGTTTGATCAATAACATTCTTGATATTTCTAAAATAGAATCGGGATTGTTTGAACTGAGCAATAGTCCCTTTGATATAAAAATGTTATTTCTTGAAATAAAAAACAATATGTTGGCAAAATGCAATAAAAAAGACATTCAATTTGAGTTGGAGTTTTCGAATTTTGATAATTATGGTTTCTTGGGTGATGAGAGTCGTTTGAAGCAAGTTTTTTATAACATCATTGGCAATGCGGTAAAGTTCACTGAGAAGGGTCAAGTTCAGGTGAGTGTCAAAAAACTTAAATCTGGCCTAGAAGTCACTGTTAAAGACAGTGGCGTTGGGATATCTCAAGAAAATATTGAAACTATATTTAACAAATTCAAACAAGATGGAGCAGACATTCACCAAAAGTTTGGTGGAACCGGGTTGGGATTATCCATCACTAAAAAACTAGTCACACTAATGCAAGGACAGTTGACCGTTACCAGCCAAATTGGAAAAGGCTCGATCTTTACAATCACAATACCAATAGAGTCTGCGAGCTTAGTAACTGAAACTGAAAGCTTAGAGGTTCCTGCTTTTTTAGAAGCTTGCACTGTCATGGTGGTGGAAGACAACCCCATCAATATGCTCATCACAAAAACTTTTTTATTAAAAAATGGCTTTCGAGTGCTTGAGGCTGTTAATGGTAAAATTGCAGTTGAGATGTTTCAAGCTGAAAATCCTGATCTCATCTTGATGGATTGCCAAATGCCCATTCTTAACGGCTATGAGGCTACAGCTAAAATCAGATCTTTAACACAAGGGCAGGACGTGCCCATTTTTGCCCTCACAGCCAGTGCTACAAAGAGCGAAAAGGAAAAGTGTCTCATTTCAGGAATGAACCTCTGTTTGGTCAAACCCATTTCAGAAGAGAACTTAGTCAATGCCATCAATCAATACCTTTCGATGACAGACAAAAAACAAGTGGGTTGATTCCCGTCTCAAATTGAACGAATAAATCGAGTTTAATTTAACATTTCCCTGCAATTTTAATCGCCTTTACTAGCTATTATTATATATGAGATCAGCAATTAATTTGTGGTTTAATACAGGAGAAAAGATGATGAACTCAAAATTATTTGAATTTTCAGAAATAGAAATGTTTACCGGTGGCGATGAGAAGCTCATGTACCGATTGATGAAGTTATTTATATCGACGTCACGTATAGATATGGATCGTTTATATCAAGCCATAGATAATAAGAATATTGAGGCGTGCAAAAGCGTAGCTCACAAACTTTGTACAACTTATGCTTACTTTACCAACTGTCGAGTTAAAGAAGTGATGTCGCAAATTCTTGTGAATATGAATGAAGAAAAAAACTTTCAGCATGTTGAGTTTTTGATGGCTCATATTAATAATGACATTCAACAGTTAGATTCGCTCGTTTCTGAGTACTTAAGTTTTTACGACAAATTGGATGAATTGATAGAGGTTGAGGCGGCATAAGCTGTTCATTGAGGAGAGAGAGCATATGGTCAAAAGAATATTACTAATCGAAGACGACGCATTTATGAGAGGTTTACTAGAGTCTTATTTAGGCAAAGAGCATGTTGTCGATGCGGCAGCCAACGGCCTTGAAGGTGTAGAGAAGATGTCGACCACGATGTATGACCTGGTGATTTCCGATAAATCAATGCCATTTTTAACGGGCAACGATGTTCTCGACTTTATCGGCAGAAAGTTAAAATACACCCCAAAGGTTTTAGTGATGTCATCATCGAACACTGAGTTCACGTCATTCAAATCATACAATTTAGGCGCAAGTGTTTTCTTACAAAAACCATTTAGTTTCAAAAGGTTCCAACAAACCGTCGAAAAGCTCATTAACGAATAAACCTCTTTTAGAGGATAACACCGCTATATTGACTGAGCATCCATCATTTTGAGCTAAGAATTGTTATTTTAAGCAAGAGCTGTCATCCAGAGCGTAGCGAAGGACCTGGTGAGTAAGCAACTGACAATCTTGAGCACAGCGTAAGATTTATTGCACAAACTCAATCTAACAAGTTAATTTTTGTAATCACAGGATAGTGGTCAGAGGGGAGTGAGAACCTTTGTTCCAAAGTTCTAGGTAATGTGAGTGGAGAATTGTTGGCGTCAGTTAGTAAATCTATAAAAGTTTCGTTCTCATCAATCCTATTAGCGAATTTTGGGTTCAACAAAATATAATCAAATTGATAATCTGTTCTTAGGTTCATACGAAACTGTACTTGGGTGACTCTTTTCTCATTTTTATACGCTTTTGAATAATTAAGCACATCTACAAGCGGCGTCTTGTCGCGCAGGTACTGAAACTCACTGTGCCTGGGGTCTTTTAATATACCATTGAAGTCACCGGCAACAAAGACGGGCGTGTCTGGATTGCTGTTTTGTTTTTCGATGTAAACATCGGTGAGTAACCGAGCTTCAGCTGTTCTGCGGGTAATGCCTTCAGTATCAATTCCTTCTGGATCTAGTTTTGATTTTAAATGGGTCAGTAAAAGGATTGCCTTGGTTTGGTTGTTGGCACTGAGGTTAAGCTCTGCGATGTCTCTGGAAAGATAATATTTTTTGTCGGCAGCATCACCGGGGTATTGCAAATCAATTTGAGTGTTTTTGTGTGAGGATAAGTTCACATCATAAGGCAAACTTTTTTTAACAAGATAACCCACATCAATGCCTCTATCAGAGTTGCCTTCGATGAGGTGAGCTTGATAAGCGGAGTCTAAAAAGTAGGTGTTAAAATTTTCAATGGACTCTGTGCCGCCCACTTCGTTAAGCATGAGTATATCTGGGTCATTGTTTTTTATGCATCTTTTGAGGTCTAAAATTTTATTCAGGTACTTATTAGGAGTTGTGGCTTTAGAAAGGCGCTGCCATTGTTCTTCTGATAAAGAGGCCAAATCTGATTGAAGGGGTTTATCTATATAAATAAACAAATTCTCAACATTCCAAAGCATTAATTTTAATGAGCCCATCTATGGACATACTACGCCAGATCGCAAGCTTCAGCCAAGGCATGATGTTCGAGAAAAGGTTAGGGACAAGTTGCGTTACCAACCAATGAGTTATATAACTCAAAATGATTTTATAAGTCGCAATACTCTAGGATTGAAGCCGGTGAGCAATTAGAAAATTAATGCTAGATGACACATGAAGGAGCTTTCGTATGATATTGAAACAACTTAATTTTTTGAAGAATAGTCGCTTTAAATACATCAAGGCTTACGAGCCAAGTCAGTCTTCAGATCAAGTTCAGGTCTTCGTTTTTGGCAAAGCTGGTCAGGCCAAAAAGTTGTTAAAAGATAGCTTGCAAGATTGGGTGTTAGAAAAAATAAAAAGCAAACCTGAGTATCTAAAAGCTGATGGTATAAAAAATTCTGTTCACCTTGTTTTTCCGAAACATAATAATTCAAGATCCCGTTTTGATGGCGTCGGCAACTATGCTCTTTTTCGTGATGTCTTAGGGGCTCATCTTAAAAACTGGCAAAGTGAAAAGAAGGTTCACTTAATATTTGTCGATTGCAACCCTGAAATGGTGAAGGGAGCCGTCGCTGGACTCGATATTGCACATTACACTTACAAAGATTGCGTCGAGCAAAATAATTCTACAGATTATCAAGTTAGTATCTTAAAAGGCACCAAGCAGCACGCAGCCAGTGTTGACCAAGGTCAGTTGCTCGCATCATCTGTCAACATGGCAAGACACCTTGTGAATTCACCACCAAATATGCTGTACCCTGAAACCTACGCAAAGGCTGCGAAGGGTTTATTTTCTTCATTAAAAAACACGACTGTGACTGTTTGGGACGATAAAAAGTTAATTAAAGAAAATATGAACTTGCTCTCTGCCGTTGGGCAAGCAAGTGTCAACAAACCTCGCATGGTGCACATTAAGTACAGACCAAACACTAAAAAGCCAGTGGCTTTTGTTGGTAAAGGTGTCACTTTCGATAGCGGCGGAATCAATTTAAAGCCGGGTCAGTACATGCGTTTGATGAAAAAAGACATGGGTGGCAGTGCCAGTGTTTTTGGTGTTGCCCACCAGTTAATTGCATCAGGCTGTAAACAACCTTTTGATTTTTATTTAGGCCTCGTTGAAAATTCAGTGGCCGAAAATGCTTTCCGACCAAGTGATGTCTTGATCGCAAGAAATGGTATGAGTGTTGAAATTGACAACACCGATGCCGAAGGTCGCTTAGTGATGGCTGACATTTTGGCTTTAGTTTCAGAGGCCAAAGGGAAAGACCGACCGAGCCTCGTTGTCGATATGGCCACTTTAACAGGTGCCAGTCGTGTGGCTCTTGGCTTAGAAGTGGGCGGTATGTTCAGTGATGAAGATGCTCTGGCTGCGAAAATGCAAAAGCTATCATTAAAAGTGGGCGATCCAGTCTGGCATATGCCTTTGGTTCCTGGGTGTGCAACGGGTTTGCGTTCGGAGTTCGCCGAAACTCAAAACTCAACCTCTGGGCACGGCGGCGCCATTCGAGCAGCTATGTTCTTAAAGAAGTTTGTGGCTGAAGATATCCCGTGGTTGCACTTTGATATCAATGGTTGGATAACGTCTCCAAAAGGAGCTTTGCAAAAAGTGGGCGGCAATGGTCAGTTGGTGCAACTGTTTGCGGAGCATTACTCTTAAACCTTAGAACTTTATAGTTTTAAAGCTGGCCTTTCTGTTTCGAAAGGCAAACAGTTTTCACTTTTCGCAAGACTTCAATAGCACCCCAAAAAGACCTGTGCTTCAAGTTAGATTTGAATGAGTCATGCCAGCTCTATTTAATTGCCTCTTGAGAACTTAAATTTTCTTAAAGCTATTTTTGTTTGGCCATATTAGATTTCCATATCAATACTTTGATTCATCATAACTAAGGAGAGGGTGTGATTATCAAAGCAATAGTTCTTTTTGTCTTTCTTTTTCAAATTCATTTTTTACAAGCGCTGACGGTCACATCTCTGAATATTAAGTGGTTTGGCTTAGGTGGAAAGTTAGAAGGAGTCGCAAGTGATGAGTACCGGACTGATCACTTGCTCGACTTTGTTCACAATCAATTTCAAACAACAGATGTGTTTGTCTTTCAAGAAATCATTAATAAAGAATTGTTTTATAAAATTATGCAACCTTATCAATGTTTGAGTTATGAAGCGTCTGGAGGGAAACACCAGTATGTTGTCATTTGTTACAAAGGGGTCGAGTTAGTAAAAAGTTTTGTCAATAAAGAAGTGCAGTTAAAAAGGTTTGGTTTGAGGGCAGCAATGGGTGCTGTTTTTAAAGAGGGCAATGAACTGATTCAAGTGGTTGGCGTTCATCTCAAAGCCGGCAAAAGAAACACACAAACTCGCATTGCTCAAATCAATGAGCTTACAAAAGACTTTAATGGTAATGATTTAAGCACGGTATTGATCGGTGACTTTAACACTTACAAAAAAGAGTCGACTCTTTTTGAGTTTGATGATGACGTTTATATCAATATAGCGCTCGGTGCTGAGTTTAAAGTTGTTGCTGATCATCCACCAACGTATTTTAAGTGGGGTGGTCGTTATTTTGACCGAGTGTGGTTGCGCCATTTGAATTTAGAAAGTGTGCAGGTCAAAGGTCCTTGTGATCCGGTCAATACTGAGTTTCCTTATTTAGAAAAAGGCTTTTATAATCACTACATTTCAGATCACTGTGCTCTTACTGTGAAGGTCAAAAAATAACTAGCCCCATAAAAAGTCTAGTCACAAAGGCAGCAATGCTCTTAAGATCTTTTGGCCTTTAAAAAAATTTGTTATATTAAAAATACAACAAACTCAGTGACTTAACTTAAGGATCCAAAATGTCAGCGCTCACCACCGTACGTAAGAAAGCTCTTGGAATAAATAAGGATGACCATATTTATGGAACCTTTGCAGAGATAGGAGCCGGACAAGAGGTGGCTAGGCACTTCTTTCAAGCAGGGCTTGCCTCACAGACTGTGGCCAAAACCATTTCAGCCTACGACATGACCTTCAGTGACTCCATTTATGGCAAGTCAGCCAGATACGTCAGTGAAGAGCGAGTTCGCCAAATGGTGTCCTATGAGTTTGACTTGCTCAATGAGCGTTTGAGCGCCACCAAAGGGGTAGACACGAAATTCTTTTCTTTTGCCGACACGGTGGCAACCAGTAGTCGCGAAGGTGCAGTTCCCCATGGTTGGTTGGGCATTCGTTTTCACAGTGAGCCCGGAAGTGCACCTAACGATATTATTGTGCATGTAAAAATCAAAGACCGTGGACGTTTACAACAACAAGAGGCCTTAGGGATTTTAGGGGTGAACTTAGTGCATGCCGCTTTTTTTAGAATGGACTCGGTGGACCAGTTGATGGACAGCCTATTTGAAAATTTAAATTCAAGACGCGTTGAAATTGATGTTATACGTCTTGAAGGGCCAGAGTTTAAAGACGTGAACAACCGACTAGTTGCTTTAAAGTTAGTGCAGAAAGGTTACTCGCAAGCAGCACTCATTAACCCTAAAGGGGATGTGCTGCAAGTGACGGATTGTTTCTTTAATAAACCGATCATTGTGCAAAGGGGAACCTTTCGTCCAATCACGAATTCCAACTTAGAAATCATCTCCAAAGGCACTGAGCAAGTGAAAAACGAAAGTGCTCAAGGGGACTTAGACCCTTTTCCATTAATGGAGATGAGTTTAAGGCATGACTCCCACGGAGATCAAAAGTTCACTTTAGAGGATTATTTGTTTCGAGCAAAAACCATAGGTGCTGTTGGTTACTACACTTTGATTTCTAATTTTAATTTATTTTATGAAGTGAAAAATTATTTGCGCGAGAGCACCAGTAAAAAAGTGGCTATGGTCATTGGTGGTGCGCAACTTGAACGCATCTTTGATGAGAACTACTACAAAGATGTGAAGGGAGGAGTTTTCTCGGCTCTCGCTCAGCTGTTTGATGAGAACAGTGAGCTGTTAGTCTTTCCATTCAAGACCAATGAAATTTGTTTGAACACTAAAAGTTTTAATCCAAAACTCGAGCTCATGCACCTTTACCAGCATTTAATCAGCAACGAATTGATTGTCGACATCGCCGGGTGTGATGAACTCAACACGTCGATTCTTTCCAGTGATGTTCGCAAACTTCTTGTGAGCGGAGATCCTGCTTGGAAAGAGCTCGTCCCTGCTGAAGTATCAAACTTGATTGAATCTGAAAACATGTTTTCTGCGTAATAAAGATGTTTTATATTTCTCAAGACTGGACAGAAATTCTAAAGAACGAAGCCATTAAAAAAGCTATAGAAAAGCTTGTCGGTGCCGTCGCAAACTCTGGCGGACAAGAGGCCTTAGTCACAGTCTTACAAAAAGTAGACTGGAAGACACTGCTTTGGGCAGAGCTCGGAGTACTATTTTTTATGATTGTGCTTAGAAGTTATGTGTTCACCAAGTGCAAAAGCTTTTGGTCTCACTTTATTGGAGAAATTTGGACTCTCGCCGTCTACTTTTCTCTCAGCTTGTTTTTTGCACCGTTGATTGTTTTCGGGGTGAAATACCTTGATGTGCTGAAAACAGTTCTTCAGTATTTCTTTTAAGGCCATCATTGTTAATCATTGGATTGCAAAAAAATTAGGTATGACGTGCAGATAGCACGTCATTTGTTATTTAAGAGAACTATTCTTTCAAAGCTCGGCGCAAAATTTTACCAACATTAGTTTTTGGCAATTCATCACGGAACTCAATCTCCTGAGGTCTTTTGTAGCCTGTGAGGTTTTCTTTACAGTAAGCTTTGATTTGTTCTTCAGTGAGTGATTTATTTTTCTTAACGACGAAAATTTTAACCACTTCACCTGAGTGATCGTTGGGCACGCCGATCGCGGCACACTCAAGCACCTCTGGCATTTGACAGACGACGTCTTCAACTTCGTTCGGATAAACATTAAATCCTGAAACTAAAATCATGTCTTTTTTACGGTCAACAATTTTAAAGAAACCATCTTCGCTAAAGCTTGCAATGTCTCCAGTTTTGAGCCAGCCATCTTTGTCTAAGACAGCACTTGTCTCATCAGGTCGTTGCCAGTAACCTTTCATGACTTGCGGGCCTTTAGCGCAAAGCTCTCCTGGCTCTCCAGCCTTGCTAACTTCATTGCCATCGTCATCGATGAGTTTGATGTGAGTCGAAGGAACGGGGATGCCAATGGAACCAACGCGGTCATTTCCATCGAGTGGATTCACGATCACAACCGGGGAGCACTCAGTCAGACCATAACCTTCAATAATTAAAGAGTTCGTTCTTTTTTTCCACTCCTCACAAACGGAAGACTGTAAGGCCATTCCACCTGCTATGCTCACCTTTAGCTTAGAAAACTCAAGGTTGTTAAAGTCAGGGTGATTCATGAGGGCATTGTAGAGAGTGTTCACTCCAGTCATTATTGTATAGTCGTACTTAGATAAAGTTTTGATAAAACCTTTGATGTCTTTTGGGTTGGTAATCAGCAGGTTGGTACCACCAAAGGTGAAGATGTTTAGAAAGTTCGCCGTCAATGAAAAGATATGATAAAGCGGCAAAGCTGTTACGATCATTTCTTCTTGCTCTTTGAGCATCACCATCATGAATTCTTTGATCTGCTTACAGTTTTTTAAGATGTTGTCGTGAGTAAGCATAGCCCCTTTTGACACGCCAGTAGTTCCACCAGTGTATTGTAAGAAGGCCAGGTCCTCTGAGTCGATGTTAACATGAGTAAAAGGTTTGTCGGCACCAATGTTGAGTGCTTGGTGAAACGAGTAGGCGTTGGGAAGGTTGTACTTCGGCACCATTTTTTTGACGTGTTTAACAACAGTGTTAACGAGTAAGCTTTTTGGAAAGCCGAGCATATCACCAAGTTGTGTGACAACCACAGTTTCAATTTGTGTTTTATCAATGATCTCTTCAAGTTTAGAGGCAAAGTTCGATAGGATCACAATGGCTTTGGCTCCAGAGTCGTTGAATTGGTGCTCCATCTCTCTTTCAGTGTAAAGAGGATTGGTATTTACAACGGTCAGTCCTGCTTTGAGTGCTCCAAAAAGAGCAATGGGAAATTGCAACACGTTGGGCATTTGCAAAGCAATGCGGTCGCCCGGCTTCAAACCAATGTGGTTTTGCAGAAACCCAGCAAACTCTTCAGAGAGTTTATGGATTTCACGAAAGCTGAGCTCAGAACCCATATTAATAAAGGCCGTGTTGTCAGCGTATTTTTGGCAAGTTTCATCAAAAAGGGCTGCTAAGTTTTTTTGTTCAAAGGGTACAATATCGTGTGCAACACCTTCAGCATATGATTTTAGCCAGACTCTTTCCATAACTTCACCTCTCCTTAAAAGCACTCAATTTATAAACAAATCGACAATATAGCTAGCCTTTTGTGTTTTTATGCTCGAGAGACAGGGCGTTATTGGACTATATTTAGGCAAAATTATGTTAGATATTAATTTATGAATACACTGAAGCGCAGCAGTCATTTGAGTCTAGCCCTCGATCATCAAGACCCTAAGGGGGAGCGAGATTCTTTTTTTAAAAGTGATGAACCTATGGGGTACAACGTAGAGTTCATTTGTGAAGTCGACACCTCAAAAAGCCAAGAGTTAGAGTCAGCGCTCAAAAGCATCAAAGACAAATACGATCACAGTTTTGTGAATGAGCTTTCAGAGTTTGTAAGTCAAAACCCGACTTTTGAACGACTTGCTTGTCAGATATTCAAAGAGTGCAGTTCTAGTTTGGGTAATGGTTTAGTTTCTGTTGAGTTAAGAGTTCCAGGTATGGGCCATGTCACTGCTCAATCTTCAAAAGAAGCCACCATAACGTTGTTTTCTAAGATCAACTGTGTTCATCGCCATCACAATCCTGACCTCACCATGGCTGAGAACAAAGAACTTTTTGGCAAGTGTTCAGGGTTGCATGGTCATGAGTATAAACTTGAATTCAGCCTTCGCGGTGCTTTGAATGATAATGGTCAGGTGGAATCTTGGAGCAATGTGCATAAAATTATCCAAAACAAAGTGATCAACAAATACGATAAAACTTATTTGAATGACCTTATGGGCAACACGTCTGGAGAACTTATTATTAAACTCTTTTTTTCAGAGCTGCAGTCCGAGTGGCCTGACCATTTAAAGCCGTCTTTGACCTTGCGTGAGACGCTCAAAAACTCTTTTTACATAGAGTCTTAAGCCAAAAATATGCGATGAGTCGGACTGTCAGTAATTATCAAGGCTTATGTCAGGATATGTATTGTCTTTGCCATGATGGCACAGACAGCCTATTATGATTTCAATCAATATACTTTTAAAAAAGGAGCTATAAATGCATCAGATCATAGGATTATTGATTACACTTTTGTTTGCAGTTTCTTGTGCAACGAACCCACATAAAGCTAAAGAGTTAGATACAAAATTAGATAACAATCAAAAAGTATCAGGCACTGAACAATTAGGTGTTAAAGATGGTGATATGGTTGTTCAGAAAAAAGTCATGATGAATGAAGAGCTCAGACGTCTGCAGAATGAAGTTTATAGTTCTGAAGACTTGGTTTATGGAAACAGAAAGTACGGTTCAACGGGCCTCTATGGCGCCCTTAAGTCTTGTAAAATTAAGTTGGCAAGCCGAGCTTACGGAGGCGACGGAAAACTTCGCTGGACTGAGCCTATAGATCGTGTCACCGACAAGGAAGATAACTTTAAAATGGGTCTCGATGAAAACGAAAAGATTGTTGGTTTGAATGAGGAGTATTTAATTGATCGCATCAAACGCTTTAAAAAATACAAACTCATACTTAACAAGCGTGAAGACGAGTATAAAGAAAAACTAGCCATTTGCGATGCCGCTCTTACCGCCAAAAAAGAACAAGCCAGCAAAAGTAGTCAGTAAAAATAAATAAGTCACCTAACTAAGAATGAGTCAATCTGGCTCATTCAACGTTATCTCACGAGAGTGACTCCTCTATTAAGCTCGTTGTTGTGAAGCAAAAAAGTTTTTGTAGGCACATCAAGATCATCAAAAAATTCTTGCACAGTTTGAGTTCTTACTAGACGTCCGTCGTCAAAGGCATGTTTCCAAATATGAACCTGACCCACTAAAAATATTCCCTTTTGGCATTGATCACTTTCTAAAAGAGTGAGTATGTTCTGAGTCATTAGCGAACTTCTGTCTTCTACAAATATTTTCCCACTTCCGGAGTTTGCAAAATACCAATTTCCCTTTTCAGATTTGTATTCAAAGTCGACTGGAAAGACATTAAATCGCCTTTCTTTAAGGTTCTCAGCCAAACTTTTTGGGAGTAAGTTTAAACGTCCTTCAGAAAAAGGCAATATGCTCTCCTCATAGCTTAAGTCTCCAGCCATGTACCTATCTATTTTTTCTTTAGCTGTACTATCAAATTCTACAAAAAAGCAATCAAAGGAACTGTCTGCTGCAGTTATAAGGTCGACGTATTCAAACATGACAGTGTGTAAGCTGGGGACGTCATGAACTTCACCAAAAGTAACAACTCTTGTGTCATCATCCACTTTAAAGTCATCGGGTTGGACGGTATTTGATGCGAGTGCTTTACTAAATATAAAAAGGTTAAAAAGAGCAAAAACTAAAATTCGAAAGAACATAAAAGCTTCCCCCCCCCCATGACCTGTTCAAAGAAAAAACAGATTTGTGTTCTTATAGACAGCTCACTGACTTCGTAGAGTTTTGAAAATTAGGATTTGTCTGCAAAGTGAAGATTAGTCGGGCTTCAGGGAAAATGTTAATTTAAAATGAAACGCTGTAAAGATGTAAGTCCACTTAGGCTTACAATTACAGCAAGCATAACAAAAGTGAATAAGTGCGAAAGTGCTTGAATTGTCTTAATTATTTTAAACTAACACACTCAATTATGAACAGAGTGCTTAATTCTTGCAAAAATTACTTATGCTGCTGACCTACTTTGTGAGTTGCTTTTTCAACCTCTTCATTTGAGGCTAAATAGTAATTGCGAACGGGCTTTAAAGTTTGCTCATCAAGTTCATAGACCAAAGGGATTCCAGTAGGAATATTGAGTTTGCAAATGTCATCATCTGAAACTGAGTCCAAATGTTTTATGAGAGCTCTCAAGCTGTTGCCGTGAGCTGCAATGATGATTTTCTTTCCTTTTTTGAGTTCCGGCACAATTTCATTGTTCCAGTAGGGAAGCACTCGGTCCCCAGTGTTTTTTAAGGACTCACCTGTTGGTAATGGGCTTACTCCTGCATACCTAATGTCGTTGGAAGGATGTCTAGGGTCGTTGCTGGGCAGTTGTGGCGGAGGTGTGTCATAGCTGCGTCTCCAAATAAAAACCTGCTCATCGCCATATTTCTCAGCAGTTTCTTTTTTATTCAAACCTTGTAAGCGGCCATAATGCCTTTCGTTGAGTCTCCAGCTGCGCTTTACTGGCACCCACATCTGGTCTGATTCACTGAGGATGATCCATAAGGTTCTGATCGCACGTTTTAAAACTGAGGTGTAGCACTGATCAAAGGTGAAGCCCTCTTCTTTCAAGCGTCTTGCTGCGTTTTTAGCCTCTTGGACACCTGTATCTGTTAAGTCGACGTCGGTCCAGCCGGTGAATTTGTTTTCTAAGTTCCAAATACTTTGCCCGTGGCGAGTTAAAACGAGTTTGATCATAGCGAAAGGTCTCCTCTTGTTTGTTAAATAAAAGAGTGCTAAGTATTAGTAAACACTATAAAGAGCTTGAGTCAATCAACTTTGATTTCATAACTTGGGGGAGACTATGAATAAAAAAAATCTAATATTTGCAGGTGCCATAATTGTAATTGCTTTTGTCGCAAGGCTCGTGCCACATGTATCAAATTTCTCTCCGCTCATTGCCATAGCTTTATTCAGTGGAGCTGTCTTTAGCCAAAATAAATTTTATTATTTAATTCCAGTGTCCGCACTGATTTTATCGGATCTGTTTTTAGGGTTTCACCCTCTATCGCCAGTTATCTATTTTAGTTTAGGTTTGATTGCTGTGTTTGGAATGGGCTTAAAAAAGACGTTCAAAATGAAGTCTACAAAAGCTCAGTCAGGCTTACTTATTAAAACGACTTTAGCAGCTGTGTTTTTCTTTTTAGTAACCAACTTAGCCGTGTTTTTTCTGACACCTCTTTACCCTATGACATGGGCTGGCCTAGTTGACTGCTACACAATGGCTTTGCCATTTTTTAGGAGCACTTTGGTTTCTAGTTTAATTTATTCTTTCGTTTTATTTAACGTGTACGCTCTAGCCACAAGTAAAACTAACGATTTAGTTCAAGTTTAAATCAATAGGGCAGCGATACAAGCTGTGATAAAAGCAGCTAAGCTACCTCCCACAATCGAACGAATGCCGAGACTTGCAATCTCGGCTTTTCTTTGAGGAGCAATCCCACCAATGCCACCAATTTGAATTGCAATGCTTGAAAAATTGGCAAAGCCACAAAGTGCGTAAGACAAAATAATCAAACTTCTCGGTTGCAATTGGTCCGCTAAGCTCGACATATTTAGATAAGCCACAAACTCATTGATCACCACTTTTTCGCCAAGCAAGTTGCCGGCTAGGAAAATATCCTCTCTTGCTATGCCCATCAGCCAAGCGACAGGGGCAAAAAGCCAACCAAAAATAAGATTGAGTGAAAGCTTCACAGGCTCATTGTCATTCAGTGCTAAAAACTGCCCCCAGCTTTCAAAACCGATGATCTGCCCAAACAAGCCGAGGCCTGCATTGATCAAAGCAATCAAGGCAATAAAAGCAAGGAGCATGGCTGCTACATTGAACATAAGTTTTAAGCCATCAGTAGCGCCTTCTGCTGCAGCTTCAATAACATTTTGATAAGGGGATGAGTTGAGTTCTTTAGGTAGGCCAGTTTTGGTGAGTGTTTCTTTGGTTTCAGGAATCATGATCTTGGCCATCACAAGAGCAGCCGGAGCAGAAAGCACACTCGCAGTGAGCAAGTGCCCAGCAATGTCTGGAATTTTATCTTTAAGTAAACCTACGTAAGCTGCAAACACACTGCCAGCCACAGTGGCCATGCCACCGACCATTACAGAGAATAACTCTGAGCGTGTCAATTTGTTGATAAATGGTTTAATAAGAAGTGGCGCCTCAGTTTGGCCAACAAAAACGTTGGCAGCAGCCGACAAGGACTCAGCACCACTCACTCGGAGTGTTTTGTGCATCAGCCAGGCAAAGGCGTGCACCACTTTTTGCATTATTCTTAAATGGTAAAGAACAGCCATCAATGATGAAAGAAAAATAATCACAGGTAAAACTTGCAGGGCAAGAACAAAACCAGTGGCTTCAATGTTCATTAAATTGCCGAACAAAAATTTAGATCCTTCGGCTGTGAAATTAAGGATGGAAGTGAAAAGCACATTGGCTGTTTTAAACAGGGCTCTAAAAGGTCCTGCGATACCTAAAGATGGCACTCCAAGTACAAGCACGGCCAAAATAAATTGCAGCAATAGTCCAGAGATTATAAAGCGAAAATCTATTTTTTTGCGATTGTTTGAAAAAACAACGGCAATAGCAATAAAAACGAGCAATCCAAAGAAACTTATAAATTTTTCCATAGCTTAACTTAGTGATAAAAAAAAGAGATTTAAAATTCTAATGCCTGATTGTAAAAGTTTTATAGACTCAGTTTGTAATTCTTAGCTCGGTGAACGGTTATAAGATAGAAGGGGGCTAGAAAAGTGTTTAATAAATTGGCTGATAAATGAATTTTTTTTTGGGGTCTTATAAAGACATGTCTACAGACGTTATTAATTAAATTCAATGGCCCAGTTTTTCAACTCTCCGGTATCGCGAGTGAATTCATCAACGATGTGTAACGTCCACTGGCCATGAACTTCTTTTGTAATTTTCTTTAAGTTTTGTTGCTCAGTTTCTGTTTCACCGTAAGTCAGTACGATATTCTCTCCATACTCTCCAGGGTTATTAAATAAGGTGAGCTCATCACCATTTGGAGAGGTCAAACGAATGCTTAAATCGCCGGTCCAAGTGTGCTCAATGTTCATGTGCACGAGCAGTTGTCCCAATTTAATGTCAGAGTTTGAGTTCACATTGATTTGTGATTGAACACCGACTGAGCTTTTATCAGGTATTTTCATAGTCGTGTTGTTTTCATAAACAAGAGAGTTCACTTGATCAATATAACTAGCTAACGGATTAATAAACTGTGAGTACTCACCACGGCAGTTTTTATTGTTAGAGTCAATTTTTTCACAAACATTGGAGTAATTGCACTTTTTATTTTTGTCGTAGAGGTAGTCTTTAGAGCCCTTAACTAAAATCCCTTCCACTTGGCCGGTGTTGATATTGATGACAGGGGAGCCCGAGTTACCATGATAAGCATCATTATCAGATTGAAAATAAAATTTTGTAAACCCAGTGACTTTACCACCAGCAGCAATTTTTGTAGGAAGGCCCAAAGGTTTGCCAATCAAAACAGTTTTCGTTTGGAAAGAGGGCTTACTATAACGTCTAATCTTTAAAGGCTTACGATCAATAACTTTACGGTCAAGGCGAACGAGAGCATAATCACCACCCTTATCAAATGGGTGATATTCAGAAACAATAAGTTTTTTACAAAAATAGACATTGTCTTTTGAGATGGCATTATAATTAAACTTTTCATCCTTATTGTAATGGCTGATGCCAAAAACAAAGCTCAGCTCATCACAACCCTCTTGGTCAAAGGCACAATGTCCAGCTGTGGCTAAAAGGTCTTCACCGACAAGGAACCCAGTGCAGTGAGTGCTTCTTTTTTGGTGATAAAATGGTTCGTTGGAACAAAGTCGTTTTGATGGGCCATAATCAAGTGTGCTGATTGAATAAGTGCCATTAGGGTTTTGCTCTAAGTTGTCGGTGTAGAGGATGCCTGCAACGGCCCTTTCGTAAGCTAAGAGATTTTCATCATTAACTTGGTAAAGATCTAAACGATTATCATCGCCGTAAATAGCTGTTGGGTCGAATTTTGATTTTTCAGATGGAGTGTTGTCTGATTGTGAGATTTTGGTGCTAGAGAAATCACCTTGGCATGAAATGATAAAGAGAGTGAGAGTAACAAAGAAAATTGTAAACCGAATCACTGACTATAATGTTAAATCAAATTGTAAAATTCAGATAATAAAAGTTCTGAAACTGGCTCTAAGCTTGAAAGACCAAGGTTAGGTCGGAAAAAAATGAAGAGCGCTTATCAGTATGTCTGCAAAAAATTCCGAGGCTTTAGAAAGAACCAAGGGAGATATGAAAACGACCGGACTTTTCAGCTTGGCCAAAGGGGCGCCTCGCTTTAAATCCGTATTCAAAAACAAATGGACCAACTGGAGTGTAAAAGCGATAGCCAAAACCATAGCTGTGACGATGTGGATGTTTAATTTTTTCTCCCACTTCTCCACCCATTTTAACTATGCCCGAGTCCCAAAAGATAACAGGACCATGGGTTTTGTCAGGAAATAAAAAACGAAATTCTGTTTTCAAAAGTCCAAAATAGGCGTAATTGGTTTCGATGACTTGTTTTGTACGGTCAATTTCTAAACTACTTGGTATACGGTTAACAGGGCTTCGACCACCAAAACCTCGCACAGTGGTCATACCACCAAGAATAAATAAATAATCTTCGGGTATGCCGAGTCCTTCTGCATTGCCTAAGGTGTTTGAGTACCCACCGCGCAAGGAGTTGGCCCAAACAACATGGCCATTGAAAAAACCATTGTAGGTTGTGAATTGTGCCTCTGTTTTCATGAAGTGAGCTTCATCAGAGGCTCCAAGTTCGGGAGTGGAGTATAGATAATCTAGAGTGGTATAAACTCCTTTCGTTGGAGTGAATTTGTCATCTCGTGAGTCATAGTAAATGGAGGCACCAGTTCCTGCCACATCCACACGTTCTTTTTTTCGTGTAGTTTCTAAAGTCTGAGACTGTGAATCCAATTGCCACACTGACCAAACAAAAGTGAGATCTTTGAATAAATCTTTTTCTAGTAAAAAATTAATACGTCGATTTAAATTGGACTTTAGTGTTTCTCCGGCACCAGAAATACTTCTCTCAAGCTCTGTACGCACACGACCACGAATGAGACTGTCAAAAAAATAAGGTTCGACATAACCACCTGAGATTTTCCAAACGTTATCAAGAAAGTCCTTATCTTCAAATCGAGTCTCTGTATCTAAGCGAGCAAAAACAGCCCTAGCTGTGCCAAACAAGTTATTGTAAGAGGCCCCAGTGTAGCCACGCAAATTGAGACCACGTTCGTTATTTGCGCCGATACCAAGTTTGAAAACGCCAGGTTTCCTTTCTGTTACACTAATAAGTAAATCACGAGCACTCACTTCAGTTTGGTTGTCAGAAGTTCGTATATCCACTGATGTGAACAAACCGAGTTTGGTTAAATTAGTTTGTGCTTCGACAATACGACGGCTTGATAAAATATCTCCAGGTTTAAGTTGTATTTCACGCAAAATCACATAATCATGAGTGAAGTCATTTCCTTCAAGAATGACATTTTTAAGGCGTACCTGTGGTCCCTCTTTTATATGATAGACTATATCGGCGCGAGTGTTGTTTTTAGAGTATTCAATAAATTGAACTTCTTCCAAAAATTTCATTTCTATATAGCCTAAATTATAATAATAGTTGGTGATTTCACTAAGAGAGGTTTCAAACTTTTTTAAATTAAGAATCTGATTGGGGCGGAGATCAACATACTTTAAAATCTCTTCAGTGGCGATAGCATCGTTGCCTTTGATTTGTATGGAGTCAATATTTGTAACAGGACCTTCATTAATAATGATAGTAATGTCTAGTAAGAAATTTTTAATGTATTTAAGACGGGTTGAGATGTGTTTTGCGTGTAAATAACCACGGTTTTTAAGGTCATAGATTAAATTACTGATTCCCTCATCTAAACTCTTCTGAGTGAAGAAGTTACTGGCTAGGGGGGCAGGAGAATTTTTCTTGAGATATTTAACCAGCTCCTCGTTAGAGAGTGAAAACTTGCCTCCAAATTGAATGCTATTAATCCTTACTTTTTCACCCTCTGTTATTTTTATAAAAATTCGCTTAGTCATTTCTTTGCTTAGTGTTTTCGGGAAGACCTTCACTCGCGATTTAATAAAGCCAGAGTCAATATAGAAGTTTTGAATTTTTTCAGATATTTTATTAACGGGATCTTTAGACCAATTATCTATATACAATTGTTCGATTTGTTCTTTGATGAGATAGCGAGAGACTTTGTTGTTGCCGTCGATGAAAAACTCATATTTGTATGGATTGTTGAGTTTCACAGTTATGGTTGCTGAGGTTTTATCTTTATTGTACTCAGGTTTTTTAATTTCAAAATCTGAAAAGTAGAATTGTTTTTTGTTGAGGAATGATTCAGTTCGGTCCTCAATTTTGTTAAGTAAGTGTTCTGTCAAATGGCGACCGACATACTTTTTTTGATGCAACTGAAGTGATTTATTTAATTTTTTGTTGTCAGATTGAAATTCAATGCTAGCAACTTGGCAGCGTCTATTTTCAGCAATATTTAGTATGAGGTTATAAGCTGAATCATTCTCTTGCTTGCGATCTATTTCAACTTTTATAAATAAATTCAAGTAAGATCTTTTGACATAGGCATTTTTGATCCGTTGAATGGCTTTTTCTAATTCAGTTTTAGAAAAAGCCTCTCCTTGTTTGAGTTTACTGATTTTTAGTAGTTCTTTGTCATTGAATTCAGAGTTATTGGTGAAGCTGATTGAGTTAATTGATTTAGCCCTAATAGCAACAATTTCAGTTTGATTGTTGTTTTTTTGAAAGAGCACATATTCGTAGCCCTTTTTCTTATTCAAATCTTTGATAATTTGATCAAGCTTTTCATAGGGCTGAAATTTTTTATTTTTTAAATTGTATTTGTTTATAATATTAACTTTATCGACCTCTTCAACACCAATAAATTCAATGGCGTGCAGTCGAGAAGAGATCATAAAAAGCATTGCGATCAATACAATTTTCATAACTTATTTGAACTCAAGTTTGTACTCAAAATCAAGCCCTAGTGCATCTCCGTCTTCATCAGTGTCATTAGTTGTATCTTTGCCCTCTTCTCGAACGTATGAGCCAATAATTGATAAGTTTTTATTTAATTTGTAATCCAGTTTGACTGAATTCGTTGCAGACTTTTCAAAAGTTCTACTGGCCGAAGCGTTGAGTTTTTTGCCCAATCGTTTTTTTAGAGTCACGACAGGGATGGCCTTACTTTGATCTTCATTGAAGGTTGAAGATATGTCTACATCAATACCGAGTTTGTCATTTAAGCCTCGAGTTAATCCGAGCTTCTCTTTGAGTATGATAGAGCTGGCTTCAAAAGCAAGGCGGTTATTTTGGTCTTGAGGGCCTGTTTCGTTATCAATCTCTGTGGTGGTGTAACCCAGTAAAATCAAATTAATGATTTCATTGTTAGCAAGAATCGGGGAGCTTTGAAAAGAAATATTTGGGTTTTCACCGGTGCCGAGAACTTTAATACTGATATCGTATTCTTCCACACGTCCGTCAGCCTCTAAATTTAAATATGGGTTTCCAGCTTTTTGATCCCTGTAGGACAACGAACTGTTTCTGATGACATATTCGTTGTTTCTTAATATCAATCGACCATTTTGAGCAAAATTAATCTTACCATTAAAGATAGGGTCAGAGATTTTATCTGAGATATTGAGTTGTCCAAAAACGATCGTTTCTAAGGTGACTTGGGTGGTGACGATTTTAGTGGGTATGTCCCGTTCAAAGTTCAAATTCACGTTGAGTAAAAAAGGGTTGGTCTTTTTTTCTTGAAACTCTTCAGGGGCAAATTTACTAAGTTTTTTTTGCTTTGTTGTTTTATTCAGTGTGACCTCTTTATCGATATTACCAGAGAGAACATCGACATTGGCTGCTAGTAAATACGGAGTTTGTTGACCTGTAAGTTTGTAATCACCATTTAATAGTAAATTCACGCCATCAATGGACTTGAATTGAACATCTTTAAAGTAACCATTGATTTTCAGGTTAGGTTCAACTTTACTAAGGCCTATTTTACCATTCAGTATGATATTGCCATCTCCAATGATGCCATTCATTTGATTGATGATAAGATCTTGGTTGTTCATAGTGAGCTCGGCATTTAAGTTTGTGATGGGCTGTTTGAGCTCTAAAATTTTAAGAGTAGCATCTTGTACATATACACTTCCATTTGTACTTGGTTTGTGAATTGGGCCAGTCACATTTAACGACAAGGAGGTGTTGCCTTTGAACTCTTCTATGATAGAGGACAAAATAAGCCCTAACCCGAGGTCAATTTTACCGTTCAGATTGAGGTTTAAATCATTAAAAGAGGACCCTTTAGATTGGATGTCGAGATTTGATCTCTGTCCTTTGAACTTAGTGCTAAAGTCACTGATATTACCATTATTGATATTAATAGCTATTTTTTTAGCTAGGTAGAGAGAATAAGATCCTCTCAACATATGAAAATTGCTAAAATTAACAGAACCAGTTGATCGGTAAAAGTTCTTATTTGGAAGTCTTAGCTTGGCCGAACCATTGACGTTAGAAAAAATATTAAGTTTTTTTAGGTGAGGAAAATGGCCTTCTAAAATTTTACTAAAATTCCAATTTTTTGCATCTAAGGCAACGAGGGCGTCTTTGTTTGTGAACGGGTAGTCGATCTCACCGATGAATTGATCTTTGTTTAGAGTGAGTTTTCCATATATTTTTTCTCTGTCTATAATTAAGTTGATGGAAGAGTTTTTGTTATTTACTAAGCCTAGCTCGTCATTATAGATGTAGCCATCAACGGTCACTTTTGGATCTTTAAATGTACCAGTTAAGCGAGAGCTAATGTTTAAACTTCCACCGAGGTCTACTTTTAACATGTTTAAAAATTCTGAGTTTTTAATCAACAAAGATTGGGTGAATGCAGTGATGTCTATGTTGGCCTCACGGTCCATGCCACCATTCACCACAATAGTTGAGTCTGCCTTTTTTATATTTACTTTTTTTACCTTGATATTGCCATTTCTACAGGTGAGGTCAATTTTAGCTCGGTCAAAACTTTCTTTGGTGACAAATCCGTAACCGAAGCTCGATATAAAATCAAAGTTCAGCTCATTGAGAACTAATGGACCCCAAAGCTTCACTTTGGCTGTACCTTCACCTTCAATTTTAAAGTCTATTTTTACATTTTCATAGATGGCTTTTCTGACATCACTTAGCTCCACTTTTTGGAAGTCACTGTCTACATCTATGGTGCTGTTAAGAAGGTCTACATTAACACGTGAGGAGTGTTGACTTTCACCCAAACGGCCTTTTATATTATCGAACAGAAGATTGCTTTTGATCAGAGAAAAATCTGCAGAAAAATCTCCTAGCTTCCATTTTTTAATCACACAAGAGGCACAGACAACTTGAGAGGTAAAAGTAGCAGTTCGACTATTACCTTCAATGCGGCCAGTGCCTTTAAGATCACCTTCTAAGTCTAAGTTAGCGATGTTTTTGATATCATTTTTGATATCTTTTATGTTTCCGTTAAGGTCGATATAAAAGCCAGTGGAATAGTTGACTTGCCCTTTGGCAGCAATGTCACTTGTGTTGACGCTGACCATGCCGTCGTAGGCAACAAAGGTGTCTGTGATAATGACAGAGGATTTTCCAGCAATGTTATTGATCTCTATGATATTGTTTTTTTCAGAGTTGCGGATGAGGTGAAATTTTGAATCATAAGCCTTGGTATTGCAGGTGATTTTAAATTTTGGTTTTATGGACCCTGTGCATTGCGCTTGTCCATTAGCGAGGACTTGAGCTGTGACCTCAGGTTGTTTTTTTGATTTTTTGGTAGAAAGAGCGTTCAGTAAATTGTCTAAGTTAAACTGGTTGACGTTCAAGTTGGCATTTATATTATTCATTTTTTTAATATTAATTCCAACACGGCTGTCTGTGATGTTTCCAACGCTGTTACTTACATTGAGGTCATAAATTTTAAGCTCATCGTCACTCAGTTTTCCCTTAACACTTAGTTTTTTTAAGCTTTGACCGGCTACAGTCAGTTCATCACTTTCAACCACAAACTTTGGTGATTTGAATGAGAGTTTGTCACCAAATTGTTTGACACTGTATTTGACAATGCCACCTATGTTTGGAAGTTTTAAGTTTGGAAATAGTTCTTGGCTAATACCTGACACTAATTTCATGTCTAGCTTACCATCAGAGTTTATATTGATCTGAGAGATCGAATTGTTGAGCCACTTTCCTTTGATGTCACCGGAAAGATCTAAATAAAAGTTCTTGTTTTGTATGAATGAGAAGTTAGATATAAGTATTCTCTGGTTCTCTAATAAAATGTTAGAGTCGAGTGAAAATTTGTATTTGTGAATGTCATCTGATTTTTTTAAGATGATCTCTTCACTGTTCACTTTGCTTATGAGTGCTGATTTAAGGTTCTCAAATTGAGCATCAATATTTTTTGCAAACAATGAAATATTAAGAGGGCTTATTTTTAATAATAAATTCACCTGGTTTAAATTTAAGAATTCAATAGGTATCTTTTTTAAGATATCTAAGCTGTCGATTTGTTTTTTTTGATTATTACTGAATTTCTTTACGATTACGGTGACATTGGATTCAACAATGTCAATGGACTTTATGCTGACGTTGCCTTTGAGGAGCTCAATGAAGTTAAGACTCACTTCAATATTTTTGATATCAACGGGGCCAAGGTATTTCTTAAGGTCTTTTTTGGGTTGGATGTAAAGATTGTTAAAGTTTGCAGCTAAAGATAACCAGTCAAACTCTATGTCTTCTGCCTTTAAATTTATATCAATGAAGTCTTTTGTTTTATTGTGAATCTCTTTAACAATGAGAGGTTTTATTTTGGGTGTGAAATATTGAGTGCTAAAACCAATAAAGCCAGAAAGCAAACTGCAAGTGAAGGCTATAAGGGCTAGAGTTGTTTTATTCAATATTCGGCCATCCACGATTGTAGAATTTCATAAGCCGAACGAAAATAGGGGCGTATTTTTAAAAGAGATGACATCACTTCAATGGCTTCTTGTTGACTGCCAACCTCCCACATTGACTGTGACTTTTGATAAAGACAAGCCATCTGTATGTCAGCATTGTCTAAGTTCTCCATAAAAATTTTATTGCATGCATCGATGCATTCAAAATATCTCTTATTTAAATGAAGAAGCTCAATTTCAAGCCATTGGGTCTGTAAACTTTGAGTCGCTTTTTTTATGCAGTTCAAGGCAAATTCATAGGCTTCCATCTGGTAGAACAAAATTGTGTAAAGATAATACTTTTTATCGTTGTCGTAGGTGGTTTCAGTAATGTGCTGGTATAAGTTCTGACAAAACTTGTTTTCTTCCTCATTAAGACTGTTATCGGCATAATTCGCGTAATCAATTTGATAGGTGTCTTTACTTTGCCGGTTTAACATATTCATGGCTTTTTTCTTATTAAAGTCCTCAAGAAGCTGATTAAGTTGTGGGTTGCTAGAGTCATAAAGCATGAGTTGTTTAAAAATATTATCTTGTTGTTCGGTGAGGTCCCTATCTTTGATGAATTCAAGTTTGTCCCAAAGAAGTTTAAGTTGTTGTTGACTGGTGTATTGTAGCTGTTGTGTCGTGTCCTGTATCATCGATTTAAATTTAGAGTTAAGGCTTGTGAAGTTTTTAGAGACTTGTAAGTCAAAGCCTTGAATCTTGATGAAGTCTGTCAGTGTAGTATATTCTTCGTCTGAAATGACAATGTCTTTGCGCAACAGCAATTCAAAAAAAACAGACCAAGGAAAATACTTTTCCTTATTCGGCCACTCGCGCAGTAAGTTAAATGCCTCTTGGCCGTGACCACTTTGAATCAAGAAATTTAAAATGGCTGTTTTTTCATTAATTTTATTTTTTTTATTATGAAAGTCGGCGAAGAGTTGCATTGCCATATCGTTAGTGTTTTCACTTTCAAGAAGATGATTATAAATAAAAAGTTCGTTGATTCGTTCCAAGAGGCCTCACCTGTCTATGAATATTTTAATGCATTCGCTGTAAAAATTCATTAACAATGTTAGACAATTAGGTTTCGTGCTAGGAAATAATTTCCTCTCAACAGATTGGTTGTAGGTTGAGGAAATTTGTTGAGTTTTTGTTAAAAAAAACGATCAGTCAATTGCAGTTTATGAATTGACCCGTTCAATATAACAAGACTCTTCCGTATTGATTTTTAGCAAGTCGCCTTCATTGATGTGCAAAGGCACTTGCACAACAAGGCCCGTCTCTAAAGTGGCTGGTTTGGTCGTGTTCGATACGGTGTTGCCTTTAAGTCCAGGGTCTGTTTGGCTGACCTTGAGGTTAACCGTTTTAGGAACTTCAAGACCTACGGCGCGTTCATTGAAAAAACAAATCTTCACTTCGAGGTCTTCTTTAATGAAAAACTTAGCGTCTCCAACAATTTCCGAGTCCATATCGAGTTGTTCGTAATTTTCTTGGTTCATAAAGTGAAAACCAGACTCATCGCTATAGAGAAACTTCATTTCATTGTATTCGACATCAGGAATTGGGAATTTTTCACCAGATTTAAAACTTTTCTCTAAATTTTGCCCAGTGATGAGGTGTTTCATTTTTGTGCGAGTGACGGCATTGCCTTTGCCAGGTTTGTGATGTTGAAAATCAACGATTGTGTAGGGTTCACCATCGATGAGCAATTTAAGCCCCTTTCTAAAGTCGCTCGTAGAGTGCATAGAATCTCCTGGTTATTTTTTGCGATCTTGTATTTGATTCAAAAGTTTTTGTAAGTAATTAATATTTTCATTTAAGTAAATAGTCTCACGCTTTGCAAGTGAATGGGCGTTAGTTTGCGGGTTTCGACTTTCAATATTTTCATCGATCAGTTGTAAGCGTTTCATGATTTCTGGGTGCTCACCTAAATTGACTTTGGCTTCATCGAGCACTTGAAAACTTTTTTCAACTTCGTTGCGCACTAAAAATGCATCAGCTAAAGAAAGTGCTCTTGCGAGCAATAGATCGTCATTGCCTTTATTGTTGTTATTGTCTTTTTTGCTAAAGTTGATTTTTTTAATTTTGAAGGCATCTTGGTCAAAATCATCTGCAGATAAGCTTTCGAGCTTTTTGACTCTTTCTTGGGCTGTTTTGTCATTAGGCTTTAAAAATAACACCATTTTGTAGCTGGCCAGGGCTTTTTTTACCATCTGTTCTTTAAGGTAAAGGTCTGCCAGTAACTGTTGTCCAAGTATATTTTCAGGGGAGAGTTTACAAGCTTTTTCAAGGCACTCTATGGCCTTGATATTTTGCTCGAGATCCATATAAACGCGCCCTAACACGATGTGTCCACCAGAAAAGCTGGGGTGGTGAACAAGGCCATTTTGAGCAATGTTGAGAGCCTGATTGTGCTCTCCCAGTTTGCGATAGGCATCAGCTAGTGGGGCAAAAACTTTTGATTTAGGGTTTTTGTCGTACTCTTGATGATACTTTTCAATGGTTTGAGCGAGATTCATATCCATTTTAAAATTATCTCACGGACCTATTTGAGTTTCAATCTTATCCTGTGGATACTTTTGATAATTTTAAGTTTCTAAGTCTATAACAGAAAGTCGATAACAGATGCTTTACAGCGGCCGTGTTACAGGTTTTAATCGTATTATGATTCTTGGTATTGACCCCGGCTCTCGTTTTACAGGCTATGCAGTTATTGATTTAAGCAATGAGTACGTCACCAGTGGTGTGATCAATTTGAGTTCAAAAAAAGAATTTAAGAATAAGTTATTTTTTTTAAGTCAACAGCTTGATCAATTGTACACTCAATACAACATTAGTTATCTGTCTCTCGAAAAAATATTTTTGGGCAAAAACGCTGATAGTGCCTTTAAATTGGGCCATGCTAGGGGAGTCTGTTTGCTTTCGGCAGGTAGACATGGTGCTCACGTTTTTGAATATGCAGCTAAGTATGTTAAAAAAATAGCTACGGGGTCTGGAAGCAGTGATAAGCTGACGGTACAGTCCATATTAAATAAAGTTTACCAAACCCAAATTTTAAAAGAAGATGAGTCCGATGCTTTAGCGCTGGCTTATTGTTGTTTCACACAGATGACAAATGTGGATAGGGGTTTAGAGAACTTCAGAATTTAAAATCTTAAGGAGAGTTATGATTGGTCACTTGAGGGGAAAACCCGTCTATAACGAAAAGCAAAACGAACTCATCGTCGATGTGCAAGGGGTTGGCTACAGTTTGCAGTGTTCGCAGTTCACCATTGACCAAGTTTCAGATCAGGCCAGTTGTTCTCTTTGGGTTCACACGCACGTGCGAGAAGATGCTTTTATTTTATTTGGTTTTTCACAAGTTGCCGAAAAAGAACTATTTTTATCACTGATTAAAGTGAACGGCATTGGTCCTAAACTTGCCATTGGTGTTTTGTCGGCTATGCCTCTTGAAAAGATCGTCAATCTCATTGATCAAGGGGACGTCAAAGGCCTAGTTAAGCTGCCGAAGGTGGGTAAGAAAACAGCTGAACAAATCATACTGAGCCTCAAGGGCAAGTTAGTGATTGATCAAAAAAGCAAAGCGGAGTTCTCTTCAAAGCGCGATATTGTTTCTGCGCTGGTTAACTTAGGTTTTAAATTGGCTGATGTTGAGTTTGTTGTTGAAAAGTTCAACGATGACATTACGGTTCAAGACGGTGTTCGACAAGCCTTATCAGAGTTAAGTGGGTGAGACTATGGAACGAATCATTGAAGGCCACAAAGATGTAGAGTCAACGGAGCCGACCTTTGAAAAAAGTTTGCGCCCCAAGGTGTTTGAGGATTTTCCCGGACAGGATTTAATTAAAAATAAGTTAAAAGTTTTTGTGCAAGCAGCGCAAAAGCGTGAAGAGCCCTTAGATCACTGTTTGTTTTGTGGCCCTCCAGGCTTGGGTAAAACAACCTTGTCACACATTCTAGCCAACGAATTGCAAGTTGATTTTAAATCTTCATCGGGCCCAGCCCTAAATAAAAAAGGAGATCTGGCAGCTTTATTAACCAGTTTAAAGCCTCGCTCAGTTTTATTCATCGATGAGATCCATCGTTTGAGCAAAGACGTAGAAGAGTATTTGTACAGTGCCATGGAAGATTACTACATTGATCTGATCACAGGTGAAGGCATTGGTGCTCGCTCCATGCGCTTTCAACTATCGCCGTTCACTTTAGTAGGGGCAACAACAAGGGCTGGATTGCTCAAGCCACCTTTTAGAGATCGCTTTGGTATCATTGAGCGTTTGCAATTTTATAAACGCGATTCTTTAAAACGCATTTTAAAAAGATCTGCGCAACTTCTCGGGGTAGAACTCACCGATGATGGAGCTGAAGAGATCTCAAGACGCAGTCGCGGCACTCCGAGAATAGCAAACCGTTTGTTGCGACGAGTGCGGGACTACGCCGAAGTGAAAGGAAATGGCACCATTGATTTAGACATTTCAGAATACGCCCTGAATGAGCTTGAAGTGGATCGTTTAGGTTTAGATCAAATGGATCGTAAAATCTTGGTGACCATTTGTGATAAGTTTTCTGGTGGGCCAGTCGGTATCGACACACTTTCAGCAAGTCTCAGTGAAGAGGCCGGCACTATAGAAGAAGTGTATGAACCTTATTTGATTCAAGAGGGGTTCATTCAAAAAACACCACGAGGTCGTGTTGTCACACAGACAGCGCGGGATCATTTAGGTAAGTAAAAAATATCTGGAGTTATTTTGACACCTGTAAAAATAGACCTGACTGACACCAGAAATTTAAAACTGTCAAAGTCTTAATTTGATTTTTAATTAAAGCTCTTTTAGCCTGCATTTGTTTTAAACGATTACGGGGGGAGGGCCATATGTTTAAAATTTTAATCGCAAGTATTTTATTGATTCCATTATTAGCAAGTGCAAAACCAAATGATGTTTTGTTTGCAGAACAGCTTGAAGCCATTGCAGACAACTGTGCCGCTATGGAGACTTTAAAAGAAATAGAGACGTGTGAAGACATCAATCTTAAAATGGCGTTGAACACAGAGTTCCGAGTGCAATTGGCTTTTAACAGGTTAAGACCTTATTGCCAACTGAACGGCACAGACCCTGACGGTGATGGCTGGGGCTGGGAAAACCAACAAAGCTGCATAGTGAAAAAGTCTAAAGTGGACAAAGGTTTTCATCAGGTCAAAAAACATGTGCGAGTTTTAAAAAGGAAGGGAGCAAAACTAGTGATCAGTTTAGATCTCGGCGAGAAGCATTTGTTTAATTATCATATGAGAGGAATCATTTATAATTGTCACAAAAACTTACGTTCCAACAGTTCAAAAGTTCTTTGCATAGAAATAGCTTTAGAATTAGCGATGCTATCAGAGACAAGAGTGTTTTCAGCACTCAACGGCGGTAAGCCCTACTGTAAAAACACCAAATCAGCACCCGGTGGCTGGGGCTGGGAAAATGGTGAAACCTGTGTTGTGATCGGATCGCCAGCTGATAAAGTTGACAACTACAATACAGATAGAGAGTTTGATATAGAAGATCTCATCGAAATGTGCAGTGAAAGATCTCACCGACGCGCCTTGAGCTGTTACTCCGAAGGGGTCAATGACATAATCATGAAGGACACTGAAATCTTAAAAAAGAAAGCGGAACTGGCAAAACAAAAATAAGATACAAGTTACTGACATGTAGATATAAAAAAAGGAGATCAATGATCTCCTTTTTTT
>JAHDFM010000040.1 GCA_020628165.1 Bdellovibrionales bacterium | reverse complement strand
TTGATCCAAAGTATAGGCAAAAGTTGAGATGAAGGCAATTATTGGAGCGGGTGATCGGGCTCGAACCGACGGCCTCGACCTTGGCAAGGTCGCGCTCTACCAACTGAGCTACACCCGCATTCAAGATTCAAAGAAACTATATTAATAAAATTTAAAATGCAAGGAAATGAATTCTAGCCCCTATAAATTAAGCAAATTTGTAAGGGCTAAAATATAAGCACTTCTCTTACTGACCAACGGCCTCTTTAGCCTTGTCAGCCATTCCTGCAGCAGCTTTTCCAGCTTTGTCTGCAGCGCCTTCAGCCATGCCTTCAGCTTTGTCAGCCATTTTACCAGCTGCGTCTTTAGTAGCATCTACTGCATTACCAGCGGCTTCTTTTGTGGCGTCCATTGCACCTTTTGCTGTGTCAGCAGCTTTGTCTGCCATACCACTTGCAGCTTCACCGGCTTTCTTAGCAGCATCGCCAGTGGCTTCTACAGCTTTATCAACCATGTTACCAGCAGCTTCTGTTGTTGTGTTCACAGCGTCAGTCGCGCTTTTAGTTTTCTTTTCTAAGCACCCTGTAAGTCCTGCAGTAAGAACTAAAACAGCAGCTATAAGAATAGATTTCATCATAATAGACTCCTCATTTTGTTAAAAAGTAGAGCAGCTATAACATAGAATTTAATCTATCGTGTTATTTTTTAATGTTTAATGCAGCAAATAGTTGTTTTTTATGCACAAAAAATAAATTCAATAGAAAAAAATAGAAGCACAAAATAAACAATAAAAAAAAAGCCAAGTATCAAGTACTTGGCTTTTTAAAATTTCAACATATTTTATTTATTACTTTTTAGTATCTGGAATGTCCTTATCTGGAAGGTCACCATTGCCAGCTGAACAGCTTGGAATTGTGTAAGAATAACGTTGGTAACCTGGCTGGGCTCTGTCAGCATGTGAAGAGTGGTAGTAAACTCTGTCGCTGAAGTTGTCATGTAACTGGTAAACTTCGATTGTTTGGGTCAATGGAAACTTAGCAGCAACTGTTTTGTAGTCACAAATACGGAACTGATCATGAGCTTTTTCGCTATCTCCATGAGCGTAATGACCGAATGGTAACTCATATCCCCAAACCCAACGACAGTTAACAGCTTTCTTTTTAGTTCTGTTCATAGATCCAGTTGGGTTGTACTTTTCCCAAGCAACACATGATGGAGTGTAAAGACCTTTTAAACCACCAAATTTACCATTAAAACGAGCTTGGTACTCAGCGTCTGTAAGCACTTCTTCACCGATCATAACGTCATATTTGTCATCTTCAGAAACAACCCACTCTTTTTCTACGCAACGGCTAGCTGTGCTGTTTGATTTAGAAACAAAGTTTTGACCATCAAAACATGCATCAAATAACTTTAAGCCAGGCGCAGGGTGCTTTACTTTTGCAACCCACAAGTGGTTCTTTTTAACAATGTTTAAAACACGCTTTGAAATTGGCTTTGGACCAGCTTGTACAACGTGTGCGAAGCATAAGCTCACTAATAGACTCATTAATAATTTCATATTTCCCCCTAGGATTTAGTTTTTTGTTTTGTTTGATCAATTGATAGTGCAAATTGACGACATCGTAAATTTTTTTCAGTGTCGTATAATTTTTACCATTTCACGGACTTCACGTTTAACTTCAGATGTCCAAAAATGGGATTAGAAAATTTCACGTGTAACTTTTGTAAAACATGGCGTTAATTTATATGATTGTGTATCTAATTTACCTTGCACCTACGAGAGAAAATATTAACTCTTAGTTAATAATATGAACCTGAAATATATAAATTAACGAAAGACTAAAGAAAAAGCCTATAGTTTGAGCAAGCTATCTTATTGACCTAAAAAAGAAAAACTTTTTTTTGCAGTTTTAATTTAATTAATAGTTTCAATAGTCACCATTAAAGATCGGTTCGTCTATCTTGTAAAAAGCAAATCTCTAACTTTAAGATATAAAATCAGCCACTTAAAAAAGAATTTCTTTATGACCTACAGAATAATCAACAAATTCAAATTGCCCTAAAACTATTAATCACAACAGAAAACTTAGTGAAACTTCAACAACTGCTAGAATATTAAATAACTGTAGAGTTTATAATAATACGAGTTCTTATTTCTCTTATTTTAAGCTTGAATTATATCATTTAGATGGTGTTAATTATCGGCCAAAAAGAAGATGTTCATATTCAGTCTGTTATATCATGTTCAAAGAACACTGACATAAAGACAATTAATTATGCTGATATACCTGACAGACTGTCTTTCACTTTGTCTTTTAGCGATAAACCAAAAGCTTCTATATATTGTAAAGTAACTAAAACAACCGTAGTTGATTTTTCACAAGTAAAGAGCTTGTGGGTAAGGCGAATATCCAACCCACAAATCACTCAACTTAAAGGGGCAACCCATAGCTACGCTCAGTCTGAGTTCAACTTACTATTAAGAAACATCAATAAGTTATTTCCTAAAATTAGAACTCTCGGGAGTCCGCAAGATCAAATCAATGCCCAAAATAAAGCCTGGCAAAAACAAATTGCCGCTGACCTTGGAATAAGAACTCCAATTAGTTATATCAGTAATGATTTGAGTTATGCTGACAAAGTTTTCAAAGACAACGACTTCATTTATATAAAGTCATTCAATAAAAAAGTTATACCTATAGATAAAACCTGGCCACAAACAATTTTAGAGGGTCTTCACAACAAACTGAGTGGTAGCGCTGAAAAGTACGAAGTTTTTAACTCGATTAGATCGACGATGACGTGCCTTAAATTCAGAGACCTAAAAAGCACAAATGCAAACAATTCGCACTACCCGATGATCTTAGAAAAAGCCATCCCTAAAAAATATGAGCTTCGGGTCACTGTTGTTGGTGAAAAGATTTTTGCCTGTAAAATTGATTCACAAAAAGGATCATCTGCTGGCAAAGAAGATTGGCGAACAGAAGTGGATCAATTGCCGCATTCAAAATACGACCTTCCAAATGAGATAAAGCAATTTTGTCTTAACATGCTTGATAAACTTAACATTAAATACGGGGCCTTTGATTTTGTAGTGACACCAGAAAATGAGTACTACTTTTTAGAAGTCAACCCATCTGGCCAATGGCTATGGATTGACCAAAAAATCAACGCCGGCATTTCTCAAGCCGTCGCTGATTTTTTATCAGATGACAATTAATCGAGATCAGTGATGTCTTCACCAAAAACTGGAGTCGTTCCTAAAGCAAGAGATTCTTTGATCACTTTTGTTTTTTTGTCAGCAGTAGCTACCTTTGATGCCACTTCAAGACCAGAAACTTGCGAAGAAACAGGCTGAATAGCTTCATCAAATGATGGTGCCATTAACTGAGTCGTTGATTTAATCATATCTAATATACGTGTTTTCATACGTTACCCCCATATTTGTTGTAGTCGGTCTGTCTAAATTATCTTCATTGACAAATCAATGGATGTGCAAAAATTTAAAAACAAAACAACAAACTCAGCCTTATTAGTCAGTTTTTTTGAATATAATTCCAATGAATGTTTTTTTAATTTTTTTTCACTTTTACAGATTTCATTTGTTAAAAAAAATTGTGTTAACATAAATGCTAAAATGAGTTCGACGTTTTTAATCAAAAATAAGGTTCAATTTTCATAAACTGACCATTAGCTGTTACCATCTATCTATACATTTCTAATGAATTTGATTTATAAGTATTATGTTACGAATACGAGTTGGTTTTATTACTCAGTAACCTTAACAGAGCCTGCTTACAAAGACTCTAACTATATAATATTTCGATGATTTTATTAATTGCAAATTAGTCGCAATAACTGTAAATTGGAACTTTATATAGCATTTACTTGGATAAATATTTGAGCCTACAGTTTTTTACTTTTATCAGTGGCATTGCCTTTGTTGTGATCGCAATTGGCCTGTTCATTATAGAGCAAAAAAAGGCTCGGCTTGAAAAGCTCCTCCCTTTTCTTATTTCAATCAGCGCAGGGATTCTCCTTGCTCTCACAGCAACTGAGTTTCTTCCGCACTCCTTCAAACATGAAAGCGAGTGGACTCCTCTTCTTCTTATGTTAGGTGTTGCAATTATTATTTTCTGTGAAAAGGTCGTTCACTTTTCTTTTGGAAAAAATTCCACCTGCTGCCCTTCAGACTCCACAAATAAAACGTATCTTTCACAACAGGCTGCATTTTCTACCATTGCGTGCATCATTGTTTGTGCCTTCTTCAATGGCCTTGAGATTATAGCGAGCTTTCAAATCAATCAAAAAACAGGAATGATGACCGGACTAGGGCTAGCATTGCACGTTATACCTGAAGGAGCCTTAGCTGCTAGCATTTGTGTTGCCGGACAACTTTCAAAAACACTTTCGAGACTGCTTGTTTTAAGTGTTGGTCTTGCTTTATTGTTCGGTGCTATATGCGGGGCCGTACTATCTATCAATGAACATTTTTTAACTTTTATTTTTCCAGCAATCACTGGCATTTTGATTTACATTACTTTTTCTCAACTCATCCCCATTGCTATTAAGATGAAAAGAGGAGTTTTTGGTTTACTCATTGGTATAGGAATCATCTTGCTCGTATCGTCTGGACATCATCATTAAAATAAAGGACTACAGCATGACAAAAATGACAACCTTGATACTACTACTGATGCCTATGATTACTTTTGCCGGAAAAAAGCGTCATCACCACCATGACCACAAAAAAAGACATCACCATGCTCATAGCCACGGCAGCAGTGAACTTAACTTAGCGACAGATAAATATAAACTTAAAATCGTCATGACCATACCTGGTTTTGATATTGTAGGCTTTGAACACACCCCTAAAACCAAAGCACAAAAAAATTCTGTCAAACAAGCTATCAGCGTTCTTAAAAATGCACCCAAAAACATTGAACTCCCAAAGAGCTCAATTTGTACCGTCAGCAAAGACAGTTCTGTCGAAACTGAGATGGACCATCACGACCATCACAGTCATAACCATAAAAAGAGTGAACATGCTGAGTTTAAAATTACATATCATTACATTTGTAAAAACATAACCGCCCTAACATCTGTCACAGTGAATGTATTTTCACACTTTAAAAATATGCAAACCATGAAAGCCCAAGGCATCACGAAAGATGGGCAATTCACTCAATCACTTAACAAAAAATCAAATGTTTTTAAATTAGGGAAATAGTGACGTCTGTTCTTGATATTAACAACTTAGAATTCAGTTGGCCAAACTCAACAAGACCTCTTTTAAAAGTCGAGGAGTTCCAAGTCTCTCAAGGTGAACACCTATTTTTGCAAGGCCCCAGTGGCAGTGGAAAATCCACCTTACTAAATATTATTGCTGGAGTGTTAACTCCTCAAAAAGGTGACATACACCTTTTTGGCAATGATTTTCAAGCTTACACCGCAGCTCAAAAAGACAAGGTACGAGGCGATCATATGGGTTTTATTTTCCAAATGTTCAACCTGCTCCCCTTTTTATCAATCATTGAAAACGTCACTCTCCCCTGTCAGTTTTCCAAAGTGAAAAAAGACAATGTGTTCGACAAAGGTCTTTCCTTAGAAAAGGAAGCTTGTCGCCTTCTTAAAGAACTTGACCTAGACATTCAGCTGATCGGAGATAAAAAAGTGAGTGACTTGAGTGTTGGTCAACAGCAGAGAGTGGCCGCAGCAAGGGCCCTTATCGGCAGCCCCAAGCTTATCATTGCTGACGAACCCACCTCCGCTCTTGACGCTGATGTTCGCGATCGCTTTTTACAGCTTTTATTCAAAGAATGTAAAACTTCTGAAACGAGCTTAGTGTTTGTCAGTCATGATCTTTCTTTAGGTCGTCAATTTGACAAAGTCTTATCTCTCAAAGACATCAACAAAGCTTCACCTATGCAAACACAAAGCGCTGAGGTGCCAACATGAAGCTACTTAATATCTCGCTCAAAAGTTTGCTCAACAGAAAAGGCACTACTTTTTTAACCATACTTTCTATAGCTCTGAGTGTAGCCTTATTGCTCGGCATTGAGCGCATCAGAACCGGAGCCAAACAAAGCTTTGAGTCGACAGTTTCTGGAGTTGATCTCATTGCAGGGGCCAGGAGTGGCCCCATTAACCTAATGCTTTATTCTGTTTTTCGTATTGGTAACGCCACTAATAATGTGTCTTACCAAACTTTTAAAGACATCAGCAACAGAGATGACGTCAGTTGGAGCATCCCCATTTCTCTAGGTGATTCCCACAAAGGCTACAAAGTGGTTGGCACAAGCCTTGATTACTTTAAACATTTTAAATTTGCTGGAAACAAGAATTTAAAATTCATGACAGGCAATGAGTTCAAAGGGCTTTACGATGTCGTGCTGGGCGCAGATGTCGCTAGTCAACTCAAATACCAAATCGGTGATAAAATTGTGCTCTCACATGGGTCTGATAAGATCAGTTTCCAAGATCACGCCGACAAGCCTTTTACCGTTGTTGGAGTTTTATCAAAAACGGGAACACCTGTTGATCAATCTTTACATGTATCCCTGGAAGCCATAGAGGCTATTCATATCGGTTGGCAGCAAACACCCGGAGACACACATTCTGGCGACATGCACAATCATGACACCGCCAATGAAAGCACGCTCACTCCTAAATCCATCACTGCTTTTTTTCTCAAACTTAACTCCCGCCTAGATGTTTTTAATGTTAAAAATGATATTGATAATTACAATCAAGAGGCTGTGATGGCTGTGCTTCCTGGTGTTGTCTTACGTGACTTATGGAACACTATCGGGTCTGCTGAAAAAACATTGTTAGCCGTCAGCCTTTTAGTATTTCTAGTGAGCCTTGTCAGTATGATCATTTCATTGTTAGCAACTCTCAATGAGCGCCGACGTGAGATGGCTATATTTCGTTCTCTAGGCGCACAGAAAGGTTTCATTTTTTCAGTGTTAATCATTGAGACTGGTCTTCTCACCCTGCTAGGTATTTTACTAGGCTTATTGATTCTTTACATTGCTTTATTTAGTTTTAAGCCTGTTCTTGAAAGTCAAATGGGTTTAAATGTGAATCTGTTAACTCCATCAATGAATGACTTTGTTTATTTAAGTGTGATCTTTGCAAGCTCTCTTTGCGTTGGTATACTTCCAAGCTACAAAGCTTATAAAAACTCTCTTGCTGATGGACTCACCATTAAAAGTTAAGCCTATGAAGAAAAAATTATTATTTGTCTCCATTCTTTTATTTTTCATGATCAGTGTCGCAACTGCTAAGATTTTATTCAATGAAGGCATTATCAATTTTTCAATTCCTCTCTTAACAAACAAAAAACCAATCAAAGACGTTGAATCTCTACCAAGAATCACCTGGGATATGCTCAGTCGTTTTGACCACAAAACTGGCAAAGGGCCCGAGGAGTTGATGAAGCTTGATGGCAAAACAATTCGTATGCCTGGCTACGTTGTGCCTCTCACAGACAGTTACACTAAACTTAAAGAGTTCTTATTGTTACCTGATGGTCAGGCCTGCATTCATGTTCCTCCACCGCCACCAAATCTTATAGTGGCTGTGAACATGCGTAGGACGCTATCATTAGATGAAGTGTATAGCCCAACCTGGGTGATTGGTGTGTTTAAGATAGAAACATCAAGCAGTAAGTACGGAGGTGCTGCCTACAAACTTGATGGCATCCAGCTTGAAGAGTTTGACCTGCAAAGTTACTAACTCCTTAGTCCAATTTTAATAACTTAATAAAGTCTTGCTAATACAATTTTTAGGCAGAGTTTTTGCACATTATAATCAAGTTTTTACAAGTGAGCTTACAACCTGAGTCGGCCTGTATAATTTTCAAGACTGATAATTATTTTCACTCAAGTTTAATCTAGTTCAAATAGAACCTAAAACTGGAGTGATTGTATGAAGAGAAATTTCACTAATTTGGCTAAAAACCTGAGGTATTTCCTAGTCTTTTTTTCACCTTTTTACAGCCTTTCGTGTACTTTTTTTAAAGACTTAAACACTATCAAAAAAATCTTAAACATGACGCTGGCATTTAGCTTGGCTTTACCTTCACAATTCTTGCTAGCAAGTGATGAGTTCCAGATGACATGGAACGAGACTGCTCTTACCCGTCATGCGGAAAGAAGTTTTGTTTTTAATGACGATGACACACCTCTTGAGAAATTATTGAAATGGCAAAACACTGTTATTGATCAAAAAATTGAATTTAAAAACGATTATGAAAGAAATAATAACTGGAGAAAGTTTGGCTGGTCACTCTCAGGTGGAATTCCTTTTGCGGGAGCAGCAATACAAGATAGAGGCATTTCTTTTACAGTTGATGAAGATATGCCTCAAGAACGAGTAGATGATTACTTAAAGATTCATTTAGTAAGGAGAAAGGCCTTATTGTTCTCTCATAGAGAGCAATTACCCAAAATATTTGATCTTTCAAAAAATATGTTACAAGGAAGTCAAGAAAGTTCAAATGAGTTATTGGCAGAGGGAATAAAGTCAGTGCATGGGTACGCATCTGATATTGATGAAAAGCAAAAAAGATTAGAAGGAATGTATGAAAAGTTCAGAGAACAAAGTCAACAAGACAGAATAACGACCGGCTATCAAATAAGAGAATTAGAAACTGAGATCAGAAAAGACATTTACGCAGCCTCTGATTTGGCAGGACTCATCGGGATTGCGGATGTAGTTCTTGCAGACCCTGACCTCAGTGAACAAGATAAAACTGATTTCAGTCAAGCAATCGTCGACTTAGAAAAAGCAAAAAAAACTGGTGACACACAAATTATGCGAGAGTCCTCTGAAACAATCATAACTGTTCAGACAAAACGCAATGAGATAAAAGCAAAAAAGACTCTTGAAGCAGCTACTAACACGCAACGAACTGTGGAAAAACTCAATAAGCCTAAAGTGAGTGTTGCAGGTTTTGACTTCACTGGAGCTTATGATCACGATTTGAACCCAGAGTTTTCTAATTTTGTGGACACCTTAGCGATAACACATGCAACAGCGTCTATTTTAAACAGTGTTGCATCAATATCTAATGATGCTGATTTTAAAAAAACAACCAATGACTTTATGGTTATAACAACAAACGTGGCTGCTATCGCAAGCAGTGTAGCTGTATTGACTTCAGCGACAGCAAAAGTGCCTGCAATGGCTGCAGCCTCAGCAACGGGTGTTGGAGCCGTGATCGCCATAATTTCTATTATAGCAATAAGTTCGAAGAAAAAAAACGATGGATTGAAGAAGATGTTTGAATCTTTGTTCAAACAACTCGATCACATCATTGAGATGTTGCAGCACTCTTTGAAGAATCAACAAAAACTGTTAGTAAACCAAAGCTTTATGATTTCACAAAACGAACGAATCATTTCAATGCTAAACTTTGTTCAGCGCCAAGTTCATAATATAACTGAACAAAACCAGTACACACATCAAGAAATCATGACTGCTTTTGACAGACTTTCAGCCCTCAACTACGATTTGAGTGTTAAAAATCAGGCCTCCGTCATTAATGATAAAATCAATGAATCCATCAACAAGTATGTCGACCCCCTATTGTCAATCGCCGATCGCACCAATGACCTCACAAATGCTATTTTTTATAATTTAACAAATGATGACATAGAGCTAATGAACGCAGGCGATGTTGAAGGCAATGATTACCTGCAGGAATTAGCTGACGACAAATCTACCTTGATCACTTCTTTAGCTATGGAGTCGCAAAAAATAGGTAAATTTTTAACATTAAACAGACAAGAAGGGGCAAGCTTTGGTGTTGGTCATAGCCGAGGGGAAAATATTTTTAGTTCCTCTAGATTTACGATCAATCAATTGATAAGTGAACTTAATGTCGATACAAACTACCAACCCCCGACTGATAATGAGTACATTGAGAATGAATACTTTCAGAACTTTTACTCTTACGACAGTCAGTTAATCACTCACGATTTAGATCGATTTTATCAATGGCTAATATCAAACAGTCGTCTAGACGTAGATTCAGATACGAATAAGATGATTTTTAATTATGAAAAAACTTCTAGTAGTGATCAAGTTACCTCTACAGGTCAATTTTTAATCAATTCTCATCAGGTCAATAACAATGTCAGTGAGATCTTGCTATTCGATATTTCTGAAACGTTTTTTAACACTATGAGCTCATTCTATAGGTACTCAAAGAGCATTCCTAAAAATATAGTTGAGTTAATAAAAAAACGTTTAAACAAAGTAAAAACAATTAAAGACAACTACCGTGCTACCTTACCAATGGTATTAAACCAGTACAAAAACACTCTTAGTAAAATAGATTCAAAGCTCAGAATTAATACTGCGCCTGACAATAACAATATCTACCCATTAGCTAAGTTAATTAATGAACTAGAAGAAGATCTTAAAGTTGTTAATGAGAAACTTAATAATAACACAGAAAAAACTGTTTATGATTATAACCATAGGTACTCAAGACTACAAAACTCAAAAAATAAATATGAACCAGAGCCACATAACAAAGATAAAACGGTAGAATATCAGTTTGTGCAGATAAAAAAACAGTTTTTTGAAGTTGTGGAAAAAGCAAGCTATAAAGATCTAGACCCAAAAGATATTCGCTCTCAAGATGGCGTTATACCTAATGCCAATTCAAACATTCCAGAGCGTACAAAAATAATCCAAGACATGAAGAACTTTATTGATACAAACTCTCTGGGCAATCTTATTGAGGGCTTAGCTGCTAAATATGGCTTGATAACAGTGAATGACTTATATAAAGATTCTTATGAATTTGATGACTTCGTGACTGAAAATTATCAGCCCTATTTATGGAATTACCTGTATCACAGCAGTACTTTTACCAATAATAAGCATGATAACCCATTAATGCCTAAAAGTTATAACATTTATTGGATGACGAGCCCTACAAAAAACATGAAATACTCTAGTAAGTATGAAATATTAAAAACAGACGCTCTCAGCTTAGTCGACTTAAATTCAGATTATTTAAGAGAGGTGCTTCACTCAGAGTATCCAGCATTAAATGAAACATTGTTTGATTACCAAAAATTTGGGGACAAAAGAAATACTAGTCTATTTAACAGGGATGGCTTGCTTTACACAGGATATATAAGAGGAAGATATGCATTTAACAATCATAATTACCAGGCCATAAATTTACTAAATGGAAATATTTATCAATCTCTTTACCTTATTCAGAAAACAAATAAGAAAATAAAACTAAAATACTATAAAACTTGGTCTACTAGTCATCTTTTAAATTTATTTATCAACCCAATATTAAAGGACGTTAACCCAGGAGAAGATTTCGACAAACTCTATGCAGACAACATAGAAACTAGCATCGGCTATTTAAAAAACAGTCTCTCTGGTTTACTGAAGCTACTTAAACATGACCTAGTCTACATCTATGAACTTGCTGCAAGCTCACCCAACATGGACATTGATAGTAACAACTTAAAACTAAAAAGCTACTATGAAGAAAACGGCATTGATATCCAAGCCATGTTTGCAGATATTAAAAACGACTTAGAACTCGCCAAGCATTACAGGTACGCTTTGTACAAAATGACCGATTACGCCTACAAAGGCTGTGAAGATAAAATTGAAGGCATTGCACATCTCTACCAACTTAACAGAATCAATCAATATGATTCATCAGACGTGAACCCTGAAGACATTGAAAATTACTTTGCCGCTGGTGAGTCTTTCAATAACGCAAAACTTGGAAAGTATTATAACGTCATTAAGGATCTAAATATTAACTTTGGCCATATTGCATTTCCTATTAGAAACACATTGAGTTTACTTACTAGTGAGGAACAGCTGGTCAGTGCTTACGAGAAGGCTCAAAACTTAAACTGCGGCCAAGTGACTTACTATCTAGAAAAGCAAGCAGAAGGCCCGCCTAAACCATTAAAAACCTCAGCATCCTTGTTGCTTAAGAAAATTCATTTTTTTGAAAGTCTCGCTGGGATTGCTATCTCTGATTGATTTAGCAAATTAAGAGTTCTATAAAAAATCACGTGGCCCGTCCTACACATCAGAGGACCGGCCAAAACTAAAAAGCCTTCAAGCTATAATCTGTTCAATTTCAGCGACAATTTTCTTGGCTTTTTCTTTGTCAAGACCATCTGCTTGTGGTTCAGCAAAGCGACCATTATCATTGTCGTAGTACTTGCCAGTATCTTCTTTAAATTTTTCATCTAGAGCAAGGCTAATTAGAATATTCACACCCTGATCTATATTGTTACCTGCCTGACCAAACCCTTCTTTCACCATCTTTGTTGCTAAAAAAGAACCAGGGTTCACAGCTATAACGATAGGGCCATTTGATTTTTTGTAATCTTCAGCTAAGTACATAGAAAACATAGTGAGAGCTAGCTTGCTTTGCGCATAAGCCTCAAAATCACCAAGGGCCACCTTGCCATGTAGAGCCTCAAGATCAACAGAGGCTTGAGCCGCTGACGACAAGTTAATGACCCGCCCTTGAGTAGTCATTAAAGGACTCAACATTTTCGTTAATAAATATGGGGCAAACGTATTCACTACAAAGCGCACATCAAAGCCGTCTTCAGTTTGAGGGTTGGCAATTTTAAAAACCCCGGCATTATTGATCAACACATCTATCGATGAATGATCTTGAGCAATTTCACTGGCCATTTTTTTAACTTCTGAAAGAGATGAAAAATCAGCCTGATACACCTGAAAGTTAAATTCATTATTAATGGCGGCCAATTTTTTTTCGCTGCGCCCATGTGCTAAAACTGTATGTCCTAATTGCTTCAACTTTTTAGCTGTTTCTAAGCCAATGCCATCGGTGGCTCCTGTTATCAGTATTTTCATGCGAGATCATCCTTTGTTTCCACGAGGTAATAAAAGCTCTCACTCTCATCTACCATCGCTCTTAAATGTGGATTGTATTCTTCATCATTTATGAAGTCCATTGCCGCCTACATCTTGTAAATTCACTTAACAATTATGAATACAGGGACACATCTAAAGTATACCTTACTTACCCAAATAGCAAACAGCCCATCTCCAGAACTCAAGCTTTGAGTGATCATATACACTCACCTCGCTATCTCCTTCAATAAACTTTGACCTAAAATACATCGACAATGTCCAAGAAGCATCTTTTTGCTGTGAATTCAAGAACATACAAAAGTCGCATAGTTTTTTCAATCATAGGTTTTATCTATTATAAATATAATAGGATCCAATTTGATTTATGAATCTAGTCTTATTAAAAAAGATGCAGCTAAAGAGCTTAATTTGAGAGCTCTTATAACTAATCGGGGGAATAAATGAATCGTTTAAAAACAGTTTTAATATCTTTAGTAATTGTATTTTGCAGTGGCGTTGCACAGGCAGAACAAAATGTATTGATAACGGCAGAGGAAACCGTTCCCTTGTGTTACATCACCTCACTAAATGCTTCTATTGGAGCTCTAAAAAACCTAAAACAAACACTCGCAGAAAAGGCACTGACCGAGTGTAACAATGAAAACTACACTACAGAATCAACATCTGTAATAACTTTTCCTGGATACGGGGGTTGTGACCTCATTAAGGCTTCAGCAACGGGGCATTGCTATAAAATAGACTAAACTTTAATTATGTTGCTTAAAATCTAAAGTTAAATTTTTATTTAACTTCAATGTTATTGACGGTTTGTAATCAAAGTTATCTTCACCAACAATTGCAAAATTAAATTTTTGTAAAACTAAATAAGCAAAAGCTCTTATTTCCATGAGAGCTAACAAACGACCGGGACACAAACGTGGTCCTACGGAAAAAGGCATGAAATTTTTTGGAATTTGCTCTTTTGAGAGGTCAAAGTTTTCAACGTTAAACGTATTAGGATATCGCCACTCTTCTTTATCTCGGTGAATGATAAATGGTGAAATCAGCAGTAGATCTCCCGCCCTGGCATTGAAATCAACTATTTTTTCATCTTCAACGACTTTGCGATCAAATATCCAGGTAGATGGGTCAAACCTAAGAGATTCATACAAACATTGGTTTAATTTGTCCCAGACGTCGGTGTCGGTAGGACTCTCCTCTTTATTACTTATAATCTCGTCTCTTAAATTTGTTTGCAACTTGCTGTCACTGGCAAGACGGTAAAATAGCCAATTGAGTGTTGTGGCCGATGTTTCATGCCCAGCTTGCAATAAGGTGATGATCTCATCGACTTTTTCCGCATCACTTAACTGCGACTTTGCAAGCCCTTGCAAAAAAAGTGACTGAGCAAAGGCCTCTTGATTTTCCAACAAGCCTCTTGCAAAACATCGCAACACATCTCGAGACGATTTCATATTGATATGTGACTTATAGCCACTTGGCGATAGTATATAAAAGGGATTGTAAGCTTTAAGATAGGAGTGATTTATGCAAGTTTCAATGGCATCAGAAATACCTTTTGCTTGTGGGTAAATCTGCACCCCTAACATGGCATCACAAATAATACAGAGAGTGACCTTACGTAACTCCTCAGTCATATTAAAAGACTTGGGTGATTTTTGAATGCTCTCCGTCATTTGGCGAACCCAAAACAAGATTGTGTCTTTTGAGTCTTTGAAGGCAGGCCTTGAAAACGACGGCCCCAAAGCGGTTTTACGCTGCTTCCAAGTGCTTGGGCGAACATGGGTTAACAAGCCATTGCCAATGTATTCAGAGAGTCCTTTGTAACCGGGAGTGTCCTTAGAAAAGTTTTTCCACTTAGGCCCCATCACATAAGAAATATGTTCGGTTCTAGTGATCGAATATATATTGAATGGGCCACATTTGAATTTAACGGTTGGGCCATGGCTTTTATGAATCTTATCGAGAAAAACAATTGGGTTTTTTCTTAATTCAAGTAAATTTTTAACACCTAACTTCCCACCATATGTGGGAACTTTTATCTGACTCATTAATATAATATTAGGTTTATTTGTTCAAAAAATCAAAATTTTTGATGTAATTTCCAAGCAAAGGAGAACCAATAAGATCATTAGGTATATCAAAGCTATCGATGATATTATGTCTGTAAGGGTACAAACGATCAATGGCTTGGTCTATATGCACTTGAATCTTTTTGTAGGCCCTAGGAGACATCGTCTTGTGCACTAAATGCCAGCCTGATGTTTCCTGTAAGTGACTCAAAGAGAAGACTTTGCACAAATCCGTCAACACAGCTTTAGCTCGAACATCTTCACATTCGGCAATTCTTTTCACAAAACTATCGAATGAGTATCTAACAGCATGAGCCTCAGCAAGCTCCATGGCTTGAATTGAGTGCTTATTCCAAGATGCAAACAAATCATGGCCTAAAGCCTTGTCGACAGCAAATTTGCTTTTAAGATCAGAAAATAGTTTATGCTCTCTCTTGTGCAAGAGATAGGAAATGTACTCAATGTTAGTGATCGATTGCTTAAGCCAGCCCACCTTCACAGGCTTGGGTTTAGAGTAGGTATCTGTCGTGAGCATCTCTTTTATCAGCTTGGATTTAATAATTACATTGTCACCCTCAGCTGTTGCAGTGCCGTGAGTTGAAACTAAATACTCAAAAATCCTATTTTCATTAAACATACCTTGAGCTCCAAGACGTTCTCTAAGGTTGTTAAGTATCAAAATCGTTTTGTCTGAAGAAAAGTACTTAAGAGTATAAACTGAATTCTCAAAAAACTTATCATCACTGTTCGACTTAAGCTCTTTGACTTCATTGTACAGTGAGCGCATAGCAAAGTATTTTGACAGGTCGGTAAATAGGGAGTTTTTATGCGTTCTGTAAGAAAAGATGGTCACGTCTTTTTGCTTAGGTGCAAAGGTCTTTCGTTGATCAGAGTAAGTGAAGGCAATCTTCAGTGCCGCTTGTAAACCTTTGGTCACCGATGCGGACAGGCATAGCTTTCCCATTTGCACTCTGTCGACAGACTTTAAAAAGCGAGTTCTTGCATTAGATTCTGTTGTTTTAAATTCACCAGCTTCATTAATGCGACTGTCTTCTCCAAGAAGACCATGCTCAAAAGGCACTCTGACGTTTTTAAATGAAGTGACCGCATTGTCTAAGACATACACTGGCTTATCACCTAAAGGCTTCACCGACACTCCTTCCATGAGCTTGCCACCTTCTCCGCGCAACCTCACAATGAAAGGAAAAACACCACAGTCTTGATTATCAACATAGAGTCGCGCCATCAAACAGGCCACTTTGGCAATTCTTTTTTGCCCGGTGTTTGGCATGTACTTTTGAGCACTGGCCGTGGGCGTGTTGATCACAAAGGTTTTAGTTTCATGATCATAATCGGCTCTCGTTTCTAGACTGTACAGATTGTTGCCGTAACTGAGCTCAGTTGCTAAAAACACACCAAAAGACTTAAAATTCAATAACTCATCAACAATCTTTTTAACAACAGGAGTGTTGCTTTCTTTGGACTGTAAAATACTGCCCAAACACAAGTTGTAGTGAATGGTCAAAATAGTGAGAAGTGTTGGGTCGGCAAAGCCAAGCCATTCGTGCAACATTATAATTCTGTCCGAAAGATCAGTGATCTCTGGCCCTGTAATTAAAAAGTCTTTGAGCTCTTCAGCTGACTTATAAATTAAATAGTTTTTCTCATCATTCGTTACTTTTTTGCTATTCACTCTTGCTAGATGAGACCTTAAGAATTCAATGATATTATTTTTTATTTCGGGGTTGATATTTTTGTCGTCTAAAAAGTGACTGAGAGCTTTATTTAAATCTGAAGATCTATTTTTTTGAAGCTGAATTTTATTTGCAGCTTCGGTGTCATTTTGAGTATTTAAAAAGTTATTCTTGTCTAATTTATAGATAGCACACCTCACAAACTCACATTAAATAGTCTCTATAATAAAGAGCAAAGTCTATGCCATTGCTAAGTATGTAAAAAATCACGAATGTTTAGAGCCTAGCCCTGTCAATTTTATAGACCTGTCTATTTTCTAAAGAGGCCCTTTGCTGCGCTCAGGAGACGATTGCTAACACTGAGTGGC
>JAHDFM010000020.1 GCA_020628165.1 Bdellovibrionales bacterium | reverse complement strand
AGTTCTCTGGTTATGTTGAGCAGCTGAGCAAAGGCATCACTCGACTTAAGAACACGCTGCCACACATTTACGAGTTAGCGATTGGTGGAACTGCCGTTGGAACTGGTTTAAACACTCACCCTAAGTTTGCAGAATCTGTCGCTAAACAAATTTCTAATGAGACGGGTTTGCCGTTTGTGTCGGCCCCCAACAAATTTGAGTCAAGCTCGGCTCACGACGCCATTGTTGAAGTGAGTGGTGCGCTGAAAGTGATTGCTTGCAGTTTGATGAAGATCGCCAATGACATTCGCTGGTTGGGCAGTGGTCCCCGCAGTGGTTTGGGTGAGTTGTTACTCCCAGCCAATGAGCCAGGTAGTTCAATCATGCCCGGTAAGGTCAATCCGACTCAGTGTGAAGCCATGACCATGGTGTGCGCACAAGTGATTGGCAACGACATGGCCATTTCTGTGAGCGGGACGCAAGGGAACTTTGAGCTCAATGTTTACAAGCCGGTGATGGTTTTTAATTGTTTAAATTCCATTCGCTTATTGAGCGACTCTTGTGACAGTTTCAGAGAAAAGTGCATCGCCGGTGTCGAGCCCAACAAAGAAAAAATCACTGAACATTTGCAAAATTCACTTATGTTGGTGACAGCGTTGAACCCACACATTGGCTACGACAATGCAGCTAAAATTGCAAAAACCGCTTACGAGCAAGGTTTAACTCTCAAAGAGGCCGGAGAAAAACTAGGGTTGATTGATCCTGCCAAGTTTGACGAAGTAGTGAAGCCACAAGAAATGACAGGTCCAAAGGCTTAAGGTTTCATCCAATGAACATCACTTTTTTTTGCAGCTCCAGCAATAAACTTTCACCCGTTTTTTATTCAGAAGCTAAAGTGTTAGGTGAGCATCTTAGTGAACACAATTTGATTTACGGTGGATCTAATTGTGGGCTTATGGGGTCTGTTGCCGGAGGGTCTCTTGCCAAAGGTGGCAAGGTTATAGGGATCATCACAGAAGGCTTGAACACCGATGATAATCAACAACAAGGGCTCGATCAATTGATTGTATGTTCTGGATTGAACGAAAGAAAAAAACAACTGGTCGATAAGGCGGATGTTTTTTTAATTCTGCCAGGCGGCTTCGGGACACTTGATGAAGCTCTTGAAGTTTTGGCTTTAAAACAGGTGGGTGAACTCAACAAGCCGATCATCTTTTACAATTGCTTTGGTTTTTGGGACACATTTTTTGAATTGTCGCAAAACTTACACGAACAAAGAATGATCCCAGAAAAACTCGGTGATCTTTATCATGTGGCGGGGAATGTTGAAGAGCTCAAGCAACTCTTGCAAGAGATTGCAGTTTAATTGAGTCAATTTAAATGCTAGACCTTTTCACTGTCGACCGAATTCAAACACGTTTAAAACAATATCTCGATTCAGAAGATCTCTTTAAAATATACGAACAGCAAGATTCCGGTTGTGTGTCCTATGGTTATAAATTTAATGGCCGCCCCGTGTTTATAAAAGAAGCCTTCGATGAAAAGACAGCTCAAAAACTACTGCAAACTCGTCAGTTTATAAACCTTATTAAAAGTGATCTTTTGGCAAAAGTTCACAATGGGTTTCACACAGCCGAGGGTTACGCTCTAATTAGTGAGTGGCGCCCTGGTGAGAACCTTTATGATTACACACAATTTCCAGGAGCTGCAGGAAGAAACCACCCCAGGAGTCCGCACTTTCGGTTTAGGCAGTTGCCACTGGCGCAAAAGCTTAAAGTTTTACATCAAGTTTTTGATTTGCACGTTAAAATTGAAGCCCTGAATTATGTCGCTGTCGACTTTTACGATGGGTGTTTACAGTATGATTTTAGCACGCAACAGCTCACAGTTTTTGACTTGGATGAATATGTGTCAGGTGGGCCCTTCGTTTTGGAGCATGACCGTCTGCCCGGTTCGCAGAGGTTCATGGCGCCTGAAGAGTTTGTAAGGGGAAGCCTCATCGATCATCGCACTCAGGTGTTTAGACTGGGTCGGCTAATTGTTGAGCTGGCCATGGGTGAAAGTGGTGATGACCAAACCTCTAATAATGGTCAAATGCATGAAGGGCTTGATAAACAGGCCATTCGTAAAAAGCTATTGGCACTAGTTAATAAAGCCACAGCAAAAAATCCCGCAAATAGGTTTCAAAAAGTAAAAGATTTGACGAACGAGTTTCACTTGTTAACGACCAGTTAGACCTTTGCCTGGCTAGAGGTGATCAATCGTCATGTCTATAGTAAAATAAAAGAGCAACGTGATTGGCAGCTGGAGCAAGCACATGAACTCTTTGTTTGACCTTATTGATGATAAAACTAAACTCTCTTGGCTTGAAAGTGATAGCATTCGCCCATATGTTTACGTTCGCAACGACAATAAAATAATAAACCCAGGGTCTTACTTTGATGTCGATTGGTTTCACACAGACATCGTCAGGAAAGATCCGCTAAAAATGGATGACGTTCATTTTGCCAACCTTATTTTAGATTTAGAGCACAAAGCCTTCGAAAAATCAGACATGCCTATGCCGAGGTGGGTTTTTTATGATTGCGCTATTATTCCTGGTTTTGTGGCGGGCTTTGCCATCAGGCGAGATCAACTCACTCAAGAGATGGTTTCGATCTATCCGCGTTTGCAGCCTGATCAAGAATGGATTCCCATTTCTTTATTCATCATCATTCCGACCATGGCAGAGAACGAGTGGGTGGCGCACAATCTGTGCTCGATCAACTCTATGATAGATCGCAAAAATAAATTTTACGGCCTTGGTTTTTTAACCAAGGCCTTTGCTTTATGGTACGCAAACATCAAAGTGCAGCTGGGAATGACACAATGGACGAGCCCAGCACTTCGTTTGCACTCTCACTACGGGGAGTTTGAAATTCTTACAGCCTACACACCGGTGCACGATTACGCAGAAACCTTAACTTATCGCTTGAAGGTGGATCCTCACTATTGGGATGTTTTTTTTAAAAAAAACAGCAGTGAAAGTTTTGAAAGTCGCTATCTAAAGAGTGATATTTCAGTGGTGCGCACTCAAAGTGAAAGTCTAAAGTTATTACAAAGACTTATCGAAATGGGCAAAGGGCCATTTTACTTGCGTCCGTCGGAGCTCAGAGCCGGTCAGCTGCAAGATAGTTTAAGCATTTACTTGCCAAAATGAGTCAGTGTGTTAATATAAAGTTAAGAAATCATTAACATTTAGGATCAATATGAGTGATAGCGCAGAAACGCCAGAAGTTTACGTTTTGCCTAAAGTGGCAACAAATTTTTACTACGATTGCAAAAAATGTGGCAAAGAGACGTTTCATGTTGTCTTAGCTCATTCAGCTGAAGATTCTGCTAAACTTGAGTGTGAAATTTGCGGAAGTAAAAAAACCTACAAGCTTCCTAAAAATCCAGCACGTGCTCGAACTAAAAAGGCGAGCGTTCGCTCCAGTGCAGCTAGTGCATGGGCGATGTACGATAAAAAAATTGGTTCAGATGAGAAGATCAAATACAAAATGACCGAAAATTACGAAGTAGAAACAGCGATTGACCACATTAAATTTGGCATTGGCTACATTAAGTCAGCGACCTCTGGAAAAATAGAAGTTGTTTTTCAAGACGCTATTCGTTTATTAGTTCATAACCGCTCTTAAGTCATTCTTAATACATCACTATGTTGACGTCTGTTTTACTAGGAACAGTGGTTGGTTTGATTTCAAGTGTCCTTGGTTTGGGCGGTGGAATCTTGCTTGTTCCTCTACTTCCTGTCATGACAGACTTATCGCGCAAAGAGTCTGTTCTCGTTTCTTTGTGTTCTATATTTTTTATTGTCAGTGTGAATACATATTTCTTTTATAAGGAAGGCAAAGTGAACTTGAAAGCAGTTTTTGGCTTTGGGCCTCTGACTGCTATTGGGTCCATTGTTGCTGCTTACTTTATAAGTCCATTATTAACTGAGTCGTTGTTAAAGAATATTTTGGCGACAGTGTTACTTATTTGGGGTGTATTTAACTTGTACAAGCTCAAAAAGGAGCAAGTGGTAAAAGCAGAAAGTGCTAAGCACTTTTTTTCTTTTATGCTTTTGTCTTTAGTTGCGGGCATCTTGTCGGGTTTACTAGGTATAGGTTCGGGTTTGATCTTGAGCTTGATGTTGGTGGGCTTGTCTTGGGTAAAGAGTGATCATATTTCTCCAACATCCAACGGCATTATGATTTTCACGACCTTTTTTGCAGTGGTTGCTTATTTATTTAAAACCGATTTGTCTGTCTTTGCCGACCACTTACAAATTTATGTTTTGCCGATTGTGGTGTCTGCAATGGTCACTGCCTACTGGGGGCGCAAGTTTCAAGCGAAGTTGGACCGAAAAGTGCGAGGCTATATTTTAGTGGCGCTTCTGTTGATGTTGTCCTTGAAGACATTTATTGCTCAGTCCTAAGGGTGTACTAGGGGAAGTCTTAATTCTTGCTTATCTCCTTAAGATAAAAACTTCTTGTTTTTTTGAACTTAAAAAATCTTAAATAGCTGAGCGCAATCCCAAGTTTTGTTCTAAGATTTAAAATGAGCTACTAAAAATGTAAAAAAAATCGCTAGATTTTTGTGAGTTTTTATCATGTTTTGAATGGTCAAAAGCGATGTCCACCACTGTAGCCTTCTAAAATCAACCATCAATTTTAAATTTAAGAACATTTTAGAAATCAATTTTATTTTTCAATTCGTTTGCTAATTAAAAAAAACTAGGTGATGATTTTTATAGGGTGGGAGGGGACAATGAAGTCAATATTATTATTACTAGTTACAGTTTTTATTTATCAAGTGGGTGCGTCTGAGATCGTTCATCTGAGGCACGATTTAACTATACCAGATGAGTGCAATTACAACGAAGTCTCTGATTTTTTTGCCAGTGACTTAAAGTATTTTACGTACAGTCGAACTGGAAATAAAGGTTCAAAATTTGATTTTAGCTACGATATCTCTCGCGAAGAGATCCGTCAGTTGTGGAGCATCTTTCGTTCAGGCGATCAAGATAGTGGCCGAGCAATGTCTTGGAAGAATAGCAGTGAACGCAAGAAAAAAATCTTTATGGCTATTTACAATCATTTTGAAAAAATGGACTTTGACTTTAATGATGAGGGCCAGGTTCTTGAAATTCTGACATTGGTTAAAATTAAAAAGTCTCTCAAGGACGATATGTACATCACAGGCTCTGTAGCGTATAGCGGTAACCGCACAAGCAACAGAATTGGTGAGTTAGATATTGTTGTTGGTTACAAGAAAGACTGCACTATCGCTTATGTGGGTGAAGTTAAAGTAAACCCACGTCGTGTGGGGCACGCAAAAAGTCAATTGGCTCGTTTTAAAAGATTTATTGAAAATGAGAAGACTTTCGATTATTCATTCATTCAATGAGAAAACAACGAATTATCGACGTTATCAATAGTGAATTAAAACCTGAGGTCTTGTTTGTTGAGAATGAGTCCGACAGTCATCAGGGGCCACCAGGACGCGAAACTCACTTCAAGTTAATCATCGTGTCTGATTTATTTGAGGGTCAGACACGCATTGAGAGGCATCAGCTTGTTTATAAATACATGCAAAAAGAACTAGACACTGGATTGCATGCCTTAGCGCTAAAGCTCTTCACAGCTCCCGAATGGAGTGAAAAAAAAGATAGTGTGAATTTAAGCAGCCCTGACTGTTCGCATAAGAAAAAATAGACAGTTAACGTCAGTTCTGACAACAATACTATTTGCAGTCACATTGGTGAGTCTAATTGTTAAGCATATATTGATGTAGAATTTACTTTTTTCAGTCTTAAATTATAAATTTCAATCAGTTTGATCTATGTTTTTCCCAAGACATAGGAGTTAGTTTTATAAAGAGCCAATTCCATTTATTTTTTTTGGGGAAATGCAATGAAGATTATTTTAATTTTACTTTTGGCAACCTTTGGTAGCTATGCAAGCTCTAAGTCACTTTGTGGTGTGATTGCCGGACCTTCGTTCAACAGAGACACAGAGGTGAGGCCTTATCAGTTGTCAGGTTTTTGGTTAAAGCAAAACACCAAAGACATTAGAGTGACCTATGGAAACAGTCCTGAGCTCATTAATGTCGTTGAAAGGCTTATTGATGAGGGGCAATCTCTTTTTGCTTGTTTGGATGTGTATATCATCGATAAAAAACCTTATGCAGGAAAGGAAAGACTTTACGCTCGAGCAACAGAATTTAGAGTTTGGCTCAATCGAGCTTTAGTGCACAACAGTTTTAAGCCAAGAGATCAAAGTGGTTTCCTTTATAGAGGTAAAAGTGTTGCTTCTGAAGGAGTGGCTCAAAAGTTGTTCGATGATTTGAAGAAAAATCAAATGAATGCAGTGTTTGTCGACTTTTGCTATTTTGGAAGTTGGAAAGATGCAATGACAAATGTGCATGGGTCATTAAAATTTGAGCTCAATCGTATTTATGAGAGCGGTGGTCCGGCAACGTTAGAAATGAATATTGTCAACTTGACGACTCAAGAAGTGACCTTTGCTCATGTCGATGTCTGTTTCGAGTGATCGCTTGTCATAGGTTTGAGGCAGATCATGTTCTTTATCAGTTTTTTTAACATTTGTGCTCAGTGATATTGTTCCAAAGGATTTGAATTTTTATTGCTGAAAAGGTTTTAAAAAGCACTGGGTCCAGTATCGCCCTTTTTGTCCGTAGCCGATGTGGGTAAAGTTAGGGTTGATGATGTTGTTGTAATGGTTTGTTGAGTGAATCCATTTGTCGACAACTTGGGAGGCAGTGCTTGCAAGGGCTACATTTTCTGCCATGGTCTCGCCAATGACCCTATGAATTTTTATTCTATCATTCCATTTGCTATCGCTCAGGTCGTGTTTGAGCTCTTCTTTAACATACATGTTTTCTGAATGTGATTGGGCCGAGTTGATGCAGTTTTCGATGGCAATAAAAGCAGGGAGCTGCTTATTTTTCCGGTATACATTGATAAGCTTAAACAGCTCACAGGATTTTTCGTTCATATTTAGGCAGTCGTTCTCGTCAGTGCCTATTTTTTTATAATTGATGATGTCTTTAGCTTTAACAGTTTGCACTTGAGGTGCAAATAGTGAGCAACCAGTAAGGAAAAAAACGAAACTGATAAGATAGTAACGATTACGAAAGGTCATGGATCAAATTTTTGATGTTTTTAATTAAGTTTTTTTGCGCTTTCTCTTGATCGATGAGAGACTGGTCTTGCTTTTTTTCAGCCTTCTTGATGTTTTCAAATTCACTGAGGGCGTCTTTGAGGCGAGTGCTTATGTGCTTGAAATTTTTAACATTATCTTTGCTCATCTAGTTATATAAAAAAACGATTTGCTATTTTTGACAAGATAAAAAGTTTTTTGTACAAAAAAAATCTTTATTGTGATCATTAATAAGGCAGGTGACCAATGGCAGAAGAAATAATCTATACAATGAAAGGGGTGAGCAAAGTTTACCCCCCTAATAAATACGTTCTTAAAGATATTTATTTATCGTATTTTTACGGAGCCAAAATTGGTGTTTTAGGCCTGAACGGATCGGGGAAATCATCACTTTTAAAAATCATGGCAGGAGTTGATCATGATTTCTTAGGGGAATCATTTCCTGCTAAAGAATTCAAGGTGGGTTATTTAAAGCAAGAGCCTGAACTCGATGCAGCTAAAACTGTGAAAGAAAATATCATGGACGGTTTAGGTGATTTAAATAAATACCTCAAAGAGTTTGAAGAGCTGAGCCTTAAAATGTGTGATGAAAATATCACGCCCGATGAGATGGAAAAACTCATCGAGCGCCAAGGTTTTGTGCAAGAAAAAATTGAAGCTGCTGATGGCTGGGAAGTGGATCAAAAAATCGACAAAGCTATGGAGGCTCTCCGTTGTCCGCCAGATGACAGTTCTGTAGTCAATTTGTCTGGAGGGGAAAAGCGCCGAGTGGCACTTTGTCGCCTTTTGCTTTCAGAGCCAGACATTCTTCTGCTGGATGAGCCAACCAACCATTTGGATGCAGAGTCTGTGGCTTGGCTTGAGCATTACTTAGACACTTTTCCTGGCACTGTCATCGCCGTGACTCACGATCGTTACTTTTTAGACAACGTTGCTGGGTGGATTTTAGAGCTCGACCGCGGAGAGGGGATTCCATTTAAAGGCAATTACTCAGGTTGGCTAGACGCCAAAGCTAAACGCTTCGCTCAAGAGCAAAAAGTTGAGAGTCAAAAAGTAAAAACTTTAGAGAAAGAGCTCGACTGGGTGAAGATGGCTCCTAAGGGTCGTAGAGCAAAATCAAAGGCGCGTGTTTCTGCTTATGAAGATTTGTTAAAAACTCCATCAGCCGAAAAATTAAAAGAACTTCAGATCTATATACCTGCAGGGCCTCGTCTTGGTGATGTTGTTGTAGAGGCTAAGAATTTAACGAAGTCTTTCGGTGACCGGGTTCTTATCGATGATTTAAATTTTTCTATTCCCAAGGGGGCTATCGTTGGGGTCATTGGGCCTAATGGTGTGGGAAAAACAACACTGTTCAACATGATCACCGGGAACGAAATTCCAGACACTGGGGAGTTTAATGTTGGTCAGACTGTCAAGCTTGCCTATGTTGATCAGAAAAGAGATGGCATAGATCCTGAAAAAACCATTTGGGAAGAGATCACAGGTGGCAATGACCTCATTGATGTCGGTGGAAGAGAAATCAATTCGCGCGCTTACGTTTCTAAATTTAACTTCAGCGGTGGCGACCAACAGAAGAAAATGAAGGACCTTTCGGGGGGTGAAAAAAACAGAGTTTACCTCGCAAAAATTCTCAAAGAAGGGGCCAACTTGATTCTTCTCGATGAGCCAACCAACGATTTAGATGTGAATACAATGCGTGCTCTCGAGGAAGCTTTGTTAAATTTTGGTGGTTCTGCCATCATAATCAGTCACGATCGCTGGTTTTTAGACCGAGTTTCGACGCACACACTAGCATTTGAAGGAGATAGCAAAGTGAACTGGTTTACAGGCACTTACTCTGAGTACGAAGAGGATTTGAAAAAGCGTTTAGGAGTGGACACCCTTGTCCCCAAAAGGCTTAAGTACAAGTCGATTCAGTGATTTTGTTGTTTTTTTTAAACAGCTTAAGAAGGGTTGTTTTCAACGAGTAAAAAGTCACTTTTCTCTCTGTAAAACGGTTGCTAACAAGGGGTTGTCAGAGGGGGGTGAGAGAATTTTTTTTAAAAATTTTCATTTTTCTTTGGACTTATTTTTTGAACTTAGTATGATTTTAGAGTCGAAACATTTTTATATTAATAAAAATACAACTTACAAAGAGGGGACATAATGGCTAAGAAAAAAGCTAAGAAGAAAGCAACTAGAAAAAAAGCAGCTAAGAAAACAACTAAAAAGAAAACAACAAAAAAAGCTGCTAAGAAAAAAACAACAAAGAAAAAAGCTAAAAAGAAAGTAACTAAGAAAAAAGCTACAAAAAAGAAAGCGGCTAAAAAAGCTACAAAGAAAAAAGCCACTAAGAAAAAAGCAACAAAAAAGAAGGCGACTAAAAAGAAAGCCACTAAGAAAAAAACAACTAAGAAAAAGGCTAAGAAAAAAACTAAAAGAAAGCCAAACGCAGCTTTCATGAAACCATTAACTCCAAGTGCTAAATTAGCAGCTGTTGTTGGTTCTAAGCCACTTCCAAGAACTCAGGTTGTTAAAAAACTTTGGGCGTATATCAAGAAACACGACCTTCAAGATCCTAAGAACAGAAGAAACATCGTTGCTGATGCTAAGTTAAAGCCAATCTTCGGCAAAGCAAAAGTTTCTATGTTTGAAATGACCAAAATTGTCAGCAAGCACTTAAAGTAAACTTGAGTAATAATACAATCAAAGACGAAAAAGGCTCGCAAATAGCGGGCTTTTTTTTATGGGGCTAATCAACATCATGCTGGGTTAAATAACGTCACTCTGAACCTATCATCGCCATCCTGAGCGCACCTGGGGATCTATCGCATATCTGACAAAGCTCTATAATACAAAGTCAGCGCCGTCATTCTGAGCGTAGCGAAGAGGTCACCGCAAGCCACCTCAAACATTCGATGTAAAAGTTCATAAAACATTGAACTTTGTTGCCCCTCACATATTTAAATGTTAGTTATTTCTTATGTCATTATCTGCACAAGAAATCGATAAAATGCGAGAGGTTTGCCATTTGGCTGCCCGGACCCTCCAATTTATCAAGCCTTACGTCAAACCGGGCGTAACAACCAACGAGCTCAATCAGCTCGTTCATGATTTCACATTAGAAAATGGAGCTGTACCAGCACCTCTTGGGTACCATGGATTCCCTAAGAGCATTTGTACGTCAGTAAATCATTCAATTTGCCATGGTGTTCCCGATGACACTCCATTAAAAGAGGGAGACGCTATCAATATTGATGTCACTCCTAAAAAGGATGGCTTCTACGGTGACACTTCAGCGATGTTTTTCATTGGTGAGGTGAGTGAGGAAGTCAAAAAAATTTCAGCCTGCGCTCACGATGCTATGTGGAAGGGCATTGAGGCGATCACTCCTGGTGGAACAACGGGTGACATAGGCTTCGCTATAGGCAAGTTCATTCAAAAAAAAGGATATCACGCAGTCAAAGAGATTGGTGGTCATGGTATAGGCAAGGTCTTTCATACGGACCCTTTTGTGCCAAGTTTTGGTAAAAAAGGACGAGGTGAACGCTTAAAACCATGGACATGTTTAACTGTTGAGCCTATGATCAACCAAAATTCTGACAAAATAGTTGAATTTTCAATTGATGGTTCAGATATAAAATACTACGAAACACATGATAAAAGCTTGTCAGCTCAGTATGAACACACAATACTTATTACCGACACTTCTTATGAGGTATTGACCTTGTTAGAAGATTAACCAAAGAGAGAGGTTTATGGAAACAATGACAACGGCAAATGTACAAAAGGACAAGAAAGTTGACTTTATGGTTTGTAAAGAAGCCATGGAGAACCCGGCTGAGTTTCAAAGATTGGCGAAGTGGGGACGAGAAGAAATAAAAATCGCAGAAGCAGAAATGCCAGGTCTGATGGCTCTGAGAGCTGAATACGGAGACACTGAGCCCCTTAAAGGTGCTCGCATAGCAGGTTGCTTGCACATGACAATTCAAACAGCAGTGCTCATTGAAACACTCACACATCTTGGTGCTGAGGTTCGTTGGAGTTCTTGTAATATTTACTCAACTCAAGATCACGCAGCAGTTGCTGTGGCAGCAACAGGTGTTCCTGTTTTTGCTTGGAAAGGTGAGACAGAGGAAGAGTTCAACTGGTGCATTGAGCAAACGATCACAGGTTGGGGTGAGCAAGGTTACAACTTAATTCTTGATGATGGTGGTGACTTAACTAATATGATGCACGAAGAGCGCTTTGCTAAGGAAATGGAAAACATCATTGGTTTGTCTGAAGAAACAACAACAGGAATTCATAACTTAGTGAAGCTACACAAGGAAGGTAAATTAAAAGTACCTGCCATTAATGTGAACGATTCAGTGACTAAATCAAAATTTGATAACTTATATGGTTGCAGAGAGTCTTTAGCTGACGGAATTAAACGTGCCACAGATGTGATGTTGGCTGGAAAGGTAGCTGTCGTTGCTGGTTTTGGTGATGTCGGTAAGGGAAGTGCTGCTTCTTTGCGTTCTTATGGCTGTCGCGTACTGATCACTGAAATTGATCCAATCTGTGCTTTGCAGGCTGCGATGGAAGGTTACGAAGTTGTAACAATGGAAACAGCGACAAAAACTGCTGACATTTTTGTTACAGCCACAGGTTGTGTTGATATTGTTACTAAAGAGCACTTCACAAAGATGAAAAGTGGTAGCATCGTTTGTAACATTGGACACTTTGACAATGAAATTGATATGGCATGGCTGAATGACAACACAGAAATGCGTGAAGTGAAGCCACAGGTTGATATTCATAAGTTTGATGATGGTCGTGAGATTATCGTACTTGCTAAAGGGCGTTTAGTGAACTTAGGCTGTGCGACTGGTCACCCAAGCTTTGTGATGAGTAACTCATTCACTAACCAGGTGATGGCTCAATTAGACCTTTGGGAAAATAGAGGTAAATATCAAGATGTTGGTGTTTATGTCTTGCCTAAAGAGCTCGATGAGAAAGTTGCAAAACTTCACCTTGGAAAAATTGGTGTTGAATTAACTGAGTTAACGGACGAGCAGGCGAAATACCTAGGTTTAAGCCAACAAGGTCCATACAAGCCAGAGCATTACAGATACTAAGCTATATTTAAACGAGATTTAAATTAGAAAAGCCTGACTGATAAATTCATGTCAGGCTTTTTTTTATATAGGAGAAATGGCAACTATGCGCTAATGTCGTCGTATTTAAGTAGACCGTTTTCTTTGATCTGCTCTTGTAAAAACATTTGATCGTAACAGTTTTCAATGTCTCCGTTGAGCAGCACGTCGTCACTTACAATGAGATGATCTGTGATTAAGAAAACATGGCTAGACAACCAATGTCCGTCAATGGAAAGGAATTCGCCACCATGTTCAATGAGTTTTTTGAGGCGATTGTATGTTCCGGCGATCTCAATGCGACGGTTGCCTGTGAATAAAAATATTTTATGATCTTCTTGCACTCTTCGGTAATCAGCGATGAGCACTCCACGAATAGTTTTTTTATTATTTTTTAGTAACATGTTTGTCCTCCTGTTAGTGCTAAGTCATGTTCTCAAGGTTAAAGTTAAAGTTTCTTAATGACTGAACTCTTTTTCTTCTGCGTTGTTTGTGGTTTTTAATTTTTCGGCACGTTTTGATAAACTTTCTTTTCATCCGTCTGAGAAGAGAGTGAACATTTTTTCCAGTCTCTTTTAAGACGACGTTTTGCCCGTCGTAGTTTGAGCTCATCACCATTTTAAATAATTGTTTGTCTTTGGCTACGGGGGAGACGTGAAGTTTGAAGTCGATATGTTGATCTTGTTTTTTTAAGATATCAAAGGCAACGATGTCGGCGTGCTTTTTAAATTTTTGAGGTTTTTCTAAGCCGCGTGATGACAGTTCATAGTTATAGATGAAGTTGGCGTTTTTCATAGACATTCTCCTTTTGTTGGTTGGGTTAAAGTTATTAAACATATATTACTGATTGTTAGTGATCTCGGGGTTCCTGCTGCTGCAAGAAAAGTAGAGCAGCAGGAACCCAATGATCATCGCTAAGATCGATGCAATATAAATTGCGACCTTAGACAGAGAAAAGTCCATCTCTGAGTTAAATGCTAAGCTTGCGATGAATAAAGACATGGTAAAGCCAATGGCAGAGACAACACCCACTCCAAGCACTTGCATCCAGGATATGTCATCTGGCTTAGTTGCAATTTTTAGTTTATGGCTTATGTAGGACATTAAAAACACTCCTAATGGTTTTCCTACAAGTAGCCCTAGGACAATTCCATAAGTGATAGGAGAATTCAGTGCGCTTGTGACATCAATGGTGCGGAAGTCAATGCCAGCATTAAAAAAAGCAAACAAAGGCAATATGGCAAAAGATATCCATGGGTGCATGTTATGAATGAGGCCATCAAAGTTAGTTGCTAGACTCTTTTTATTGCTAATGACAAGTGGTGTGATCATAGCCAGCAACACTCCCGCAATTGTGGCATGTACGCCTGACTTTAAGAATGCAAACCAAACAACAAGGCCAAGGGAAATACCAACGGCTTTATTTGATAACTTAAATCGATTCAAGGTCATTAGTAAGGCAAGAACTGAAAAAGCTACAACGAGCGCCATAAAATTAATATTTGCCGTATAGAAGAGGGCAATCACCAGTATGGCCCCTAAGTCATCAACAATAGCAAGTGCAAGTAAAAAGGCTTTTAAGCTTGCAGGCACACGCTTGCCAAGAAGAGCTAATATTCCAAGAGCAAATGCAATGTCGGTGGCCATGGGGATGCCCCAGCCACTGATGGAGGCACTTCCCGAGTTAAAAGCGACATACAGTAGAGCAGGAAAAAGCATGCCACCAATGGCTGCAAACACAGAAAATGCCGCTTTTTTTGTGCTAGACAGATCACCAACGACGAATTCACGTTTGATTTCAAGACCAACATAGAAAAAAAAGATAGCCATGAGTCCATCATTCACAAAAAGTAATAAATTTTTATCAAGTGACAAAAAGCTCGAACTGATTTGTATTGGATAGCTAATGAGTGCCGTGTAAAACTGACTCAGCTGATCACTGTTTGAAAACAAAAGAGCTGCCGCTGCAGATAAAAACAATAAAACACCAGCCGCAACATCAGCATTAAAGTTGGAAAAAAACTGCTTTATTGAAGTAAAAGAGTTTCCTTTTTCTGCTAACATGACGCTTGAGTTCTGCATTTCCTTAATCCTCTATTTATATGCAATAGTTAAATTGCAAGTTGAAAGATACAGTTCCATATTAGCGAAAATTATATATTGAACAAATATATAATAATTATTAAATACATTGATTAAATCGAATAATAAAAAGTTAATCATACTAGGTATTTGCCAGCTATTTTTTCGAGACTAAGGTTAGGTAAGCAAATGGCACTATAAAAGTTACTAATTTGAAACGTTATTGAATGCCATGGAATGCACTTAAAGTTTTTTAACTTTTTCTTGAAATAACAACTAAGTTTAGAATTGTTTAAGCGGTGTTAACTTTTTGTTTTGAATGTTAAGTTTGTGTTGAGTGTTCTATATCTCTCTTTTTCGTCGTCGGTAAGTTAGGTACTCTTTTAAAAGTTACCTACTAAAAATGGGGGGTATGTTTTTTATGAACCGATGTTTTGTTATTATATTGATTGGGTTAATGACTCAGGCGTGTGCAAATATGAACTCTGCTTCTGTTTCGCTAATTTCTCCAACTCAGAGCCAGATAGAGTGTGAGTATATTCGTAATTGTGTAGATAAAGCTAAAGACATTTGTAATGGGAATTATGTTGTGAACTCTTCAAGTTCAGGTGAGATGAGTGAGGTCAGTTCAGCTTGTCTCTTATCCCTGCCGTTGTCTTTAGTGGGTGCCGTTAGTGGTGAAGAGTTAGTTGATGATAGCCTGTGTGTTGAAACAAAATCAACAAGGCACACACTGGTGATCGCCTGCACAGATTGAAAAATGGCTTGGCTCTATATGAGTTGCTGTATTTTGTTGAGGACGGATCGGCCATCATTGTGAGGTAGGACTTGCTCGCAGTATTTTTCAAGCTCATTATAATGAGGGCTGATGGCGTATGATTTGTGCGCTGACTGAAACATACTTTCATCGTTAGCCCCATCTCCAAACACGTAAAGATCATTTTTAGTGAGGCCAATTTTTTGACAGAGCCATTCACAGGCATAACCTTTGTTGGCATTGGTGCCTGAAATATCGAGCCAGCTATTTTCTGGGAGCCAAGGGTTGTCTAGTAGAAAGTAGCTGAGCTGTGGTCCTTGATTTTTTAATGGTCCGAGCAGATTTTGCAATTTCTGAGTTTTATCAACAATGACGATTTGTAGAGGGGTCTCACTTTCTTTGATGGAGTAGGGCTCCATGATGATATGTCTGTCTTGATATTTTTTTCTTTGCTCAAGGTACCACTGCGAACCTGGGGTGGTCACCGCTTGAATATACACTTTGTAATTGTGAGTCACATGACAGAAAGTTTGCACGAAATATTCAAGGTTTAAGTTTTTAAGTCGATCAAGAGCTGCAAGTGTTTCTGTTTTTGATAGGGTATTGATCAATAGTGGTTTGCTGTCATTGATGTTTGCAATGATAGCTCCATTGTTGGTGATGACAGGCAGTTTGAATTGGATGTCTTTTAAAATACTTCGAACGGAAATAAGAGATCGACCTGTGGCTATGGTAAAGTGGTGGCTTTTTATGAGTTCGTTGATCGTATCGACCTGTTGGTTAGATAGTTGAGAATTATTGTTGAGAAGAGTGCCATCAAGATCTGTGATAAAAACTTTCATAACTCTATTAGATAGAAGCTATTTGTTGAGGTCAATGAAACTCAAGTAATATTTCATTTCTGCTATGGATTCTTTGATGTCATCCATTGCTTTGTGCGTCTCTGATTTTTCAAACTTCTTATTGTGAATGAATCTAAAAATAAGTTTCCAAGAGGATACATCAAGCATGCGGTAGTGAAGTTTGTTGGCAAAATTTTTAAAATATTTATTTATAAAAGTTCTGTCTTGAGAAATGGAGTTACCAGCAATGATTGGCATTTCATTGGGGAAATGCTTTTCAATGAGTGCCATGAGGTCTTTCTCGACTTGCTCTGGTGGGAGTCCGTTTGGAATTTTACTCACTAAACCTGATTTAGTATGATGTCTTGTGTTCCAGTCATCCATATTGTCGATGTAGTGTTGAGGTTGTTTAACCACAGCGTGGTACTGGTCTTGAGGTGTTAAGTTTTTATCTGTGATGATCACGGCAACTTCAATAATAACTTCTTTATCTACATCCAACCCAGTCATTTCTAGGTCGATCCACATAATCTTGTCCATAATTGCCTTTAGGTTGAAGTTTGCCAGAATCTTTTTAATGCAAAGACTATAATATATTGAATGGGTGAATTTGCAAGGCACTTTCAACTGTAGCTAAGCATATGATTTATTTTACAAAGAAATGAGAGTGACTACCTTACTTGTATTAATCATTAAAGACGACGAGAACACCTGGGTTGATCTTGCCATTTTCCAGCCTAAGCGGTTTAAAAGGGTAACCGGCTTGTTTTAAATACTGTTCCGTTTCTTTTTTGACCAGTCCTTTGCCTTTGCCAGTCATTATGTGAACAGTTTTGGTGTTTTGGTGCTTTCGTAGGAAACGATCAATTGCATCGTAAACTTGATCAATGCTGAGTCCATGAAGGTCAAGTAAAGGTGCTTTTTTATTTTTTCCCATATCTTTATTTAAACAAAATTAAACATAAAAGTATATGGCGATAATTCACCAAAACAAAATCCCAGTCATCCTGAGCAAAGCGAAGGACCTCATCAAAAACCACAAAACAAAGATAAGCAAAGAGATCAAATAATTAAACATCTGATGAAATACTGAGGTTCACCTAGTCTTGGTTGAAGTTAAAGCTTGAGTTTCTTGAAAAGACCTCATAAGAAACGGATTTTTCACTGAGGTTCTTCGTTTCGCTCAGAATGACTTAATTGCCCTAAACATAACTTGGTTTTACTGGCTTTAGGGTTGGACTTTTGTTTGGTATCACTCATTAATATGAAACATAATATTTAAAGTTTGTGTTTTGTTCTTGATTAGCCGATAAGTTGTTAATGGCAGTCACCAACCATGAAAGGCTCATATATTCTCCACAAGCACTTGTAAAAGGCTTTGCTGAAGTCTCATCTGATATTGTCGATACCCCGACATCGATGCTTTTAGTTAAGTGGTATCGCTCTCCATTTGTTGATTTACAAATTTGGTTGGATAAGAAAAGTGACATGGTTATACGTCAGCAGTTTTCTTTTTTAGGGCTTGTGGTTGAGTGGAACCACATTCAAGGAGTGAAAACTGGGATTGTTGAGGACGTAAAGTCTAAAATGAACAGCAAGTCCTGGTCAGTCAAAGTGATTTATGATGATATTTTGATGAAACACAGCCTCAACCAAGCCATTGAGGTGCTTGAGTGTTGTCAGGAGTTGCCAGAAAAAGTTTCAATTTTACAGAACTTCAATAACAACCCGAAACTCTCACGATTTCAGTCTTTTAAACTTATTTTTCGTCACTTATTTAGCAAAAAAAAGAAAAATTGACTCTAGGATTCCGCCTGGTTTTTTAGTACCATGGCCAAATGGTTAAGGATATTGTCTGGCGCTTTATGCTATCTAGTCGAGCAGGATCTTTTGTGCGAACAATGTCTTGGATCACTGTGGTTGCTATCACTATTTCGATAGCAGCTCTCATTCTCATTGTTTCAGTGATGAATGGTTTTAACAACAGTATGTTAAATAACATAGTGATCGCCGAGCCAGATTTGGTGATCGTCCACGACGACAAAAAAGAACTGATTCCTGAAAGTTTAATGTCGTTCCCTGTTCATTCTATTCAAAACGTGACTATACACGATGTGATTGTAAAAACTTATGAAGACAATTTTGGCGGAGCCATTGCCAAAGGCATGAGCTCAGTGGCGGTGAATGAGTTTTTGTCAGGATTGAAAGGCAGCTCAAAAAAAATAAGTGAGCTCGGAGAAAATGAAGTTTTGCTTGGAGTGGACTTAGCAAGAGCCCTTGGAGTTTTAACAGGTGAAGAGATTGTAGTCATCCCGCCGGACGCGCTCATTGGTGCCGGTGCCGAAGATTTTATTTACGATAAAATGACTGTCAAAGACACCTTCACCACACAAGTAGAAAACTTAGATCAAAACGTACTTATTTACGACAAAGACAAGTCAATCAAAGCAGCCTCATTGTCGCGCAGTTTTGTCGCACAAACAGAGGTGCAATTGTTTGACCCATTTAATGCCAGTAAATACAAAAAAAAATTGGTTGCAGGTGGTTTTAATGTTGAAACGTGGGAAGATCGAAATGCGGCTTTAACCATGGCTTTGAAACTCGAAAAAATAACCATGACGACCTTCTTGAGTTTAGGGGCGGTGATCACAAGTTTTTCTGTAGCGACGGTATTAATTCTTTTGATCAATCAGAAAAAAAGTGAGTGGGGCATTTTTATGACCATGGGTTTGTCTCGACGAAGAACTCGCAATTTATTCATAAGAATTGGCGCCTATCTTTCATTTATTGGGATCGTATCTGGTTTTTTAATAGGAAGCCTCTTGGCTTTATTTCTAAAGATCTATAAACCATGCATTCTGCCAGAAATTTACTACGACTGCACCGTCCCGGTGGATGTAAAGCCACATCAGTTAGGGCTAATTCTTATCGCCTCAATAGTGATAACTTTACTCGCTAGCTACATACCAGCCCAAGTTTATTCAAAACTAAAACCAAGCCAAAGCATAAAAACCTAAACCCCACACAAAAAGGTGGTCCGCACTTTTCTGCGAAACACTGCATTAAGGTGGTCCGTACCTTTTTGCGAAATGGTGCATAAATGTGGTTTAGACTTCTTTGCTGAGTGATGAGTTTTTTTGTTTCAATTATTTAGGGGTTGATACTTCCACATCTGAAGTTTCACTCACTGCTGGGGCCTCTTGAGCTGCTTTTTCGACCTCATCTTCGAGGCTACTTTTTTCGCCCTCTTTAAGGAGAGTGTTCGGCACTGTGCCTCTTCTTTGTTTATCTGACGGTGTGAGGGGTTGGTAGACCTCTACAATTTGTCCGTTGTTTAAGTATTGATTGAGCTTTTTACACAAAGGGTGTTTTTCAGCTTGTTTTTGAGTGTTATAATCGCAAATGATCCTTTTGCACTGCCTTGAAATGTACAACCAATGTCCGCCTGTGCGGTGGATGCGTTGGTCACCACAGAATTTTGTGCCGATATTAACTCTTTGATCTAAAGACCCTTGATTGACTTGACGGTTCAGATAGCGAGCTGTGAAATTGGTGCAGATTTTTTGTCTTTTTTTGGTGATGAGTTTTCTGTGCATGGGTGACTTGAGCATGCAAATGTCCATACAATCGTGGTAAACTTCATACAGCATGTTTTTATTAGTTAGTTTTGTTTCGCATTTTTGCGCCCACGCAGGAACAAAAGGCTCAAAATTTGCCAAAACCTGCTGTGATAAAAATATGGACACAATTAAAACAATAACTTTCATTGTTAGTATATCGGTAAACACATCAAACTGAGTTAAGTTGCCTGTCATTATCTAGAGCTTCATCCAGTTAATTTTTCACATAATGATCCAAATTTTTCCAGACGCGACAAAGTGCTGGCCAGAAGCCCATGTGAGAAGTCTTTAAAGAAAAACTCTTGAAAACAGATAAACGAGACTGTGAAAAAATAATTGAGTGGAGAGCCAGACAGGAGTCTTGGTTGAATGGGTGTGTGTTGAGACTTATTGGCCCTTAACAAAGCTCCTAAGAAACCACTTGCTCATAGGAACGAACAAAACAATGAGTTTCAGATAAGTGTTAAAAGTATCTATACACTAGCTAAGCTAACAGTCGTATTTGTAATTTATGATCACAAGAGTTAATCTGAATGCATGAAGTTATTTGTTTTAATTTTCTCAACAATTGTCTGTGTAGGGTGTGCTAAAACAAGTAAGTCCTCTAAGCTATCTAAGTGCAGTCCTGATCATGGTACAAGTTGTGTTTTAACTCTTGAAGACGAAGAAGGTCAAATTGAGTCTAAAGTTGGAAAGTATCTCTGCTATAAAAAAAATAATTTTTGTCGTTGTAAATGTGAGTAATGAAATATTTTGAAACCCACCAATCATAAAAATTTGATATAATGAGCGTGCAACAAATCCTTCGTATTGATAATTTTGGGGCTTTAATTAGCTTCATTTTACTTGCATTTATTTTGCCGCACTATATTGCTTTTATTGGATTGCCGAAAGTCATTTTATATGGACTAGCTATTTATGCTTTCTTACTTTATTTGTTGGGGCTTTATTTTTTGCGTTCTGCAGATTTAGAGAGGTTGTCTTCGTTGCTGGCCATCATGATTGGAAATTCAATTTACTGTGTTCTGTCTCTGTCTGTGATATACGTTTATACAGCAACTATAAAACCACTAGGACTAGTATATTTCATAGTTGAAAAAATCATTGTACTGGCAATGGTTTATTTGGAATGGAAGGTTTATAAAAAAACCTTCCATTCATAGTTTTTAAGAAAACTTAACGACGTTTTAAACTGAAACTTCAAACTCACGCAAGGCACTATTGAGCGATGTTTTCTTATCAGTGCTCTCACTGCGCTTGCCAATAATAAGAGCTGCTGGAACTCCGAACTCACCAGCTGCAAAATTTTTATTGATCGTTCCAGGAATGACCACAGAGTTTTTCGGAACGCGTCCTTTGTAGATAGTTGGTTTGCTTTCTGTGACATCAATGATTTTTGTGCTCGCCGTGATCGTCACACCAGCTCCAATCACTGCGCCTTCTTCGATGATCGCACCCTCAACAATGATACAACGACTTCCGATAAAACAATTGTCTTCAACAATCACTGGGGTTGCTTGTAAGGGCTCTAATACGCCTCCAAGACCAACACCACCAGACAGGTGAACGTTTTTACCAACTTGGGCACAAGAGCCAACAGTGGCCCAAGTGTCAACCATACTACCACTATCGACGAAGGCTCCAATATTAACATAAGAAGGCATTAAAATCGTCCCTTTTGCAATGAAAGACCCTTTTCTGGCTAGAGCATGAGGCACAACACGAACACCCTCAGAGCCATCCCACTGTTTTAATGGAACCTTGTCATAGAAGCTTAAATCTTCACATTTAACCGGGCCTAACTTTGCAGTTCTAAAGAAAAGTAAGATGGCTTGTTTCACCCAAGAGTTCACTTGCCACTCATTGTTCACTTTTTCGCACACTCGCAACTCACCTTTATCAAGCAAATTAATAACTGAGTGGATAGCTTCTTGGTTTTCTGGGGCGTTGAGGTCAACACCATCAGTAGAGAAAAGTTCTGTGATTTTATTTTGTAATTGAGCGTGCTCAGACATAGTTTATTCCTTTTTATTTAGTTGAATCGACTTTCGGTTGTTTTTAGGGCTGCTAAAATGGCGGGGATATGAATTTCATTAATGAGTTTTTCATCAATGTTTCGTTCTATTTCATATGTGAGTGTGGGCATGTTGTTTTCAAGCCCACAGTAAGTACCTAGACACCCCGGTGTCGGGTAGCCAATAGACTCCACAATTTCATAATTGGTGTGCTTAGCGAGTGCTTCGGCCTCTGGTTGACAATCACCATTGGTATTAAGCACAGGCTTCCATGAGTGGAGGCTGAAAATCATTTTTGGTTGGTGCTCTTGAAGCCATTTAACCAAGCCTTTGTTTTCAGGTTCGCTGCAAGGCTCATTGCCTGGATGATATTTTTCTTTGGCTACATTGGCGGTCCAATCGTTAGAAGGAAGGTTGCGGTTAAGGTCGACGGAGTTGGCATTTTTTCTTTGTTTTTTTACCACGCCATCCACGTTAAATTCCGGCACCAAGGTTATTTTTAAATTGTAATCGTATTTTTGTAAAAAACTGCCAAGGAGTGCTTTGGCAGCAAAAACACCTTCCCACTCATCGCCGTGAACGCCGCCCAAGATAAGAACTTCAGGGCCAGTTTCGCCAAATTGGTGAGCCATAATTGGAAGATTATTCACGCTTTTTGCGAAGATAAAACTTTTCAAAAGACAACCTCATAGTGTAGTGTGTTCTGCTATGGAAGAGATAAAAACCCATTCTCGCATTGTGGTCAAGAAGTTTGGTGGAACCTCCGTCGGTTCCGTTGAAAGAATTGAAAAGGTAGCTGAAAGAATCTATCAAGACGTGCAAAAAGGGCAAAGACCCATCTTGGTTGCATCAGCAATGAGTGGTGAAACCAATCGCTTGGTCTCAATGGCTCACCAAGTTGACCCCAGATATCGCGGAGAAGCCTACGATATGCTGCTCGCATCTGGAGAGCAAGTATCGATCTCTTTGTTGGCCATCGCTCTTGAAAAAAGGGGATTGAAAGCAGCTCCTTTGCTTGCTTACCAATTAGGTATTAACACAGATTCGCTTCACTCTCAGGCAAGAATCCTCAATATTAACAGCGAAAAATTACTCGGTCTGGTTAATAACCAAATGATCCCTATCGTGGCTGGCTTTCAAGGAGTGGATTCTTCCAATAAAATTACAACTCTTGGAAGAGGGGGCTCTGACACCACAGCGGTTGCTCTGGCGGCCTCCATTCAAGCAGATTCTTGTGAAATTTATACAGATGTGCCAGCCGTTTTCACTGCGGACCCAAGACTCATTCCAAAAGCAAAAGAAATCCCCACACTCAATTACGATGAGATGATGGAAATGGCTTCACTGGGTTCTAAAGTTTTGCACTTTCGTTGTGTGGAGCTAGCTGCCAAATACAAAATTAAAATTCATTTACGCTCTACATTTGAAACCAGAGAAGGCACTTGGATCTTGCCTGAGGAGAAAAACATGGAGAACCCCGTTGTTTCTGCAGTCACTCATGAACCATTAACCGCTGTGATAAAGTTATTTCCAGTTCCCAAGGGAACAAAATTCATAGCCGATTTGTTTTCTAAACTTTCTGAGAACAATGTAGTTATTGATATCATCACCCAGTCCTACAACGAAGAGGGGCAGAGACTTGCCTTTTCTTTGCCCATGTCTGAGTTAGAGGTGGCTAAAGATGTGCTTGAAAAAAATTATGGTGGGGAGCTTGGGGTGTCTGTTTTACAAGATAAAGCTAAAATCTCTATTATCGGAGTGGGCATGCGCAACTACTCTGGGGTGGCTTATCGTTTTTTCAAAGTGCTTAGCGACAATGGCATCGATGTTGAGTTAGTAACAACGTCAGATATAAAGGTGAGTGCCATTGTTGATAAGGCGCATTTGCAGCTCGCGGCAACAAGTTTACACACTGAGTTTGGCTTAGATGCCACAAATTAAATAAAAGCAGGTGTTATGGCATTTTCAATCATTGATAATCAACTGGTAATTGCTAACAAAGAACTGAGCTATTCAGTCTCTGACATATGTAAAAATCAGGAAGAGCCGTTTTATCTTTATGACCTCGATGGCATTGAATCTCGCTTCGATTACTTTGCAAAGGGTTTGAAAAAAGCCAGTCAGGATTTACGCGTTCACTATGCCATGAAGGCCAATTCGCACCCTCTCATTTTACAAAAATTAAAATCATTAGGCGCACATGTGGATGTGGTCTCCTTGGGGGAAGTAAAGCTTGCTATGGAGAATCACTTTCTTGCAAGCGATATTATTTTTTCTGGCGTTGGTAAGTCTGTAAAAGAAATCACCGAGTGCTTAAAGTTAGGTATTTATCAAATCAATGTTGAGAGTCTGCCGGAGCTAGAGCGCATCGCTCAAATCTCTAAAAAGCTTGGTGTGGTTGCTCCTATTGGCATTCGTTTTAACCCAGATGTGAACCCTGAAACTCACCCTTATATTACAACAGGCTTTAGAGAAAATAAGTTTGGTTTAGACTTCAGTGACGCCGGTAAAATTGATCTGGTTGTGAGTGATTATAAAGACCAGCTCAACTTGCAAGGCATGAGCATCCATATTGGCTCACAAATTAAAGACACACAGAGTTTTGCTGATGCCATTGAAAAAACGATCAACGTATATAAAACATTAGAGCAAAACCCACTGTGGAACTTACAATCTTTAGACATAGGTGGTGGCTTAGGAATCAACTACAACACCATCGATGAAACAACAGACTTATCGCTCATAGATGAGTACTGTGCGCTGGTAAAGGCCAAGACTCAAAACTTTCCCGGCACATTAATTTGCGAACCAGGGCGAGTGTTAGTGGCTCGCTTTGGTGCTTTGTTGGGCCGGGTGGAGTACATTAAAAATAACAACTATAAAAACTTTGCTATTCTTAATACAGGCATGCACCATTTAATGCGCCCATGTTTATACAGCGCCACTCATAATATAGTTCCAGTGATTGAAAACACAGACGGAAAAGATGTTCTTTACGATGTTGTTGGGCCTATTTGTGAGTCTTCAGATGTGTTGGGGAGCGACCGTTTACTGAAAGAGTTAAAACAGGATGACTGGTTAGCTATTCTAGATGCCGGCGCTTACGGTGCGGTGATGGCTAGCAATTACAACCAGCATGAGATGATGGGTGAGTTTGTTGTGTCTAGTAATCAAGTTCATAAAGTTAATTAGTAAACCCTAGGTGTTTCAGGGAAGTTTCAATTTTAAAAATGACTTCATAGTATAAGAAAGTGAAAAAATAGAATAAATCACTTTGTTGTTTTTTTGAGAACAGAGTATGCTTGTAAACAGAGATCAAAATTTTTCGACTTATCGTTACTTAGAGGGGTCACATAAAGGCAATTGAATAAGTACTCACTTATTGGAGTTCTGCTAAAATCAGTGCTCGTCAGCTCATAATCACTTTCACTAAAAATTTCGGTTGAAGAATCAACATCAGAAATCTCATCATTGACATAAGCCAAAGAAGTGTTGAAGTAAAAGAGTGCCAAAAATAAAACGAGTGCATTCATTAAAAATTTCATATGATTTCCTTGTTCAATTTAGAGGGGTGCGCCCTGTTGTCGAGACTCTTCCATATTTTCAATTTCTTTGCGCATTTTCTCAAAAAGATCTTCTGAGTAACAATGCATTCCTAGACCATCTTTTTTATTGAACATAGTTGCGCTTTTTGGGGGGTTCAAGCTTTTCTTGTTTGTGCAACATGTGATTCTTTGAGCTTTGTCATAATACTGATCGCACTCATCTGGTGGTGTGATTGACTTCGCACTCACTTGGAGCGCTGACATAGATATAAGCAAAATTAGTTTAATTATTAAAAATTTATTCACAAAAACAGTCCTTTATATTTACTAATTAGCAATATACATACCACTGATAAAACTTGATAATCTGCACTTTTAGGCCTTTTAAAAGTAAAAAAGTAATACAAAAATGTTCAGGTTTTGGCCATCATCTTGAAAATAATTCACATAAAATAGTAGGTTATTTCGAAGGTGTCGTTAGCAGTATTTTAGACGATTCTTAGGTAAAGAAAATTTATAATTGATTTTGAGAGTTTAGTTATCTCGGAATTTTTACCATAACTTGGCAAGTTTTTTGCTCTATATATTTGTAAATACTAAATTTTTTATGGGAATGCTCAATGATAATCATAACTTTTTTAATAACGACACTTTTAATTGTAAGTGTTGATGTAAATGCATCACCAAGAAAGCGTAGTGAGAAAATTAGTTGCAGTAGTCATATACCAACAGAGCTTTCGGCCGAAGAAAAATTAAGTTTAATTTATGAATTATTCAGGTATTTAGAGTCAAAAAAAGTAAGTGTTAAACTATTCAGAAATAGTCAATTTAGAACTAATAATGCTGAATTGGTAAGACATCTCAAAGCTTTTAAAAAGCTTGGCGATAAGCCGTCATTAATTTCAAGTTTTTTAGATAAAAATAAAGAAGCAAAAAAAAAGACATGGCAAGAACATATCAAGCTGAGTGGTGTTGATTTAGATAAACTTAAAAAGGAAAGTGAAGAAAAAGAAAAACAGGAAAAGTTAGATTTAATTTACGAATTTTTTAGATTTTTAGAACAATCAAAAGTAGATATCTCTCTGTTTGAAACTGTTAATTATAAAAGTAATGACCCTCAGCTCATTGCATTTTTGAAAACTTTTGAAAAATTAGGAGATAAACCCTCTGTCATTTATACTTTTTTGATTAGAAAGGCAAAAGAACTGACTTGGGAAGAGCACATCATAAAAAGTGGAGTCAATTTAGAGAAAGTAAGGGTAGAAAGTCTTGCTCTAAAAAATGAAAAAAACCTTGCAGATATATATGGTTTTTTTAGGTATTTGAAAGCTCAGAGTGCTCATGTTGATATGTATAGTACAATGAATTATCAACATAACCATAAGAAAATTAAGGCTTACATGAAAAAGTATAAAAAGTTAGGAGATATTCCTTCTTTCATATACACTTTTTTAAACACACATTATAAAGATGAGTCATGGGAAAAACATTTAGAAAATGCTGGCATTAATTTAAAAGAAGAAAGACGACTTGCTGAAAGAAAAAGAATAGATGAGAAAATACAGTTAATTTATCAATTTTTTAGATTTTTAAAAAATGAAGGGGCTGATATATCAATGTACAGCTCGGTCAGTTTTCAAAGAAATAATTCGAGATTAAAAAGGTACTTGCGAGTCTTTAAAAAGTTAGGAAGCTCACCAAGTAGCCTTTATTCATTTTTAAACATTGAAGCCAGTTTTTTAACTTGGAAAGAACACCTTGAAAATGCCGGAATATATTTAGATGATTTGCGAACAGATAGCTATAGGCAGTATATCCAGTATAAGATTTCTTTTGCAAAAAAATTTTTTCAAGATTTGCATAAATATAGTTTTAATTTAAAAGAATTAAGCTCTACAAGGTTTCGATTGAGCCCCTTAATGAATGAATACTTAGATAATTTTAGCAGTCAAAATAAACAAATGACATATCAAGAGTTTGCTCTTGGGGAGAAACATAAAAACGGATACAGAATTTTTAAAAACACTAAAAATTTATATAACTTTATAAAGGTTCATTATAAGGGAGGAATTGATAAGTTTCTGTCAGATTCTGGTTTTAATCCGGACGAAGTTAGGTTAAGAGGGTCCGTAGATTACTCTGTTCTAGCTCATGAATTTCAAGTTGTAAGGGCTGAAGAACAAGAACGTATTAATGTTTTATCTAGAGGTGGCGTTGCTTTTGATAGAGTCAATGATGCTAGATATAATAACAAATTCAATGATATTGGCATGATTGTAGTAGACGATGCAGATCCAGAATCCGTTTATATTAGCAATTATGAGGGTGAAGAGAGTGGGGTTGAATCAGAAAGTGATTCTTATAAGGAGGAGCAAGGTAATGTTGCTGATTCCCAGGATGATTTAACGAGAAATTTCAATGAGCAGTTGAATGATTCAGTTTTAGAACTGGCATTGCAATTTTTGGTTGCACCAAACAAAACATTTGATGAGCTTCTCACTGATGATTTTTTAAATTATTACATGGAGAATTCTGACTCAGAGCTTTTAAGTGAATTTAAACGCCTAGGGCACAACTTGAGAGAATACATAAATACAGTCGTTAAAAAAAACAGTAACTTATTAGATTTTTCTGGATATAACTTTTAGACTTCAAATTATTTATTATAACAATATACGTTCAATAATTACTGAGCCTTATTGGGGTTGATGATAAATAAGTTCTAAATTATTGCTGATGGGTGCGTTAAAGTTGAGTCGCTGTTAAACTACCAATCGACAAGGGTTTTAAAAAACGAGTGGCTACTTCTTCAAAACGGCTATTGATGTCAGTGATGCACAGATCAATCTTTTGCGGTTCTGCCTCAGTGTTGGCAATGAGTGAGCCTGAGCCCATTTTGTGCAGAAGAATGTCGGCAACAGCTGGGGCTGAGTCTATAACTTGTACATAACTACCAATCACTTTTTGAATTTGTTTTTTAACCAGTGGGTAGTGAGTGCAGCCTAAAATTAAGGTGTCCATACTGGTGGCAAGCAGAGGACTTAAATACCTATGAATCACTAAATTCATAAGAGGGTCTTCAATCAACCCTTCTTCTATAAAAGGCACAAACAGTGGACAGGCCATAGAATGAACGTTTACTTTTGGATTGTTTTTAGTGATCACCTGTTCGTAGACATTTTGTTGAACCGTTGCTCTAGTCCCGAGCACTGCAATGTTGTTAGTTATTGTTGTTGTTAAGGCTGATTGTGAAGCGGGCTCGATCACGTTAATCACAGGGACAGAAAAGTCTTTGCCTGTGAAACTTAACAAGGCACTAGACGCTGAGTTGCAGGCGGCCACAACAGCCTTCACATCGTGCTTTAACAAAAACTCAATGTTTTGTTCTGCGTATTTGTAAATGGTATTGATTGATTTTGATCCATAGGGGAGCCTTGCCGTGTCTCCGAGGTAGACAAAGTGCTCATTGGGCAGTCGTTGTGCCAGTTCTTTTAGAACTGTTAATCCGCCTAATCCCGAATCAAATACTCCGATCGGTGCAGAACTCATGGCTTTCAAGTATAGTGCCTCTGCTGATAGAAAACAAACCTTCCTATGAAACAAGCAAAAAAAAACCGACTTTAAAAATAAAGTCGGTTTAAAAACTTAAGATAGCAATACGGTCTTTTTGGAGGAGATAACCTTATGGCCTGTAACTACGTTATGAAAAACCCACGACCTTGGCAAAGCCTTATTCATAAGGCAATAAACTCATAAACTGATGCGAAACATTAAGTCATTAAGATGTATGAACTAGACATAATCAAACAGGTATTTGCAAATAAAAATCTATTCTATGGTCTAGTTAGTGGTGTCTAAATGTGCAGGCCGTGAGCAACGGACTCTGAGTACCCTTGTGGGCTCATTTCCATAAAGCGAGCCTTTTCTCCCATCTCAATGAGGCTCTCTGCGTTGATGTAGCTCATGCCACTGCGAAGGCCTCCTGACAATTCATTGATAACATCTTTCACATGTCCTTTGATGGCCACATAGGTGGATTCACCTTCAGCTGCCATGCCTTCGGCCATGCCACCACGCCATGAAACTTGCGCCGACTTTGAAGCCATTCCTCGGTATTGCTTTTTACCATTTCTAATTTCGCCGGGAGCTTCAATGGTTCCAGAAAGTATAGATCCAAGCATCACCGTGCTAGCCCCTGCAGAGAGGGCTTTTACGATATCTCCTGAAGTACGAATACCACCGTCTGCAATCACTGGCACACCGTGCTTTTGTGCCTCTTCACTGCATAAAGCCACAGCTGTGAGTTGTGGCACACCACAGCCCGTGATCACACGGGTAGTGCACATAGACCCCGGGCCAATACCAACCTTAATGGCGTTGGCACCAGCATTGATAAGATCTTTAGTTCCTTCAGGGGTCGCTGTGTTGCCGGCTATGATTTGTATGTGAGGGTGAGTTTGCTTTAGCCACTCCATGGTTTCCATCATGGATATAGAGTGCCCATGGGCAATATCGACAGTGATTACGTTGGCGCCAGCTTCAATAACAGCGTTGGCGCGCGCTTGGTACTCGTTATTGACCCCAATGCTTGTTCCCACGTTTTCATGGCCGAGCTCTTTTAATTTTTTCACCTGTTCCACCTGTTCTCCTACAGTCATAAAGCGGTGAATGATGCCAAAGCCCCCAAGTGTGTGCATGGAGTTTGCCATTTCCCATTCGGTTACGGTGTCCATGTTGGCACTGATGAAGGGGCGCTCAATATTGATTTCATTGGTCAGTGCGGTTGTTAGTTTTGGGTCTTTGCGCGAGCGCACTTGCGACTTGGCTGGGATGATAAGAACGTCATTAAATGTGAGTCCTTTAGATCTTGTTTTGATATCTTGCCATTGAAAAATTAAACTCATGCATAGCTCCTTTATGACCTGTGAGTAAAGACCACAGCTGATAATAAGATCATAGAAAAACAGTGAGAGTAAAGATAAAAGACAAAGTCATTTAAATAATTTTCGTTCAACAGACTGTTCAAAGATCTAGCAAAAATAGGGTTTTTTACGGAGTCATCAGTTGAAATGCTTGTTGAATGAACAAAATTGGTTCAGTTTCTAGGAAAAGCGCTTAACAAATGCCAAATTCTTCATACAATAAATATATGGTTAAGTTAATATCAGCAATAATGATCGGTTTTATTGGTTATCTTGGATGGCAAAACATCACAGAGGTGCAAAAGCAAAATGAGCTTAAGCGCGTGCAATTTTTAAAACCCGCTCAACAATATTTAACAGCCTTCATCAATTCAGTGAATGAAGGTCCAATTGATTTGCAATTTTCAAATTTCAAAACAAAGTCCATTATTCCGGGTCGGCAGGTGCAAGGGTCCTTTCAAATATCTTATATTCAAAACGAAACCTACACTGATAGTGAACAGGCTAACAATATCACCGAGGAAGTGAGTTTAAAAACTCGAGCTCACTTCACAGCCGACATTATGATGACCTCTCTTGATGGAGAGTATTGGACCACAAAAATTGTTAAGGTGACAAATACGGCACAGCACTTTGCTGATCCAATGTATATTAATGTTAAAGTCGATTGATTGATTTTAAAGATTGTAATTCGATGTAGCGATGAAATGCCATTAAATAAAAATCGATAACAAGTTTTGAAAGTTAAAACCTGTCATAAGTTATGTTTTTATATAAAAACCCTCTTTCTTAAAATTATCAAAAGAGGGTTTTATATTTTGTGACTATTCTTTTTGAAATTATTGCTGTGTACTTAAATTAGGGCGTGGGCCAATCTCAGGTTTGAATGTGCCTTTTTCATCAAGAGCACTCATAGCTTCCTCAATTCCACGATCCAATTGTGGATCAATGCCGTTCATATAATCATTCGGTGAGTAATCCACATCAATGGTTGGATCTGTACCATAGTTTTCAACACTCCAGCCAGTGTCTTTAAACCAGTACGAGAACTCCGGTTGAGTGGTCATGCCACCATCTACTAGAGTGTTTCTTGGGTAGATACCAATTACGCCACCCCAAGTTCTTTTGCCGATCAACGGACCTAAGTTTTTAAGCTTAAAAGTGTGACTGAAAATATCTCCGTCAGACCCAGCAAATTCATTGGTGATACAAACTAATGGACCTTTTGGTGTTTCAGCGGGAACACTGGTTGTACCAAACCATCTTGATTCACAAACACCGTGCTTTGTGCGAGCGAGTTTTTCAATTAATAGTGGTGAAACATGCCCGCCACGATTGTAACGTACGTCAACAACGAGGGCTTCTTTGTTGACGTCGGGTATGAAGAGTCTATGAAACTCTGAAAAGCCCTGTCCCACCATGTTTGGAATGTGAACATAGCCAACTTTGCCACCAGACTTAGCATGCACGTACTCTCGGTTTTTATTCACCCATTCACGATACCTAGAGCTCACCTCAGTGGCATAAGGCTTAACTATAACTGTTCGTTCTTTTTTACTGTTTTTATCTTTAACAGTCAGGTTGCAAAAATCAATTCCAGAAGCAAGAGTTAAACGAGTGGGAGTTTGAGTGGCAGAGACAGATGTGTTGTTGACCTTGGTGATAAAATCACCTTCAGAAATGTTTAAACCCGGAGCCATAAGTGGTGAGCACTCTTTCTCGTTCCAGGTGTCGGCTTTGATGATGTTGGTGATTTCATACCCACCTTGCTTTTCATTAAACTTTAGGTCACATCCAAATAAGCCAAGATGAAAAGATTTTGTCGGCTCATAATCTCCACCAGATTCGTAAGCGTGTGACGTGCCAAGCTCTCCTTGCACTTCCCAACATAGGTCACTGAATTCACTGCGTGTGTTGATCTTTTCAAGAAGTGGCGAATACATCTCTAGCACATTGGACCAATTGATCTGTGACATGTCAGAGCGCCAAAAGTAGTCTTTCTGTAAGTTCCACATTTCAAAGAACATCTGTTTCCACTCTTGTTTTGGTTGAATCATCACTTTTGACTTCTTCAAATCGACAAGACCGCTTGCTTTATTAAAACCTTTTTCTTTTGGAATCTCTAACTTGCTTTCACAAGAAAGAATTCGAAGCTGCTTTTTTTGCATTAAACTTATGCTTTTGCCATACAAATTGAAGTTTCCGACCTGTTCAGGGTATGTCTCTGTTTTTTGGTCTTCAAATGTAAATGCGTTGAGAGAGCATTTGTCTGTTTGCTGCATGTCCCAGCTCATATTGAGTGCTCCGTCATCATTGTAACTTTGCCAGTAAACCTTTTTTTCAGTGGCTTCTAGTTTCACACCGGAAAACTCAGGCACTGGTAAACTAAATACTCTGTGCTGAATGTTTTCAAAATCGATAGCAACCGTCACTTCTTGGTCTTTGTTTTTTGTTTCATTTTTTGATGGGTCAGCTGCTTCAAATTTTGGTGATTTAAAAAGTGGTGACAAAGTTTCTTTTGCTAAAGTGACGCCACAAATTTTAGATGTTTTTCTGAAAGACATATCAAAGTTAACATTGTCGTAGTAAGGGTTCAGAAAACAATTAGAGATGAACCATAAATACTTTCCATCAGGGCTAAAGCTCGGTGAGAAGTTTTTAAACTCATTATTGGTCACTGGGTAAGTTTTTTTCTCTGATAAACTATGAACTAAGATTTGAAAATTGTAGTCTCCAACCTTATGAGAGGCTTCGTAAGCTAGGAACTTACTATCAGGAGACCAATTCATGTACTTGATAAAAGTACTTTTGGCTTGATCAATGATTGTAGTTTCAGAATTTGTTAAGTTGAGAATGCCTATTTCATTGCGGTGATTGGTGAAGGCCACGTATTTACCACTAGGGGCTGCTTTGATATTTATAATACGACCAAAATCAAATTGATCAAAGGTTGTCTCAACGGTTTCAGTTTCATAGTTATAGAGTTCAAATATATATTTAGTGCCAAGGTCTCGGGTGCGGATCAAGTTATTCTTAGCCCAGTCAACATGTAGTGAACGAGTGGTTGGATCTTGCGGGATTTGTTGGGTTGGTCCGTCCCAAACCCCTCTATATAGATTATGACCGCGTGAGGTCATCGCAATGTGCTCTCCGTTTGGATGGACAGAGTGATATGTAAAACGCTCATCGGCAGGCACAAGCTTGCGATGGGTTTTTGCCGTGCTATTGGTAAATGTCACCTCTAGTTTTTTAACTGTATTGTCTGAAAGGTTGACTGTGTAGAGTTGAGCCCCGTTTTGAAAACACAACTCTTGGCCATTGCTCTGTAAGTTGCGGCAGTAGTAAACTTCAAAGTTAGTAACTCTTTCAATCTGGCTGCCATTGATATTGCAACTATAAATATTTGCAATGTTTTCGTGATCAGATAAGAAATAGATTTTATCTCCAATGAACAAGGGTCTTGAAAAGTTACTGTCGAGGTCTTTAAGGATTTGTTGGTATTCGCCGGTTAAAGACGTCGAGGTCCATAGTTTACCAGCTGTTCCACCGCGATAGCGTTTCCACCAGGAAAGGTCGGCACGACGAGAGTTTCTTTCGATCACAACTTGCCCTTGTTCGTTTTGGCTGAAGTGAGTGCATGGGCCTAAGTTGAAAGGCTCAGGCTGTCCACCTGTGACAGAAATCTTAAACATTTCACCACACATATGTGGGTTGTAAGCTATGGTGTTAATGATCAACTTTTCATTTGAAACCCAATGAGTCACATAGGTGTTGCTTGCTAAGTAAGTGAGGCGCTCTGTTTCAAAATTACTTAAATCAAGGATAAAGACTTCTTTGTGACCCTCATCGAGGCTAGAGTAAGCAATCTTAGTGCCGTCAGGTGAAAACATGGGTTGAGAGCAAACACCCGTTGTGTTGGTAAGACGAGTGGCATTGCCGCCATCTTTTTCGACGAGCCAAAGGTCATCTTCAGAAATAAATGCAATGTTATTTTTGGATACAGTTGGTTGAGATAAATATTTGGATATCATAGAGCCTCCTTTATGATTTTTAAAGAGTTTAACGAGTGCGTGCTATTATGCAACCGCCGATATGATGCGTGATCGTCGGGTTTTGGTTAATTTTTAGCAAGTTAATGTGGCAATTTAAGTGAGGTTTTTAAAAAGAGAGTTATAACCACACGTTTTTAGGTCCATTTTACACGCCACCATAAGCGCAGCGAAAGACCATACTCATTGTGCCAAATTGTGCTATAGGTCCTTCGCTGCGCTCAGGATGACAGAGCTTGCTCAAATTGACGGTGTTTCGTTCAATATGACAGAGCTCGTCTAAATCGATGACATTAAGTGAAAATCATTGGTTTTCAAATACTGTTTGAATTCTATTTGCTGATCTTCTTTTTGCAGGACATTGATCACTTTGTTCTGTCCGACAGATGATTTATTTTTTATAAAACCACGCAATGAGCCCGGTTGAATGAAATGCACTTTAGGGGGGAGTAAAAGTCTTGAGTTGTCGATGGCCTTATAAAAAGCATTGGCCTCAACACAAAGTGTACGAAGCTTTTGTTCAACCTGCTGAATTTGGTGAGGTAAAGTTTTATCAGATGTTGTGAAGTACCAGTGGTACTGCACATTTTTTTTTAAACCTTGCACGTAGCTTGGCAGTAAAGAGAAATCTTCAATTTTAAAGTCTTCTTTAAGCTGCAAAAAAACTTTTAAAATAGTTTGGTAATCCATATGCTCGCCAATGTAATTGACATTGAAACGAGAGCGCCCACTAAATTTAATGCGTACAGGGTTTAAATTAGTAACAATAACATTGTCACCAAGATGGTAGCTTAAAAAACCACCCAACACACTTATAAGTAAAGCGTATTCCTGGCCCACTTCTAAATCTCTAACAGTTAACCTTTTGTCGTTAACAAGCTGGTTGTTTTCCACAGGAATGAATTCAAAGAAAATGTTAGAGTTAAGGTTCAACAACATGTCGCGAGGTTCTTTTTTGTTGCTTCCCCAAGTATCTTGAAAGGCAATGAAGGCTTCCGATGCAGGTAAGTTTTCCATGGTGGCGTAACCAGGGGTGTCTCCAATGAGATCAAAAACACTTTGGCGGTATGGATCAAAAGAACAACCACTGTGTATAAAAAGTTTAAAGTCTTTGAACTGATCGCCAAACTTTTTGCCGTGAACATCTTTAAATTTTTGTAGAAAGTCCACTTGCCAGGGTGGAGTGCCAGCAAACAAAGTGATCGGATGGTCAACAATGTGCTCAATTATTTTTTGGACCTTGTCGTCCCAGTTGTCTTGGTGTTTTAAATTTTTTGGAGGGTACATTCCTGGCAATAAAAATTTAGGAAATTTATTGCGAGCCAGCGCTCCAAGGTGGCCGTATGGCACCCCTCCTTTGATGGAAAAATTCTGTAAGCCAGTGAGGTAAAATAAACTGCCATCAAGAATATCAAAATCACCAGTCTCTAGGCTGTAATTAAAACCAGAGAGGAGGCTGGTTGAATAGTGGGAATTCAATAAGGGTTTGTAAATGGGGATATACTTACGACCACTGGTAGTGCCTGATGAAACTGTAATTATTTTAGGTTTGCCGGGCCAGAGAATATTGTTTTCACCAAGCATGATTTTGTTCATGTACTCATTGTAGTCTTCATAGGAGTTGGCTTTTAAGGCTTGTTGATACTCAGAGATGGTTCTAACATTTTTTAAATGGTTGCTACCAAATAAGCTTTTTTGACTTTGTTTTAATATGTTCTTAAAGACATGGTCTTGGCATTCGATGGGCTGTGTGCGAGTTTTTTTTATATGATGGCGCGTGTATTTAGAAAAGGCTTTGTTAACTCCAGTTCTTAGAAAATTCATAATATCACCTTTTAAAAGTTGTCTCTTGTTGCAGATGATTTAAAAATAAAATCAAATCCTTTCATTTTTTTAACTGTTTTTAACCAAGGTAGAAATGGATAACTGTTTGAACTCACAGATTTCATGCTTGCTAGGTGGTAACAGGGAACTCCGGGGTATTGGTGGTGAGCTTCATGTAAGTTGATATTTAACAGAAAATACTGAGCGAAAAATTTTGGAAAAACTAGGCTTCGTGACAACTTCGCTTGTTGAATGGGTTTGAGGGGTTTTTCGAGGCCAGTGTTGCCGCTGTTCATTTCTATGTGGGCGTGTTGGCTTAAAGTGATAATGTCAGTGAATGCAAAGCTAAGCAAAAGACCAACAAGGTTCAGCAATATGAAATCATAAAAAAAGATCAAAATAGATAAGTAAAAGAGTGCGTACACAAAAATATGAACTTGAGCTTTTTTAAATTGCTTTGGGCTCAGGTGTTTTTGTAACTTTTGTCGATGCCAATAAATACCAAAGCGGTAGCCTAAGGTGAATAAGGGGATAAAGTAGTTCCAGCAAAAATTGATGATATTCTGTTGTTGAGAACTGTATAAATGAGCTCTGGTGTTTTCTGTAGTGGGGTCAATGTCTCTCCAGCCGGTCCACTTGTGATGGAGACTATGTACTTTTTCCCAGTTATAGAATGGAATGAACACCAACAAAGACACAATGTAGCCAAAAAACTTATTGAGCACTGGTGTTTTAAAAAAGGAGTCGTGGCCAAATTCATGAAGTAAAATAAAACATTGGCACAAGAAAAGTGCTAAACTAATTTGGCTTGCAAAGTAGTACAAACCTCCCAAGCTGTATGTGAAAAGATAGACACCTAAAAAAGTGACCGGAGTGGTTAAATGAATAAGCGCAGTTAGATTACTTTTTTTCATTGTTTTAAAATTCCAACAAGACTATCTATCTGTATATTATTATTTGAGCTTAAAAGTTTGCAATGACTTTCACAGGTGGCCACAGCAATGTTTTTTTTGCTAAACTGGTGCTTAATCAACACTTCATTTTTTTGTAAACTCACTAAAGTTGTTGTGACTTGAAAGGTGTCGAACAGATTCAGAGGTTTTTTATATAAAACTTCATTCTTGTAAATTACAGACTGAACCTTATTTTTAATCAAAATTTTGAGTAGGCCATGCTTAGCAAGAAACTCAATACGTGCTTTGTTAGCAAAGTTTAAATAAGTGGCGTTATTGACATGACCGTTCAGGTCGAGGTGCCAAGGCAGCACAATAAAAGAGCTCTCTGTTGCTGCTGTCATCAGATCTTTTTTGATGGATCGGTTTAAATTGGTGAGAGCAATCAGAGTGGTTTTAAGCATTGGCTGTTTGCTCCTCATAGGTCTCAATATATAAGTTGCGCACGTTTTTTTTATTATTACTCAATGTCTCAAGGCACCATGAATCAGTATCTATTGTGTTCATATGAGTCACAAATACGTTACCAGACTGGTAGTAAAAACCTTCAAGAGGATTTGATTTTTTTGGAATATGGATAAAAAGTGGGTAGATTGGGAATTCAGTCACTGTTGCTAGGTGAAAAACCCCTTTGTTGAAAGGACTAATTTTATGACGAAAGGTGTGAACTCCTTCAGGCGAACAAATCACACTGAATTTTTCCTCGACCATACGTTGAGCTATGTTTTTAAAAGCTTGTAGGCGCTCTTTTTTCTGATCTTTGTAGGGGAGATACAATGAGCCAAATCCAAAATGACAGAGCCTCAACGGTAGATACTTTTTTGTGCGAGTTGAAGTGATGAGGCGAGTGTTCATCAAGCCTAGGGCTGGTAGAATGATCAGGTCTAAATAAGAATTGTGATTGAAAAAGTATAAACCAGGACGAGAGTCATTTTTTGTATTTTTGACTGTTAATTTTATGCCCATTAAATAGAGCATAATCCGAAAAAAAGGTGGAGCTAAAACTTCAAAGTTAAAGCGACGTAATCGCCCCAATGACAAAAGATAGAGGGTGCTGGCCACACAACCAATAAGAGTCATGCCTGTGTACATGACCAAACAGCGATAAATCATCAACGCATGCTTCATCAAGCTTTCTCACAAACCACAGTTTGCATAGATAGGTTGAGCTTTTTTTCAAAAAGTAAAACAGGGCTAAGTAAAAGTTGACCTAAGAAATAAGGGATCACTGTGTTTTCTAAATTCAGTCCTTTGCCAAATATTTTGAAGTAAATACCAGTAAAAATATAAAAGTAGGACGGGAAAGCTCCATATGGAAGGTAATCAACAACTTTCAGCCCTGATTTTTCAATCATTTCAAACAACGACTTTTTGTCAAACATCACTGTGTGCTGAGGAGCCTGCACTCCTGGCCACTTGTCTTTGAACATCTTATAAGTCACTGAGTCCAATCGCGGCACTTCAATGATAACTTTGCCGGAGTCACTGATCAGCTCTGCTGATTTGTTTAAGGTTTTTACAGGGTCATAACAATGTTCAAGAAAGTGCCACATTGTTATGAGGTCAAAATTATTTTTCGGTAAGTTTTGCTCATAAAAAAGACCACAATGAAAATCGATTTTGTCAAAGTTGGGGAATGAAAGGTCACTTTTAAAGTCAACTCCACTGATGTGTGACCCATACTTTTTATGTAAGTGCAGTAAAAAAGTACCAACAGCACAGCCAACATCGAGCACTTGGCTTTTTTCGTTTAAATCTACATATTTTGAAACAATACTATCTTTAGAGCGATCATGTTTATTCATAGCTCGATTGTAAAGAGGGGTTAGCAATCCCCAGTTTTTCTTTTTTCTGTGGGCAATGTATTCATTGTCATAAAAATCTTTAATTTGGTCCATGTGAACTCGAGGGTTTTGATAAACCAAGCCGCAGTCACTACACTTTTCAAAATTAAAATAGCCCTCTTTTCCGGTGAGATCCTCTTCACCAACAAGAAAGTGAGAGGTTTTAGTTGAACCACAGTTATAGCAGCTCACAGTTTCAAACTTATAGTGTTTGGGGTTGTTTAGTTGTGCGTACATTTTTTCAATATTAATAGCAACGCTCCTTGCTGAAAGTTGAGTACCAATAAACTTAAAAGTAGTATGTAAAAACTCTTTTTATAAATTTTAAAAAAGTATTCTTCTAAAACTTCAAAAAATAAAAATAACGAAAAAACAATCATTGATAAAATAAAATTGAATTCATTCAAGTTCACTTCGCCTAAAATATAAATGAGAACAGGGTATTTAAGGATTGAAATAAGGTTGATCAAAGAACTATTTTTTAATACCCAATAAAGAAGTATAGAAAATGTGTAAAGGTTCAATAGGATAAAGGCAAGCCTCCAGCTTTGCGTGAACCAATAAATGGAAACACAACTTACAGCAAAGGCAAGACAACTGAAGGTGAACATAATGGGAATGTTCTTAAATTGAAAAGGGCTTTTTCGTAAATTGTGAAGGTCATTTTGCCGACACATAAGATCATCGAGCAATCGAAATGAAAATAAAAAAAGGAGGGTGAAAATATACAAGGTTAAGTTTAAGCCCTCAAGGCTTACAGAGCTGAGCAATAAAAAATAAAAACTCAAAACAAACCATGGCCAAATGGCAAAGCGTTGTTTGGTATAGGAAATGAGTTCATTCATTAAAGGCATACCACTTCCCCTAAATCACCATCTACACGCACTTTTTGTTGATCTTTGAGAATCTGAGTCGCATCTGTGACACCGACAACAGCAGGAATGCCAAATTCTCTGGCTACAATAGCTCCGTGTGAGAGCATGCCTCCATTTTCAACAATCAAACCAGAAATCAGAGGGAATGCACATATCCAACCAGGATCTGTTTGTTTGGTCACTAAAATATCTCCCTCTTTAAGTTTAGATATTTCATGGACTGTCTCTAAGATTACAATTCTTCCAGTGACGTCTCCTCCACAAGCAGGAAGTCCGGTGAGTGTATTGTCAGAGCTCGAGTTATTACCTTTTTCTGTGATTACTTTTGGTGTAAAATCAAATTGTCGAGTTTTGAAGTCATTTGGGTAGTCTTTAGCTTGTTCAAATTGTTTTTTTCTGTCTTGTATGATTTTTTGCAGATCAGTAGAACTGATTTCTTCCCCTGAGAGAAGTCGAGTGATTTCTTGGTGATTCAAAAAGAAGAGATCTTTTTTTTGTTGTAGAACGTTTTTAGCAATGAGCTGATCTTCAATTTTTTGACAAATGGTTTTAAAAGCGTAGTAAAGTTGAGCTTGTTTTAGGCGTGCTCTTTCACGGTAAGCAATGGCACTTTCTGTTTTGTTCATCACAAGATTTAAAATCAACAAATTAAAAATAATTTTGACGGGGTTGTACCACATCTTTTTTATAACGGTCTTTTGAACTTGCCTGTAGACGACTCTTTTTTCTTTGTATTTGTCTTTTATAATGAGATTAGGGTCATTAGGGTTGCTTTTGTTGTAATTTTTTATCAGCTTGATCAAACTCAGTGGCTTTTCGATATAATTTTCTGATAAAAAGTTAAGTTCACCAGAACAGCGATACCCCCACTTCGTTAAATAACGACTTATAAGAGAGTTCAGTTGTAGATATTTTTGATCTTTCTGCAGCTGTTCATAAATAACTCCGCGAGGCAGTGCAAAGAGGTTTTGGTTTTGAATGTTATCGTTGATTTCAGTGTGTATTTGCCACAAATCTTTCAAAGGCTGGTTGCTGATTAAACCAGGGATTGCTTGGATAAGTTTATTTTGTAAGCCTTTATACTTTTTAGACTCAATATTTTTTAAGACAGCACCAAGGCTTCCATGAAATAACATGGCATATGTGTCTGCTAACGAGGGGCCAAGCCAGCTGTAAAAACGAATGTCAAAGAACTCGTGAAACCCTCTGTGTAAATGTGGAAGAGTGGACTTGTCATGATAGTTGTCAGCGAAAGACTGAACCCGTTTTTCAAACCTTTTTATTTTAAAACCCAAGAACAAATAGTTAAACAACAGCTTGTAAAAAAACTTGAGTGATCTAAAAGTATTTTGTGAAGCGCTCTGACCACTTATGTTTTTTTGATAACCTATGAAATCATTGAATGAAGATCTCAAAAATTTTGGCAATGGTGTTTGAGCAATAACATTGTGAATGGCACTGATGTTGTAATAGATTTTTTGACCCCACAGGCCTACAGTTCCGCGCAAAGAATGAGTCAGATGAGAACTGTGCTTCGCTGTAATGGCAAATGAGATAGCAAGATTTTTATAGTAATGAAAGTAGGAGTCTTTAGCTATTGAGTAAAGCAGTGGGGTGATTTTATTAGGGTAGTTTTCGTTAAGATTGCTGTTGGACCAGTTTTGCAATTCATTATTTGCAGTGATATCTCTAGATTGAACAAAGTAGAATTTTTTATTTTTAAAAGCCCACTCAATGTCTTGTGCTTGGTTGTTGTTTGCTTTTAATATTTTGTTTGAGTCCCTTAAGAGTTTTTGAACATCAAAAGGGTATTTATCTGTCAGTGCATCGAGGTCTGTGAAATGAATGGATTGTGGTGTCACTTCTCCTTGAACCAATGACTCTCCATGACCTGAAACGTATTCAATCAATGTCTTGTTTTTGTCTGCGGGAGAAGAAGTGAACAAAACACCAGCATATTCAGGTTCGATCATCTCTTGGACAATAACTCCCATTTCAGTGATGGGTGTCTTGGATTGGTGCTCATATGTTTTCAGTCGAGAATTAGCTAACGACTCCCAACAGTCGTACAAGCCTTTCAAAACAGCAGACAGTTCGTTATTTACTTTGAACGAATCAAGCTGACCTGCAAAAGAAGTTTCTTGACCATCTTCTCCAATGGCAGAGCTACGTACCATGAGATATTTTGAAGAGAGTTGCTTTAATTGATGCTTTAATTCGGTATGGAATTGATCAATTGAAAGTTGATTGTTGTTGTGATCAATCAATGCTTGTTTGCCAATTGCAAAACCATTAGGAACGTTGACATTGCACTTTATCAGTCGATGCAAACTGTTTGCTTTATTGCCAAATAGCTCAGCTGGTAGATTCTTATGGAGTGGTACTGAGTACGTCATAACTGTTTAGTCAAGCCTATGTTGTAAGATAGAAAACTCAGTGAGGTGTGTAAAAGAAAACCAATGAAAAAGAAAATAAACCACTGTGTAAATGTTAAATTCATCAGACAAACATAAACTAAGCTCACACCTAAAGTTGAATCACAACGATCTAGCACCATATGAAGAGCTCTGTGAGTCTCACTATGACTGCCAGGGGCAATATTGAGACGTCGCTTTAAAAAGGAATTGGGCAGCTCAAAAATAATGTAAGTTGCGCCTAGGGTGGCCCCGATAAAAGCTTGAGTAAGCAGTGGCGTTTTACCAAGCCATTGAGACAGAGATACATAAAATAAGGCGTTGAGAGTAGAAACAACGAGTAAACCTCTCCATGTTTTGTTTTTACCAAAAGCGATCTCGTTAATAGGTGTTTTTAGACATGATAGTAAGTCATGCTTGACGATCAACATGTGAAGGGCAACAGACAATATAATTGGAATATAAAGAAGTAAAAAATGTTCGTACAATGGTTTGTGTCCTTTTTATGAGATTACTCTAGCCCCTTAATTATGTATAGAAAACAAGCATTTTATGGTTGGTTTGATGTAAAATTTTTACTGAATCAACCCATTTTTAAAACAAAAATCTTATTATAATAATTACAGGCAGTTTTGAGGCTGGTGGTTTTTTTAAGTGAGTGATTTGATAGATTAGATGTTTTCGTATTTGATCATGTTTTCACTGTGCTTCTTTCGGTATTCAATTTCAAATTCAGAAATCTGATGTTCAAGGTTCGCAGCTTCGAATTGGATAGGCTCATCGACAATGAGTGTGGCTGTACCAGTTTTAATGTTTAAAAGATGGTCGTGCTTGCTCATTTTGTCGTGAGTTCCATAAATGAAAAGGGGGACAATGGGAATATTGTATTTAGCCGAAAGACGAAAAGCCCCGCGATTGAACGGTAGTAAGTTTTTTTTAGAGTTGCGTGTGCCTTCAATAAATATGGCAAGACTTTCTTTGCGTAAGATGTACGCCTTCATTTTTTCTTTGTTTTCAGCTGATAATTTATTTTTATCAGCTGGTATAAACTCATAAGCCTTGCCTCCCATATCGAGAAGCTTGTAATTGGCAAATTCTTTTTTAGCCACATAATGAGTTGGGTTTTTAAAACTCACTTGCATTAAAAAATGATCTAAAAACGAACGGTGATTTGAAATAAAAATATATTGGCCATCCGGTTTAATTTTTGTTGAATTTTTTTTGATCAAGTTGATTTTTATACCAAAAATTTTGAGAGACAAATAAGCCCAAAACCTTGCAAGGCCCCAGACTTTTTGAAAGCTCATAGCCAGTGAGAACCTTAAAAAAATTGGTATAACAGCAAAAAACCAAAACGTATTTAAAAAATAGAGCGACCATCTCATGGCGTTCAGGACTCGATGGAATGGACTTGTTGGATAGTGAATTAAAGTAGCTTGGCTAGGTTTGCTCATTTTCTGCTAATTATTACAGCCATAATTTTACAAATCCAAGTTAAGAATGAGTCTTTGAAGTATCTACCATCTTCTAAAAAGGATAGTATTTTTAGTAAAATCTGATTTTTTATTTTGAAAAAGTAAAAGTACTTTTAATGCCTTAGAGATATGTGCCTGAATTATTGTTTTCATTATCTTATTTACAAAATAAAGTTTACGAAAACATATTCTTATTGCGAACGATTTGCAATAGTGATAGTTTTCTTAAGGTATTTAACTATTTAATCGAGAGGGAATTAAACATGATCAAAGCATTACTAATGTTAATTTTTATATTATTCACAGGAGTGTCTTTTGCAGGCACTGGCCACGGTCATGATGATGGGCATGGACATGAACACGAACATGAGCACAAAGATGGCGAGCATGAGCACGATCACGATGATGGACACGAGGGGGACCACGGAGATAATGAGCATGATGATGATCACGGACACGACGATGATCACGATCATGATGAAATTGCTCACGTCCCAGCGGCATTATCTGGAATCATAGCTATGGAGCAGTTCGCTGAAGAGAACAATGGTTCTGAAAACATAGTTGGGTTTTACACAGACAAAAATTCGGACTCAGCAAGTGTTTATAATATAGCTAATGAAGGGAAATCTCTTGTGAAGTCCAATTACTCTTGTGACCTTGATAAAGAAAATTGTGAATATGTAGATAGTAAGAACCTCTTAAAAGGTCAGCACAAATCAAACCTTTTTACAATTGAAGAAATGGAACAAGCACTTGCTTACATTTTTGAGCACAAAATTAAAGAAGAATCGTTACCCAATATTGAAACTATAAAACTTTGGCAACTTCTTTTAGGTCCTTTAAATTATATGGGAGTTCGAATCAATGAATCGGCCCTTTTTGAATGTCACTATCATGGTAACCATATCGATTGCCATCAAAGGTTAGGTGGTCGACTTCCTGGGGAACCTAAATAATCTTTTAAAAATAAGAGGCATTGATGAGATATAATTATTTTAAGTCATTGGTATTAATATTTCTTGCAGGATCACTTGTCGCCTGCGGTGGTGGGTATAATCCCGACGCTGATGCTGCAGCTGGCAGTTCATTCGACCATTCAATAGGTGGTTATGGAATTTTAACTGTGGGTGATCCATCTGGTCTTACACTAAATCCAGATAATACGATAGAAGGGGAGGGCTCCTTTCGTTTTGCCGATACTCTGGATGGTATTGAAACTAATAACAATTATATTCTCAATTTTGAGTTAGCGGCTGATGGACAATTGGTGTTTATAGCAAACTCTCGGCAAGACCTAACTAGAGGTATTGAAATGACATTCAAGCGAGTTGGAGCTACATCAGATTTACAAGTGACCATCGAAACTAGTGGCAATGTAATAGATATTTCAGACTTTTTTGTAGGTATAAAAGCTGACCAGTCAATTTCATTGATGTTCGATGTGCATAATAATCATGGTGCAAGCGCTCATATTATTGCTTGGGATCATCTCGTTGATTCTGATAATGCAATTCTAGATGGAACCCTTGGCGGACGAGGGTTCGGTAAAGATTGGGGCATTCGTGTTTCAGATAGTAAACTCTTGTCCGTTAGTAAAGGTCCACCAAAAGACGACCATTGATTCAATTATGAAAGCATTTTTTATTATATCTGTTATTATTGCTACTTTTTGTTCACAAGCATTTGCTGATGTCAGTTTGTTTCAGGATATCAAAATTTCAGCGGCCGTTGATTTAGTTAATTTAACAGCGCTTGACTCTTCTGATGACAACAAACTACGTGTTCGCGCGGCAGAAGTAATGTTCTTCGGACCGCTCGACCCCACCTTTGATGCCAACTTAAACATTGCTGGTCACGATGAAAACGGAGAGTTTGTTTTTGAACTTCATGAGGGCTTTGTTTCATCATCAAAGCTCATTCCGCAGTCTCGCTTTCGAGTGGGTAAGTTTTTTTTAAACGTCGGACGACTCAATCAGTTTCATCAGCACGACTGGCCGTTTTTAACAGCTCCAGTTGTGCACAGAGAGTTTTTCAACCCAGGCCGTGGTGGCATTGAAGCTGAAGGAGCTGCTGACACCGGCATAGAGTACACATGGATGCTACCAACCGATCATTTCTTTGATATCACATTGGGTGTCACCAACGGTTATTGTTATGGTCACTGTCACGAAGATGTGGGGCGACCTAAGTATCCAGTTCACTACATCCACCCAACGACGTACTTTTCTTTTGGTACAACTAGTGGATTGCTTCTAGGGGCCTCTTACCTGGGCCGCATTGATGGTAATGAAACAAAAACCGAACTTCTTGGTTTAGATGTCACTTACAAAAAAAGAGTGGGTAAAACTTTGCGTTGGTTGGTGCAGTCAGAGGCCTACTATCAATCGGAGAAGACTCCTGGTGTTAATAATGTTTATGAAGCAGGTTTTTATGTCTACACCCAATATGGTCATAACCCTCAATGGAGCTATGGTTTACGGCTAGATGCGTTCTCTCATTTAAATCGAAAGTTTGATACTGTTTGGCAAGATAGAGATCAGCTCACGTATGCTGTGGTCCCTACTTTGACTTATACATCCAGTGAATTTGCCAAAGTTCGTTTAGCTTACTCTCACGAAGTGAACACTTTAGAAGGTGTTTCTGATGTCAAAGATCGTCAACTACAACTGCAATTTGTTTTAATACTCGGTGAGCACCCGGCTCATGACTTTTAAATTCAATCTAATAAAAGGTGTTAATAAAGATGATTAAATCTTTACTTCTCATAAGTCTGTTTATTTTTTCAAACGTCTCATTTGCTAAGATCAAAGTGGTGACCACTTTGCCAGACTTGGCCGAAGTGGTTGCGAGTGTTGGTGGTGATAAAGTCAAGGTGACTTCTATGCTTGAAGGCACTGAAGACCCTCACTTTTTAGATGCCACTCCCAGCTTTATTAAAAAAGTGGCTCGCGCCGACATTGTTTGTATGATTGGTTTAGATCTTGAAGTAGGCTGGATTCCTAAAGTCTTAGAAAAGTCTGGCAATGCTAAAGTGCAACTGGGAGGTCAAGGTCACTGCATTGCTGGCAGTCGCATCAATGCGCTTGAAAAACCCAACTTCAAAGTAGATCGCTCGATGGGAGATGTGCACCCGGCAGGTAACCCTCACTACAACTTAAGCCCAACATCTTTGATCAAAGTGTCAGAAACGATCTTAGCTCACCTGATCAATGAAGACCCTAGTCTGACCAATTTTTTTAAAACCAATCAACAGAAGTTCAGTCAGAAAATGATGACCTTAAAAAGTGAGATCAAGCAGAAGCTAGAAAAGGCATCGACCCTTTCACAAACAAAAAATATAGTTATCGAATATCACAAAGAGTTCACTTACTTTTTTGATGAGTACAATTTAAAATCAACTCAAGCAATTGAAAAACTACCAGGTGTTCCTCCATCAGCTAAACGCATCGCCGAAGTTTCGTTGAAGGCTAAAAAACAAGGCGTGAAATTAGCGATGGGATCTTATTACGCTCCCGAAAAACATTTGAAAAAGTTCTCTGAAATCAGTGGAGTTGCTTACCAAAAATTGCCAACGATGGTGCAAAAAAACAAAGCCAAGTATGATAACATCAGTAAAGTGCAACATGTTCTTGCTGATGCCATCATAGAAAGTTTAGATTTATAACCTATGACTTCGATTGTTACTGCCAAAGACCTTACTTTAAAGACTCCCACTCATCGAGTTCTTTTTAAAAATCTTCACTTTGATCTAAACCCAGGTCAATTGCTCCATGTGCAAGGTTGCAATGGCTCAGGAAAATCGACGTTACTAAAAGCGTTAGTGGGCAGTTACCAATATTACTCTGGTGAAATCCATTTAAATATTCAACTCAGTGATGTTTCTCTGTTGCCACAAATGGGAAATCTCCAGTTTTTGTTTCCATTCACACTGAGAGAAGTGATCAATACCAAAGTGGCAGTGAGTGACCAGGAGATTCTGTCGTTGGGGTTTTTAACTGAGGAGGCTTTGAACCTTAGTTGGAACACCGCCAGTGGTGGTGAGCGACAAAAAGCCTTACTTTCAAGGGCCGTGCTTAAAGAAAATAAATTATTGATCCTCGATGAACCTTACAATCATCTTGATGAGGATAGCAAAAAAAACTTAGATGGCATCATCAAAAAACATTTGTTCGATAAAAAGTCTGTCATTTTAAACTCACATGACAGTCTGTTAAGTGCTCAGCTTCCTAGCCAAATCATAAAGCTTGGAAAGGAGGACGGGTGTTAGAAATTTTCCTGATTTATAAGTGGACGGCTTTATTTGGTTCTATAGCTGCGGTGGCCCTGGCTCTCGTAGGGAGTCAACTCGCTGCTCGCAATGAGGCCGTTCAAAGTTTAGTGGTGAGTCAGTCGGCATCTTTTGGTGTGTTTTTTGGTTTATTGATTCAGCAGACGGTTTTGCACGACTTACATTTAGGAACTGTCATTCCCATTCTTTTTGGGTTTTTAATTTCATTATTTGTTTATTGGCTGTGCGAGTGTGTGATTGCTAAAAAGTGGATAGCTAAGAACACACATTACTTGGCTTTATTTTCTTTATTGATGGCTCTCACTTATCTAATAATTTCACTAGCTCCTAACGTGGAGTCACATATGTTGGCTGCCTTTTTTGGAGATCTTGCCCTCATTTCTAATACTGACTCTTATTCTATTGGAATTATATCTATTTTAGTGATTGCGTTTGTTTGGCGATTTTGGAACAGTTTGTCGGCCATGTCATTTGAGAAAGTCACTTTTGATGTCTTAGTTTTAAATTCTAGTCAAAAAAAATTACAAATGTCTTTTATCTTTGTTTATTTATTTTTAATCACCGTATCTGTTCAGATGATGGGTTTGTTGTTCACTCTTTCTTGTTTGTTTTTTCCTGTGATAATTCTTAGTCAACCAAGTCTTCGCTTTAAAAGTTTAAAGTTGGCATTGGCTGTTTGTTCTTCACTCGGGTGTTTGTTGGGGCTTTTGTTTTCTTTTTGGCATGGCAATTTACCAACTGTACCCTGTGTTTCAGTTGGTTTAGTTTTAATTAGTAGTTTGTTATCAATTATATTTTTACAGCAAGGTCATAAAAAAATTAGCTCATTCAAAGGTTTGAAGTATGAAGAGAAAATCATTAAGTAAAAAAGAATCTACTCAGTCGCACAAGTGCCAGCATCACGATGTGTACGTAGAGGAAGAGGCTGTCTTAAAAATTTTAAAAGAAAATGGTTATCGAGTGACCAAGCAGAGGCACTCTTTGGTTAAGGCTGTGATTGAAATGCAAAGACCATTTAGTGCTGAAGACATAATGCTTACTATGACTGATGACTCTGTTGATCTTGCGACAATTTATAGATTTTTACAATTATGTAACACTATGGCTTTCGTCCAGTCTGTCGATTTTTTAGATGGGGCTGTCAGATATGAATATTTACCTTCACAGCATCAACAGCATCATCACCACCACATTATGTGCACAGATTGTAAAAAAGTAGAGCCTGTAGATATGTGTTTAGTTCAGGGGCAAGAAAGACAAATCAAAAAAATGGGTTATGTCAATATCACTCATAAATTGATGTTTTTTGGTCAGTGTTCAAACTGTTCGGCATAAAAAAACTGTAAGGCTGTAGTTTAAAAAAATATTTTCCATTGTGAATTAATATACATCACTTAAGGATATTCATTTTTTTATCTTTCAGTTCGACAATATGCTTGGCTAATTTTTCTACGTCGCGTTGACTGTGAGTGACCATAATGGTTGTAATGCCTTCTTGTTTTAGAGCAGTGTTTAGGAAGTCATGCAAATGAGTTTTAAGCTCATTGTCTAAATTGGCAAAAGGTTCATCTAACAGGAGCAACTTAGGTTTTGGAGCCAATGCGCGTGCCAACGCTGCTCTTTGTTGTTGTCCACCCGAAGTCTCATGGGCGTAGGAGTTACGACATTTTGTCAGTTGCATGACCTCGATCAACTCATTGACGCGCGTTTCACGTTCACTTTTGTTGAGTTTGAACAATCCAAAAGCTATGTTTTCAGAAATTGTTAAATGAGGAAAAAGGCAAGAGTTTTGTGGCACAATTCCTATGTTTCTCTGCTCGGGTGGCAGGTTTGTACTTAAAGATGAATTTGTAGATTTACAGAGGTAGTTTTCGCCAAGTTGAATGCTGCCATCTTGAATGTTTTCAAAACCTGCGATGCAGCGAAGTAAGGTCGATTTGCCTTCACCACTGGGGCCTATGATTGCTAGGGTTGAGTTTTTATCTAGAGTTAGGCTGATGTTGGAAAAAGTGGGTTCTTCTGATTTTGGATAAGAATGTTGCAATTTTTTAATCTCAAGATAGCTCATTGTGTGCTCCTGATGATTTACTTAACATAACTATTGGGATCAAGCCAATAACTACGATGGCTATGGCAGGAAGGCTAGCAAGCTCCCATTCGCCTTCCGAGGTGTATTCATAAATTTTTATGGCAAGGGTGTCCCAGCCATAAGGGCGAGTCATCAGAGTCAACGGCATCTCTTTGCAAATATCAATAAATGTTAAAATAAATCCGACAAGAAAAGATTTTTTTAACAAAGGCAGATGCAAGCGATATATCTGGCTTAAACCAGTCAGGCCAAGAGTTTGGGCCACTTCATCGTAACTTTTCGGAATGCGTTTGTTGTCATTGTTAATTTTATTATAACTAACAGCTATAAAGCGAATAAGATAGGCCAAGGTGAGCGTGACTAAGGAGCTTGTTGCAAGCGTAAGGCCTGTCAAATCTTTTAAAAAAGTCATGAATAGGAAAATGCAAACAGCAAGAACTGCACCTGGCAAAGCATAGCCAATGGGTAATGTCCAGTCTTGCAGTTTAAGAATGAGGTTTGATTTCTTGAAATAAAGCCTCTTGCCTGAAATCAGAAAAAATGTAGTGAGAGCACAAGCAAGAGCACCTAAAAAAGAAAGTAAAATGGTGTTAAAACTATATTTTAAGAAATTATAAATGTAGCTGATGTTGTCAATTTCTAGAGCCCAGATAATCAACTGCAGAGCTGGGATTATGAACGTTAAAATTGTAAATATAAGACTCAGCAAAAATAAACACATGTTTTTCGACCTTGTCACTGTAAGGCAGGAGAGTGGTTCGTTATTGACTTCTGTTTTATAAGCGGTGAGATTATGGCCATCAAATTGACTCTTGATAAAGACCAGTAATAAAGCGGTCGCTATTAGAAACAGCGATAAAAATGAGGCGCTGGCAATGGAGTGAAAACCAAACCATGACTTATAAATAGATGTGGTGAAAACATCGATGCCAAAAATAGCAGCGGCTCCAAAATCAGCCATGCACTCCATGGCTACAAGCAGAAGGGCTCCACTCAGCCATGGTTTTATGGATCGAAGACAAAGCTTGAAAAAAGTTTGTCTGCTTGAAAGGCCAAGGCTTCTAGAGCAATCAAATTGATTTTGACTGATGCTTTTAAACGCACTCTTGGTGATCAAATAAACATACGGGTATAAAGAAAAGGTTAAAATTAGAATAAGCCCTGGCAATGAGCGAATATGAATTAAGTTGTCGTCATAAGACATGAGTGGCCTGAGCCAAGACTGAAAAGAACCTGAGTAATCTAGTAGGCCAACATATATAAACGCATAGACATAGGCAGGGATAGCCATGGGAAGAATCAGTGTTTTTTCAAACAGGGTTTTGCCATAAAAGTTGTAGCGAGTTGTGATCCAGGCAAAGTAAACACCGATCACAGCAGAAAGTGCGCAAACAGAAATGGTCAAAGCAAAGGTGTTTCTAAGGTTTGCAGTCAGTTCATATTTAATGATATGGGCAAGTACATCACTTTCAATGAGGAGACTTTCAAAGATCAAAAAAAAGATAGGAACAATAACTAGTAAAGAGATTGCGACACTAAAATACTTTGTAAAAGTCATTGTTTATTTATAGCCAGCTCGGTCCATCAATTTAATGGCTTGTCCTTGGTTTTTACCTGCCAAGCTCATGTTGAGTGTATTTTGTTTAAACTCACCCCAGTTAGACACAATTGCATCTAGTGGAACTCCGCTTAGAACAGGATACTCATAGTTAAGTTGTGCATATTGAGTCTGTGCCTCTTTGCTTGATAGCCACTCTAATAATGCGAGTGCCTTTTTTTTGTTTTTAGAGCTTTTTAAGATACCAGCGCCTGATATATTGACATGAACTCCAAGTTTGTTGGCGGAGCTCTTTTGATTGGGCCAAAAAACCTTCACTTTGCTCGCACTATTTTTTTTAATATAACGACCTAAATAGTAACTGTTAACAATGCCAACATCGCATTGGCCGGCATCAATGGCCTCAATAATAGCTGTGTCACTAGAGAAGACAGGTGCGGCTAAATTACTGACCCAGCTTTTTAGGAATTCTTCAGTTTCAGCTATTCCATATTGTTCAATGAACATAGCCACCATGGATTGGTTATAGACTTTCTTGGCCGTTCTTAGGCAAAGTCTTTTTTTCCACTTGGGAGACCCTAAGTCTTTATACGTGGAGAGGTTAGAAGCATCTACCTTTTCACTGTTATAAATTATTGTTCTAGATCGGACAGACAGACCAAACCATAAATTGTTACTATCTTTTAAATGAGGCGGAATGTTTTTTGAAAGCACTCTTGAGTTGGCGGCTTCAAATAATTGGGAGTCAGCGGCCTTCCACAAATTACCAGCGTCAACGGTCATTAAAATATCAGCTGGGGAGTTTTCATCCTCAGCTTTAAGTTTTTGCAGTAAAGCTCCGGCTTTGTCAGTCACATATTTCACTTGAATCCCAGTTTGACTGGTGAACTTTTCAAAAAGTGGTTTTATGAGATGTTCTTTGCGAGCGGAGTAAACGAACAAAGTGTCGTCTTTGACTTCATTGTTTTTTTGAGTGCATGCTGGAAGAAGAGTTAGAGATAAAATAAAAATCAATAATTTATAAATCATGAATAAGCCTTTCTGGTTATTAATAAACGGCGTAACAAGTCATTTGTTGGTTGATTTTTAAATGTGGAATTTTAAGTGATCCTGATCCATTTCGAATTTCTCTTGATGGTATCTCAAAAATTTTAATTTCGATTGAAAACTTTTTATCACTCACCAAAATGTTTTCTATGAGTTGTTTGTTTTCAACAGTGTCTTTAAGTTTTAAGGTTTTTTTGGCGGACGTCCACATCTCTTTGTTGTTTTTTTTGAGCTTAAATGAAAAGTCATTTTGTTTATTGAGAGCTTGTCCGTTTAAAACCAAGGTGTTGTCATTATTGTGACACTCAATGATTTCTATGCTTCCATGGGCCCATGCGACAACGTTAGATAAAATAAAAACAAATAGTACAGCTAGTTTTGTATAATTCATAATCTGTAGTTATCAAAGCCTCCGTTTGAATGCAAAAGCAAAGAGATGAATAGCTATAAATGAAAGTTATTTGAGATTTAATGTCAAAGTTCAGTTTCAAAACTTAGAAAATTGGAAAAATGTCAGTTTTTTTCCTTTGATGTGTTGAAGTACTGACTTCGCTCAATGTATATGTGCAGAATCTTACTTTTATATATTGCATTATAGATTGGGTTGCCTCTAGTATATGTAGACTGTAAAGGGGCGCCTAATCATGACATGGTTCAATTATCATCATCTTAAATACTTTCAAACAATTGCAACTGAAGGAAGCATTTCTAAGGCTTCAAAAAAGCTTTTAGTTGGCCAGCCAGCCCTCAGTGCTCAGTTAAAGTCTCTCGAGCATTCAGTAGGGCACCAGCTCTTTGAACGTAAAAATAGGCGACTGTATTTGACAGATGCTGGGAAAGTAACTCTCAAGTATGCAAACGAAATTTTTGAATTGGGCGGGGAGCTCCAAGAGGTTTTAAAGCAAAACACCTTTTTAACAAAGCCTCACTTGAAAATTGGAGCTATTAATAGTGCTCCAAAGCATTTAGTCACCCAGCTTATACAGGAGACAATTAAGGCTAAAGATTGTCATTTTACCATCATTGAAGGGACGGGTGATGAGCTTTATCGTGAGCTCGCATCGCATGCCATTGACATCATTCTGTCGGATCATCATTTGCTTCAAACAAGTGAAAAAACTATTTTTAGTCATTCAATTGGTAAACGTCCCGTTAATGTTTATGGCACTGAAAAGTTTAAGCATTTAAAGAAAGACTTTCCTAACTCTTTAAATAACCAACCAATCATTTTACCGACGATTCACAGTAAGTTGCGCCATGACTTAGAGCACTATCTGAACAAAAAAAATATAACCATGGATTTGATTGCTGAAACTCAAGATACATCTATCCAGAAGATTTTAGCCGTTGAAAGTTTAGGTGTGATTGCTGAGCCAGAGTTCGCTGTAAAGCAAATGATCAAAGATAAAAAGTTATTTAAAATTGGTAGCCTTAAAGGAGTTTATCAGGAGTTCTACCTGATCTCGACACAAAAATTCATTAAAGATGACTTTATTTTTGAAATTAAAAACAAATTTAAATTAAAGAAATAACTTATTTAAATAAAAAGAACTCCTATGACGCTTTTGGGTCATTGTTTCCAGAATTTTTAACTGTCATAAAACTAAAAATTTTAGACCAGTTAAAATCCTTAGAAACATTGAAATATGGAATGTGTATTTTTTCTAAATAAATCTTCAGACGACCATTATTTGGTGAGTAACTCATGCGCAAAGAGTTGTTGTCACAGTTATAAGGGAGTCGATATTCCAACAAGGTCGTGTTCTCTGGTGTTGCTTCATTGTACATTGTTATAGTGATCCAATTATTTGAGTAGGATGTATTGATTTCAGACAATTTTTCAACTAGCTCTAATTCAATTGTGATCAAATCATTGTACTCGATGAGTTGGGCTGATGGATTTTTTTGCTGTTTGTCTTGTATGATATTGTTCATCCACTGTGGTATGCGGTGGTACTCCCCATATTGGTTGGTGAGTGAGTTTGGTGTGTTGTAGTTTTTTAATGTCATTTGACTGATAGGGCTCATCAATTACCTCAGTTACAAGTTATATGACCAATCATGCAAATATTTTATATTATCGACCATAATGTGAGTTAACAAAAATAGATAATAATGAATTAATACTTTGATTATATCGAACTATTTTTGGTGGCAACGCTCTGCTGATTTCTAAAGAGAGCGAGTTCACACAGGTGAAGTTAAAGGTGATTTATGAAAAAAAAGAAGTGGTTTGAGGCTTATTCGGTATGTGGGTGTGACACTCATATAATGTTAAACAGACAGTTATAATTTAGGTGGCATGTGGCTATAATCACAGTTATTTTTTGTAATTCATTTACAACTATGTAGATTGTTCTAAAATAATTGCATCTTTAATAGTGCATCGTCTCCCATTATTGATATGTTTGATTGATCTCTCACGGAGTCTAAGTCATAATAATTGCTATTAATTAATACATAAAAGACTGTGTTCAATGCACTGAACCAGTTAAGCTAAATTACCAAAAATGAAACACTTATTTTGAGATGAGTCATTCAAGCGGAGAGGCAGTTGGTTACAAATAAGTTGCTTTCAAAAAACAAAACCCTCAAGAAGAATTTAAGTCTGTTTGATGTTTATTCGATATCGACAGGGGCTATGTTCAGTTCTGGGCTGTTTCTTTTGCCAGGAATAGCTGCCTCATACACTGGTAATTCTGTTTGGTTGGCCTATTTTTTGGCTGGCTTTTTAATACTGCCAGCGATGTACTGTATGGCTGAACTCTCAACCGCCATGCCTAAAGCAGGTGGTACCTATTACTTTTTAGATCGCGCTATGGGGCCACTCATGGGCACGATCGGTGGGCTTGGCTCGTGGGTCGCTGTTGTTTTTAAAAGTGCCTTTGCTCTGGTTGGTATTGGTGCGTACTTAGGGTTGTATGTTGATCTTCCGATCACCATCACAGCCGTTGCTCTGACTATTGTGTTTGGACTTGTGAATGTTTTTGGCGCTAAAGAAACAACCATGCTACAAAGAGTTTTGGTGACAACACTTGTTGTGATTTTAGTGGCTTTTGTTTTGATGGGTTTAAAAGCAGCTGGCTTTGCTAAAGCTTTTGAGCCTGTGCCAGCACACGGTGATTTCTTTAAAACTGGTCTGGTTGGTTTTATTTCAACCATAGGTTTGGTCTTTGTTTCTTATGCCGGGTTAACCAAGGTTGCTAGTGTCGCAGAAGAGGTGCAAAACCCCGATCGGAACATTCCGCTTGGTATGACACTTTCTTTGATAACAGCAACTGTAATCTACACTTTAGGTACTGTAGTTTTAATTAGAGTTCTCGATCATCAAGCTCTGTATGCGAGCTTAACTCCTATTGCAGATGCTGGGCGGGTTTTTTTAGATTGGGTGCCCTATGATTTTGGTGTGATTCTAATAATAGTTGCAGCCGTGGCCGCATTTGCTTCAACTGGCAATGCTGGAATTATGTCAGCTTCACGCTACCCCTATGCAATGGCTAAAGATAAGTTGGTACCTAAGTCTCTGAACGCCATTGGTAAGCACGGCACTCCAACAAAAGCCATCACCATAACTGTATTAGCAATGGTTTTTGTGTTGTTGTTGTTTGATGTTGCATCGGTAGCTAAGCTTGCCAGTGCCTTTCAGCTTCTTTTGTTTGGTCTGGTTTGTGTCGCTGTTATAGTGATGAGAGAATCTAAGATTCCTACTTATAAACCAGGTTACAAAGCTCCATTTTATCCATGGCTGCAAGTCGCCGGCGTGTTGATTTCATTTTGGTTGATCATTGAAATGGGCATTTTAGCAGTGGCCTTTACTGGAATGATGGTGATTGGGTGTGTGCTGTGGTATCAGTTTTATGCTTATGGCCGTCTAGAAAGGCGTGGTGCGATCTTTCACGTGCATCAAAGGCTCGGTAAACACCGTTATGACGCCTTAGAGCTTGAGCTTATGACGATCATTCATGAAAGAACTCAAGATGAAAATTTATCTTACGAAGCTTTGATTGCTAGATCGGTCATTATTGATTTAAATGAGGGGCAATACAATTTCGAGAAAATAAAAGATTGTCTTAGAGAACATAGTGATCAAACACATAGTTTAAAATCCAAAGTCATCGATGAGGTTTTCACACATAAACGACTTCGTTTGCACCAGATCAGTGATTCTGTCCATATATCTTATAAAACGCATAAATCGTTAAAACAACCAGAGCTATTTGTATTGAGGTTTGGGCAGTCGGTTGAGCTCGATGAAGATGTTGTCGACGCTTCTGATCACACAGTAAAAACAATCATATTTTTAATGGCTCCTCTTAAGCCTGTGGGGCTTGATTTACGTTTAGCTGGGCACTTAGCAGAGGTCGCTCAAAGTGAGCACTTTGAGCAGCGTTGGTTCCAATGCCTTTCACAACGAGAAATGAAAGAAGTGTTAATGCGTGACGACCATTTTTTACACGGCTCTGTCCAAAGTTTTCCATCATTACTTAAACAGGCTGGTAAAAAAGTGGCTGATGTTGTTTTGCCGCCGTCTTGCTTGATCACAATGATAGAAAGAGAAGGCAGTATTATTGTTGCCACGTCGGAAACTGTTTTGCTCGAGACTGACGAGGTCGCTATCATCGGAGAGTCTGTTGATCTAGATAGTTTAAAAGAAGGAGCTCTTTAGAGTGTTATTTAGTAAGTCATTTTTTATTTCTAAAAACTACTGTCTCTAAATAGCTCAATCTTTAACAATGTCTTTAATTTTTTAAAAATTCTAACTTTCTAAAATTTTTTGAATCAATTCACTTTTTGCTGCTGTGTAATGACTGCGATTGAGTTTTTGCGTAAATACTAAGTCTTTTTTTAAGTCTTCATATTGTTGTTTAAAGTTTTGATGAGTTTTTAAAAGGTCTCTGAAGCGTAAATGTGCTTCGATAATTGGGTTTTTGTTTTGAAAAAAGTGCAGGTGAAAAAAACCAAATTCTTCTTTTTCATCATAAAGGGTGCAGTATCTTCGGCCTTGAATGCCATACTCACCTTTGTATTTATAGCCTAAATTTAAAAGTGCCTCTTTATTTGTGTCCAAGTCTTTTAAATCACTAACAATTCCTAAAATATCAATTATGGGCTTGGCTAGGAGGTTTGGAACAGAGGTGCTGCCAATATGATGGAATTTAAGTGAACGACTGCCTATGGATTCTTTAATTAATTTAGATTCTTGCTCGTAGCATGTCTTCCACAGGTCATAACAAGATTTTAAAACAACAGTCCCATCTCTCTGGAGACCAAGTTGGTGATTGCGATAAAAATTTATACGATGAGCTTTAGAGACCATTTAATTAATATTGGTTGAAAATTCTTTTTGCTTCAAGTGTTTATATGGAGTTAAAACATTCATAGACGAAGTAATCAACATGTCATAGTTGATCTTTTAATTTTAAATATAAAATAAGAATTCATCCTTTTGGTAGGCAAGTCATGAAACATAGATTTTTTCACAAACCCAAATTTCATCTTCCATCACACGCTCACGAAAAGAAAGCCAGTTGGATGGAGCTGTTTTATGACTTGATTTACGTGGCAGCCTTTATTCAGCTAGGTAATATATTTGCTAAAGACATTTCCTTGGCAACATTTATGAAGTGTTCATTGGTTTTTGTACCGCTCTGGTTGATATGGTCTGGGTTTACCTATTATGCCAATCGAGTTAATATTGATGATTTTTTTTATCGCACCTTGGTTTTCATTCAAATGTTTTGTGTGGGAGCTATGGCTATCACGATTGGTGATTTCTTAAACGGGTCACCACTCATATTTGTTTGTGCCTATTCTGTGGCTCAGTTAATCATTGTTGTGCTATATGCTCGTACATACATTCAAGAAAGTAACGGGCGTGATTATTCGTTGTATTGGGGAAGTGTCTTCTTTGCCAGTAGTATTGCTTGGCTGATGTCTCATTACGTTAAGTCTTATCAGATTGTATTTTATTTTTTGGGATGTTTAATTATTTTTGGAGCTGTCCTCTACAAAAAAGGACGAGAGTTGTCTGAAAAGTATCCTTTTGACCACGAACATTTGGCTGAAAGATATGGCCTTTTAACCATCATCGTTTTAGGGGAATCATTTGTTAAAGTGTTGTCTGATTTGTCAGGGTATGGAGTTGGTGTCGAGCAAGTTCTTCAAGCCAGTTTTGCCTTGTTGCTTACTTGCACAGTTTGGTGGATTTACTTTGATGATGTCGCCCATTCGCATTTAAAAAAGCATAAGTTTTCGATGCCAATTTGGCTTTTTTCTCACATTCCTTTGCAATTAGCGATTATATTTATGGGTGTTGGAATCAAAAAGGCAATTCACTTTGGTGAAGTCATTCAAAATATTAAGTACGCATACTTATTAAGTTTTGCATTGGGAGCCATTTTTATCACCACTGCGATTATCGATTTAGTCACTGTTCGCCACAACAGTGAAATGAAAAATAATATTCGTGTGAATATTCGGATGTTTTCGGGCATCATTTGCATATTAGTTGGGCTTATTTCTGACAATTTTTCGGGTAATGTCTTTTTGAGTTTTTGTCTGATCATTTGTTTGTTTCAAATAATTTTTGATATATTTACTTCTCCGATAGATGTTGATGCCAAAGAGATTGAGGAGCTTGCACAGCCACTCAATGAGGTGACCTTTCAACCAAAAGCCACTTTAGATATGGAGCCTCTTAAAAAAGGAGTGCCGAGTGATCTTAAAAAAGATTTATACTTTTTCTTAATGCAGGCCAGTTGGACGCAAGTGATTGTTGGTTTTGCGTTCGTCTATTTTTTAGCTAATTTATTTTTTGCCAGTTTGTATTTGTTAGATCCAATGGCGATTTCAGAAGGGAATTTAACAAATAAGTTTTTAAATGCATTTTTCTTTAGTGTACAGACAATGACAACTATAGGCTACGGAGCTATCACGCCATTGAGTGCTTATGCCAATGTAATTGTTACTCTTGAAGCGGCCTTTGGTTTGATTGCAACGGCGGTAATGACAGGGATTGTTTATGCTAAATTGTCTAAACCAAGCGCCAAAATATTATTTAGCCGTAATATTTTATTCACGACCCTGGATGGCCAGAAAGTATTAACTTGGCGTGTTGGCAATGTCAGAGGTAATAACATCATTGATGCAAATATGGCCTTGTCAGCATTGGTTGATCACACATCTAAAGAAGGTGAGCACTTGCGAAAAATTGTAAACTTAGAATTGGTTCGCAATCATTCTCCATTTTTTAAATTCACATGGTCGGCAAGTCATGTGATTGATGAAAACTCTCCACTCTACGGGATGGATTTCAAAAAAGACAGCAAGCTTTTAACACTGCTTGCGACGTTAACAGGCCACGATGAAACTTACTCATCAAAAATTTATAAAAGACATAACTATAATTTGGAAGACATAGTGAAAGATAGGTATTTTAAAGATATCATACAACAGCTCCCTAGTGGCCAGATGGTGATCGACTACAACTCATTCCACGACTTAAAATAAAACGAATGTGAATTAAAAAAATACTGTGATCATGGATGTAGCTCTGAGATGATAAAAAGCAGAGCTGACATCTTTGGCGCAACATCGTCAATATAAGCACAGCTTCGTCATTCTGAGCACAGCGAAGGACCTAACCGCAAACTACAAACACAGTCAAAAAACTGTCAAACTCTTAGAGTGTCAAAGTGATACACATGCACTTAGAAATTCTTAATCTTTAATGATGATGTATAATAATAGCAAGCGGAACAGTTTTTTATCACTGACGGATATGTATGAAAATCCAAAAATTGCCTTATATTTTAGTTTTAGTTTTAATTATGCTGAGTTATCAAAACTGCAGCAGCGACTTTGAAGGAGCTCAGTTCGAATCAGCCTCGTCGATTCAGTCTGAAGATCTATCAAACCAAGGTGGCAGCTCTGCCGGTGACAATTCAAGCCCTGTTAGTTCAGAAAGCCCTACAGAAAATTTCAATCGTGAAGACATTCAAAATCCTGACAATTCAACTGACATGAATGAAGTTATTGAAATGCCTAAAGATGAAGAGGAGATGGCTGTTGAACCTCCACCGGTGCAAGAAAGTGCTCCATTTTTATTTAGCAAACAAATTAACCTACTCGATGAGACGTCATCAGATTGTAAATTCACTTGGACAACGTCCGAGAATTCTAAATCTTATTTAAAGTTTGGAACCGATGAGTCAGCACTCAATCAAAAAAATCCAGGTGAATACAGTTTTAAACATGCAACTCACATTCAAATGGTGAAAGGATTGCAAGATAAAACAACCTATTACTTTCAAGTGATCGCAGAAAACCAAATGGGTGTTTTTGCCGAAAGTAATGTGATTTCTTGCACTACAAAAGAAAAGGTTATTGATCCAGTTCCTCAACCTGTCGTTAAACCACCTTTAAATACTATTACGGCAAGAGATCAGTTTTGGGCCAACAAAGGTTATAGAAAGCAGTGGTCAGCAACACCTAGTCAAAATGATATGGGCAAAGATCCAGAGACATTTTTTAGAGGTGAATGGAGTGGAGGTTCAAATTTAGTATTTTATAACGTTTCAAAACATAAAAATGCATTAGCTCTCAGTTCGGCACCAGACGGGAGCCCAAGTGTTAAATCTTATTTGCCAAAAGGGCAGACCTTCGGGGCTAATATAAAAGGAATGCAGTTAGGCAGTCAGGGGCCAGAGGCACAATCTGTATGGAGTATGCAGTGGTACAACCCGTGTGTTGGCGGGCAAAAAGTAAACAATCGTTCTGGAACCTATATTGGTTTTGGTCATATTTGGGGCGCAAAAGATGGTTCCACTCGATCACCTGGAGGTAGTAAAAATTTAGATGATGCTTGGTCAGTGAGAGTGCCACTTGCCAAAAGTAACAGTTACTTTGTCTATGCGTATAAACCAGACAAGGATAGAGCCTCTGGTGAATCTTATGTCAGTCCTATTAAACCAAAGTGTGATAAATGGACTCAAATTGAACTAGAAATCATTCAAAACAATCCTGCTAGTAAATTCAATGGACAATTTAACTTGTACATTGATGGTCAGTTAGTTCGCGAAGTTAAGAACATACGAACTCGTCAGGTGAACGGTGTAAAGCCGAGAGGATTTGGCTTTTTTGTTCAACACAACTCGCAAGCACCACAAAACGAAACTTTTTATTTCAAGGATTGGAATATTTATTTGAAATAATTTGCAGACCATACACTGCTTACAGAATTAAAAACCCTTTGCTCAATTTGGTGTTTGAAATAGAGTATTTTGTAAAAAATATCCTAAATATAATTTAGTGTATAGCTGGTTCATCCAGTGACTTAACTGGAGTGCTGGGCTTTTTATATGACTATGAGATTCATTTAAATTCAGTGAAAATATTTGTGACAAAAAATCAATATCTAAAAAGGGAAGAGGCCACTCACATAAGTTTTGTAGCCTCTTAAGGGTAGGGTTAGTTAGATGACACTTTCGTATCTTGAGGTGTGTATGGCAGTGATGAATCTTGTAAGAAGAGTAAAATGCGTCCGTCTTTAGTTTTAACGTAGCCTTTTGTATACTCAACTTTGGTTTCTTTACCAGTGGCCTTATCCGTGAAGAAGTAGTGGCCCATTGCGATGGCTTTGTTGCCAAACATTTTAATGTTGTGGTTAGCAAATCTCACTTTGGTCCATGGCTTCAATGCAAACCCTTTGTCTTGGACATACTTTGCATTTCCAGATACAAAATAAGAAAGAGTTCCTTCCATATCTGGTCGAAATGTAGTGTCACCATTAGTTAGGGTTGGCTTGAACATGATTGGGCCGAGCTCAAAGGCATAAGCTGTTTTGGCGGCTTGTTGAGCTACTTTCTTTGGGTTTTTGGCTTTACCAATGCTAACAACTGCATCGCCCCACATTTTTTGTGCTTTCTTAATGTCAGACTTAGTTATTTTCGGGCCATCAGGGAGAGTTCCAGTGTGTTCGGCGATAGATGTCTTTTTCTTAGAAGAATAAGCAAATGCTGGAATGCTCATGAGTAAGCTCAAAGAGCCGATAATGAAGAGTGTGTTTTTTATCAATCTAGTCATATCTATATACCTCCAAGTAATGACTTTGTTTTAATAACTTATGTAGTTATATTAACGTCAAATTTAGGTATTTGTTAAATCGATAATATTATGCTTAATGTTCGATATAATTGATATGTTGAAGAGATGAGATGAAGCTCTTTAAAAAATATATTTGCGCACTTAGTTTTGCCAGCTTGCTTTTTCAAACTGAAAGATATTGATTTCACCATGTTTAATAGAATTGTGCTGTGTACTTTGAAATAACAGTTCCTCTACAACTTCCACACTTGTTAAATGAGGTTGGTCGATCCAAATTTGAGCGACCTTTCTACTTACAAGAGGAGTCGCAAAAGATGTACCACTGGTTCTTTTTATAGAACTTTCGCAAGACTCAGCGATCCTGGTGAGATTGAAGCTAAACAGGTCCATCGAGAATTGATTTTTATTTCTCGCAAGAAGAAGTGAATCAAATACAGAGCTATTTGCAAGTTCTGAACAGTATTTTGATGGAACAATGGCTTCTATATCTTCGCCGAGGGCATAAACTGTATTTTTATAATTTTTAGTTGTGTTTGAAAACTTCGAAATATTGGTTGATTGGTCGATCGACCCAACACAGATTACATTCGGTAAATTAATTCCACAAGGAAAGCTTTTAACAGGTTTTGAAAAGTTTAAAACATTAGACTCATTTCCTGTCGCCGCTACAAATATGACGTCTGGGTTATTTTTTACGAGCTTATAATAGTCTTTCTGAGCTTGTTTGATAATGCGATTGTATAGAAACTCACCTTCAACTTGGTAAAAGCTCAGACTCAAATTGATAATTTTTGCTCCATCTTGAATGGCAAGTTTTGACATATCTAACACAGATTGGGTCGACACCAAAAACCCCTTGTGAGGGTCCATGATGGGTCTGTAGCCAGTGATTCCAATGCGGTTATCATCATAGCTTGCAAGAGCTGCGACCTGTGTTCCATGAGTTATTCTTGTATCATATAAAAGGTGTGGTGAAATGAGCTCTTTAAGCAGAGGGTCCGTCAGCTCACTGTAAAACTGTTCGTATTCGTTTTGAAGTTTTACCCCGTCTCGTCTTTGTTTTGAAGATAATTTTCTGTTTAAGTGATCAGTTCTTACAAGGTAAGGAGAGGCCCAGTCGTCTTTGCCAAGATCATCGAGCCCAAAGCCAATCGGTTCACCATTATCATTGCATTGGTAAGATATGTTTTGAGCAAGGTACGGACTGTTGTAGTCAACACCAGTGTCAATGATTGCTATTTTTAAAGCAAAATCTTTATCGCAGGTATTCATATTTGGATATGGGTTGACCAAATGCAATTTGCTACTTGGAACAATAGTTTGGTCTTGGATTCTTTTAGCATTGAGACTAAAAACTTCTTGAACCTGACCTAAGGACTCTTGCAAGTAACCGTTATTGTCGTTTTGTCCAGCACTGCAAGCTGAGATTAAAAGTCCTATTAGAACTGTAATAATTGGATTTTTACTTATTAACATTTTTCCCACCCCAAGAGTTATGCTCAACTCGCTTTAAGTAAAACTCTCGGGCAAGTTACTCAATTTACTGATGTATTTGTAGTAATTAGGGTTATTGAAAGTTCTTCATTGGTTTTTTATGAAATTATTTATTAAAGTATTATAATTACGTTTTTTATTAGTTTGAATTTGAATATTGTTTCTAGGACTTTACAAGAAAGCAACAAAATGTAAATTCATAGAATACTTTTATATTAACTATAAATTAGGTGAAGAAAGTGAGCATAAAAAGATTTCTAGACTCCGACCAGCGGCCGAATGTTGAGGCCATTACAGCGTCTCAGGCGCATGTTAAAATTCGAGTTGATGAGAGTATAGGTAAGGAGTTTATAGATTACAAAGGAGTTTTGGGAGCTATACAAGGCGATCATAATTATGTTGGCTTTACGGGAGTTGAGCTTTCAGGAGATATTGTGGAGAAATACTGTAATAGTTCATCTTCAGGTTTTATTATTGCCTTTAAAAAGTTACCACCACTCAATTTAATGATGACAATACAATTGGTCATTCAAGAAACAGAACATATTAATAATTACTCTTTAGACTTTAAACCATCACTGACCAGTCAATTTAAGAGCGAAGAGTTTAAACAGACAGTTCGTGGTCGCTACTTATCAAATGTTTATAAAGGGCAGGGTGAATTGCTTGCCATTCGTTTTTTTTTTAAAAGATCAATCAATGATCCAGTTGGAACTGAGCCAATTGATGTGAGTTTTCAACTGCCAATAAACGATGTAAATATTGATTCCTAATTATTTATTTATGACTTCAGCTTTTATTTGAACGTTTTTATTTTTGGGTGAGGTCAACAGGACCAGCATTCCAGTTAAAGTTGTGAAAGAAAATATCGTGTGCAGTTCCTGTCGTGTCAGCACTCCCACCATGATAAACTTGGAACCAAAAGGCAATGTTGTGGTATTTGTTGTTATCAGTAAAACTCATGTTTTCAGCTCTCGCGACGAGGGTTCCATCAAGGTAGAGCTCTACAAGTCCATTAGATTTGCTGATTTCATTTAATCTTATATGATGAGTGACAGTGTGCCACTTTTGATCTCTGATAAAACCTTTGCTATTAAATGTTTGTCCATAACCTCTTTTATTGCTTTGCACAGGGTTGTTGGATGGGTTCAAGCAAGGGTGATCACTGGCCTTAGCGTTTCCAGAGTAGTTTTTGCTATCTTTGTGATACACATACATAGACATCTTTCCAGAATATGACTGGCCTTGAACGGGTCGTACTATGCCACTCCTAGCCGACCAAGATCGACAACGGCCACCCCAGCCGCCACCATTTCCACCAGCGACTCCTTGCCATCCATCGTTAATATGCGAGCTAAAGCCAGGCAATTTAACATTGTCTGAAGGTGTCCAATTAGAGCCAAGCTGTATCTTATAAGAGGCCCAAGCTTCTTTAATGCTGCTGTCAAGAAGCAGTTTGCGACCAGAGGCTGATGTGGCGTAAGGCTTGATAGTGACTCTCTGCCAAGAAGATATCCCAGCTTTCGGAGGGGAACTACCATGGATGTTATCCCAATTTCCTTCTTGAACAGTGTCGTTATTGTTTTTTCTGAATTGGCTGAAAGGCACAAAATTAGATTGAGGCTCTGGTTTTTTTACCGTTTCAAAACTGAGAACATTGGACTGATAAATATCACCGTTCTCAGCTTCACTGTAAATTTTAATATAGTAAGTCGAAGACGCGTCGAGGCCCTTTATGAATTGAATATGATTTTTGTAATCAAAGCTGTTTTCAATTTGTTGTGTTTTGACAATGTTATCTTTATCTGTGCTGTGTTTGATATGTGCTTTGGTGTAAACTGGGGTGCTCCACTCTACTTTGACTTCGTTATAACTTATTAGGGTGATAGATATGCTTGAATCATCTAAGGTCGTCACTTTGTTAGGCTGAACTGGTGTGTCTTTGGTTGTAAAGCTAAGTTGATTAGAGCTGTAGCTGAACCCAGACATGGTTTGACCAGAAACCTTAAAAAAATATGTTGACGAAGGAGTCAGTTCTTTGAGCTGGACTTCGTGTTTGGTTTTAGATTGAGATTCGTCATTGAATTGAATACTTAAGTTAGCTGGGTCTGTTCCAAGATATAACACTGCTGTTGCCAACTCATTAGTTTGCCAAGAAATGATAGCTGTATTGGGGTTCATCTGACTAACGACTATTGAATCGTCATTCAAAGAAATATTTTGGATTGTTTGGTTTTCTTGAGTTGGTTCATCAAATTCAGCAATGGGTGCATTCGAATTGTCTGTTGAGCTACCACCTACAGGACTGCTTTCAATGATGGCTCCAATTGGGTTTGATTGTGAGGATGAAAACTGCTCGCCACAGTTTTGGTAAAAGGGCAATAGACTAGTTAGCCCCACTAAAAAAATCAGCTTTTTTGCATATTTCCCCATATAAAAATTATAACTAGGCTCTTTAAAATTTAGGGGGAAATTGTTAAAACGTTTCAATAAAAGACAAAAGATTTTAGGTCAAAGGCGTACATGAGACACAGACATCAAAGATTTAAAGTTTAATCCAGCGAAATCGATGAAGACAGTAAATATTGAAATTCTTTTGTTTCAGGAGTGTAGTGGAGGCCTGCTGTCGGCGTTGAGAAGAAACTGTTTTTTCTATAGAAGCGAACACTTGGGCCGAAGCCAAAGTTAACAGGTTCATCAGCATTTACGCCAGAATCTCTGATTCGACCAAACCCTAAAGTAACATCGATGTTATTTTTAAAAGGATATGAAATATCAATGCCGAACTCTCGTTTTGAATTGTAAGACAGCGCTTGTGTGAGAGCGTCGACTTTCTCTAGACGTTGTGAAACAACGCCGTAAAAGATACCAAATTTTAACCTTAGGAAGCTTGGATGATAGTTGACGGCTAGAATTAAGTTATTAATGGTGAAGTCAGCATTCGGAAAATCATTATCTTCCAATCTATATTTAACTTGAGACAACCCAAGGGCCCATTGAAACTGGCGACCTCGATAGAAATTGTACTTTAAGTTGATGTTGTATTTATGGTTATCAACAAAATAAAACGCAGGAGCTGTCCCGATTTCTAAACGATCATGCACAGAAATTGAGATGGAGCTCAATAAAAAACTTGTATTTAAATTGGCTCCAGGAAACTTGTTAAGGCTAAGGGACCATTGTTTCTTGGTTAATGCTTCAATGGTTATGTGAGGTGTGAATGTGATTGACTCATCAGCTAGAGTATTAATAGGTACGCACATAAAGCTAATGACCAATACGAATAAAACCACTTTTAAATAATCCAAACCGTAATCACCTAAAATATTTATACTACAACTGAGTAAATGTCTGAGAGCCTAATCAAGGCTAAATAAATCTATAAAAATTAATTCTTAACTCTTTTGAAGTTAAATTTTTTGCCACCTTGACTCAACACCATTTCGTTGACGCTTGAATTAAATGTAAACTTAGCGCCAAAAGCTTGGTTTATAAAATCAACTTTAGTAATGGGGGTTACCGGAATGGCTGGCTGTCCTGAACCTTGGGCAAATAGTGTGTCATTTTTTATCGAAATAGTTATATCAAGGGGGAGTTCTTTACTTTTGTAAAGTCCAACATAAGATTTGAGAATTGGTGAAGGTAATTTAATTTTATCTGGAAACTCAGGTATATTAATTTTATTGCCGTAGTAACCGTTTAAGCTAGCAAGTAGTAGGTCATTCACTGGAAAATCAAGAGCATTTGTTAAGTTAACAATAATAAAGTTATCTTCTTCAAAATAAAAAGCCTGAGATCTAAAGCCATCGATACCTCCTGTGTGTCCAAAGCCAAATTTTTTGTTGTACGGCACTTTAAATAAACCCAGACCATAGCCATCTACTATTGTTTTCATCAAGTCGGTCGATGTTTTGCTCAATAATTTGTTATTAAACAAAAGCCATAAAAAACGACTTAATTCTTCGGTGGTAGACGCTATAGAACCAGCCCCTAACGGAACGTTTTGATGAGTGTTTGTATTAGGGGCCCATTTGTCTGACAGTTGATAACTGATGACTTCGTTTACTTGTGGTGCTTCTTTTTTGTACAGAAACGTATTTGCAAGACCATTTGGCTGTGTGATTTCTTTTTTTAGAACTTCAGAAAAATTCTGTTTATGAATATCTTCTAAAATATAGCTAAGTAAGACGTACCCGGTGTTTGAGTATTTGAATTTTTCATCAGGATTAAACTCAGTTCCAAGTTTTACGAAAAGTTGAATCATATCTTTTCTTGTTTGTTGATTAGGTAAGATTTTTTGATAAATTTCATCGCTGGTAAAATTTACGAGACCACTTCGGTGTCTTAATAAGTGTTCGACTGTGATCATATTTGAATTAGGGATTTCGGGAAAAAATATATTTATTTTAGTATTTAATGAAAGTTGCCCTGACTCGACTAATTTCATTATTAGTACAGCAGTGTATGTTTTTGTGATGGAACCGACTCTATAAATGGAATTGATCTTTTGATCTAAAAATCCATACGTATTTTTATAGACCACCTTTCCTTCTTCAAGAAAAAGAAGTTCTCCCATGGCCTTTTCTTTTTCGCTGATGACTGACAGGTAGTTATTTAATTCAGGGTATTTGTTTGTAAGGGTTGTGGGTGTTGTTGCGCAGCTGAGTAAAGTTATAGATAAAGATAATAGTAAAAATTTAAGTGTCATATGTGACCTCTCGTAAAGATTAAATTAGATAAATTTTATATGACATAAAAATTATAAATATTCAATTTTATGGTCATTTCTATATAGTTTTAAAGCTTTTAAGTGCTCAGGTTCGGTAGGGCGCAATATTCCGTTCTTTATATCTGAACATAATTATAAATATGGTAAATAGTATAAGGCTTGAGTTGGCCTCAGCGATGATTTAGTTTGTGTTAACTGCTCATTTTTATACTAACTCACAAAACTTTCATTAGCTAATTCTTTAATGTTTTTATCAAAACAGAACCATGCAAATGTAATTAATGGAATCAAAGTAAAAAACAAGTTATTTAAAATGGAATGAAATGGCCAAAGGTTGAGTGACTCAGAAATGTAAATGCATCCCATGTAAATACTTCTCATGAATAATATAATTAAAGAATAATACAGAAATTTAATTTCTAATAATCGGTAATATTTACTTGCTTCTAATGAAGTTTTTAATGGGCTCCTGTTTATTGTGTAAACAAGAACAGAATAAAAGCAAATAATAAGAATGAATGAAGAACTGAAATCTACAACCAACTCCTTTGTTAGGCTTACATTATTAGTAAAGAGAACAGCCCCCCATAAGGTCACTGATACGATTGCAAGGGCTGTCAATACGTACCTTTTTGTAGCACTGAGATAAGTTGAAAATAACCGAGGCTCTAAATTTGCTTCCTTGATGGCTGGCTCAGGGATAAAGCTTTTAATTTCCCTAGAATACCTAGGGTCGATAACAAAAGTCTGAAAAAGCAAGATCAATATTGAAAAACTATTTACAGCATTTAATAGCTTAGAGTTACCTACATAAGCCCCATAACCAAGTATAAATAGAAGTATGATTCCTGCGATGTAACTTAAGTTAAACTTTGGAGGCGGGAATTTTTGTAAAATATTATTATTTTCTAGGACCCACTGTTTATTTTTAGCCAATGCTTGTTTGTAACTTAATTTAGACATAAGTGGTGTCGTAAAAAATTGAAAAACGATAACTTGAATTAAATAAATAAAAATTAATACACCTTGTTCTGTCATATTTTTTCTCCTGAAATTAATTGATTAAAAACTTTTTTAATTTTTTGATTTTCGAAGCCGAGATCTCTGCACTGATTAATGGCATCAATTAAAACTTGTTGAAGCTGAGCTGTATTCATTTCTTTTATGTTTTCTATGGCATTGCTATGAATAAAAGAACCCTTTCGTCCCGCTGAAATAATGAGTTGTGATGCCTCGAGGCCTTGAAAAGATTTAGCCACAGTGTTTGGGTTTATAGCTAAATCTTTAGCAATTTGCCGAATAGACGGAAGCTGCGCGCCTTCTTTGAGCTCCTCATTAATAATTGCAACTGTAATCTGATCAATAATCTGTTTGTAAACAGGGGTTATATTTTTTGTATCGACTATTAATTTCATGTCACCTTCTTTGTGCTAGTATGTAGTAGTACAAAGAAGCAGTTTGGGTCAAATGAAAAAATAATTTTTTATCAAATAAAATATACTATAATAATATTGATAGCTTAGATGTTTTTGTAGCAGGGTGGCGCCTACATTAATTATGTTTTTCTTGGTGGACTTAGGGTGGTACTTATCTTCTTTTTGTTTTAAAGGGAGTCTATTTTATGGGTTTGCTGAAGAGTTTTTTATTGATTCTCTAGAAGTGACATGGTTCGTGTTAATTTAGTCAGTATGGCACTTGAGTTGCAATGTCTGTAATCAAAGTCTTTGTAAACAAGTTGGGCTTAAAAATTTGTCTATCTATTTAATAAAAGTGACAATTTATGCAAACTAAATTCTATTTAATAATATTTTTGGTGATGATGAACCAATTTGCGTATGCAAATACTTTTAATAACACTAATTCAGAAGCAGTTTCTTTTTGTAATCAAATAATTGGTGATATCACCACTGAATTAAAGTTAACATCTGTTCAAAAGCTTTTTCAAGACCTTGGCAATGAAAACCTATCTCCAGAAGAAACAATGTTTCGGCTTTTTGAGTCGAGGTTGCTTATACCTGATAAGGGAAAAATTTTAATAGTTGGCTCTTATGTTAATTTTTATGAATGGCTGATTCCATTAATGGCTCGTCCAGATATAGAGATAATGGCAGCAGATTTGCCTGATGACATTATGATTGGATTATCGAACTTAACAGGTGTGTTTGCAGCGTCTGATTGGTCATATGTGGATGAAAAACTGGAGAGAGATCAATCTAATTTATTTAATCTATCTGCTCACGCAAAAAATATAGGTCAAGTTGAACAAGAGTTTAATAACCGCTTAACATATGTTGATGATGTGGTTAAATCTCTAGATGAAGAGTCACCTTATGATTTGGTTATGATGATTTCACCAAATCTTAATGTTGTCGCTTCTATACAGCTTTTTGATTACCTACGTAAACACAATGTACCCACTTGGTTAGGGTTCAATGAAGCTGATAATCTGATTGATGGTTACAGTAAATCTGACCCACAAGTTGAGCTTGGTATTGGGCCAGGTAATTTTTATTCTGGAAGAGCATTTTTAGGTGCTCAAGGTGACGACGAGATTGGCTTTTATATCATACCAAATGATAATTAAAAATATCTTTAGCAAAAAAAAGTAACTTATTAATCTTAGGTTTGTGTAGCTATTTAAATTTATATTGCTGGCAAGCCATACTCAGAATAAATTGGCAGGCTATTTGTGTTTTGTAGGATAGCTTTTACTCTCATCGCAACTTGCTCGTGAAGCATTGTTAGAACTTCTTCTTTAGTTGCAAATTTATAGTCTTCTATCTCACCAGCTCGAAGTTTAATTTTTGGTGAATCTTCTTTTATTGAGCCAGTAAATATAAAATGGATAGCGTCACCTTTAAAGCCCTCCTCCGATTTGAAGTCTACAATACCAAGAGAGTCAATCTTAATATCTAAATTTGTTTCTTCTTTAGTTTCTCTGATAGCAGCTTCTAGTGGAGATTCTCCATGTTCAACAACTCCACCTGGGATCTCCCAGTAGTTGCGGTAGGATGGTTTTATAATGAGATATTTTTTATTATTTTTAATGAGCACACCAGAAGCACTTCTGATCTTTGGCAAGCTTTTATAGTATTTGTCTTCATCAGAGACATTATTTTCTACAAGATTATATTCCATATGTGGAAGCGTGATCCCTTTGCCTAAGCGTGAAGGAATTTGGCCAATAAGTTTTGCTCCCATTTTTTCATAAAATATGATTGCTTTTTTTTCTCCAGCGAGCCTAAAGTAACTCCAATTTAATTTTTTTGAGCGATGAACTGCATCTTCGAACAAAATTTTCCCAAAGCCTTTTCGAATATATTTTGGTTCAATCCACAAGTTGTCGAGCCTGTTTTCATTAGAGATTACTTTTAAAGAATAAAATCCAACGACTTCACCGTTAATCTCAATAACGACAACTGGCCAATTGCTAATATAATCTTTATCAATTTTGATGTGAGGTTCACAAGCCTTCATGAAGTCATCATCGTATCCCCAGATAGCTTTAGACCTCAGTGCTAATTGAGACAGAAGATCATCCTCATGACTGTTGGCATCTCTTATCTTATAATTACTAAATGTCATCTCAATAGACTCCTGCCATTCATTACAAATTTTCATATGAATATTTATCTTAATTTTCTCGTGTCCAAGTTAACTGAATGTCTCCAGTTAGGCCCTTTCCGCTAATGACTAAATCGTTGTTGTCCCAATTGATCGTTCTAACATGTGTTGTTCCTATTCTAGTGCTTATAGAGGACTCAAGCAAAGTGTGTGTGACAGTTGATTCATTAATGATTGCAACCTTGGCGAAGTAAAAGCTATCTTTCGACAAATTATTTGTAGATTTATTGATCGAAGCAGAAACATACTTATATTCAGTATAAATTAAATGCCCGTGGCAGGGGCCAGTCCAATCAATGATTTTGCCATTATTTATATTAGAAAACTTTTTTAACTTCCATGTTCCTATTAGTTTTTTATAAATCAACTAGCACCTATGTTTTTATTAAATTATAAACAAATTCTTTAGTTTTTGTAACATCTGTGTGTAAAAATGCATTCCAGTTCAAAGAAAGAGCTGAACTTACTATTTTTTCAGTGTCATCTATAAAGATAATTTGCTCTCCTGTAAGGTTAAGGCTTTCTTCGATGAATTTAAAGTAATATATATCAGGCTTTTCAAAGCCAACTTTGTAGCTTGGAAATATTTCATCAAATAAGTTTTTAAATCTTAATTTGTTCCAAAGGTGGTTTGTTCTATATTTTTCTTGGTTGGTTCCAATATAAAGTTTAAAGCCAAGGTCCTTTAGTTCTTTTACAAAATTTATAGTATCTATGTTTATATTTGAGTCTTTTTCATGCCAGTAATTTAAAAAGTCTTCAGGCTTTAATTTCGAGCTAATTGATTTTAAAAATTGGTCAATAGCATCAAGAGTGTCGATTTTACCAGCACCAACATCTGTCCAGTAGTCTTTGAAAAATAACTTCGTTTGCTCTTTACTAATTCCTAGATCTTCACGGATGGTCTTTTTCCAGTAGAAATCACCGTTTGAATCTTTGCTATGTATAAGTACGCCATCTACATCAAAAACTATGGCTTTGATTTTATTGTTTTGCTTTGCTGTCATAAGTTTCATCCTGTTGAATAGTTAAGAATACCTATAGCTTATTAAAAACAGAATCTTGCCTGTTTTAGACTTCTGAAAAGTGATTCAATCATAGTTACTAATAACCTATAAGATAGGTGATACAAACTACTTTGTAGGTTAGTTTATGTGCCATTGGTTTAATTTATTGGCTCAAAGTTTATGCACTCTTTGTAAATTACTAAAATTAAATCTAATACTGGTGCCTGACACCAAATTTGAACTGGACCCAAAGATAAAGCAATGCTTCAGTGTTCAAATGTAATTTTTTAGTATTGATTTGTTATATCAATAGCTTATTGTGAAAACTTATATCCTTTTTTTTATACTTATTTGTCTGTAATTGTAGCAAGATTGGCCCGGAAGTGGTCGGGAAATATGGTCTTGAGATTGTAAATAAAATATATTTAAAACATACTTTTTGTATGGGATTTAATGATGTAGTTACTTTTTTGAAAGATGTTTATCCGCTCCTAGCATTAGTAGTAGGTCCGGGGGTTGGGTTTTATGCTGGGAGATGGAATGAGAAAAATAACTCAAAGGTAAAAGCAGATATAAAAAATTTTGAAGAGCTAAAAGATAAATCTCCTAACTATAGTTTGATTAAACTATTACTTGATGAACAAGATTTAAATAATGTCTTTCAAGCTGAGCAGTATTACAGCTTTCATGATTTAGTTAAAAAAAATTATGAAGATAAAACGAAGAGATATCATTCAAAAAAAATTGATGATTCTTTTTCTGTGTTTTGGGACTCAATAGATGATTTTATAAAATTAATGGCTAATGGAACTTTTCCAATCAAAGGAGCTGATGGATATTCAATTAGGAGAATAAAATATCAAGATGCCGTAGATGATTTTGAGACAGGTAACTTATTAAATGATAAAGCTTCTAAAGTTTTTAAAGATTATAATTTATATCTTGAAACAGTTAAAAATGAGCTATTGATATAATCTCAGTATTGCTTGAGCAGTATGGACGAGTACTTATTAAGGCGAGTTCGTCTTTTATTTGTCCTTAGCTATTGTACTTAGTAGGCATCTGTTGTTTAATTTAGTATAGGGTAATTCAATCCAACCTATGTTACCAAAGTGAATCATACCAGCTGTATTTTGACCTACTGTAGTTACATTTGGGAAGTACTCAAAAAAGTCTATAGTGCTTTTACCACTAGATCTAATACAAGCAGGTACTAAAATTTCCGATTGGCACAATTTATTGGCCCGGAGAAAAATTATTTTTTATAAGTTACTGATA
>JAHDFM010000001.1:219262-244667 GCA_020628165.1 Bdellovibrionales bacterium | reverse complement strand
GTGTCACAGCTATACCAGTGACATCTCGTGAACTCACTTGCGCAACAACTCCATCATTATAGTTGATATCAATGGTGTCATCATCCGTTGGAGCACTCACAGCACTCGGTGTGTACTCGACAACCACATCACAACTGCTGCCAGCAGTTAATGTTGTTAGACAAGTCCCTGTCGTTCCTGGGAAAAGTCCACCTTCAAAAGAGTAAGGGAATGCTAAACCAGCACCGGCAATAGCAGAAGCTGTCGAGCCTCCTGTGTTGGTGACTGTAAAGGTGTGAATATTTGTACTTCCAGTTGGAACTGTTCCATAATCATAAGCGGCGGGTCCATCACTGATCGCAAGAACCGCTGGTGACAATCCTGTTCCTTGAATGTCTCTGGTGACATTCACCGTGGCTGTTCCATTGTCATAACTAAAATCAATGGTGTCTAAAACAAAGCCGGTCGCCGTTGGTGCAAACTCTATTTCAACAGTACAACTTGCGGAGGCACTTAAACTTGTCGTACAGGTACCAAGTGTTCCAGGGAAGGCACCGCCAGTAAATTGAAATGGTAATGCTAAACCAATCTCTGTGATCGAAGTTGCTGCCACACCACCTGTGTTTGCAATGGTAAAGATATGTGGGCTCGTTGCACCTGTTGTTACATTGCCGTAATCATATGGATCTGTTTCTGTGATTGTTAATACTGCCGGAGGAGCCGCATCACCGGCAACATCTCTTGTCGACACTTTTGAGACAGCTCCGTCGTTAAAATCTAAACTGATGGAGTCGCTAAAAGTTCCGGCACCTGTTGGTTCAAAGTTCACTACAATATTACAAGTGGCACTGCTTGCTAAAGTTGCTGTACAATCACCACCTGTACCAGGGAAGCTACCACCATTGAATGTGAATGGTGCAGCAAGGGCTCCAGCAGTTTCTGCAATTGTGGTTGCAGAAACGGCTCCAGTGTTAGTCACCACGAATGTGTGCGTTGTTATGGAACCAATCGATTGCGTTCCGTAGTTATATGTTGGCGCTTCGCTAATGTCTAAAACCGCTGGTGCCCCACTCGTTCCTTGAATGTTTCTTGTTGTGTTTTGAACGACGACCCCGTCGTTGTAGTTAATATCAATGAGACCCGCTGGTGTTCCTAAACTTGTTGGTGCAAATTCAACAACGATATCACAAGTTGATCCTCCACCACCGAGAGTTGCACCACAGTCTCCACCTGTACCTGGGTACCCACCACCTCTAAAAGTAAATGGTGCTGCCAAGGCCAGTTCAGTAATAGCTGTTGCTGTGGTGGCTCCACTGTTAGTGATTACAAATGTGTGAAAAATACTACCGCCGTTAGCGATCAAACCAAAATCGTAAGGGTCCGTTTCACTTAAACTTAGTAACGCTGGTGTGATTCCTGTTCCTTGGATGTCTCTTGTAGAAGTTTGCCCTGTAGCACCATCGTTATAATTGACTTCCATAGTGTCAGGTAACAAGCCAAGACTTGTTGGAGCAAAAGTCACCACCACATCACAAGTTGCAGCCGGCAACAACGTGGCTGTACAAGTTCCCGTTGTACCCGGGAAAGCTCCCCCTTCAAAAGTGAATGGAGCTGTTAAGCCAGAGCCGCCCACACCAGTTGCAGGAACAGCCCCAGTGTTTTGTAACACAAAAGTATGACTCGTAGAGGCCCCTTGCGTGATGTTACCAAAATCAAAAGGGTCGGTTTCACTGACAGTGATAAGAGCAGGTGCTGCGCTCGTTCCTTGAATCACTCTTTGTACATCAACTGTAGTCGCACCTGTGAAGTAATCCATTATGATCGTATCGGTATAAAACCCAGTAGAAGGTGGTGTGAATTCAATTTCAATATCACAAGAAGCGCCAGCACCAATACTTGTAGTACATGTTCCAGCTGTTCCTGGAAACGCTCCGCCAGAGTAGGCAAATGGAGCAGCCAAGCCTGTTTCTAACAATGAGCTTGCGGTAAATCCACCCGTATTGGTTAAAGTAAATGTGTGTGTAATAGTTGTACCATCTGCGATAGTTCCATAATCATAAGGATCAACTTCGCTGATGGTCAGTAACGCTGGCGAAACAGCCACACCTTGTACATCGCGAGTTGAGTTTTGAGCGTTAACGCCGTCGTTGTAACTAATGTCAATGGTGTCTGAATCAAGTGCGCTCACTACACTCGGTGCGTACTCAACTACGATTTCACAGGTGGTGCCACCACCAGCTAACGTGACTAAACAGTCACCGCCTGTACCTGGGAAAGTACCTCCAGCAAAAGTAAATGGAGCTGCAAGACCAACTTCATTCACCGAACTTGCTTGAAAGTCACCGGTGTTTGTTAAAATGAAAGTGTGAACCTGACTTGAACCGGTTGCTAATGTTCCGTAGTTGTATGGATCCGTTTCACTGATGGTGATCGTTGCAGGTGTCACAGCTATACCAGTGACATCTCGTGAACTCACTTGCGCAACAACTCCATCGTTATAGTTAATATCAATAGTGTCATCATCCGTTGGTGCACTCACTGCACTCGGAGTATATTCGACAACCACATCACAACTGCTACCAGCTGCTAAAGTTGTTAAACAGGTTCCTGTTGTTCCCGGAAACAGTCCACCTTCAAAAGAGTATGGGAAAGCTAAGCCAGCACCGGCAATAGCAGAAGCTGTTGAGCCGCCAGTATTAGTCACTGTAAAAGTATGTATATTCGTGCTTCCAGTTGGAACTGTTCCGTAATCAAAAGCAGCTGGGCCATCACTGATGGCAAGAACTGCTGGAGCTAAACCGGTTCCTTGAATGTCTCGGGTGACATTTACAGTCGCTGTTCCGTTGTCGTAACTAAAATCAATTGTGTCTATGACAAAACCAGTCGCTGTTGGTGCGAACTCTATTTCAACTGTACAACTAGCCGCAGCACTTAAACTTGTTGTACATGTTCCCAGTGCTCCTGGGAACGCTCCCCCCGTAAATTGAAATGGTAATGCTAAACCAATCTCTGCGATAGATGTTGCAGCCACACCACCTGTGTTAGCAATGGTAAAGATGTGTGGGCCGGTTGCGCCTGTTGTTACGTTGCCATAATCGTAAGGGTCCGTCTCAGTAATGGTTAATAATGCTGGAGGTGCCGCATCACCTGCTACATCTCTTGTTGAAACTTGTGAAGCAGCTCCGTCGTTAAAATCTAAACTGATGGAGTCATTAAAAGTTCCTGCACCGGTTGGTTCAAAGTTCACTACAATGTTACAAGTGGTACTGCTAGCGAGGGTAGCTGTACAGTCTCCACCTGTACCAGGGAAGCTACCACCATTGAATGTGAATGGAGCGGCTAAGGCTCCAGCTGTTTCGGCAATGAGTGTCGCATCAACAGCCCCATTGTTTGTAACTACAAAAGTGTGCGATGTGATCGAACCAATTGATTGTGTGCCATAGTTATATGTTGGAGCTTCGTTAATATCTAAAACCGCTGGTGCCCCACTCGTTCCTTGAATGTTTCTTGTTGTGTTTTGAACGACGACCCCGTCGTTGTAGTTAATATCAATGAGACCCGCTGGTGTTCCTAAACTTGTTGGTGCAAATTCAACAACGATATCACAAGTTGATCCTCCACCACCGAGAGTTGCACCACAGTCTCCACCTGTACCTGGGTACCCACCACCTCTAAAAGTAAATGGTGCTGCCAAGGCCAGTTCAGTAATAGCTGTTGCTGTGGTGGCTCCACTGTTAGTGATTACAAATGTGTGAAAAATACTACCGCCGTTAGCGATCAAACCAAAATCGTAAGGGTCCGTTTCACTTAAACTTAGTAACGCTGGTGTGATTCCTGTTCCTTGGATGTCTCTTGTAGAAGTTTGCCCTGTAGCACCATCGTTATAATTGATCTCTATCGTGTCAGGTAACAAACCAAGGCTCGTTGGTGCGAACTCAACGACAACATCACAAGTTGCAGCCGGAAGTAAAGTGGCAGTACAAGTGCCCGTAGTTCCTGGGAACGCTCCCCCTTCAAAAGTGAATGGAGCTGTTAAGCCAGAGCCACCCAAACCTGTTGCAGGAACGGCCCCTGTATTTTGAAGAACAAAAGTATGAGTTGTTGTCGCACCTTGAGTGATGTTGCCATAATCAAAAGGGTCGGTTTCACTCACAGTGATGAAAGCTGGCGCTGCGCTCGTTCCTTGAATCACTCTTTGCACATCTACAGTAGTTGCGCCCGTGAAGTAATCCATTACAATAGTATCCGTGTAAAAACCTGTTGATGGTGGCGTGAATTCAATTTCAATGTCACAAGAAGCCCCTGCACCAATAGTGGTTGTACAGGTTCCAGCCGTTCCTGGAAAAGCTCCTCCTGAGTAGTCAAATGGAGCTGCTAAACCTGTTTCTAAAAGAGAGCTTGCGGTAAATCCACCAGTATTTGTTAAAGTGAATGTGTGTGTAATTGTAGTACCATCAGCAATAGTTCCGTAATCATAAGGATCAACTTCACTGATGGTTAACAAGGCCGGAGTCACCGCGACACCTTGCACATCGCGAGTTGAGTTTTGGGCATTAACACCATCGTTATAACTGATATCAATGGTGTCCGAATCAAGTGCACTCACCACACTCGGTGCGTACTCAACAACAATTTCACAGGTCGCACCACCACCGGCTAGGGTCACCGAACAGTCACCCCCCGTTCCAGGGAAAGTTCCTCCAGCAAAAGTAAAAGGTGCCGCTAAGCCCACTTCGTTGACTAAGCTTGCTTGAAAGTCGCCAGTATTTGTAAGTACAAATGTATGAACTTGGCTAGATCCTGTGGCTAAGGTTCCATAATCATAAGGATCAGTTTCACTAATGGTGATGTTTGCAGGAGTCACTGCAACACCCGTCACATCACGCGAACTCACTTGGGCAACCACGCCATCGTTGTAATTAATGTCTATGGTGTCGTCATCGGTAGGTGCACTGACAGCACTCGGGGTGTACTCAACGACAACATCACAACTGCTGCCAGCAGCTAGTGTTGTTAAACAAGTTCCCGTTGTTCCCGGGAATAAACCACCTTCAAAAGAGTAAGGGAAGGCTAAGCCAGCACCGGCTATTGCCGTTGCAGTTGAACCACCGGTGTTAGTTACAGTGAAGGTGTGAATGTTGGTACTACCTGTTGGAACCGTTCCGTAATCAAAAGCAGCTGGTCCATCACTAATGGCAAGAACGGCAGGTGCTAAACCCGTACCTTGAATATCTCGAGTTGTGCTTAAGGAGCTTGTACCGTTAAAGTAACTGAGTTCAATGGTGTCGAGCACAAAACCCGTTGCCGTCGGTGCGAACTCAACTTCAATATCACAACTTCCACCAGCACTTAAGTTGGTCGTACACGTTCCCAATGTTCCAGGAAATGCACCGCCCGAAAATTGAAAAGGAGCTCCCAAGCCAATCTCGGCAATCGCAGTTGCCGCCACTCCACCTGTGTTGGAAACTGTGAAGACATGCGTTGACGCTGCACCCGTCGTGACATTATTAAAATCGTATGGATCTGTTTCTGATATGGTTAAAACTGCTGGCGGTGCGGCTGTCCCTTGCATATCTCTGTTAGAGTTTTGTGTAACAACTCCATCATTATAGGAAAGGTCAACGGTGTCTGAAAAAGCGCCAGCAGAACTAGGTTCAAAGTTAATCACCAAATTACAAGTGGCACCTGCCGCAAGAGTGGTTGTACAGGTGCCTGTTGTTCCAGGATAGATGCCCCCTTCATAAGTGAATGGCAAAGCCAGCGCACCAAGATCAGTGATCGCTGCCGCTGGCACGGCTCCGGTGTTGGTGATGACAAAGGTGTGAGGCGAGGAAGAACCAATAGCTTGAGCTCCGTAATCGTAAAGTGGAGCTTCACTGATATCTAAGTTTGCTGGGGCTCCGGATATCCCTTGCACATCTCTCGTTACATTTTGAGCGAGAGCACCATCGTTATAACTAATATCAATTGCGTCGTTATAGGCACCCAAAGTTGTTGGCGCAAATTCCACAACGATGTCACAACTCGCTGTCGGCGCTAAGACAGTGACACAAGTTCCCCCAGTTCCAGGGTAACCACCCCCCGCAAAAGCAAATGGAGCTGCAAGCCCCACTTCTGAAAGAGCCGAAGCGTTGCTATCACCCGTATTAGTAATGTTAAATGTGTGTGTTCGTGAACCATTGTTAGCTACAATGCCATAATCGTAAGGGTCCGTTTCTGAAATTGTTAACACAGCTGGGTTGATCCCTTCACCGACAATATCACGACTAGAAACTGCTAAAATAGCACCGTCATTATAATTCACATCAAAGGTGTCGTTTAAAATTCCCGTAGCAGTTGGTGAGTAAATCACCACCACTTCACAAGTGGCCGCAGGTGCAAGCACACCGGCACAAGTTCCTGTTGTTCCAGGGAATGTTCCACCTTCAAAATCAAACGGAGCGGCAAGCCCACTCCCTGAAATGGCTGACGCTGTTCCACCACCCACATTTGTTAAAGTGAAGGTGTGTGTTTGTGAAGCAAGAAGAGTCACTTGTCCGAAATCGTAAGGGTCTGTTTCTGTGATGGTGATGTTAGCCGGAGACAAACCTGTTCCTTGGATGTTTTCAACTAAATTTATAACGGTGGCACCATCATTGTAATTTAAATCAATGCTTGAAGTGTGCAGCCCTGTTGTCACAGGATCAAAATCAATAACAACATCACAAGTCGCCCCTGCATTTAAAGTCGTAGAACAAGTTCCACTGACACCAGGATAGGCTCCCCCTTCATAAGTGTATGGTAAAATAACCAAACCGTTATCCACTAAACCGGTGGCGGTGATTCCTCCCGTATTTGTAATTGTGAACGTGTGTCTTGCGCTTGAGTTAACAACGATTCCGCCAAAGTCGTACATTGGGAAATCAGTGATAGTCAGTAAGGCTGGTGGGTTAGCTGCACCACTCACATCTCTCGTTAAGTTTTGTGCAACTAAACCATCATTATAAGTCACTTCAATCGTATCCGTATCCCCAGCACTCACTGCCGTCGGACGGTAGTCGACAGTGACTTCACAAGTGGCAGCTACTGGTAGCGTGGTGCCACAAGTTCCTCCAGCTCCAGGGTAAGTTCCTCCAGAAAATTCAAATGGAAGTGCAAGCCCTAAACCATCCGCCATAGTAGAGGCTGCAAACCCACCCGTGTTCGTGATAACAAATGTATGTGTCGTTGTGGAACCAACAGCCTGCAAACCATAATCGTAATTTGGATTTTCAGAAATTTCTAAAATGGCAGGTGTTAATGCATTTCCAGTAAGGTCTCTTACCGAAGTTGTTGTAGCTGCACCGTTGAAGTAAGTTAAATCCAATGTGTCCGTTTGAATCCCATCAGTTGTTGGGACAAACTCTATGACAAGTTCACAAGTAGCAGCGCTGGCTAACGTTGTAGCACAGGTTCCGGCTGTCCCAGGGTAACTTCCCCCTTTATAACGATATGGGGCAGCTAAACCTAAGTTGTCTGCTAAGACAGTTGCTCCAGTGTTACCGGTGTTTGTGACTGTAAACGTATGTTCAGCAATAGAACCATTGGCAATAAGGCCAAAGTCAAATGTCGGTCCATCAGAAATGTCTAACAATGCCGGCGTGTCGGCTGTACCCTGAATGTCTCTGGTTACGTTTTGTGTGTTGGTTCCATCAAAGTAGGAAAGATCAATTGTATCTGTAACGAGCCCTAGCACTGAAGGATCAAAACTAACAACGATGTCACAAGTCGCAGCTCCAACGAGAGTGGCAGTGCAAGTACCACCTGTGCCAGGAAAACTTCCACCGGTGAAACTGAACGGCAAAGCAAGGCCCACTTCACTGATGGTGGTCGCAGTGAACTGTCCGGTATTGGTCACCACAAACGTGTGTGAGGTAGTTCCACCGACTGCAATGGTTCCATAATCAAAAGGGTCTGTTTCGCTCACTGTAAGTAAGGCTGGCGTGATTGATGTTCCGCGCACATCTCTTAAAGAGTTTTGTGCATTCACATTATCATTGTAACTAATATCAATAGTGTCAGTGTGCACGGCTACGGTTGTTGGATTAAACTCAATAACGATGTCGCAGCTTGCTCCCACTGCAATGGAAGCTGTACATGTTCCGCCGGTTCCAGGGTAAATTCCTCCGGCAAATGTATAAGGGGTTGCCAAACCTCCTGCATCAGCAACACTAGTCGCGGGACTTTGACCCGTGTTCGTTAAAGTGAATGTGTGTAAATGGAAACTCGCATTAGAAACAGTTCCATAGTCAAACTCAGGAGCTTCACTGATTTCAATAAGGGCCGGAGTGACTCCTTCCCCAGTTAAATCTTTAATTGTATTCTGAGTGATTAACCCATCGAAATAAGAAATAGTGAGTTGATCTGTTTGCACCCCAGTGACGGTTGGGCTGAAATCAACGACAATGTCACAGCTTGAACCCGCTGTAATTGTTGTCGTACAAGTCCCGCCTGCTCCAGGATAGACACCACCGCCAGCAAAATCATAAGGCGCAGCAAGGCCAAACCCCGTTACTGCTGTGGCGTCCGAAGCACCTGTGTTTGTGATTTGAAAGGTGTGAGAGTTCACTCCACCAGTTGTTGTTGTTCCGTAATCAAACGGATTTAAATCTGAAAGAATTAAATTGGCAGGGTTCAAACCTGTACCTTGCAAATCGCGAGTTACGTTTTGAGAGGTCACACCATCAAAGTAATCCACTTCTAATGTGTCTAAGAAAACGCCCGTTGAAACGGGAGCAAACTCGATATCTAAATCACAAGTGGCTCCAGCAGCTAAGACAGTTCCGCAGGTTCCACTGGTTCCAGGGTAAGTGCCTCCTCTAAAAGTGAATGGAGCATTTAAACCAGACCCCACAATGGTATTCACTGCAAAACCACCAGTGTTGCTCAACACAAAAATATGAGCCGAAGTTGTTCCAGCAACGACATTGCCATAATCATACGGGTCAGCCTCGCTGAGAGTTAACAGTCCTGGAGTAACAGAGGTTCCCTGCACATCGCGAGTTGTGTTCTGTGTACTCACCCCATCGTCATAGTTAATTTGAATTGTGTCTGTTTGTGTTCCTACGACTGTAGGGTTGTAAGTCACAACAATGGTGCATGTGTTTAAAGAAATAACTGTGGCTGTACAGGTACCGCCCGTTCCAGGAAAGGCACTGCCCTTGTAATCAAAAGGAGCTGTTAAAGGAACTCCTGTTACTAATGTGGCATCCACTCCACCGGAGTTGGTCACCACAAAGGTGTGCTCTGCAGTGGCACCGATCGGATGCGTGCCGTAATCATAAGGATCCACTTCACTGATACTTAGTACAGCAGGCGGCATTCCCACACCTTGGACATCTCGAGTGGTCATTTGTGTTGCCACTCCGTCATTGTAACTCATTTCAATAGTGTCGAGCTGCACACCCAATGCTGTCGGAGCAAACTCCACAACGATATCACAACTACCGCCTGGTGGAATGGGCAAACCACAGTCGCCACCAATACCAGGATAGGCTCCACCTAAATACCCATAAGGTGAAGCTAAGCCAGTTTCCACAATGGCCGTTGCGGACCAACCTCCCGTATTCGTGATAGTGAATGTATGAGTGGCACTGCCACCATTGGCCACATTGCCAAAGTTGAAATTGGGACCATCACTGATCGCCAAAACAGCTGGCAATAAACCCTCTCCGATAACATCGCGGCTTGAAGTTTGGTTAGCTGCCCCATCAAAGTAATTGATATTAAAGGTTCCACTTGCAGCACCTGTAGCTGTTGGAATGAAACTGATCACAACATCACAACTAGCTCCACCTGCCAATGTGGCAGCACAGGTTCCACCTGTTCCTGGATAACCTAAACCAGAAAAACTAAAGGGGGCTGCTAAACCATTCCCCGTCATGGATGTTGCCGTCGCAGCACCCACATTTGTGACAGTGAAGGTATGTAATGTGTCTGACGTCAATGGACGCTGACCAAAATCATAAGGGTTGATCTCACTAATATTGATGAGCGCTGGAGCAAGACCCGTTCCGTCGACGGATTCAGAGAGTGTTTGCGTGGCCGCACCATCATTGTATGAAATATCTAATTGGTCTGACTGCAGGCCTGTCGCTGTTGGAGTAAATTCCAAGACAATGTCACAGGTCGCACCACTGGCAAGAATGGCTGCACAAGTTCCACCGGTCCCTGGATATGCCCCTCCCAAAAAAGTAAACGGCGCAGCTAATCCTGAATCACTCAAAGCTGTAGCATCGACTCCGCCTGTGTTGCTAATTGTAAATGTGTGAGTCTGTGTTCCACCGACGGCTGTATCTGGAAAATTATAAAGTGGTGAATCTGTGATAGCTAACAGTGCCGGTGCTGCAGAACGCCCCGTCACTGTGCGTACACTGTTTTGAGTGCTAACACCATCATTGTAGTCCATTTGTAAACTGTCGTTGAATGTTCCATTACTGGTAGGTAGAAATTCGATTTCAAGGTCACAAGTGCTTGCTGGGTTAATGACACTGCCACAAGTTCCATTGGTTCCAGGGTAAGTTCCTCCAACATAACTAAATGGAGCTGCAAGTGTTGTTTCAGACACAGCTGTAGCTGGAACACTGCCTGTGTTGGTCACCACAAAGGTATGAACAGTTTGGCTTCCTGTCGCTTGCAAGCCGTAGTCATAAGGATCTGTTTCGCTGATTGTGAGCAATGCTGGAGCTACACCATCACCAGTCAAGTCACGCGTTTGATTTTGATTTGTGACACCGTCATTGTAATTGATTTCAATGGTGTCTGTTAAAGTTGCCACTGTTGTTGGCGCAAAGGTGACTTCGACATTACAAGACACACCGACTGCTAGTGTCGCAGTACAATCGCCACCTGTTCCTGGGAAGCTTCCACCGGTGAAACTGTATGGTGGGTCTAGGCCAATTCCAGTTAAACTTGAAACTAAAAATCCACCAATGTTTGTTAATGTAAAAATGTGATTGCTCGAACCGCCTGTTGGCAGAGAGCCAAAGTTATAAAGAGGACTCTCACTGATATCGATCAAACCTGGATTTACGCCAGTCCCTTGTAAAGCTCGAGATGCTGTTTGCAAATTGGCTCCATCGAGGTAATCGAGATCGATGCTATCCACTTGCAGACCTGTTGATGTGGGTAGAAACTCAACCACCAAATCACAAGTGGTTGCAGAAATGAGTGTGTTCGTGCAAGTTCCAGACGTTCCTGGATAAGCACCCCCCTCAAAAACAAATGGAGCTGCTAACCCAACTTCACTCATAGCCGTAGCCGAAGCGACTCCTGTGTTAGTGACAACAAAAGTTGCTAACACGCGCCCCCCTGTCGGAACACTGCCATAATCAAAAGTAGGACCTTGGTTGATTGTTAAGCTCGCAGGTAAAACACCCTCCCCAATCACTCCATAAGTAAGACTCGCAAGGGCTCCACCATCATTATAGTTTATAGTCATTGAGCTGCTAAAGTTGCCAACCACTGTTGGACCAAAACCGACCACCAACTCACAGTTGGTTCCTGCCGCTAAACTCGCACCACAAGTACCACCCACTCCTGGGTAAATTCCACCACGAAATTCAAATGGCAAACTCAGACCAGCTCCAGAAATAGCTGTTGCGGTCACTCCACCTACGTTTTCTAAAATAAAAGTGTGATAGGTGTTGGACGTCAAAGCGCGAATTCCAAAATCATAAGGGTCCGCTGTGGTCATTTGCAATTGAGCCGGCGGGGCACCATTTCCTTGAATCAAACGAGTGGTCGTTTGATTGTTCACTCCATCAAAGTAATTAATATCGATACTTCCATTAAAGCTACCTATAGTAGTTGGATTAAAATCAACAACAATGTTACATGTGGCAGCTACATTAATAACAGCGGGACAATTGCCACCTATGCCAGGATACACTCCACCTTTAAAGCTGAAGGGCAAAGGAGACACTGTGCCGGTAGTAGCTGACGTCTGAAACCCACCTACGTTGGAGACAACAAAAGTATGATCTACGACACCACCTGTTCCAACTAAACCAAAGTCAAAGGTATCAGTTTCACTCAAAGTGAGCTGCCCAGGACCTCTCGCCTCTCCAATGATCGCTCTTATTATAGATTGGTTATTAGCACCATCAAAATAATCTAATTGAATCGAATCACTTTTTAAGCCAATTGTTGTTGGACTGAATGAGACGACAATGTCACAAGTTGATCCACCTGCAATGGACGCTCCACATGTTCCACCGGTACCTGGATAAACTCCACCAGGAAACTGAAAATCAGCAGTGAAGGGTTGCACAGTGATAGGTGAGGCCGGAAAACCACCGCTGTTTGTGATGGTAAAGGTGTGAAGTGTGTCAGAAAAAATAACATGAGCGCCGTAATCATATGGGTCAGTCTCAGTGATAGATAGATTTGCTGGAGTTAATCCAGTGCCTGTAACTGCAACACTGACGTTAGTTGGTAGTAAGCCGTCATTGTAGTTGATATTCAAAGTATCACTGAACAACCCCACTCCGCTTGGAGTAAAATCAACAACAACTGTGCAGGTAGAGCCACCACCTAAAAGAATAGTACCACAAGACCCACCGGAACCAGGATAAACACCTCCTCGGAAAGTGAAGTCACTTGTAGTGAAACTTGCCGCAATGCCATCCGCCTGTGACCCACCCGTATTTGTAACAATAAAAGTGTGATTAGAAAGACCGCCAACGGGCACTGAGCCAAAGTCATAACTTGGCTGATCAGAAAGTGTTAATAGAGCTGGTGTTGAACCGGTCCCCTGAATAGGTAGAGTTTGAACACCTTGAGCCTCGCCAGGTGCATCCTCGGTGTAAGTCATTGTGATTGAAGTTTGCTCGGTCGAAAAAATAGCTGGTATGAAAGTAAATACAAGCTTACAAGATGAGTTTGCTTCTAAAGAGCCAACACAATCACCACCAACTCCTGGGAAAACACCCCCTTTGTATGCAAATGGTGCTGCCGGAGCTGAGTAAACAACGTCTTTGATCGCACGGTTTCCTGTGTTGAGAACAAAAATATCAACTTCAAATGTCCCACCAACAGGTCTTACGCCAAAGTTGTATTCTGAAATGCGATCAGTGATTGAGTCTGTGAGTGAAAAATCTATTTGCGTAACACCAGTTGGGCCATTGAGGTCAGCGTTACACGACGCCAGTAAGATTGGCAGAACCAAAATTTTAGAGAGATCGGCTAAAAGTTGAATGAACTTTAACTTCAAATCGTAATATTTTTTTTACTTTATACCTTTGTTAAAATAGTAACTTAGTGGCTAATAACTAGATATTTGCTAAATCAGCAACTAGATCTTATCTATACAAAGTAACGGAAAATCTAGACCTAGCCTGAGACTTAAAGCAAGGCCGACTTTTATATTGTTTTTGTAATCTATTGGACTTTGGATATAAATAATAATTCGAGCTAGATTTTCAAAGCAAAATGTTCTAGCGATAATTTTTTTCAAATTATTGAGTATTCACCCCACACAAATCACAAACACAAACACAAACACAAACACAAACACAAAAAATAACTGGAAAGACTAATTCTGTTAGGATCAAGTCTTGAAAAAGGAACCAAATTAAAATTTAAAAATCATTAGGCATAAAATTAAATGTCATTGTAAATGGGTTCAATTTTTTATCTGGATTTTTTTTATGCTTTGCTAAGTTTTTAGCAAACTTATCTAAGGTGTGTTGAAAGTTATGATTTTTTGGCTCACGTTCTATTGCCTGGTCTAGGAGACGCCGAGCTTTTTTAAAGAGTCCCTTGTCCCAAGCCACCATACCTTCAAAATACAACCCCAAACCACTCTCTGGGTTATCAGCACTGTAGGCCTTAAGCTCTTTTTCAACGTCTGGTTCATTATTATGCACAGCCATATGCATATCTAAAGCGATTAAGTCTTTGTCATTTGGGTTTAGCTCTTTGGCTCGATCAATCAGTTCCTGAGCTTCTTGAGATATATTTTGGGATTCACCTTCAAACATAAAATTCGTAAAAATCTTTGCCTTCGACACAGGAGGTGATCCTGGGAAACGAGCATCCATTTCATTTACAATACTCTTCATTGTATTTATCATTTCATTATCTAAAGTTCCGTCTTCAGATCCTGCAACTATAAACCCAAAAAAGTACTGCACAACTTCATCATTTGTTAACTGATTGAGAGGCTTGTCTTTAATTGTGTCATACATAAAAACGCCTTTTGCCAAAACAGACAATTCTTCACAGTCATCTAACGAAAAACTTTCTTTTGAGTTATCACAAATTTGAGTGAGTGCTTTTACGATTTCAAACTTCATACCTTTGTATTTATTAATGCTAGAACCACAAAACTGAGGATTATTTAAACTGTTAATCTCTTGTATGTAATCTTGAGTTGACTGAGATATAATTAACTTTTCCAAATGGACACACTTTTCAATATCAGACGTTTTTGGAAACTTTTGATCGACAATTTCTTTTCTGACTTTCGACTCTTTTAATATATCACTTAACTTTTCTTGTGTTTTTGAGAAGGGGCTATTTAACTGATTTTTTTTTGTGACACTTAAATCATTATCTAAGTTGTTGTGCTTATCATAATTATAGATAAAAAAACCAATGACCGCTACAATCAAAACAATAACTAATTTATTAAGCTTCATGAAAACCTCTTCAAATGTTTAGTAACAAAAAAAGCCTAGAGCAAAACTCTAGGCTTTTTAAGCTTTAAAATGTTAATTTATAAAGTTTACTTACTTCCTCGAGAGTGAACAGCAAACTTATCAAACTCACCGTACTCGTGAAGCTTATTATATAAAGTTTTTATGGTAATACCTAAAGCATTCGCAGCTTGCGTTTTGTTACCTTCAAAGTAACTCAATGCTTTTAAGATATAACGTTTCTCAAGCTCGTGAAGCGTCATTGTTGGATCATAATCATCCATCATGATCTTCATTTCTGGGTTTAAGATTTGCTCTGGTAAATCTTCCGGAGTGATCACATGACCGTCAGAAAGAATTTGTAATCTTTCACAGGTGTTCTCTAGCTCACGGATGTTACCTGGCCAGTCGTACTTCATAAGTACTTTCATAGCCTCTTCGCTCATCTTTCGACCTTGATTTAAAAAGCCATGTTTGCTTCTCATCAAAAAGTGATCCACAAGCGCTGGAATGTCTTCCTTTCTTCGTCTCAATGGTGGCGACTGAATCATGATGGTGTTAATACGGTAAAAGAGATCTTCTCTAAAGTTACCCTTAACAACTTCTTTTTCTAGCTCACGGTTTGTCGCACTCACCAAACGGATGTCCACTTTGATTGGGTCTTTGCCACCCACTCTAAAGATTTCACCTTCTTGTAAGAAACGCAAAAGCTTAGCCTGAATCCCAGGACTCAACTCTCCGATCTCATCTAGAAAAAGTGTTCCGCCGTTAGCAGCCTCTGCTAAACCAACCTTTTTAGAATAAGCACCAGTAAAAGCTCCTCGCTCGTGACCAAACAACTCACTTTCTAAGAGAGTTTCTCTTAGAGCTCCACAGTTGATGGCAACAAAAGGTTTGTCTTTTCTGTTACTTTTTTCGTGTATGGCATGGGCAACAAGTTCTTTACCTGTTCCACTTTCACCTAATATTAAAACAGTGGCATTTGATGGAGCTACACGGTCTACCATTTTAACCATTTGTTTCATAACTTCTGATCTATAAATGATTTTAGAAGTCACTAAGTTTTGATTTTGTGCCAATGCTCCACCGAGTAGCGTGTTCTGACTACTAGGAGTAAGAATTGACGGTTTTTCGTTTCCTGACATACGTACAGCCCCTTTACTTAAGGTTATTTATGCATCGCATTAATAGTAGATTTTTCGTTTTATACGTTAGTTTGAAATTAATTCAAGATATTTTTTCAATTTCATGAGATCCTTGTAATATTTGCAGGAGTGCACATAAATTGTTATACAGCAACCGACAAAAATTGGCAGATCTCAGCTCTAAATACCTGAATTATCAAGCTAACGTGTTGTCTACATCGAGTAATACTTACAAAAGCTATGCCACTGACCTCCGACAATTTTTTCAATCACTTGAAATCTTTAGTCAAAAAAAACAAAAAAGTGATTTTAATAACAAAGAGCTTGCAGCCCTACATTTTGCTTTAAATCAATGGGCTCATTTAAAGTTAAGCACCCGCAATAGAAAGCATGCGTGCGTGAAGTCTTTTTTAAAATGGCTGTATGCAAATAAACATATTAATGACCCTCTTGACCAACATGTGATTTGCCCCAAGGTTCCTAAAAAAACTCCTCACTTTTTATCTCTTGATGAAGTGATTGCTTTGCTCGCTCACCTTGAAAAAGAAGTCTCTCTTGCTAATGACAATGAAGCCCTCCTTAAAAGTAAACGCAATCACTCTTTAATAATGACAATCTATGCAGGAGCTCTCAGGGTCAGTGAAGCATGTCAGCTCAAGTGGAAAGACCTTTCTAGCAAAGCCGGACACATCAAAGTGATAGGTAAAGGAGATAAAGAACGATTGGTTGTTTTGCCTCAAAAAGTGATTCGCTCGATCAATCAACTTGAACACGTCAGTGATTACGTATTTTCACTGACACACAAACAACTCAACCCTCGCACTGCTTATGAAATCATCCGCACAGCGGGCTTCAAAACAGGCCTCAACAACCCTTTAAATCCTCACGCCTTAAGACACAGTCTTGCTACTCATTTGCTCAGCGATGGCATGAACTTAAGAACACTGCAAAAATTCTTAGGTCATAAAAGTTTAACTGCGACTGAAAAATACACTCACCTTGGGATCGATCAGCTGGCCTCGACGATGAATGCGGCCCACCCCTTAGCAAAAAAAGACCTTCCTTAGGAGCGAGTCTTAAATTAATCATTTTATAATTCTTATGTTTACTTATTGGCGTTAAACATTTATTTTTTGTTTATGAAGAAAGTTATTTTTTTTGACCGCGACGACACTTTGATCAAAGATGTTCCTTATCTTAATGATCCCAGTAAAATCACCCTATTTCCAGACACCATAGACACATTGCAAAAGTTAAAAAAATCAGGCTATGAGTTTATCATTGTCACCAACCAATCTGGCATTGCGCGCGGCTTGATAACAGACAAAGAACTTGCTGCTGTTCACTCAAAACTTCAACAAATTTTCGCAGACCACGACATACACTTTTTGAAAATTTATCATTCCCCACATATGCCAGACAGTAACCACCCCACACGTAAACCCAACCCTGGAATGATTCTTGAGGCCTGCAATGACTTTGAAATTGATAAAGCTAGAAGTTATATGGTTGGAGACAAAATCTCTGATGGTCAAGCTGGCCTCAACGCTGGACTTAAAACTTTTCTATTAAATGAGAGTCTAAGTGGATGTACGAGCATTAAGACATTGAGTGAATTATTAGAACACATCATACAATAGATGAATGATTGCATTGACTCATCTATATTTTTTTTGTGGACTCTCTTTTAACCTGAATCAAATAGGCTGATTCACTATACACAACTCACATCTGTAATCACCCAAAGCTGACCCTTATTTTTTTCGTAAGTCCTAAAGATATTGCCCTCTGGATCTAAGGCAACTAAAGGTTCTACTTGAAACTTTAAAGATGTAAAATAATAAGCTGCATATTCATATCCATTGATAAAACAATAACCATCAGCAGAGTCGTACCATTCATTGAACTCGGTATCTTCGGACACCATATAATAGTTATTTCCCTCAATATTAATTAGAATTGGATCTGCCTGCACACTGCTGGTGATTATTATAAATAAAAATGAAACTAAAAACCTAAGAAACATACTCTCCCCCCTCCTTAGAGTTAACCCACAAAAGAACTCACAATGTCTCATTTTGAAACATCATTTTTTAATATAGTTCTTGATAAGATCATAACTTTACATAAGTCATTGATATTTTATTGAATGACTCAAAAATCAAACAATCAAGAACCACTCTGTTCACTGATGTCACACTTATTTTACTGCTCACAACTAAGCAGTCAATCATGAGAATTGCGCAAATTCTGTCACTTTGCAGGAACAAAAAATGTCAATTTTAACACCTCAGATTGAAGCAAATCAGACCTATTCAAAAGCCAATATGAAATTACAGGCACTTACAGTTCGGCATTTAATTTGTAATTAGTTTTGTTAACTAACACAACTCAACTAAAAAAATATAGGTAGAACTATGAAACATTTATTTTTATTTCTAACTTTTGTTGCTGCAGGCTTTATGGTTGCATGTGATTCTGGTAGTGGAGGCAAGAAAGCAACCACTGACAATACTAATAACTTTCGTCACCCTGGCAATTCAAACAGTGTTTGTACCAAGTTATTGCCTGCTGCGATTGCACATCAACATCCAAACTACAGGATTAACAATCACAGCTCTCATCGCTACAACAATAACGGTCGCTACAACCCAACAAATAACCGTCATAGCCATGACAGACACTCACAACCAAACGCCCATGCAAGTTATGGTTTAGACGCACTTAGATTTTACACTCCAAACGGACACTTCTATATTTACAGAGGCGACAATTTATATGTAAGCCAGAATGGAAAAAGAATCACTTGTCATAGACTTCATGCCATTGATGATCACTTCCAATATCACAGAACTTGCTATCAATATACAATCTCGACATCGACCTACCAACACTATGGTCACTATGATGCTCGAGCACGTAGACACACAGGCCGTCAAAACCACCACACTTCAAACCGACATAGTCAGTTCACTCCTATGGCTGTTCACACAAGGTCAAAAGCTGAGTACCCTATTTATAACTATGGCATGGATGGAACATATTCCTTTTACCAAAGCAATAACCGCCTGATCACGTGCCCAATGTCGACGGCTTATTACGATCAATTTTTCTGGTTTGCCAGTGCTAACAGTGGTGAATTTTATCAACACTCAAGGTTTTATCACCATCAATCAGGTCGTTGGATGAACCCGGGTTTCTACTCAAGAAGTTTCCTAGGAGCTTACTTTAACTTCAACTTGAACTTAGGTTACGGAATCCAATTTAGATTTTAAGAAAACACTTTTTTTAACCCAACCCGAGCCACCCTCCCCCCCATGGCTCGGGTTTTTTACGCTCAAAAACAACTAATTTGGATTTAAAATCAGTTCTCGAGTCAATCTTTGTTCTCAACCATGATTCATTGAGCCGATATTCGTAATAATCCCAGTTTTTATCCATTTTGGAGCTCTCTTCGCCTGACAAACCCCGTGTAATTTGCTAACAAAAGATCATGAATAATTTAAAGACACTCACAGAACCGTCCACCTTAAACAATAACGCTTTTGAATTTGATAAAATAGATGAACAAAACTTCATCGCAGCACTCGATCAATCCATCGAGCTAGCTCAAAAAAGAATTTCAAAGATCAAAACCAACCCAGAGAATGCCACTTTCGACAATACCATTGTCGCTCTAGAATGCTGTAGCCCTGAAATGAGCAAAGTGCTCAGTGCTTACTATCATTTGTTCAGCGCTTGCACGACCGACCACCTACAAAGCATCTCTCAAGAGGTCTCTAAAAAAAGTGTGGATTTTCACAACTCCATCTCTCTCGATGCAGATTTGTTTTTAAAAGTAAAAACTGTGTATGAAAATAAAGACCAAATCACCGACAAGGAAGATCTCAAGCTTCTTGAAGACACCCATAAAAGCTTTATTCGCAATGGTGCCAACCTTGATGAGACTGATAAAAAGGCCTTTAGTGAGATCAGCTCAGAGCTTGCAGCCCTATCACCTCAGTTCTCACAAAACTTACTAAACTCGACCAATGCGTATGAACTGCACTTAACAAATAAAAGTGATGTCGATGGCTTGCCTGAGAGTGCACTTAAGTTAGCTCAAAGCACAGCCAAAGAAAAAGATCTCGATGGTTGGTTGTTCACATTGCAATACCCTTCGTTTTTACCGTTCATGAAATACTGTAAAAATCGTGAGCTCCGTCAAAAAATGTATATGGCATTTTCTAGCAGAGCTTATCAAGGTGAATTCTCCAATCAAGACATTGTAAAGAAAACTGTCAACCTTCGCTTAAAACGAGCTCAGCTTCTTGGTTTTAAAACTCATGCCGACTATGTTTTACAAGAGCGAATGGCGCAAACACCAGATCAGGTCTTCAACCTCTTTGATCAGTTGTACTCACACTCTCTTAAGCATTCTAATAAAGATGTTGAAAAAGTAAAAGCTCTTGCTTTAGAAAAAGACCAAATTGAAGATTTCAAACCTTGGGATTTTACATTTTATTCAGAATTGCTCAAAAAAGAGAGCCTCAATTTTGATGAAGAAAAACTGCGACCATATTTTGAAGTGAACTCCAGTGTCGAAGGAGCTTTTGCTATTGCTTCTAAGCTTTACCAAGTAGAATTTAAAAAAGCCGACTACCCTACTTGGCACGAAGATGTTTCCGTTTATGAGGTTTATGATCTAAAAACAAACGAGTTCGTTGGACTTTTTTATTGTGATTTGTTTCCAAGAAAAAGTAAACGCAGTGGTGCCTGGGCTAATTCATTTAAAAAACAAGGATTAACGAATGGTAGCATTGAACGCCCACACACAGTCATTGTATGCAACTTCTCCCCGAGCACAGAGGACACTCCATCACTACTGACTCTTCGCGAAGTTCAAACTTTGTTCCACGAGTTTGGCCATGCCCTTCACATGTTACTCACTCAATGCAAATACAAAAGTTTATCTGGGGCGAGTGTTTATTGGGACTTTGTTGAGTTGCCATCTCAAATCATGGAAAACTGGGTGAGCGAAAAAGAGTGTCTCGATCTGTTTGCCAAGCATTATGAAACCGGCGAAAGCATTCCTCAAGACTACATTGATGCCATTTTAAAATCTCAACAGTTTTTGGCAGGCTATATGAGTTTAAGGCAGTTACGCTTTGGAGCCCTAGATATGGCATGGCACACTCTAGAGAGTGAATTCACTGGAGACGTCAGTGAATTTGAAAACAAAGTGACTGAAAAATACAATTCACAACCTCCAGTTGACGGAACTTGTAGCTCAACTGCTTTTGGACATTTGTTTGCTGGGGGCTACTCTGCCGGATACTACAGTTACAAGTGGGCTGAAATTCTCGATGCAGATGCCTTTGAGTACTTCAAAGAAGAAGGTATCTTTAACCAAGACGTAGCCAATAAATTTAAAACTCACATTTTAGAGCGCGGTGGAACGGATCACCCAATGACTCTCTACAAAAACTTCCGTGGTCGTGAACCCAAGACAGACGCCTTATTAAAACGAGAAGGTTTTATCTAAATGGCAAAACTGAGTAAAGTTAAAAAAGTTGCCATAGTTTATCGGCCCGATAAAAAAGATGCTCTCAAGTACTCCATCAAAGCCTGTGAGTACTTGCAGAGCAAAAAACTCAAAGTTTATTCTCATCCAAAACAAGTTATTAAAGGCGCACCTCGCCTTAAAAAAGCAGACCTAAAAACAATAGATTTGTTTCTTGTTCTTGGAGGAGATGGCACCTACCTAGAAGCTGTTCGATTAATAGACAATAATAAAACACCCATATTAGGTGTGAACCTTGGCTCGCTGGGCTTCCTTACAGAAGTTCGCATTGAAAACTTATTTTCAGCCATTGATTTAGTTCTCGCAAATAAAATGGAAAAGCGCCCACGTGACCTGATTGAGGTCACAGTTAAACGTGGAGCAAAAAAAATCTTGCAAGAGAATGTTTTGAACGATGTTGTGATTGAGCGCGGTGATATGAGCCAACTCATCAATTTAAACATTGAACACAATGAACTCCTGGTAAGCCCTCTCAAGGCAGACGGAGTGATTATATCAACTCCAACTGGCTCCACAGCTTACAACTTAGCAGCTGGAGGACCTGTGCTTTTCCCGTATGTGAATGCTTTTGTAGTTACACCAATTGCACCACACTCGCTCACAACTCGACCCATTATTTTCCCAAGCACAGCCAATTTAACTTTTAAGCTCAATAACCCCAAGCACCGTGCCTTGCTGACCTTAGATGGCCAACTGGCCATTAAACTGACGGCCAAGGACCGAGTGATTGTGAACACTTCAAAAGTAAAGCACTATGTCTTAAGAGAGCCTAACCACAACTACTTTGACCTTCTTAGAGAAAAGTTAAAGTTTGGACAAAGGGATTAACTCGTCACAGTAAAAAAAGGGGGATCTTATGCTCAGTGAATTAAAAGTCAGTCAATTTGCCATTATCGACGAATTAAACATTCACTTTGAAAATGGTTTTAATATCATCAGTGGAGAAACTGGTGCTGGGAAATCCATTATTTTAAAGTGCCTTTCACTGTTGATGGGACAAAAAACTTCGGTGAATATCATTCAACAGGGAAAAAACTCTGCCACTGTGATAGGCGCCTTTGATTTGTCTTCCAGATCTGATGTGATCCATAAACTAGATGAGCTGGGTATTTTTTCAGACGACGACAGTCTGATCGTTCGGCGCGTGATCAACTCTAACGGCAAAAGCAAAGTTTACATCAACGACAGCCTCACCACGTTAACTACATTAAAAAATGTGGTTTCCCCCCTCATTGAGTTCACCAATCAAAACGCACCTCTCATAGAAATGACGGCTCAACATGAAAACAAGAACTTACAATCCATAGACTATCAGCTGGATCTATTGGACAGCTTTACTAATTGTTGGGATTTGCGTAATAATTACTTAGGCGAATACACAAACTATAAAGACGTAACAGATAAAATTGAACAGCTAGAGTCACAAAGACCTGACCACGAACAACGAATAGACTTTTTAAAGTATCAGCTGAACGAAATTGAAAACTTGGGCCTACAACCTGGTGATGAAGAAGGCCTTGAAGAGCAAATTAAAATTTTAAAAAACTCTCACCAACTGCTCAATTACCTTAACGAAACAGAGACAGCTCTTTATAGCTCGGAAAAATCTTGCCTTGTGGTTCTCCACAATCTTATTCAAAAAGCTCAAAGTTTTTCCGATGTATCAAAAACATTGCTCGAAAAACTAGAACCATTGAAGCAAGCTAAAACGTTGATAGAGGAAACTCTTTACGACATTCGCGATTATGCCAATCAAGTGTCTGTGAATCCTGAAGAGTTGCTTTCCCTGGAAGACTCTCTCAATAGTCTTAGAAAATTACAAAGAAAGTATGGCAAAAGCATTGCTGATATTTTTAAACAAAAAAATGAAATCGAACAAGAGATAGCTCACATAGAAAATTTCGACGAGCACTTAAATCAACTTTACCAAGAAAAAGAAACTGTGTTTAAAACAGTTCAAAACCTGGCTTCTCAACTTCACCAAGAACGAATCAAAGGCGCTAAGAAGTTCACAAAAAAAATCAACGATGAGCTCCTAGATTTAAATATGAAAGGTGTTTGTCTTAACATTGTTGTTACTGACATTGACAAATACAACTTAACGGGAGCCTCTAGCGTCCAGTTTATGATCAAGCAAAATAAAAAAGATCAAGAAAGACCTATCGCTAAAATTGCCAGTGGTGGTGAGCTCAGCCGTATTTTATTAAGCATTAAAAAAGTCATTGGCAGTAAAGATGTGCCAAGAACATTTTTATTTGATGAGGTCGACACAGGTGTCAGTGGTCCTACAGCTGAAAAGGTAGGGCGTAAACTCAAAGACATTTCAAAAGGTCAGCAAGTGATTTGTGTCACTCATTTACCACAAGTGGCCGCTTTTGCCGATCAACACTTTTTAATTGAGAAAAAGAACCAACAAAATAAAACAGACTTAGTTATGAAAAAACTGACAACCAAAGACAAAGTGCAAGAAATAGCACGTCTCATCTCTGGTGAAAAAATAACTAAAACAAGCCTTGCGCATGCAAAAGAACTGTTGAGTATTTAAAAAGTAGAAGACTCATTTAAAACTTTTTGTAAACTCGAATGTAATCGATTTCTAACTTGGGAATATTAGGGTTGTTGAGGTCTTGTTCGTTGGGGAAATTATAACCTAAGCCTCCCCAGTCGGCATTGTTCACCCAATTTCCACCCATGGCTAGGTTCACGAGCACATACATCTCTTCATGATCAAGCTCATGGGTGTAAATTTCATTCACCTTAACACCATCAATAAACCAAGCGATGTAACCAGGCTGCCATTCGACGGCATAAGTATGAAAGGTCAAACTAAAATCTTCTCCGTATATTTCAGGACGACTCAACTGCACATGATCACCCGTGTAGTTTCCTGTTACATTATTAAAATAATGAGCGGTGTTGTGTATGCGATCAGGTCGATGTCCTAAATTTTCGAAGATATCAATTTCACTGCGTTTTGTATTTTCATTTTGTAAGCGCTCATGCAATAACCAGAAGGCTGGGAAAGTTCCATTTTGAGCAGGGATTTTTATGCGAGCTTCAAAGTAACCATATTTAGTTGAATACTTTTTATAACTTGTTAACACCCCCGAAAGATAAGGTTGATTATGAACCATCCACTTTTTGTCATCGGGAGTGCGCATGGCTTCGATAGATAGGGTGCTGCCATTGAATTTAAACGGGTTGTAACCGATGGCGGATTGATTTTCACTGTCTTGAATATCAACATAATATTGTTTTTCGTTATTCACTATAGTGTCTGGTCCCCACATTTTTCTGGTTAACCATTTGTTGCTATCTATATTGTAGCCATTGAACTCATCACTAAAGACCAATTGATAACCTGGCCTTTGATTTTTAGGGGTTTGCAAATCAACCAAACTTGTCTGACTCGTGGGTTTTAAAACTGAGAAAGTAAACGATTGTGATCTCGATGATATTCGTTCATCTTGAGTGATCGAAGTGACATAAAAATCATTTTCACCATAGGACAAAGATGTCACCATGATCGAGGTCGCTGAGGTTGTATTGTAGTATCTATTATTAATGTAAACATTGTATTTAGCGGCCTGGCCGACAGAGTTCCAGTAAAGAGTTTTACTTGTTGGCTGTTGATTCTGATGCTCTCCCACCCACAAATGTAGAGGAGGCTGTATGGCAAACGCTCCATGAACAAAAAATAATCCAGAAAACATTAACCATACAACCTTCATGAACACTCCTTTTTTGCGATGAAGTACATATAACGAGAACAACAAAAAACTCGCCGTATCTGCCTAAACATCATTGCAAAATAAAACTCACCCTTAAAACAGCTTTATTTTTAATTGAGCGAAAAACACCAGGTAAAAATAACAATCCTGCTGCCCATTTTTGTCAGGTGATGCTGAGCAGAAACCATTCTCACTCATACTTAAAATAGCTGTTTATTATCAGTAACTTATGGATATTCCTTGGTACTTTTATAGGTTGTATAGAGCCTTATCTTTGCCTCTGGTCGGCATTGGCTCTATAATTAAATCTATTCTAATTTATTAAGTATT
>JAHDFM010000001.1:93825-219162 GCA_020628165.1 Bdellovibrionales bacterium | reverse complement strand
ATGAAAGCACTGATCATTATTTTATTTTTCTTTTCCACTATGGCTCACTCAGCACCTACAAAAAATACCCTCTTAAAAGAAGATCAAGTCATTAATATTGATAACGAACTCAAAGTTGAGTTGCAAAAAACAATTGCTAACGAAAATGTTTTTAAAGTGATTGAAGTTAAAAGTGATAGCACTTATCAGGAACTCGGTTACAAAAAAGGTGATGTTATCAAAAAAGTGAATAACGAAACCATCTTTAACCAAAAACAATTAAAAGCAGCCCTCGACCGTCAGGCCACTGAGTGGGAAAACACTTCGTTCGATAATGATTTCTCAGAAGGTGACATTGATATCGACAATAAAAGTTTTGAAGAGATTGAAGAAGAGATTTCTCTTTAATTTTTTCTACTGTAGGCTCATTGCTCTACTCAAGAAGACGTGGCTTTATTCAAGGTTATGAATTTGCTAGAGTTGCTTGTTACTTCGTAGAAACTGGGTTCGTCTAGCCATGTTCCAAGATTGATAGACTTAGCTGAATCTATAACACAGTACTCATCCTTTACATGAAAATGACCAGTGAAACAGTAATCAAAGGGCATGTTTTTATAACTTGTTTCGGCGTACTTTCTGACTAAGTTGACGACTCTTTTTTTGTCTTCTGGGTCACGCAAGTTTTGTCCGTGACTTTTTTTGTCGGCGAACTCCCCAACTTTTCTAGTAATCACTTCTGGCAAGTTAAAAACTATGAACTTAGCAAGACCACTGCGAAAGAATTTGCGTAAGCGAATGTAGCCAATGTCGTCTTTATCGATCTGATCTCCATGAGCAAGTAATAAATTGAGACCACAAATCTCTAACCTTTGTGGACCATCGTAGACATAGACACCCACTTCCTTTTGCCAAAAATTTCTAAACAGAAAGTCATGGTTGCCTTCAAAGTAATGGATCTCAACACCACTTTTAGAAAGACTCTTTAACTCTTCAACGATTGGCTTGTACTTTTCGACAAAATACTTTTGATCACCAACCCAAAGGTCAAATATATCCCCCAGCAAAAAAAGATGAGTGACTTTTTTTTCAGACAAACTTTTTAAATAATTTAAGAACAATAAAAAATTGGGCTCGTGACTCGAGCCCAAATGCAAATCGGATAAAAAATGAAACTTAAATTGATTAGCTGTTTCTGCCTTCATTGTTTTGTTGTTTTTGCTTTCTCAAGTAAGATGGGATCTCTAAATTGTCCACATCAAACGGGGAACTCGCCGTTACTCCTTGAGGATCTTGATAAGCCTCTTCCACATTCATTGTCAACTGTTCCGGCTGAACTCCTGCTGGAACGGCATCACCTTGGCTCTCTTGAAAAGCTTTCACTTTAGCCATCAACATATCTCGTGGAAGCACTTTCGCTGTGGTCGTGTTCTGAGCTGGCATATTCACCGGAGGTGTTAGAGGTTGAGGTGCTGGCTCAGCTCTCACCTCTGGCTGTGGAGCCTGTACTGGCATTTGCGGAGTCGGCGCGACTTGTTGTTGCGGCTGTGGTTGAAGCGTTGTCGCAGGACTGATTGGTTCTGCCGGCACAGTTGGTTGCAACTGAGGAGGAGTTGGAGCTACTGGCATAGCTGGATCAACTTGGTTTTGTTGCATGCTATTTAATAAGTTAGCCTGTGCCATTAACTTCAATTTACTCACCTGATCGGTGATCATTCTTTGATTCTCATCACCAAAGCCCGTGGCTATCACTGTTACGCGAACTTCGTCAGTCATTGTATCATCAATCACAGCACCAAAGATAATTTCGGCCTCTTCGTGAGCCGCTTCCGTGATAAGAGTTGAAGCTTCGTTGACTTCCCAAAGAGTTAAGTCAGATCCACCTGTCACGTTAATGATAATTCCTGTTGCTCCATCAATGGCAATGTTTTCTAACAGTGGAGACGAGATGGCAGCACTGGCTGCTTCAACGGCTCTGTTGTCACCTGTCGCAGACCCTGAGCCCATGATTGCCATACCTTGAGACGCCATCACAGTTTTGATGTCAGCAAAGTCTAAGTTGATCAAACCGCGTATGTTGATTAGGTCTGAGATTCCTTTCACAGCCTGGAACAAAACGTGATCAGCTTGTTTAAAAGTATCTACGAGTGGAGTTTTTTCACTAGAAATCGACAATAACTTTTGGTTGGGAATAACGATCAAAGTGTCGACATTTTCTTTCAGCTCAGTGATTCCAAGGTCTGCATGTTTTTTTCTTTTGCGACCTTCAAAGATGAATGGTCGTGTCACCACACCAATAGTTAGGGCGCCAAGCTCTTTGGCAATCTTAGCAACTATCGGGGCGCCACCTGTTCCTGTGCCACCGCCCATTCCGGCTGTGACGAAAACCATGTCGGCACCTTCTAAAGCGGCAACTATATCATTGTAAGATTCAATGGCTGCACGTTTGCCTATTTCAGGATTAGCACCAGCTCCAAGACCTTTCGTCAACTCGCTTCCTAAGTTGATTTTTTTATCAGCCTTTGTTGCCTCGAGGCACTGCCTATCTGTGTTTGCTACGATGAACTCTACCCCTTCCAAGCCACCTTCAATCATGGTTTGGACAGCGTTGTTTCCGCCACCACCGACGCCAACAACTTTTATCTGTGCACCTAAATTTGTGCTTTCTTCAAGTTCAAACATTTTTCCCCCTAGTTGATTAAATTCTCAAAGTACTTTTTAAACCTACTGCTCATCGACTTGAGCGACTTCAGTTCGTATCTATTGTCTTCATTGTTGTTATCTTCTTTAATAACTTGTTTGATTTGTTGTCTTGCATACAACAACAAACCTACTGTGGTTGAATACGCTGCCGTTTTCACAACATCGGTCAAACCACCCACTTGCTTTGGAACACCAAGCCTGACAGGTATATCCATTTGAAAGTCAGCGAGCTCTAACAACCCTTTCAGCTGACTGCCACCACCGGTAAGAACAACCCCTGAACCAAGCTGCTTGTGCAACCCTGATCTTTCAAGTTCATTTGTGATGAGCTGAAGAGTCTCTTCACTTCTTGCTTCCACAATTTGACAAAGAGTTTTCTTATCAATGGTTCTAGGCGGTCTGCCGCCCACACTTTCAACTTCAATGTTTTCTGAATCAGTGACAGAAGCTGCAATTGCGTGTGCGTGTTTGCATTTTAAATTTTCTGCATTTTGTTGCGTGGTTCTTAAACCAAGTGCTATGTCACTAGTAAAATGTTGGCCACCTACTGGTATAACGTGGGTGTGCACAGCGCTCCCAGCAATGAAAGTAATGAGCTCACACTTGCCACCACCTAAGATAGACAAAGTCACACCTAGTTTCTTTTCATCGTCCGTCAGCACTGACATAGCTGCAGCCAATGACTGTAAAACAGTTCCACAAACTTTTAAGCCAGCTTTTTCAGTGGCTTTGACAGAGTTTTGTATGGCTGACTTTAAACCGGTTACAATATGAACACTGGCTTCTAAACGAACGCCAGACATTCCTAATGGATCACTAATACCCGTTTGAGAATCCACTTTGTAAAAATTTGGGATAACGTGCAAAACTTTGCGATCTGACGGAATGGCCACAGCTTTTGCCGCCTCAATAACACGGTCTATATCTGTGTCTAAAACTTCTCTGCCACTAACAGCCACCATACCGTTTGACTGAAAAGATTGAACGTGTGAACCACCAATGCCAAGCCAAACTTCATCAACTTTCACACCGGCCATGAGCTCAGCTTCTTCTTTTGCTTTAATAATGGATTCTGTAGTCGTATCTATATTTACGACGGTGCCTTGCTTAACACCTTGATGGGGAACAGTGCCCACACCGATGACTTCGATGCCTTCAGGTTTAGCTAAAGCAATTGAAAACACCACCTTAGTAGATCCAATATCTAAGGATGCTATGTGTACAGGTTTGCGATTAACTTTAGACATACAAATCCTTTTGTATTGCGTGCATTCATTGCACACTTTGGTCTTGGAACTTAACGTAATAGTTAAGAAAAAACCCTATTTTAAGCCTAAGGTTCATTACGCAGCTTGACAACAACTTTTTTTGAATAACGAGCGTCGATAACGCGACCCTCCAATTTTTGACTTTCAAGGTAACTCATCGCTCTTTCGATGTGACTTGATTTTTTTTGGAAATCTTTTTTACCTAATTTAATTAAAGAGTCGTGAGAACTTAAATAAATAATAAAACCATTTTTTTTATCGTATCTAATCTCAGAAATGTTTTGCTGACTGAAAAGACCTTTCTCTGGAATGTCTTTTAACAACTGAATGACATGCAATCTTAATTTTTTATCTTTGTGAAAGTTCACTCCTCTTAAAATGGGCAAATCATTATTTTGCAATGAAAGTTGAACCGGTAAAATATCCCCCTCACCTGTCAACGAGTGCAAACCCACTTTAAAAGACATCATAGAGGCAACAACATTTTTAGGAGTGATCTCTATGTTCACTTGGCTAGGAAACTTTCTTTTCAGAGTAAGACTTTGAATTCTTGGATCTTTAGATAAAGTTTTATAAGCATCCTGTAAAGAAAACATGAAAATAGGACGACCAATGATCTCCTTTAAACTTTTTTGCCCAACTTTAACGATAGAATTTTTATCTAAGTTTTTAGTGCCATTCACAACCTGCATATTCACTTTATTGATATTAAAGACACCTTGATACACAGAGAATGCGACCAGCGAAGAAAGCACGATTACAAAAGCAAAAACAAAAGTTATTTTTTTTATCATCACTAATATTAAACACTAGTTTTAAGAAAATATTAAGAACAAAAAAGGGTTAAAGATAACCCTTTCATCTTTAGTAAAAGCACGTCATCCTGAGCGGAGCGAAGGGCCTATCGCTCCAGCACAAAATAACAAGAATAAATTACTCCGAATCACTCGACTCAGAAGAGCTTGAAGAGCTTTCAGAAGCCGAGCTTCTCACTTCTTTTGATTTGTCTTTGTTGCTATCACAGCTTTCACCAGCAAAAGAAACTGAAGAAAAACCGAGAACTGTCAGTATGATTATTATGTACTTCATATATCACCTCTTTGTTTGTTACTGTGTTAGTTAATAAAATTGCTTTTAGCTTGTCAGTTTAGCTCACCTATTTACGATCAAAAACTTGCCTCTTCATAAAATATGACGATCTTCTAACTGCTATTATTATCGTTGTTTTTAGGCGTTTAAGGGAGAAATCATGCTTTAAATTAGCCTTTTATCCTGCTTTGAGACAGTTCTATTGAAGATTAATATATAAAACTAATGACTGTAATATCGCGTCGTCCTGATTGAAACGAAGGATCTTAACTCATAACACTTGTTGAACGTAAATGGTGTGATAACGATAGGTCCTTCGCTGCGCTTATGATAACAGACACCTTTATCAACTTAATTCTTAATAAATATCTAAGTTAGCCCCAGGGTCCTAAGTAAACGACTTCAGTATGGAGTTCAATGTTGTTTTTGTCGTAGATTTCTTTTTGTACATGCTTGATGAGAGCATCGACATCTTTTGATTTTGAATTGGGAGCAGTAATTATGAAGTTAGCGTGTTTGGTTGAAACGGATGCGCCGCCAATCGAAAACCCTTTCAACCCAGCCTGCTCAATCAATGCTCCTGAAGAATGTGGTTTTGGGTTCCTAAAAACAGAACCACAGCTCGGTTGATTGATCGGCTGCTTCATTATGCGATTGCGTGTAGCCATCTTTATTTCTTTCATAATATCTGGCTGTTCTTGTAATGGCCATTTTAAGCCAACTTTTACAATCACACCTGGTTGCCAACCTTGACTTGAACGATAACTCCAATCAATGTCCTTTGACTGCACTCGCTCTATTTCACAGGTGCTTTCACGTAGAACGTCCACCCACTCAACTATTTCACAAAACTCGCGTGGGACTCTCTTTTCACCAACTCCTGCATTCATAACCACGCCACCGGCTATATTGCCCGGCAAGCCAGTTAAAAAAAGTGCGGGAGATAATTTATATTGTAAAAAAACTTTTAAGGCTTCAGCTTTTGATGTGCCGGCCAAAGATTCTATTTTTAAAAAATCATCTTCAACTTTATGAGTTATGCCAACAAATTTTTTAAAGCACACCAACACACCAACAATGCCATCATCGCTAACCAGCACATTACTGCCGTCACCTAAGTAAGTGAGTTGATAACTGTTGGCCTTAGCCCACTTAATAACTTCAATCAATTCATCGACTTGTGCAGGTAAAGCAAAGTATTCCGCCTTACCACCGACCTTCCAAGTGTTATATTCTTTTAAACAAACATCTTTTTGAACACAACTTGGTAAACTCATCTAAGTGTACAACCCTTCGCCCCAACGATAAATATTTCCAGCACCTAAAAGTATCACTACATCACTTGGACGAATCTCTTCCTTTATTTTTTCAAGGCCGCTGTCACTCAGTGGAGCATAAGATTTATTGTCGCAATTAATATCTGCTAACAGTTCTTTTGCCGACACACCAACGATAGGTTTTTCACCGGCTGGATATATATCTAAAATGTAAAGCTCATCGGCATCGACAAAACAATCTTTAAAGTCATCCCAACACTCTTTAGTGCGCGAATATCTATGCGGCTGAAAAACAACTTTTAATTTTCTGTGTGGGAACTTTTCTCGGAAAGCTTGCAACACTGCCTTAAGCTCAGTTGGGTGATGAGCGTAATCATCATAATAATCGACATCATTAACACTTGCCTTGTGTTGAAAGCGACGATCTACCCCTTTAAAGTTGGCAACGGCTTGAGCACAGTCTTCAAAAGAAAACCCTTGCTCTAAACCACTGACTAAAGCAGCCAAAGAGTTCAAAGCGTTGTGCTTACCAGGAAGTGCTAATTTAATCTCACCCAATAACTTTTCGTTGTGATATATTTTGTACTGCGAACAACTGCCTTCTAGGTAGTAGTCATTGCTCTTATCAAAACCGTAGCTCACTTTCTTTTTTGGAAACTGCTCAAACAACTCTCTACAAACGGAGTCATCCCCACAATAAATCAACTGTCCATAAAAAGGAATGCGACTAGCAAAATCATAAAAGGCCATCTTTAAATTTTCAAAATCTTTGTAGTGATCTAAATGATCATTATCAATATTAGTGACGATCACCACTTCTGGTGACAGCCGGGTGAAGCTGCCATCACTTTCATCGGCCTCTGCGATGAGCCAGTCGCCTTGCCCTAAGCTGGCCGTTGATTTGATCAAATCTAACCGACCACCCACAACAATGGTAGGGTCTACTTTAGCTTCGATAAAGACAGATGCGGTTAAACTTGTTGTCGTTGTTTTTCCGTGAGTGCCAGCAATAGCTAAGCCCTTTTTCATGAGCATGATTTCTGCTAAAGCTTCCGCTCGACGAATCAATGGGATTTTTAATTCTTTGGCTCTTTGAAACTCAAGATTGTCTTCTTTAACGGCACTTGTGTAAACCACCACATCACAGCCATCAACGTAGGATCCATTATGCCCTTTATAAACTGTCACTCCAATTTTTTTAAGGCGATCTGTTTGTGCATTTTCACCAAGATCACTTCCAGAAACATCTGCTCCCATATTTTTTAGAAGCTCAGCAAGGCCACTCATGCCTATGCCGCCAACACCAATAAAGTGAACTCTTGATTCTAATAATCTTTTACTTTGCATATTTTACTATTTACGAAAAAGTTAATAAATATTCAGCAATGTTTTTTGCCGAATTGGGCTGATAAAAACTTTTAATATTTTCTGATAAACTGTTCAAGCTTTCTCTATCTTTTTTGAGCTCCAAAATTAGGTTAACAATTTCATTATCTTGAGCCTTGCTCTGCTCAAGTAAAATAGTGGCTTCCTTATCAGCTAAGGCTTTTGCATTGTAAAACTGATGATTGTCAGCTGCATTTGGTAAGGGGATGAGTATAGACGGCATACTCACACTCGCTAATTCAGAAAGAGTCCCTGTGCCCGCTCTAGCAATGGTGACATCGGCCCAACTGTAGTTGTCTGGCATGTTGTGGATGTAATCAACCACTTCTACATTTTCAAAAGACTTAAGTGCGTCTTGCGTTTGTTGAAAACCAAGTTCACCTGTTTGCAATTTAATATTTATATTTTCACTGAGCAAACCTGTTTGAATGGCTTTGATCATAATCTCATTAATGGCAAGAGACCCTTGCGATCCGCCAAAAACTAATACGTTAAAACTATCACTTTTTACTTTTTTCTGGTTTGAGTTTTCAACTTCACCGCGTATGGGCATGCCAAAGTCTTTGATCGGGCACTTCATATACATTTTAGACTTTTCAAAAACGACAAAGGCTTCATTGGCAAAGGCAGACAATTTGCGATTGGCAAGACCAGGAATGGCGTTTGGCTCCCATAAAAAGATAGTTTTTCTGAGAAGCTTCGCTGCCAGTACCAAGGGCGCTGATGCGTGCCCCCCGAACCCCATCACAAACCTTGGCTTTAAACGTAAAATTAAAAAAAAGGATTTTACAATGGCTAGAGGTAACAAAAACAAAGTGAGCAAGCGTTCAGATGTTTTGACATTGTGATTCAATCGCCCCATTTGAGCACGGTGAAGCTTATAACCGTAAGACGGTACGATCTTATTTTCTAAACCTTTGGTGGCTCCCCAAAAGTGTATGTCCAAATCGTCACTTAAGCCCTCTAGCATTTGTGCCACGGCAATGGCAGGATATATGTGGCCACCAGTTCCACCGGCTGCCAAGATGATATTTTTTTTCAAGAAGTGCCCTTTTTATGATTATCTGTATTTAGGTCTTTTTCTATAGGAAGTGTAACCTTGAGAATCAATATTTAGCAATATGCCCATCATAAAACAGGTGCAAACCAAAGAACTTCCGCCATAACTTAAAAACGGCAGCGCCAACCCTTTTGTTGGCAACATCCCTAAGGTCACACCCACATTAATGATCACAGAAAAAGCAAAGGTCGAGATCAGTCCAAGGGCCACCATTTGGCGAAAGCCCTTTGTCGTCCGGTAGGCCACTTGAATTCCTTTAAAAACAACAAAACCGTAAATCATGAAGATGATGGCAAAACCTATAAAGCCAATCTCTTCGCCTAGGACAGCTAAAGTAAAATCGGTGTGAGCTTCAGGTAAAAAGAATAATTTTGACTGCCCCTGCCCCAAGCCATTGCCCATAATCCCACCAGAGTAATACCCCATTAAGCTTTGTATAATTTGAAAACCATTATTGGAAGGGTCTGACCATGGATCTAAAAAGGCAACAATGCGTTGATAACGATAGGGCTCAGAAATCACCAGCAACACCGCTGTCGGTATAGCTACGATAATTCCAGACACAATGTACATCCACTTCACCCCGAAACAAAAAAGAATGGTCAAAAGAGTCAATGTACAAATCACTACGGTGCCAAAATCAGGTTGCCTTAACAATAAGAAAAAAGAAGCTAGTACAATTGAAATTACTACAGGCCAGCGCCACTTACCTAAAAACTTTAAGTCACTAAAAAAAATGGTCGCTAAAAAAAAGGGCCATGAGATTTTATAAAGTTCTGATGGTTCAAACCGCATACCTAATGGCATGCGCAACCACCTAGTCGCCCCCCCACCTTCGATCCCAAGACCTGGAACAAAAGTAAGAATCACCCCTATAAAGGATAGAACCCATAACAAAAAACCAAATTTTTCAAAAATTTTCCAAGGAATTTGTGATGCAACAATAAGTGCTATCAACCCCACAAATGCAAACATGGATTGACGGTAAAAAAAGTAAAGTGAATTTGAAAACTTCTCACCGGCATAGATGTAGCTTGATGAATACACTTGCACCAAGCCGAATCCTAATAAAAAAATAAGTGCTAACAAAAAACTTTTATCAAGTCTTTCTAGCATCATTCACCTTGTTCCGAAGAAGTTGCCTCTTTAACCTTTTCAGTGGTTTTCTCAGCCCCTTCTTTCACAGCATCGCTGGCAGCCTCTGCGGCATTTTTAGTTTTGTCGACAAGCTCTGCACCTTCTTGCTTCGCTTTGTCAATCATGGCACTAGCCTTATCTTTAATACTGCCAGCGTCTGGTTCCTGAGGAGCTGATGCTTTTTGTGCACCGGAAACAGCAGGGGCCGCTCCCGAAATGTCTCCATCACACTGAAAACCTGCAGATTGTAACTTTCCTTTAACTCTTGAAACCACTTCTTCACAAAAAGACTTATCGTTTCGAGCTATTGCGATGGTTTTTTTGCTACCAAATTTTTCGTAAACAACGCCCCAACCTTTATCGTCGGTGCGCTCTAAAATACTGATGACTCGTCGATCTTGACCCATAGCACAGTTCACATCTAACACACTGTTACCTGTGATGTCTGGCAACCCTTCTACATCTGTTTCTGGCTGAGGAGCGGAAACATTTTTAACCACGTCAGGCAAACTTTCTGGCAAATTATTTTTAACGGCAGGCTGAGGTTGTGGTTTTATTTCTGGCGCTTTTTCAGGGCTTGAACATCCCAAACTCAGAATAAAAAATGCAGCGATGATTAATAATTTCACAAAATCCTCCTTGATTTTAAAAAACAATACAACCTAGACATTGTACACATAGAAACTGCGCACAATCAAGAAGAGGACCAGAACTGGTCCTCTTAAATTATGCAATTCTGATGGCTATCTAAACCTGTTAAAATCATTTTCTCAGGCTTAAAGCTGTTACAACTTGCTATTAACTAAATTTATTAACAATCTCTTTAAAGTAATTGCCGCGCTCGATATAACTGTCAAAAACATCAAAGCTCGAACAGCCTGGCGACAATAAGACTATGTCATCAATTCGACTTTTTTGATAAGCCATGTGAATGGCCTCCTCAAAAGTACCTATTAAAAAGGTTTCGCTGAAGTCACCAATGTCTCTATTGATGCGTTCTTTTGCTTCCCCTACTAAAATTAAGTTCTTCACTCGCATTTTGATATCATCAATTAAAGGTTGATAGTTGAGGTTGGTGTCTTTGCCACCCATCACTAAAATAATATTTTCATCAAAAGCGTTCAATGCTCGTTTCACAGCGTGTACGTTGGTAGCTTTTGAGTCGTTGTAAAATTTAACTCCACCCACTTTTCTAACGTACTCTAAACGGTGCTGTAACCCTTTGTAAGAGTCAATTACACGCTGAATAGCATCAACTGGAACGCCGTTTTCAATGGCTGCAAGAGCTGATGACATAATGTTTTCAACCGAATGCTTACCACGCATCTTCAAACCCCTGAGATCAAAAGTTTTGATCTCTGGCCCCGTTCGCAATTTGATTTGGTTATTAACGACCACACAGCCACCAATGTTCATAATTTGTGGCTCTAAAATTGGACGTCTTGAGAAGTAAAAAATTCGTCCGCGCTGAACAGAAGGGTCTCTTGCAAGTTCAACCACGGCGTTGTCATCTGCATTCAAAATGCTTGTCGTTTCCTGATTAGTGTTCAGGAAGATTTTTCTTTTGGCATTGATGTACTCTTCCATGGTTTTGTATCTGTCTAAGTGATTCTCGGCCAAATTGGTAAAGATGATGTTTTTTGCCTTAAAGTTTTCAATATGCTCTAACTGAAAACTAGAAACTTCTGCAATCACTACTTTAGCAGGTTGGTCTGATAAAAGATAAGTCGACATTGGCTCACCGTAATTGCCGCCAATCCAAGCGTTAACCCCAGCCTCGTCAAACATGGCCTTTAATAAACTGCTCACAGTGGTTTTACCATTGGTTCCTGTGATGGCCACAATTGGCTCTTTAATGTACTGAGTGACAAACTCAAACTCACCAGTGACTTTCACACCGTGACTGCGAGCGTATTCAAACAGTTTTAGATTGGGCGAAATACCTGGGCTTAAGATTATAATGTCTTGCTGTAAAAATGTTTTAGGAGTGTGACCACCTAACTCATAATTGACTTCAATGTCATTCATATTGTCTAAGTGATTCGCAAGCTCCGCTTTAGACTTATGATCACTGACCGTCACTAAGGCTCCATGCTTAACTAATAAATGGCTCAGTGCCACCCCAGTTTTTGCAAGACCCACCACAAGTATTTTTTTACCTCTGATTTCTTCAATATTTCTTTCCATATACCTTTACCTCAATTTTAGAGTGCTCAAACAAAGCACTGCCAATAAAATAGATATGATCCAAAACCTTACAATGATCTTATTTTCTACCAATCCCTTTAACTCAAAATGATGGTGAATCGGGGCCATTTTAAACACACGTTTTCCCGTTAGCTTATAAGACATCACTTGGGTTATGACAGATAAAGCCTCCACCACAAAAACCCCACCAAGCACCAAGAGAAGAAGCTCATTTTTAGTAACAACAGCCATAACTCCAAGGAACCCACCAAGCCCAAGACTGCCCACATCGCCCATAAAAACTTGAGCGGGGTAAGCGTTGTACCATAAGAAGCCAAGCCCAGCTGCAATGATACTCACTGCCAAGGGTGTTAAAGCGCCAGCCCCAGCTATGTGAGGAATATTTAAATAATCGGCAATTTCATAGTGACCAGCAATATAAGCAAAGAGAGCGAAGGTTCCTGAGCAAATGATCACAGGCACGATAGCAAGGCCATCGAGACCGTCTGTAAAATTCACAGCATTAGCACAACCCACAGTCACTATGCCTCCAAAAAGTATATAAAAGTAACCCAATTCAAAATTCACATTTTTAAAAAATGGAATGTGTAGTTCTGTGCTTAGGTGTCCTGTATGCACTAAAAAACCAATGACACAAAAAGAAATGGTAAACTCTAAAATCAAACGTAACTTACCCGGCAAACCTTTTGAGCTTTTATGCTTAATAGTTAGGGCGTCATCAAAGTAACCAATCAAACCAAAGGACAAAGTTAGGGTCAAAACAGACAACATATATACATTCGTGACATCCATCCATAAAAGAGCCGACACAAGAATGGAAACCATTATAAGAACACCACCCATCGTTGGAGTTCCTTGTTTGACATAATGGGTTTCAGGACCATCTTTACGAACGTTTTGCTTCACCTGCTTTTGCTGCATTCGTTTAATAAAATAAGGCCCAATGAACCAACACACAAAAAAAGCAGTGAAAAAAGAAATAAAAGACTTAAATGTGATGTATCTGAAAACGTTTAAAACTGAAAATTGATCAGAGAGTGAAAACAACCAATGTGATAACAAAATTGCCCCAATTTTAATTAAAAGAAGGTGTTACCATATTTTGCTGACCGATTGCAAGTTAAAATTTATAAATAATTGAAATCATTGAACTTTAGCGAGTTGGCTCAAGACTGTTTGAACAACATAAATGGCCTAAAGTCATCGTTCAAGAGTTTTTAAATTTTATCACCAAACATATTAAATTTGTGAGTTTGCTTTTCATTCTCAATTTCAACATCAATGTAATGATCATTGATTTTGATACCTTTGAGCTGGTTGCGGTACCTAAACAAAACTTGCCTTTGCGTTGGGTGCAAAATGGAGAACTTTAATTTTTTACTTTTGAGAACTAAAAAATCATTCAAAAAACTAACATCAGGCATTTGGTTGAAATTATTTTTATAAACATGTTCAAAGTCATTATTAAAAACTCGAAAACTTTTACCACTGTACACAACCAAAAACTGATCATTGACCCTATACTTTTGGTTTTTGAGCAAATTGAATTTAGGCTGATCGCTGGAACTGTGAAAAATTAACGAACGTTTAAACCGATCTAAGGCTGCATAGTGATCAAAAATTTGAAACTCTCTGCGAAAACTTTTTAATAGCACTTTACCATCAGAGTTAAACAGTTGCGAGTTCTTTTGTGAATCCATGATAGTGGCAAAACGGTCCGATATTTTAACCGTCTTATTTTTATGTAAGCTCAGCTTTTTAGTTTTTGTGAAAAGGTTTTTATTCTTTTTGTTATCAACATATGCAAATGAATCTGAAATGTTGATGGTTGAGAAATAACCGACATAGACATTGCGACCATTAAAGCTCCACAACAAAGACTCTGCCCCAGATACAAAGGCAAAAAAATCACTCACTCCAGAGTCCGACACTTTACTGTGATCAAATATTAATGAATCACCTTTGAAGTCTAAAATCTTGAGTTTATTGCGCATCTTGATGTAAGTAAAGTTTTGCGTGGCTTTGAGCTCACACGCTTTATCGAGATAACCACAAGTAAAAAGTTCTTTGCTTTTAAACAAATAAATGTTTCTTCTATTTTTAGAGTCGAGAAAAGTCACTGCAGATGCATTTGCATTAAAGAAGTGACTGACCTTTTCAATGACCTTATCAACTTGACCTTTTTTATCGATGACAATTTTTTGTAAACGACTGTCATAAAATGCTGAATATTCGCTTTGCCCAGTCTCATTCATATTTTTAACTGTGGCCAAGTGAACCTTATAAGGCACTGAATTCACTTGACTATATTCAGGTCGATCATTGCAAGCAATCAAAATAAAAGGAAAAATGGCTAGAACAAACTTTTTCATAATTATGCAAAAAAGCAATCTTTATGCCAAAGATAATCTAATAAAGCCACTGTTTTTCGTAAGCTGACCTTCACCTTCAAGGACCCACATAGCCAGTCAACTGGAATAATTTTTTAATTTATTTTATGGTAAGAGTGCCCCCACTTTTGAAGGATTTGCTCGAGTTCGTAACCACGAGACCCTTTAAAAATAATTAAGTCATCTGCTTCAAATTGCTTGTAAACTTCTATGGCGATATCAGAATTGAACTTTTGCGAATAAAAATATTTAGTGTCATCGATGTTTAATAATTTTGAAGCTATCTCTTTATGTTCACCAATATACCAAACAACTTCATAGGCACCTGACAACGACTCAAATACTTGTTTGTGCAACTCATAAGAATGCTCGCCCATTTCGAGCATATCGGCAAAAACAAGTACCTTCTTCCCTTTCACTTGCATGGACTGAACGTTTTTATGAAGAGCATTAACACTTTGTGGGTTTGAGTTGTAGGCATCAAATAAAACATGACTGCCTTTTTCAATTTGAAATAAATCACAACGACCCCAAGCTCCTTTTACAAACGGCAATGACTCCCAGATCTTTGCGGGGTCAATATCGACTGTTAAAGCTACACAAGCTGCCACCATTACATTAGATACGTTATGATCACCAATAATGGGGACTATAGCTTCTCCCTCAAAACCAGAAATTTTTCCTTTGATGAGCATACCAGCCTCAGTGAGTGAAGAGACTTGTAAACAAACATCGGCTGAAGTGTCCACATTTGAAAAAGTGAGGTGTGTTTCACTGTTCGAAGATTTGATCATGGCCTGTGTGTGCTCATTGTCTTTATTAAAAATGTGTATCGCATTAGGAGATGCATTGTATATTTCTTGCTTGGCTTTTGCGACCTCCTCTATTGAACCCACTTCACCAACATGTGCTAGCCCCACCGTGGTGACAACGGCCACATCCTGTTGACCAATGTTAGATAAGTCTGTGAGCTCCCCGGAATGATTCATTCCCATTTCTAAAATTAAAACGTCATCGTTTTTGTTGGAATTTAAAATCGTAAAGGGAACTCCCCAGTGGTTGTTGAAACTTCCCACACTGGCAGTCACTGATTTATGACGGCGAATCAAAGAAGCCGCATATTCTTTACTTGTGGTTTTGCCGTTGGAGCCAGTGATTGCAATGACCTTATACGAATTTTGATGCCTCCAATAACTGGCCAAATTTTGTAAAGCTTTGAGTGTGTCATCCACTAGAATAAAACTCACACCAGTCACTGGAGCTAGCTGCTTGTGAGTTAAAATAAATTTAGCTCCATTTTGGATGGCACCATTAATAAAATCATGAGCATCATGATTTTCCCCTTTTAAAGGGATAAACAGCTCGCGCTCAAATTTTTTACGGCTATCTGTTTCAAAGCCAACCACGGTTTCATCAGGTCCGTTTGCAGGAAGTAATTCCCCACTGACGGCTTTAACAATGTCGGATAACTTTAACTCAAAGGGCACTTAAGGCCTCCCGTACGATTTCATGATCACTGAAGTGTTTTTTTTCAGTGCCTATGATTTGGTAATCTTCATGGCCTTTGCCAGCTATCAACAGAATGTCATTTTCTTCAGCTAACTCAATCGCTTTGAAAATGGCTGTCTTTCTATCAACTTCAATATAAGTGCTAGCATCCACAGACGCATCATCACCAACAATGTCATAAATGATGTCCATAGGTTTTTCTGTGCGTGGATTGTCGGAAGTGACCACGCAAATGTCTGAATGATTTTTAGCCACAGAAAACATCAGTGGTCTTTTAGATTTATCGCGGTCACCACCACAACCAAACACAACTATGATTTTAGAATTTAAATTCAAGTTTTTGCGAATGTTGTTAACAACAAGCAATACCTTTTCTAAAGCATCATGAGTGTGAGCATAATCGACAAAAACATTGATTCCATGAGGGTTTAAAATTGATTCCAAACGCCCTGGTATCATTTTCAAAGATTTACAAGCTTGTAACAGGTCCTCCAGTAAATACCCACGCGCCCACAATGCCACCATAGCAGCTACCAAATTGTACGCATTGTGTTCACCTATGAGAGGCGAAATAAACTGATAGGCTTTATCTTGGTATTTTAGCTCAATAGAGATTCCAGCAAAACTGGTGTTAACAACACGAAAAACAAAGTCGTTTTCTAACCTCTGCCCATAGGTAAAAAGCTTTCCTTTAGTGGGTTTTATTTTTTTTCCGTAAACATCATCCCCATTAACTACCGAGGTAGCACCACCACGTAAATGGTTAACAAACAAACCTTCCTTCGCTGCAAAGTAGGCTTCAAATGTTTTATGATAGTTTAAATGATCTCGAGTCAAATTCGAAAAAATAGCCACGTCATATTCAAGCGCAGCAACACGTTTTTGAGCCAGTGCATGACTGGACACCTCCATTGCAATTTTACTAGCACCACAATCTTGCATTTCAGACAAACGCAGGTGAAGTTTTTTAGGGCCAGGGGTCGTGAGTTCACTCGACCACACCTGCTCACCCAAGCGATGATTATTTGTGCCGAGCACTCCAATTTTTTCATCAAAGTACGTGAGTAAACTTTCTAATATGTAACAGATGCTCGTTTTGCCATTGGTGCCAGTGACTCCAAAAAAACTCATTTTATCAATTTCGGGAGAATAAAATAGTTTTGCTAACTGAGCATACACAAGCCTTGAGCAATCCGCTTTTAAAACAACTCCAGTGAAATGATCTGGAACCATACTATCATCTTCAACAACAACACACACAACTTGATTGCCAATAGCATCCAAATAATCATGACCATCTGCTTGAGTTCCGCTGATAGCGATGAACAACGAGTCAATACTCACTAAGCGAGAGTCTGTTTCAATGTCATTGAATTTTAGCTCATCACTGACTGAGCCTTGCACGCACTGAACATCTATAAAGTTTAAGATTTGCTTGAGAGTATACACGCTTGAATCTTAACCCACAATTCAGACCATGACCAGATGCTATTGCAATTTAACTTTAATGACTCTTTTACGTCCGAGTTTTTCTCCGGCCTTGGGCCATGTCTGCACAACTCTCCCAGATCCGTTCACCTTCACCTTAACATCTTGACCAGAAACCCTTTTGTAGACTTGTCGTAAGCTAAGCCCCTCTAAAACTGGAACTTTATCTTGCTTGATGTACTGGGTTAATTTGAGTTTCTCTAAAGCACTTTGCTGCTTCTGTTTTAAAGTGGGGATTTTTTTATCGACGATGTCTTGTTCACTCAACAAAACTGGAGACAAGCCTTCTTTTAAAACAGCATAACTGGCGACCCTGGCAAAGACAGGAGCTGCCACTTGTGAGCCGTAGTATTTCAAACGCGGATTATCTACGGCGATATAAATAACAAATTTTGGTTTATTTGCAGGAACAAAGCCTGCAAAGCTTGCAATGTATGCTCCTTTTAAATACCCACCTGTCGGAGAAACTTTTTGTGCCGTGCCCGTTTTGCCCGCCACTGGAAAACCATGAATCCGCGCCGAGTACCCTGTGCCATTTTTTTGTGTGGCCGACAATAACATTAGCTTTAATGTGGAGGCTTCTTCTTTGGTGAGCACTCGTTTGACCACTTCTGACTCAAATGTTTTTGTTTTGTTTGTACTTGGGTTGGTTACACTGCGAATGAGAATTGGCTTTTTCAATACTCCACCATTGGCTATGGCTGTGTAAGCTGAAGCCATCTGCAATGGCGTTGTCGTTATGCCGTGACCGAATGAGATGCTGCTCAGTAAATGTTGTCGCCATGGAAGCTTATGAAAAATCCCCTTACTTTCCCCAGGGAACGAAATACCGGTTTTTTGCCCAAAGCCAAAATCGCGCAAAACTTGATTCACTTTTTTACTGCCCAAATCTAAACCAATCTTGGCTACACCAATGTTTGAGGATTGAGCCAAAATTTCTGTGAGGGTCAAGTCGCCAAACTTATGGAACTCATCGGCCTCTCGTATAATGCGTTTGCCCACTTTGAACTTTCCATTCTCACAAAATACTTTAGTGCTCGGCTTGTACTTCCCACTGGTGATCGCCGCTGCCGCCAAAAAAGTTTTTAATGTACTGCCTGGCTCAAAAGCATCTGTGATCGCTCGGTTACGCCGACTCACGGCTTTGCTCTTGAGAGGTTTGTTATTGTTAAAGGTGGGAACGTTCGCTAAAGAAAGAATTTCAGAGGTTTCAGCATCCATAATCACGCCGACGGCTGAGTCTGCCTGAAACTGATTGATCACTGAAATGAGTTCTGCTTCGAGCTTGTACTGAAGCTCACTATCAATGGTGAGGTGATAATCATTGCCGTCGACTTCATTAGCAAAATCGTGACCGTTCAATAAAAGTGGTCGCCCTCTCGCATCACGGTTCATGCGCACTTTGCGTTTTTGTCCGCGCAAGTGCTTATCAAATTTTAACTCAAGCCCCTCTAAACCTTGCTCTTCAGAGCCAACAAAGCCTAAAGTTTGCGACAACAGCTGCCCGTTGGGGTAAATGCGCTTGGGCTCTTCAACAATGGAGACTCCATGAATTTGTGCTTTATTAATTAAATCTTTAATGTCCGTATTAGCTCGGCGCTTAAGCCAGGTGAATCGTCTTTTTTTTGATTTAATTTTTTTATAAACACGTGCGTAGGGTATTTTTAAAATCTTCGCTAACTTTTTGGCTGATCTTTTTTTGTTCTTAATGATTTTTGGGTCAGCAAATACAGAATAAGAAGTCACTGTCACAGCGAGCTCATTGTGATTTCTATCGTAAATGGCCCCTCGACGAGAATTCAACGTAATGGTTTTATTAAACTGTCTTTTTTGAATTTGAGCCATTTTTTTATTGGGCAGAACTTGTACAACTGCAGCTCTAAAAATGATCGCTCCCCATATGATAACTATAGAGATAAAAAATATAACAATGCGGGATTTGGAGATCATTGCTTTAATGCTATTTTCTCTCCAGAAATTTGTATGATCTGTCCAAGCTCAGCATCGGAAAGTGTTAATTTTGATTTAGCAATGCTGCGCAACCTTTCGGGGCTCGTGAGCTCGGCATATTTAATTATTTTTAATCGGTGCAAGTCTTTTTGCTTTTTATACTCTTGCACCTCTTTGAGCATAGCATACCCTAATCGACGCACTTCCATTTTAAAAAAAACTAAAGAGAACAATGTAAAAATAATTATAAGAACACTTATAAAAGGTTTCACATGGGATACGTTCTGCAATTAGTTCCTCCTAAACACTCGCAACTTGGCACTGCGTGCCCGTTTGTTTTTATTTTTTTCATGCCACGTTGGCTGAATCACTTTTTTGGTAACAATTTGCCCGTACTGTTCGGCCAACTCTTTGAACTTGTATTTAACGATCCGATCTTCGAGAGAATGAAACGTTATAATTAAAAGCAATCCACCGGGTTCTATTAATTTTAACAGGTTTTCGATGCTTTTTTCAACCACTTCTAGCTCTTTATTGACTTCCAGCCGGAGTGCTAAAAACACTTGAGTGGCTGGATGTTGACCTTTTTTTCTCCAACCAAAAGTTTTAACAATGAGGTCAGACAGTTCTTTGGTCGTAGTGAATGATTTTTGTTTTCTGAACTCACAGATAGTTGTTACTGCTTTCGTTGGGTTTCTTATTTCACCTTTATCTTTAAACAGTACGAAAAGCTCTTCTTCAGTCCAGTTGTTAACAATATCTGCAGCTGTTAACTCTTGTTCTGTGTTCATGCGCATATCCAGCGGCCCACTGTTGTAAAAACTAAACCCGCGCTCGGGATCATCTAGTTGGGGCGAACTCACTCCTAAGTCAGCCAAAACAACATTACATTTTTGTTGATTAAAAAAATGTAGAATCTCTGGTTCAAAGTCGAGGACTTGATCGAAGTTGGCTTTTATAAATTTTATTTTTTGCCCCTGCACTTCATTTGCAAAAGTGCTTTCCCCATAATCAATGGCACGTTGGTCTTGATCAAATGCGACCGTTTTTTCTACTTTAAGATGATCTATAATCGCTGCCGCATGTCCGCCTCGCCCAAAAGTGACATCAAGATACCTGCAATCCTTTGACTTAAACTCAGAAACAACGTCTAAAATCTCAGCAAGCAAAACAGGCTTGTGCTCATTAAATTCTTTTTTCATGCCTACCTTTTAAAGACTGTACACCATAAGAAACTCTTAATGGTTGGAGTTTTCTAGTTTGCTTTATTTTTAATGCAAGCTCAATGGCAGATAACTAGCCGAAGAAAGCCTTCCAATAACTAAAGACCTCAACCCCTATCTAATCTTAAAAATTTACTTAAAAAGCGTTAATTACTTAAACAGATCAAGTGATCGCTACACGCCTAATCCCTATCACCTTCCCCTTCCTATGAAATAAAAACTTGTAAGTCATATTTATTCCTCACTAAAAAACAATTCAGCATAAAGCTGTCTCAAAACAACACAACTTAAATGCAAGGCGTTAAATAGTTGGTAATTGGTCTATCACTGCCTATGTACGTATGCTAAACTGATGTCATGCGTCTAACTTTTTCTTTGGGCTACATAGTATGATTGTATGCGGTAAGTGTGGGTTCACACAGCCTCGGGACGTATATTGTGCAAATTGTGGCGTTAATCTAGAAAAGTATCGCCCAGAACAGCCATCTAAGTGGGTGCGCATCCTCAAAGACCCTATTTCACAAATCACCATTGCCATTATTGCTGCCGTTGCCGTGTTCTTCATAGTTATTAATAAACCCAGTCCAGACGCCTTATCTGTCAGTGAAAACGATGCCGTTGTTCCAGATGAAGTTATTGAAACTTTAAAAAAAGAGCCTGCAAAAAAGACAAAACTCAAGCTCACTAAGACCATTAAAAAACCAAACCAAAATAACGTGAAAGTCGTAGAAAAAACAGCCACGGTCTCAGCTGCCGAGATTCCTGAGTCACAAAAAGCTGACTTTTTTGAAGACAGTACGGAAGATGTATATGAAGACGAAGGAGCCGAAGGTGCAGTCGCCAAAAAAGTAGAGCCACTTGTTGGCGCTATACACTTCTATGAAATATTACCAAATCAATTAGAAAAGTACTTTCCTAGCACAGCACGAGTTCAAGCTTCTGTGGTCACTAGCAATGAAATTGATTTTCAGTCTGCTAATTTTAATAAAATTCCCAACGAAGGCCGCTGGGACACAGGCAACAAAAAGTCTTACGTGATCGACTATATGCTTGAACCGATTGAAGGTGGCGATGCTCAGGGGATAAAAATTGTTGTTAAAAAAATTGAAGGTGAAACCAATGAATCTGGAGCTGAAAAAATTGAAATCACCGTCACAGCTAACATACCAAGTCAAGATGGTCGAGACACTTCTATAGACTGGACGCGCTTTGTTTACGCACAAGTTGGCAACTCTGTTCTCGTTAAAATCAGGCTGCCAGATAGTGAGCCTCCATCAAGCTTCCTTGAAGAAAACTTCAACTCTCCGTTGAGCATCATGGCTAACCCGCAGTATTCAGAGCAAAAACTACAACTTCTTATGCTCCTTAAATTTTAGGGACTGAAGATCGGTTTTTACGTGGACAACAAGCAAAATAAGCTTATATATTAGTTATCTATACATTGAGGGATAACGAATGGATCAAATAAAACTCACTCCTTTATTCACTGAAAATCAAATCAAAGAAAAAGTCGTTGAGCTCGGCAAACAAATCACCGCAAAGTACAACAACCAGGATCTTATCTGTGTTTGCATTTTAAATGGATCATTTATGTTTTTTTCTGATCTTATTCGTGAAATTGACTGCGATCTCACTTGCGACTTTTTAGGCCTGTCTAGCTATGAAGGAACCCAGAGCACTGGAGAAGTAAAAATCACATTAGATCTTACTCAATCGATCAAAGGCAAAAATATTTTACTCGTTGAAGATATAGTTGATACCGGCACAACCATCGAAGCTATTTACCAGTTATTAAAAACACGCAATCCAGAAACTATCACGACAGCCACCCTGCTTCACAAGCCCGAGTCTCAAGTGACAGACCAAAAACCTGACTTTGTTGGGTTTGAAGTGGGCAATGAGTTTGTTGTTGGTTACGGACTTGATTACAACAATCAATACCGAACGTTGCCTTACATTGCACAAGTGAACAATATCAATTGATTCTAACTCGTTCCTTAGCACTGACATTTTTATTAACACTGACAAGTGCAGCTTTTGCCAAAAGTTTTAAAAATTCATTTATAAAATTTGAACTCCCGCACCAGTGGGAGTGCGAGGTCAAGGGCTCGGCATGGAACTGTTCCAATAAACTTGAAAAAAAAGTGAAGTCTGCTGTTATCGTTTTTGCTGCTAAAAAAGCAGGAGATCACGACACTCTCGACAATTATAAAACTCAAATTAGTAATAAGCCCGGCGTGACGGTGAACGGTCAACAACACTTTCAAAGTAAAAAAATCAAACTGCAAGAAACGAAAATCAATGGGCAAACTTGGGTTGACGGCTTATCCTATAACAGTGAAGCCCCTGAGTACTACACTCGCTATCTAGCCACCGTTAAAAATAAAACGGCTGTGATCATCACTTTTACGTCTCATAAGAATTATTACACAACTATCGTTGGCGACTTTATCAATGCCGTCAATAGCATTGAGATCCTCAACCCAGAAGACAGCAAGATCACAGCTCCAAAAGCCGGCAGCTACAAAAAAACCGATGACGGTAACGATCTCGAACCTATTGAACTCGATGATGACAATGAGTTTGTCGACCTTGATGAGGGGCAACAGCTGTTCACATTCACTCATATAACCATTGCACTAATGGCTCTAGTTATTTTGATCGTTCTTTTGCGTAAAAAGTAATTATCAAAACTCTTTTATCTAATAGTTCGAATATTTAATTCATTTATCGAACACAGCCTGAGTCAATACTTGTTAGCTTACTGAATCTAGCATCTTTAGCTTCGCAATGAGCATTCACTATGAAAGCTTTAATGTTATTCCTATTCTTAGGTTCAATAAGTGTCTTTGCCAAAACTCATGTTTTAAAGGTTGGTGATCAGGTCACTTTAAAAACTCAGCGCCTCAGTAAAATCTCTATATCCAATTCAAAAATCATTCAGTGGCAAGACAAAGGGTCCTCTTTAAAGGTAATTGCTATTAAGACGGGGTCCACTAAAATTTCTTCCAGCCACAATTTTTTCCAAATTCACATTTTAACGAAGAAGCAGTTTGCCCTTTACCAAGACCTTAAAAAGCTTCTCATTAACAGCTACGGCTTAAGACTTAATGTCGATCAAAACAATATTCATATACATGGTCAGTTGCACCGATTTTCCGATTGGTTAAAACTGGTTCAACTTGCCAAACGACACCAAACTCCATATGTTTTCAAAGCAAATATTGATCAAGACTTGCACCAAGAAATTCAAAATCACTTCCAACAAATCTTTGCCGAATTTAACTACCTTTCACCATTCTTGCGCTTAAGCCCCTCCCCTATGATTTACCGCTTAGCACAGCAAGCTCTTCCGTTTGATAAACACATTGGATTTTACGGTTTGCAGCCCAATGATTTGAAAATGAGCTTACAGAAAATCAACTTCGAACTTTTTTTTATTGAGATGAGTGCGTCGTCTCAAAAACAGTATGGAATCAAACTGGATGGACAGTTTGCTTCACAACTTCTTCCTAAGTACCAAGACCTCACCTCTTTTAATGCCATTCTCACGAATGACGTTAATAGCGGTAAATCAAGAATCATTCAAAAAGCCCAGATTCTTTGCCAAGTGAACAGTAAGTGTCAATTGCAAGAAGGTGGAGAGATCCCTGTCAAAAGCCACACCATCTATAGCCATGCCATTGATTGGAAAAACTATGGTCTGACTATTGAATTAAAGCCTGAACTTGAGATCAACTCATCCATTAATGTGCTGCTCGATTATAACCTCTCTTTCCCTGATTATTCGGAAGCTGTTGATAACGTCCCAAGCTTTAAAACTAAGAAATTTAAAAATCAATTCATTATTCAGCCAGATAAAGTGGTTCTGATCAGTGGCCTGCAGTTAGACTTGCTTGGCGAGAGCAAAAGCTCGCCCTGGCTCACACACAAAGTCCCTCTGTTAAAATATTTATTTGAAAATAGAAGCGATAAAAAAAGTTCAACAAACCTTTTATTATTTATCAAGGCCAGTGCACGAAATGATCAATAACGAATTTTATAAACAAGCTGACAACATTATCAAATCTGAAAAGAATCAGTCATCACGAGATGGTCTGATCAATAAAGTGCAACAAAAGTTTAACAATGAACCTTTGTATGTGCAAAAAAGAATTCACGATGAATTCTTTGGCTATGGACCACTCAAATCTCTTTTGCAAGACACAGAAATCACAGAAATTATTATTAACGGTTCAAAAAATATTTTTTTTGAAAAAACCGGGATGCTGTTTAAACATCAAGACGAGTTTTATTCAAACACCACTTTCAACAATTTCATTCACTTACTGACGAGTGAAACCAATAGTAAAATTGATATTCAGCAACCACATCTCAACATCGACTGGCAAGGTTTCAGGGTTCATATCATCAGCAAACCAATATGCCCAAATACATCCATCAATCTAAGAAGACATTCATACAATACATTTAATTTCAGATCTTTAAAAGATATGGGTTGGGCCCCTGATCAACAAGTGTCAACAATCTTAGATCAGATAGAAATGCATAATAATATTCTTATTGTAGGCACCACAGGTTCAGGCAAAACAACGTTGATCAACTCCATGTTACAAACAGTCAAAGACAACTGTCGCTGTGTCATTATAGAAGACACTTCAGAACTCATCACCCCCAATGATGTCAGTACAAAACTGCTCACGCGCCAACAAGAAAGAAACCACTTCTACGAGTACGATCAAGCAGAACTCATTCGGCAAAGTCTCAGAATGCGCCCTGAAAGACTCATTGTCGGTGAGGTTCGTGGTCATGAAGCCAAAGATTATTTACTAGCATTGTCTACTGGCCATAATGGAGGCTTTTGCAGTCTTCACGCCTCCAGTGCTCGACAAGCTTTGCTCCGCCTAGAAATGCTCGTACAAATGGGAGCACCCCAGTGGTCTCTTGAAACCATACGCCGTCTGATACAACTCTCATTAGATACGATCATTGTGGTAGATAGCAGTGATGGTTTTCGTCACCTCAAGTCTATTGATAAGATTGCCTCTTTAGAGACGAATGGAATTACTTTACAGAATCTATATAAATTTCAGAAAACAAAAGAGTTTAAAATGGTTGCTAAATAAATAGACCTATTATTATTACTTACTCATTTCAGCAGTGATAAAATCAAAGAGGTCTCTTGCGTTTTTTAGTTTTCTTTTTTTGCCATTGAAAATAAATGTGAAGGCGTAAGTGTCTGATGAATTACTAACATAACCAGCCAGGCCGATCACATCGTTTAACATGCCTGTTTTGGCTCTTACTTTTTTGGCAGAGGCTAAACGAGTCATGCGCGTCTTTAAGGTGCCGTCGACAGCTGATATAGGCAGAGATGTCAAAAACTCTGGGAACATTTCACTCTGATTTTGCAGTTGCACTAAAAAATCAGTGAATTCATTGGGCTTAAATTTGTTATCTCTTGTTAATCCTGAGGCATTTACGTAATTGTAACTGTCTTTTTGGAAACCACTCTTTTGTAAAAATTCGTTCACTTTGTTTAGGCCCAAATCCATACTTGCTGGTTGCGAAAACTTGGCTGCTATGTTTTTGATAAGCATCTCTGCGACAAAATTATTTGAGTACTTATTCATACTTTTGATCGACTCAAACAAGGGTTCACTTTTGTAGTCGGCTCTGAGTGTAGTTTTAGCAGGTTTTTTTCCGACGATAACTTTACCCAAAACTTTGATGCCTTTTTCTTCTAAGAATTTCTTTAAACTGTAACCTGACCATATTTCTGGCTGAGTGATGCTTTTATAGCTGACATACTCTTTGGAGTTCAAACCAATAGAACCACTCACAATGATAGTTTCAAATGGAAACTCATTGCTATCTTTGCTTTGCACTCGGCTGACTTTTAACCTTTGCTTTTTACCGTAAACAGTTCTCGCTTTATTAATGACTTTGAAGTATTTTTCAGTTGGATCCACGATCACTTGTGCAGGGGCCCCAATGCTTGTCGGGCGTATAAATACATTCACCGCGTTCCAGTTAAAAGAGAGAGCTCCTACAGGTGCATCATAAGCCCGGTCTTTTCGGGTTGGGTCGCGACGCTTGTCATATCTTATTGCATCAAACAATGTGTCGTCGACGATGATGTTCTTTTCAATGGTGTGAATGTTCTCGCGGCTAAACTCATTCACTAAAGACCACATCGACTCGGATGTAAAAGTTGGGTCCCCCCCTCCTACAAAATACAAGTTACCTTTCAGCACTCCATCTTTAATTTTGGCGTCAGACTCGAGTGTTGTTATAAATCTATGGTTTGGTCCGAGAAAGTGAAAGGCGGCGGCGGCTGTGGGTATCTTGGTCAAAGAAGCTGGCACAAACATTTTGTCTGAATTGAGTGCGTACAGTGTTTCTTTATTGGTTGCTGATATTTTACGAATTTCTATACCTAAATTGTTTTGTTTGATTTGACTCTTTTTGATGAGTCGATTTATTTTTGACTCAAGGACTTTAGGCGAGATGTCCTTAGCTAAACTAATTACTGTAAACAAAATTGAGACTAATAAAATTAATGGCTTCATGTTTTAAAATCATACACTAGAAAATTAAATTCGGTAAAGTCTGTTTTTTTATTTTATTTTAATAACTTAACTTAATATTTAAAATTAAGTTTTCAATTTCAAATGACAAAATTTTAAAATATATGTGAAAATATATTCACTTAGAAAGCTTAATAGGTGCTGAGCTAAAAAACTCCTTATGGACTTAAGTACAAATAATCAAACAGACCTTATTACTTCGTAAAGACTTCCGATACGTATTACATGAAAGATGCACCACTCATAGTTATTGTTGATGACGAAAAAGATGTCTTAGATTCGCTTTATCGAGTTTTTCGAAATGACTTTAGAGTTATGGCTTTTCAGAACACACAAAAAGCAATCAAGTTCATTAAAGATTACCAAAAAGAAATTCCTATTGTTATCAGTGATTTTAAAATGGGAGAAATTTCTGGTTTAGATTTCCTTAGTCTTGTTAAACAAAAAGCACCAAAATCTATTCGCATCATTCTGTCTGGACAGATAGAAGTACAGCATTTGTCTGAATCTATTAATGAAAATATTATTCATAAATTTTTCATGAAACCATGGGACAATGAAATCTTAAAAGTTCAAATTAATGAGGTCTTAAAAACTAGAAGGCTCATGCAAGAGAATGAGCAGTTCAAGACACTTTCTATCACAGACCCTGTTACCCACTTAACTAACCATCGTTTTTTTCAAGAAAAGCTCAGCGAAGTGTTTAATCTTTCTAACACAGATTCACCATTTTCACTGATTATGGTTGATGTGGATCACTTTAAAAAGTTTAATGATAACTACGGCCATCCAACTGGTGATAAGTTGCTCAATCAAATTGGTCGACGAATTAAAGATAGTTTAACGAACAGCATTGCTTACTGCTCTAGGTATGGCGGTGAAGAGTTTGCTATCATTTTGCCAGACACTAGTAAGGAACAGGCTTTGTCATTCGCTGAAGATATTCGCATATCTTTTGAGAGTAAGCCATTTACGGATGGGTTATCTAGCCCAATCTTTGTTACACTTAGCCTTGGGGTTGCAAGCTACCCTTCTGATGCTAATACTAAGAACGACATCATTGAAATGGCCGATAAGGCTCTTTATCAGGCGAAAAAATCTGGTCGTAATAAAGTTTGCGCTTAATTTCCATTTAAAATTTTAGTTTATGGTAGGTCCTTCGCTTCCCTCATGATGACAGTTTTTTTCGCTTCATCTTGCGATTTTTGTCGAGGTCTTTCACTTTATTCAGGATGACGGTGCTGAGATTAGCTAGAGGATTCTGGAAATCCACATTAGGCCAAGTTTGTACTGGGCGCCAGTAGCTTGAAAGTCGGAAGAGCAGTGGATATGAGCTCGGTCCCAAATGATGGTATTACCTAGCTTCCACTCAAAAGGATGACATATAGAAAAACCAAACATCTGTTTGCGGCGCAGCTCTGAATCGTGCCAGTATTTTTTAAACTCTTCGTCGGCAATGACATTGGAAAAATTTAAATGTTCAATGTATTGTTGTGCTTGTTCGTCTTCACTCACACAGGGAAAAGAACTCGAGTGATAGCACTTTTGATCGAGCAAAACTGTGTGAGTAGTTGCCGCCTCAGGCTTGATGACCAGCGGAATGATTCCTTGTTTGTAAATGATCTCCTCTGGATCGTAACCTGAGTCTGTATGAATGCCGTAAGCTTTTTTGTTGGCGTGAAAGGCAATTTCAAACTCTAAATTGCGCTGCCCATCTTTATTGATCCATGGAGAAACTTTTTCACTCAGTTTTGCAATCACTTTATTTTTAATGTCACCTTCTGGAATACTGGTTGTGTCGTTGTCTTGTGTGCTTGCGTCTTCCATTCGGGTAGTGTTGAAGTTTTTATGTTTTAAAGACTCCTGAAACCAAAATATAAACTCGTCCAAGTCTTCACTACTGAAAAAATTTTCCAACAAAATCGGTTTGCTCTCATATTTTTTTATTCGCTCAACGAGTTCTTTACTCTTATGCATTTAACGAGACCCTGTCTGAACCTGCCAAAGTTTTTTATAAAGTCCCTCTTGACCGAGTAACTCTTTATGAACACCTTGCTGCACTATTTTGCCATTTTCGAGAACAATGATCTTATCTGCATTCACAATTGTTGATAATCGGTGGGCAATGATAATAATGGTTTTTGATTTTGAAGCCTTTTCAATGGCTCTTTGAATGGCTGCCTCTGTTTCATTATCAACGGAGCTAGTAGCTTCATCTAACACCAATATTGGGGACTCTTTCAAAAGAGCCCTTGCAATTGTCAGTCGTTGTTGCTGACCCCCAGAAAGTTTCATTCCTCTTTCACCAATGATCGTCTTCACTTTTCTTGGAAGCTTTTCGATAAACTCTAAACTTTCAGAGTCATTGATGGCTTTATGCACCTGCTGCTCAGTCACTGTTTTCTGACCATAAGAAACATTGTCCAAAACACTGCCATAAAAAAGATACTGGTCCTGACTCACTAACGAAACAGCTGACCTCAACGAATTAAAATCTAGACTTTTAATATCAATGCCATCAATACTGATCATTCCGTCTTGAATGTCATAAAAGCGATTGAGCAATTTTATAATCGTGCTTTTACCCGAGCCCGTTGAACCAACAATCGCTAAAGTCTCGCCAGAATTAATACTAAACGACACATCCGTCAGAATTTGCTTATCACTACTGTAAGAAAAAGAAACATTGTTAAACTCTATATTACCTTGCGTGAGCTGTTTTTGATTGCTGCCAGGAATAACTTCAATTGGAATTTTTAGCAGATCAAATATTCTCTTAGCAGAAGCCATCGAACGTTGATACATATCAAAAGTCGCTCCTAAACGAGTCAGCGGCCACAACAGTCTTTGCGTCATAAATACCAAAACACTGTAAACACCCACTTCCATAACCCCATTCAAAGTCATACGACCACCGAGAATGAGAGTGGCAATAAAACCCATAACCACAGCCATACGGATTAATGGCACAAAGGCAGATGACACAACAATTGCCTTTTCATTGGCCTCACAATAGTCATCACTGAGTTGAGCAATTTTTTGTTGTTCTGAAGTTTCTGCAGTGAAACTCTTGATGATGGCTATTCCTGAAAAATTATTTACTAAAGCTTCATTTAAAAAACCAACCCTTTCTCGTACAACCTTATAGAGAGGCTCAAGCTTCTTTTGATAGAGAAATGATCCAAACAAAATGATAGGAATTGGTAAACATGAGTAAATGGCAACACTTGGCGCCAAGTAAAAAAAGATTCCTCCCACTGAAACAACCGTCACTAACACTTGAATGATACTATTGGCACCATCATTTAAAAAACGTTCCAATTGATTGATATCATCACTGATAACAGAAATCAGTTGCCCTGAATTTTTTTCTTCAAAATATTTGAGATCTAAACTTTGTACATGAGCATAAGTGTCTTGTCTGAGTAAATGCTGCAATTGCTGAGCGATGTTTCTCCACTTCACGTTGAACAAGTATTCAAAAAATGATTCCAACCCCCAAATTACCACTGTTAAAAAAGCAAGCACTGTTAATTGTTCAAAAGGGTCAACAAAACCTACATTGGCGAGAAAGGAATCTTCTTTTTTAACCACAATATCGACAGCCAAACCAATCAATGCCGGTGGAGCTAAATCAAATAATTTATTGAGCACTGAATAAAAAGTTGCCTTGTAAATTTCAATTTTTAAATTTTTTGTGTAGTTTACAATCTGCTTCAATACATTCATAGATGACCGACCTTAGTACTGACCTTCAAAAAGACACCTGAGTATGAACGCTGAGAAAAATGAGTTATCAATCATAAACGCACTAGCAAGTGTTTAGACCTTAAGTTAAATTGCTAATACTAATCAGTTTTTTATAACTTTTGACAAGTTTTTTTATACCGCCCTGTTATTAACAAAGGATGACTCAAGGAAGTTTAGTTTATCCCTATATGGATATTAATTAGTCCATATTTAAACCTTTGTCTAGCTTATCTTTTGAAGCAAATCACCGATAAATATACATAATTAAACAACTAAAACCTTAACAATGGATAGCAGTGAATGAGTAAAAGAGATTGGTTTTTGGTAGTAAGTCTTATTCTAATTGTTTGGGGACTCGATCGAGTTACAAAAATTTGGGCTCTAGAAGCCATCGTTGGTTTTAAATTTTACGGACCCGTCGGATTTGTCTTACACCGCAACCCAGGTGCTATGCTTGGCATGTTTTCTGATCTACCGCCAATACTTCGAGTCGTTTCTTTGTCGACAGGTGGGGCTTTTTTAATTTTCATTTACACTTTCATTCAATATCTTTTGCCAAAAAGATCGCTAGGTTTACGTTCAGGAATGTCCATCTTACTTGGTGGTATTCTCGGCAATGTTCACGATCGAATCATTTGGGGATCTGTTGTAGATTTTATTACCTTTGGAAGTCGCGAAGGCGCTACACCTGCCTTTAATGTTGCCGATGCTCTTCAGTGGGTTGGCTATGGGTTGATAGTAGTTAACCTCATAAAAGATGGCAATCAACTTTGGCCCAATGAGAACGAACGTAAACAAATGTGGGTGAATCCGCGTTTTCAACGGCAATATATTTTTAAATTGCTGACCATTGGTTCTGGCTTTGCCGCTATCTGTGGTGTTTTTTCATTCACATACTTAAAGGTCACCATTGATGACTTAGTCATTGGCAGATCTTCAACTATTGAAAATAAATTTATCATCCCATTTCTCATCACATTTGCCTGCATAAGTATTATCTTTTTGATCTCCCTTTTTATTTTAGGACGAATTTTATCCCATAGAATGGCAGGTCCTCTTTATGCCTTTGAAAACTATTTGAGAGATCTTGCTAAAGGAAATGATCGTAAATTTAAACTGCGAGCTGGAGATAACTTCACTCACCTTGAAGGCGTTGCCAAAGAGATAAAGACTGAGCTTCTTAAACACTACGAACTCAAAGAGAAACCAAAAGATGAAATGAAAGACTCTGCTTAACCTCTGAGTCCATTTTTAATATTCAAGTCTCAATATTCAAACAGTCAGTGATTTTGCTGATCAGATAACGTTTTAGCTTGTTTGATTTAAAATCATCAGCAACGAGGAAGTCCCCGTCTGGGTTGCGCACAACTGAATGTGGAAATAGCTCTCGGAATTCGTTGGGTTTTGATCCTCCAGAATATTTTAAGTTCACTTTCTTTTTGTTTACAACAGCATCCAATAACACCTGAAGATGTGGTGTCTGTTTCAAGAAATGAATAGAATAATTATGCCAGCTAAGATCTTTATTTTGAAGCTGAACAAGGTCTCTAATAGTTACAGGCAATTCAAACAATTTTAATGTGTTAAAAAAAACTTGAGCACATGACTTTGCATCATCCAATGCCCTATGAGCTTGACCTGAATCAATGTGAAAGTACTTAACCAACGTTTGTAAGCGATGGTTTTGAATGTTCAAAATTTTTGCTCGTGTTATAAGACTTGTGCACAAAGCTGGTGATGTTGGTAAGTCAACACCATGTTTTTCAAACTCATAAGCAAGAAACCCCAAATCAAAAGGGGCATGATGAGCTACAGTGATGCTGTCGCCAATAAAATTTCGGATGGTTTGTATCTGGGTGGAGATTTCAGGAGAATCCGTCAACATTTCGTTGGTGATGTTATGTATCTTAATCACCTCATCTGACATTTTTTCTTTTGTTTTAATCAAACTTTGAAAGGTGTCGGTGAACTGACCTGACTCCCATTTGACAGCAGCGACTTCACAAATTTCTGCTTCTAAAGGGTACTTTCCAGATGTTTCAAGATCTAAAAAAACAAATGAACACTGCGATGGAGACTTAGCTAATAATTCCATAAAAGTTAAATATTATTTTATATTTAAAATCACTTAAAGCTCAATACATATTGGAATTTTTACTTTTCTGTAGTTTAATACTAGAACTTAATCAGTAAATGGATTGACTGAATGAAAAAAATAATTAGTTTTTTTGCCAAAGAACACACCATAGGTAACTTACTTACCTTTTTTCTAATTGCCGCTGGAATCTACAGCATCAGCAATATTCGCCGTGATATATTTCCACCCGTCAATTACGACATCACCTTGATTCGAGCTTTACTTCCCGGGGCCTCTCCAGAACAAGGTGAAAAGTTAATTCTCAATAGTATTGAAGAGAAGATTAAAGAAGTCGACGGTATAGATGAAGTTAGGTCAGCTACCACAGAGAGCCAATCTCTAGTCACTATTAAGCTCGACCCCAATGCAAGAGATATCAATAAAACCAACTCCGACATTCAAAATGCGATCGATCAAATCGATAGCTTACCAGATGATGCCGAAAAACCAGTGATCACCAACTTAGAGTCGGGCTTACTCCCCGTCATAGAGGCCATTATCTCTGGCCCTTTTGATGATTTTCAGATTCGAAAAATTTCAAACGACTTGGCCGATGAGTTGGGTTTGGTTGATGGTGTTTCGAGTGTTTCTAAACTTGGGTATTTCAACAAAGAGTACCTTGTTAGCTTAGACCAACAAAAAATGAAACGTCGACAGATTTCCATGTCTCAGGTGATCCGTAGCTTGCAGACACAGAACATCTCAGCACCAGCTGGTAAATTAACTTTGTCCAGCGGCAATGACGAACTCATCCGCACAGAAGGTCAGTATCAATCTGAACAAGACATCCTCAACACACAGGTGAGTGCTAACCTCGACGGTTTCGGCACCAAACTTAAAGACATTGCCACAGTCACCAAACAGCTCGAAGAACCGACACGTGTTTACAAATATGAAGGTAACAAATCCATCATTCTACAAATCACCAAGAAAGTGAACGCCGATGCTCTTCGTCTTGTTAAAGAGATCAAACAAACTACCGCTGACTTTATTGAACAGTATGACTCTCGCATAAACGTTAGTTTCTCAAAAGATATGTCCGTGTACCTCAAGACTCGCTTGCAGGCTCTTGGTGGCAACTTACTTATTGGCCTTCTCTTAGTGATTATTGTTCTTACTTTGTTTTTACCTTGGCAGGTCACATTAGTAGTTTCTATTGGCGTGCCGGTCGCGCTCCTTGGAACCTTTGCGGTTGCTTTTTTACTCAATTGGTCCATCAATTTAATCAGTCTCATAGGATTGATCATAGTGCTTGGAATGCTGGTCGATGATGCCATTGTTGTGAGTGAAAACATTTGGAGTGAATTTGAAAAAACGGGTGACAAAGCTAAGTCCATCGTAGATGGAGTCATGAATGTCATTGGACCCGTGACAGCTTCTATCTTAACGACTGTTTCTGCCTTCGCTCCAATGTTATTTATGTCTGGTATTTTTGGAGCCTTTGTTTTTCATATACCGTCTATGGTGATTCTTGCACTTGCATTTTCAATGTTTGAAGTGTTTTTGATTTTACCTTCACATTTTTCTAATTGGGTAGGAGGTTCTGCACAAAAAAGACAAAAGAAAAAACATTGGTTTGATCCCTGCATTCGAATTTATAAACGTTTTGTCGGATGGTCTCTAAGATTTAGATATTTAATGCTTCTCTCAGGAATTATAGTTTTCTCAAGCACAGTATTTCTTGTTTACAAATCGGGGAAGTTTAAACTGTTTAGCTCTGATGGAGTGAACTTATTTTTTGTAAAGATCGAAGGACCTCCTTCTATTTCACTGGATGAGATGTCTAAAAAGATCGAACCCATTGAAAAGCTCATCGCTGAATTGCCAAAAACAGAAATCTTGGATTATGTTAGCACAATCGGTATTTACCAACGTGATCCACTTGACCCACAAACAAAATACGGCAATCAGTTTGCTAGCATTCAAATTAACTTACAGGCTAAATTGCCTAACGGCCGAACCGCTTTTGATATTATGGCGGACTTAAATAAAAAATTAACCGTACCCGAAGGTCTTATCAGCGTACAAACAGAACTTCCTCCCCAAGGACCTCCACAAGGACGGGATGTTTCCATTGATATTTCTGGGTCTGATTTTGATGTCTTGTATGAGATCGCCGACAAGATTGTCACTGAACTAAGGAATGATGGTTTAGTTAAAAACATTGATAACTCTTTCATCCCAGGCAAGGACGAGTGGCAGATCACTCCAAAGCCTCTTGCCATGGCCGCATCAGGAATCACCACAGCTCAGTTAGCCCAAGATATTCGAGCCGAGTTTGATGGAGTCATTGCCACCTCCATTCGTACCCTTGACGAAGAGATCAACATTCGAGTGCAAACCAGCAAAAGTGACGACCTCGCCTCTGACACCTTAACAAAGTTAAAAAGCATCAAAGTTGGAAACAAAAGAGGAAGCCTCACGCAACTTTCTAAAATTGCGACGTTTGAAAAGTCGAAATCCCTCAGCATGATCACCCATTTGAATTACAAACGATCATTGAATGTTTCTGCTGATTCCATTGACCCTAGTGACAACCGCAAAGCTTTACAAAGTATTAAGCCAAAAGTGAAAGAAATTTTTAAAAACTACCCTGGCTACAAATATAATTATGGTGGGATGGACAAAGACACCAACGAGTCCTTGAAGTCTTTATTTGTTGCCTTTATGGCCGCGTTCTTTTTTATCTTTTCTTTACTCATTGTCACTTTTAGAAGCTTTCTACAGCCAATTTTAATTTTAACTTCGATTCCATTAGGTTTTATTGGAGCTATTTTAGCTATGCTCCTGCACGGCAAACCTTTTGGTTTTATGTCTCTGCTGGGAACAGTAGCTCTTGCTGGAGTCATTGTAAATAACTCTATTGTTCTCACTGACTTTGTTAACAAAAGTAGAAAACGTGGTCTTGATCTTTCAAAGTCCATTGTTGATGCTGCTGGTAAAAGACTGCGCCCCATAGTTTTGACAACAATCACAACGGTCAGTGGTCTTATGCCAACAGCTTACGGTAATTATCTTGAAGAGTATTTGGGCATTGGTGGTTACGATCCATTCATTGTGCCAATCGCATTGGCATTGGGATGGGGACTTTTTATGGGATCTATTTTAACTTTGATATATTTCCCATGTTTTATAAGAATTCTAGATGACATTCGTTTTTTGTTTGTCAAAAAGCAAGTCGACAATGAATAAAATTTTCTTTTTATTAATTGCCGTAGCCACTCTTTACACAACTGTGCAACAGCTGCAATTCAAAGCTGAGTCGTCTGAATCGCCAGCTCCGATGACACATTTGAGTCAATCTGTGGTGGAGTCAGCCCAATCTGCTGTCACATTATCAATTGGATTGATTGGAATCATGGCCTTTTTCTTAGGCCTCATGAAGGTGGCAGAAAAAGGAGGGCTTTTGAGCGCACTTAATAGTTTGCTATCTCCTTTTTTAATAAAGTTATTCCCACAAATCCCCAAAGATCACCCAGCTATGAGCGCCATCATTATGAATATCTCATCCAATGTTTTTGGACTTGCCAATGCTGCCACCCCATTTGGTATCAAAGCCATGCATGAACTGCAAAATCTTAACAAAGAAAAAGACACAGCTAGCGATGCTATGATTTTATTTCTCGCGCTCAACACCTCAAGCGTGACTTTGATTCCGACAGGAGTGATAGCACTTCGGGCTTCGGCTGGGTCGACAGACGCTGCAGGAATTGTGGCAACAACTTTAATCGCTACGACCTTTTCCACCTTTGTGGCCATTCTTACGGCAAAGTTATTACAAAGGAACAAACACCCTTCTGCAAAAATGAATTTAAACTTCAAACACTATCTATTTTTGTTGGGCACTGCAGTTATTATTCCACTAGTGATTTTAACTGGTGCAAAGATATCGATGTTCTTTATCCCATTTTTAATCCTCGCTATTTTAACGTACGGAATCTTCAATAAAGTGCCTATCTATGAAGCCATGGTGGAAGGAGCTAAAGAAGGGTTTGATATTGCAGTGAAAATTATCCCTTTTTTAGTCACAATCTTAGTTGCTATTGGCATGTTCAAAGCAAGTGGGGTGCTCAGTCTTTTTGTTAATTTTATCTCGCAGTTCACTTTAAAGTTAGGCCTTCCTGGAGAAGCGATCCCTATGGCTTTATTAAGACCTCTCTCTGGCTCAGGCGCTTATGGTGTGATGGCATCTATCATTAATGACCCCAGTATTGGCCCCGACTCATACACTGGCTATCTTGTGAGTACTTTGCAAGGAAGCACAGAAACCACTTTTTATGTTTTAGCTGTTTATTTTGGAGCAGTGCAAATCAAAAAATTAAGATCGGCTTTACCGATTGCACTGATTGCCGACCTTGCAGGAATAATAGGTGCCGTTGTAGCTTGTCAGCTTCTTTACGGCCACCTAATGAATTAAATATTTAAAGGTAAATTTGAATATAAAGTCATCCTTAAAAAGGATCACTTCATTTCGAGATCAACACGAGTCGCTTTAGAAATAGCTTGTGATATGTTTTGCTTTATTTTGTCTTCATCTTTCATTTGAACAGAAGTTTTTAATTGCGACGTTGCCGTTTCATGCCCCACCTTCGGGCTTGGCATCACGTTTTGTCCTTGTTCGATCATAGTTAAATGTGACTGAACGAGGGCCTTCATATTGTTTTCAAACTGCATTCTGATTTTCTTAAGGTCAGCAATCTCTTGATAGATTTTTTTAAGCGAGTCTCTCGCATCGCGCACAATCATTTCTGCTTTTTGATGAGCGTCGTTGATCAATAATTTTGACTCTCTTTCAGAGTCTCCTCTAATTTTATCTGACATTTTAGTGGCTGTGGTGATGGTGTTTTTAAGAAGCTCATCTCTTTCTTTGAATTCAATGATTTGTAATTCTTTTTCACGCTGGCTTTGCTTCAGTGAGTTTCTCTCACTAATAAGGCTTTCCATTTCATCAGACACCAATTTTAAGAAGTCAGCCACTTCTTGTGGATCCAAACCCATCATTTTTCTTGAAAAACTTTTATGAGCTATATCAATTGGCGCTATCTTCACTTCCCCACCCCTTTAATAAATAAGACCTCTACATTGTATCTATGTATTTAATTTCTGACTACTTTATTTAAATGTTTGTGTTGAGCAAACTGGACTAAGGACTGAATTGTTTTCCTAATTCTTTATCTCTCATCACAGCTTTTTCAAAACTCACACGGAAAACGCGATCGAGCTCCATTTCACACATAGAATCGAGCCCGGCCTGAGTAACTCCTTTTTTGGAGACCACTTGCTTTTGCAGTTCGGTTAAATTTTGATCGCTTGAGTTAGCTAATTTTGATGCCCCTAAAAAGGTTTGTACAATCATTTTTTCAGCCAGACTTTTGTCTATGCCGTACTCTTCTAACCACTCTGTCCAATAGGTCATTATTTCGAAGGCAAACCCCACTCCACTGCTCGTCGCCACTGTGAAAGCACCCATTTCATCTTCATTATTCAGCTTATAAACATCACCCAAGTTTGAAAATAAATTCTGAATAATACTATCTAAAACATCTGTGTTTTGATTGTGTAAATAACCAAGAACACCAGTAGAAACTGAAGACGCCGTGTTGGTCATGACTCGAACGATTTGTTTTGTCGTAGAAAATAAGGAGCTCAATTGATTGAAGTTAATTCCAGCAGCAAGGCTTATCACCACATGACTCTCTGTGAAATTTGCAACGTAAGGCTCAACTGCAGCATAAAAATCTTGCGGTTTCACTGCGACGACTACAATGTCACACTCTTCGATAAGCTCATCATTACCTTGGCTGTAATTGATTTGAAATTCTTTGATGATCTTTTCTTTTTTGGCCTCAGACCTATTGGTGAAATAAATCTGTCCTGGCGACAGCACTTTATTTGTTAAAACTGACTGTAAAATAGACTGTGCTAAATTCCCACACCCTATGAAACCAACTTTATAATTTTTTAAATATGACATTTAAACTCTTTCTCCGAGAAGGACTGTGCCTAGGCGCACATGAGTTGCACCACACGACACGGCATCTACATAGTCACCGGATGTGCCCATTGATAAATAGTCTAGCGCAAAAGATGAGGATGCACTATATGATTTTTTGTAATTTTGAAACAATTCCCTACCTTGCTTAAAATACTGCAGGCCCTGCTCTTGAGGCGGCATCAACATAAAACCTTTTACAAGCACTCCTTCACAGCTAGTTATATGTTGAGACACTTCATCTAACTCAGACACTAAAAAACCCTGTTTACTATCTTCTTCTGCGATATTGACTTGCAATAAAATTTTTTGTTGAATTTGTTTTTTTAAACATTCCTTATTGATATCATCAATATTTTTTAACGAAGAAACAGAATGAACCAAATCAAAGTGCCCCACAATGTGTTTCACTTTTTTTGATTGAATTTTGCCGATATAATGCCAATTTACTGTCTCCGGTAGGAGCGACACAATCTCGTTATATTGTTGCAAGTAATTCACTCCAAGGTCATTAACACCACAATTCAGCAAATCTTTGATCTTCGTTAAAGCTTGTTTTTTAATGGCTGCGACTATCGTCACATCGCTGTTAATAGCATTTATCTTTTCACGTATTTTACTAGCATTTTCTTTTATCATTTGAAGTTCCAATCATTTTGATGAACTATTTGCTCAAAAGCCTCTATGGGAAGGCCAACAATATTGTGCCAAGACCCTTCATGGTGACTCACCAACTCTTTTCCTAGCCCTTGGATGGCATAGGCTCTAGCCTTGTCCATAGGTTCACCGGTGCTAATGTACTCTTTGATCTCAGACTCTTGTAATTGTTTAAATGTGACGGAGCTCGTCTCGACATGTTCAGTCCATTTTTGAGTCTGACAGTCATAAAAACTCATAGCTGTTTTGACCTGATGATCACTCCCTGACAATTGACTTAAGTACTGAAACGCTTGCTCTTCATCTTTGGGCTTTCCCAAAACAACATCATTCATACAGACCAAAGTGTCGCAACCGAGCAAAACTGTGTTTATAGATAAGTTGTTTTTTTCTTTCTCAAAATAAGCCTGCACCTTCGACCGGGAAATAGCCAATAAAGCCTCATTGATATTCAGGTTTTCATCAAAGAATTCCGATACTTCTACAGAACATGAAACAAATTTATAATTATATTCTTTTAATATATTTCGACGACGAGGAGATTTGGAAACCAATATAAGCTGGGACATACCCACTTATATGTCTGTTTAAAATTATAAACAAGAAGAACATATGGGAAATGTAATATTAATTTCATCTTTAGGTCTCATCGGGTTTAGTGTTTATCTATTCGTTTCCACGTTATTAAAAAATAATGCTGACAAAGACGCACTCGCCTGGGGCAGCGGTGAACAACCAAACAAATCTAAATCACCCATTGTCAATTTTTCAAGAACCATCGTGCATAATTTTACTTTGGGTTACGCCCAAAAAATTAAAAATGAAGAGTATCGAAATAAAGTTGAAAACAAAATCATGACGGCCGGATTGTCCAACGAGCTCAATGTTGATGAGTTCATTGGCTTACAAATCCTGTGGGGAATCGCAGCTCCGGGACTTATGTTCATTCTCAACTTTGCCTTACAACTAGGTTATAGCAACCTTCTTTGTATTTTCTTTGCTATTGCCGGGTTTTGGTTTCCAATGCTTTACTGCAGTGCCGAGAAAAAAATAAGAACTGGAAGCATTCTCAAAGAGCTGCCCTTCTTCATTGATATCTTAGCTTTATCAACAGAGGCCGGTTTAGACTTTGTTGGTGCTATACAAAAAATCGTCGATAAAGCCAAAGACACTCCCCTCGCTAATGAATTCGCAACTGTACTCAAAGACATTAAACTTGGTAGCACCCGAGCTGATGCCTTACGAAAAATGTCCGACCGAGTTGATCTTTCTGAAGTGACCAGCTTTTGCGCTGTTATCATTGATGCCGATGAAACAGGTGCCAGTATTGCAAAAGTTCTTAAAGATCAGTCAGTGCAAATGCGCTTAGAGCGCTTTGTTCGCGCTGAAAAAGCGGGAGCGCGAGCTTCTCAAGCCATACTTATGCCACTTGTTTTGTTTATCTTACCAGCTGTGTTCATTGTCGTGTTTGCGCCAGTGATCATTCAGTTCTTTACGGGAGGCAATTGATGGAACCTTTGTTCAAATGCCTTCTTGAAAAAAATAAGCAAGTGATCTTTACCAATTTAACCAAACCAAAAAGTTTTTTTAAACGCAACAATGGTCTTATGTTTAAAGATAGGTTGAAAAAAGATGAAGCTCTCATGATCACTGGGTGTAACTGCATACACACCTTTTTTATGAAGTTCAGTATTGATGTTATTTATCTCAATAAAAATTTAGAAATTAAAAAAATTAAAAAAAACATTAAGCCGTTTAGACTAACACTGCCTGTTTGGTCGGCTCGATCAGTGATCGAGTGCACAACCGGCAATCATAAAGTGAATGAATTGCAAGTGGGAGATCGACTCATTGTTTGTCCTTAAAATATTAAGTGGTCCTCAAGCCGGCAAAACGATTTCACTAGATAAGTCTGAATACATTTTAGGAAGGTCTCCACAGTCTGATATTGTGATTCAATCTGCTCAAGTTTCTAAGAAGCATGCTAAAATTCAAATTTTAGGCAAGAAAATCGTACTCAAAGACCTAAAGTCGCGCAATGGCACCTATATCAATGGTGTGCAAATCAGAGAAGATGTTGTGCAATTGCAAGATAAAATCACTCTTCACAATATTGTTATCGTTATTCAAAAAAAGAGCGCTCGACAAACTCCAAACAATGCATTTCAAGGCAACCTTGCTTTAAAACAAGATCCATCAGAACACATGTTATCAGAGCAAGATTACGGAAACCCCGAAGAAGCTCAAGAACCAGAAAAAAAGCCAAGTTTAGAAAACTACATCGAGGATGTTGTTTTGTCTGGATTCTATAAATTCACAGAATGGATGGAGTTTAATTGGCTCATAGCCATTGTCGTTTCCGTATTAATTCTTATTTGTACGGCACTTTCCTCCATACCAGCTGTCAATCTGTTAAAATCTAGCATTGAAAAAGAAAGTCAAAGACGAGCCCTTTCCATTGCAAAGAACATGGTTTCTCTGAATAAAAATTTTGTTGTGCAAAACTACAACTCTTCTATAAATCTAGATGCAGCCAATCAAGAGGCCGGAGTGGTTAAGGCTATCATTGTTGACAAAAATGGGGCAACCATCGCTCCATCATCACAGGCCGGAAAACATGCCAATGTTCCATTTCTTCACTCCGCGAGGAAAAACAATAAGCTTGCTGTTGAAACAATTAACAGTGATGAAATTGCCGTTGTCATTCCTATACTTGCTTACAACAACTCGACGGGACAACAAAGTGTTAAGGGGTATGGGTACTTACTTTACGATATGAGCTCAGTAGCAATAGATGGTGGGCGAACGCTCAGTCTTTACATTCAAATACTATTTATATCACTCCTTGTTGGCTTCTTGTTTTATTTCTTAATCTATAAACTGTTTCTGTATCCAATTCGAGAGATCAACAATCAATTGGATCAACAGTTACAACAAGGGCAAGGGAGTGACATCGCTTTAACTTTTCACGATGAAACTCTGCAAAAGCTCATTTCTAACATAAATACGACTCTTAATCGCAGCACAGCCCCTGAACAACCCGCTTTCAGCTCATCTCTACAAGATAAGTCCGGTGAAATTAACGGCATCATTCAAATCATTGGTTTTCCAGCCATAGCTTTTGAAAGCAACCTGACACTTGCTGCCTTTAACCCTGCGGCGGAAGATCTTCTCACCTTCACAGCTGACATGATTGGCTTTGGAACAGACAAGATCAACGATCAAGCTCTCAAATTAAATATTGAAGACTTACTCAATCAAGCTCAATTCAGTCAGGGACAATTGATCTCTAATCATCTTGAGATCAACTCAGAACAGCACGAACTTCTTATCCAAACCGTGATGAGTCAAAATGAGGTAAGTTACTACATCATTGCTCTAATACCTCAAGAGGTCGGTGAATGAGCAAAGCCAATCAACAAAAGATATATTTAATTGTCACTGCCGGCCCTCATAAAGGAGAAAAACATCGCCTTGAAAATAAAAGCATCATTGGTCGCAGTGAACAAGCCAACATTTGTTTAACTAAAGACAATCGCATCAGCCGTCAACATGCTGTGATCATTTATGCCAACAATAGTTTATATATTAAAAATTTAAGTAAAAATAATAAGTTGTTTGTGAATAAAAAAGCGGTCAAAGAATCTAAGATCAAAGTGACTGACAAAATAACTGCTGGATCGAGTCAGTTTCAAATACACATTAGTAAAGTTAAAAAGCAAGCTAAACCTCAGATACAATACGATTACCAGCCGAAACAAAAGGCTAGTAAAAGTAAAAAAAGAGGTGGCTTAAATCCAGTAAGAACTATGCTAGTTCTTGCTATCGCTTGTGGAGCTTACTTATATTTTAATAAAAAAGACGGTCAAATTGAACGCGATATCTCTGCTGTTGAGGAGACAGAATCAACAGACACTGCTGATGAAAAAATCAAAGTGATCAGTCGAAGGACCAAATTTACTAAACCTAAAAAAGAAGCCGATATTCTTGCTAAATCAGAATATATCATTGGTTTCAGAGATTTTAAAAAAGGCCAATACGCTAGATCCCTGTTACACTTCACTAACTGTCTTAACTACAAACCCAATCACGATTTATGCAATCGCTACTTATCCCTAGCACAGAAAAAAATTGATGAAATGATCCAGTACCAGACCATCACAGGTCGCAAGTTTTTAGATCAAAAACAATACAATGCCTGCATTTCATCTTTTCGTAACATTGCCTTTTTAATTCAAGATAAGAGCGACCAAAGATACGCCGAAGCCATTGAAAATGAAAAATTTTGCAAACAAATGTTGGAGGAAAGCTTTTGATGATATTAAAAGTCTACTCGAACAATAATTTTTTATTTGATTTCACTTTAGAAGAAAATACAGAGTACATTATTGGTCGTCATCAAGATTGTGACATTCATCTCGATGTTGAAAATGGCATTTCACGCAAACACCTTGCTATCACCCTTAGTGACAACAAGCTAGTAGTGACGTTGCTTTCAGCCATGGGAGAGTTGAAGTACCAAGGTGAAAACTGTAAGGAAATCAATGTACAGCTTTCAGAAAGCTTTTCGATTGATCACTTTCATTTTGAATTAGCCAATCAAAACACCCAAGAAGAATACAACTCTGAATATAACAAAAACTTAGAAAACATCGATGAAGGAGCTACAGTACAGCTCAAGCCTGACCTTGTGCAAGAAAAAGCCCTAGAAGAGTACTCAGATCTTCCCATTAATAATGATGAGAATGCATTTGCTTTAGACAACAACTCAAGTGATTCTCAAAATGAATACGATCAGAGCAACAATGAGAAAGACAAAAATGCTTTCAATTGTTCTGATGTGGATGACCAGCCAGATTTTGACGAGCAAACCGCCACTGGCCTGCATCGATTTACTATTTTATTACATATCCTTTCCAATAGTACAGACGCAATTAAACGCAGTTATGAGCTTGAGGGTGAAAGTTGGATCATTGGAAGAGATGAAAAAAGCAGCCTTCAACTCCCATACCCCTTTGTCAGTAGAAAACACTTTGAAATGAAACTGACAAATGAGGGCTTATTTATTGGTGACCTCGGCAGTGGTAACGGCACGCTTCTCAATGGTAAAAAATTACCTCCCAACAAGAGTATACGCATTTATTCTGATGATATTATTGAAATCAAACGATTAAAAATTAAAATCGAAGTCATCAGTCAGGACTATCAAAATATCGTTTATGATGAAAGCTTTGAAAGCAGTTATCAGAACATCAATGACTTTCAAAACAAAGATGATTATGAGTCACTATTGCCTACAGACCCTTATTCCAAGCCAAGTAAAAATAATTCTAAACAATTGATCATTCGCGTGCTCATCCTAGCCCTTGTTATTGGAGCCGTTTACTTTAAACTTGGACCTCAAAATCAAAAAAAGAAGCCTGCAAAAAGAACTGTGGCACAAAAAACTGTCAAAAAAGAAACCAATGCCAATCAAGTTATTATTATGGATATTTATAGTTTAGCCAAAAACTTCTTTAAAAATCAGGAGCACTTAAGCTGTATCACTGAGTTAGAGCGTTTGCATGAGTTAACACCTGAATATAAAGATTCTAAACAACTTCTAGCTTCATGTAAAAACTCTCTTGCTATTCAAGAAGAAATTGAGAGTAAAAGAGTCCGCGATCAACAAGCAAGAAAAATCAAAGATAATATAAATACAATTGCAGTGAGTTGTCGTACTCAGTTCAACAATTTTAAAAATAAACAAGAGCTCAACTCATGTTTAGATCAATTATTGATATTAAGCCCTGACCATCCCGTTATTTCGGAGTTAACAAGCCGCTGGGACGCTAACGTACAGCAAGAAGAACTCAATAAAACACAGCACGCTGAAAAAGAAAGAAAAATTAAAGTAGCTAAAGCTCTCTATAATAATGCCAAATTTAAACAAGATGCTGGCGAACTTAATGAAGCCGTAAAGCTTTACGAAAAATACATAAATAATCAATATGCAGACAAAACAAAGAAGTCGGATAGTGAAAGAGAGGTCGCCTCTTTGCGCAAAGAAATCATCAACATTAAAACTGAGTTTATCGCTAATTGTAAAAATAGCTCAGACAACGGCAATCTCAAAGAGACAGTCACACAATGTACAAAAGTTTTAAAAAAATACCCTAACAATCCTGAAGTGCTCGAACTGAGAGATCAAGCTCTAGGACAACTTAGAAAAAAAGCTAAAGAGCTCTTTTTAGATGGTAATCTTGAAGAAAGCTTAGGAAATATCAGCGCAGCCAAAGACAAATGGAAAGAAATTTTAGATTTTCATGTGAAATCAGACGAATATTACAAAAAAGCTAAGAGAAAACTAAAAAAATATAACGACTTTTAAAATCATGATGAAATTTGAACACCGCTCCTATTCAAATCACTACACTTTACCACAGCCAACGGTGAACTTTGATCCACTCAAAAAAACGTTTGTCTCATCGACACCTTGGGGAAAACCCTTCAACTCTAAAAGTTATATAGATCAAGTATTTTCAATATACTTCTCACAAAAAGAAGACTCAGACAGCACACGCCCTTTGCAACATAAAGAGCACCTTGATTTTAATGAAAACAGCCTACGTAATGCTATGATTCATACTAATAATCAAATCTATAAAGAGCACAATGCAAATGATTACAGTTGTGGGCTTGAGATTTTAATAGGTAGTCAGGTGGGACATGCTTTGTATCTTGCTATTTGTGGCCCTTATACAGTTTTACTTAATAGAAACAAAAGTATGAGTTTAGTTTATGGTAACAAAGACTTATCCGGAGAGTTCTCATTAAAAGATAAAAAACTTTCACCATTGCCAAAAAGCCTGCTGGGCACTTACAAAGATATGGATATCAATTTACTCAAAATTCATTGTAAAAAAAACGATCAATTCATTTTTATAAAGCGATCTCAAGTTCAAAAAATCACTTTTAAAAAGTCAGATCAATTACATATAGGTGATATCGCTAACATACTCACTAAAAGTGACAAAGAACTGCCCTTTTGGCTTGCCACGCTCAATTTAGGATAAATATTCAATATATGAAATTCATAGTCTGTAAAAATGAACTTTATATTAACTAGACCAAAGAACAGATGATAGCTTTGTATAAGTGCTATTACTTAAGTTTACTAACAAGAAACTATCTAAGACGAATTAACCTATAATAATAATACAAAGTCGCCGATAAGTACTAATATGAACAGTGCAAAGCGCAAAGAGAATCAACTTATTTTCCCCACAGTTTCTACATTAAATCGAAACGATGTATTTGGTTGGTTTATTGAAGTTAATATTCTTTCAAATGACACAAAAATTTGTTCTTTTAATTGCAACTACTGTGAACTTGGTGAAAATATCATTAAAATAAACAGTCTAAAAAACTATAATTACAACTCGCCGATTACAATCATTAATGAGTTAGAAAAAATCAAAAACGAGCTCATTTTAAAAGATGCTCAGCTAGACACTTTATTAATTTCTGGAAATGGAGAGCCTACTTTGCACCCACAATTTTCAGAGGTCAGTAAATCATTGAAGTTGTGGCTTAAAAATAATATCCAACAAAGCAAATTAACATTGCTCACTAATGGAGCGCATTTTCAAACTAAAAAATCTGTTGCCAACTTAGATTCCTTTGATGAAGTTTTTGTTAAATTAGACACATTATCAGACCTGACATTTAAAAAAATGAATAACCCGTTAGTTAGAGTAAATCCAGATAAGGTTTTACATATGTCTCAAAGAATTGAAAACTTATGCATTCAATCCATGTTTGTAACAGGTGCTATTGATAATACAACAGCAGATCATGTGGCCGAGTACCTAGAAGTGATTGCTATGCTGAAACCCAAACGAATCTTGCTGGAAACTCTGAAACAAAACATTAATGGCCTCACTGCATGCCAGGATGTTTTTCTTTACAATTTAGCAAATATGGTGAAGAAAAAAACAGATTCAGAAGTCATTGTAAATCTGTAAATAGTGATTGATAGTCTTTGTTGTCTAAATAATTCAACATAAAAACCCAATGTAAATGAATTGAGTTATGCGAAAAGCCATAAAGAGTAAAGCCATTGGCAACATTTATAATTTTTAGTTTATTTTGATTGTATATCTCGCGAACACTCCTAAGTAATTTATTTTTAATTTTGACCTTTGTTTTTTTATCTGTGGCCGTTTTATACTTCCAAAGCCATTGAGAGATTTGATCTCGACACTTGTCTTTAAATAAGTTAATTTTGTCATTTAAAAAGTAATAAATACACTTGTAGGGTTCTTTCAATAAGTCAATTTCAACTTTGCCTTTATTAAGGTCAAATAGTCTCTCATAAGAAAAGACTTCATGATTTAAAATTTCAATTTTTCTATTCAACAAAGCCCAATATTCAAAATAACTCTTAAACTGTTTATTTTCAATGGAGTGTTGATACAAAAACTCCAAAGGCCAAAACTCTACTTCATCTTGTAAAAACCAAAATGTTTTTACAAAATCCGTTAAAATCACTTCAAATTTATTGCTATCTTCTTTATGGATTGAAAGGTCAATTCCGTATTGACGCAATTCTTTAACTAATTTTAGATAATTTTGTGAACCATCAACGAGTTCTTGAGCTACGTTTTCAGAGCGATCTATCAATGAATTATAAAAACTAATTTTATTTTTATAAACTTCATATAAGTTATATGAGCTTCTAATTGTCACTTTTTTTTGTTGGTTTTTATTTTTATAATTTAAATAAGTATACACAGATCTGTTTTGACTCCAATTGGACTTAGGTGAATTTACACTTTCAGATAAATCTATAATTTGATCATGAGCCAAGGGGAATGGCTTGATTTTTAAAGAATAGATCTTTTGTAAATAGTGTCCGACATCAACAAGGCTGATATTTTTATCAACTTTCCAATTAAGTGCGAGATCTCTTTTTTTACGCACAGGCTTTATGAGCAATGGCACTCTTAAGTTCTCGGAAAAATGATTTGTTAGTTTCACTTGATCGGCTTTGTTGTTCACTCCATTTAAACCAACAAGTATAATATTTATTGAGTCCCACATCCTATTTTTTTGCAGTAGCTGATAAAGCTGCCAAAGATTTTGACTCACATTTTTTATCTGTATCTTTCTGTGATACTGGTTTTTACTTTTTTGACTCTGTTTTTTATGTGGGAACTTATATAAAAAGTTATTGATATAAAGTGTCGCCAAAAAACTAGTCTTAGAATTTTCCTTGTACCAGTCCTTAAATCTATCAAAGACATATAGAGGCTCATCTGATTTATTGAATGAGGTCTGTGTGACAAACTTGTTCACTCCTTGGTCAAGCCCTGTTTTAGACACTATTGGCAATCCTGTAGAAAATAGAGCTGTATTGATATTTCGAGCAAGCAACCGTTCATTGATAGTTTGGCTCTCTTCGCTCAAGTGTTTTTGAGGACCACTCAGTGAGTGTTTAAAAGGGTATTTTCCGGTAAATACTGAAGCTAACGTCGATGGTGAGAAGCTGGAGGGAGCATATGCATGGGTGAAAAAGATTCCTTCTTCACAAAATTTCTTGAAACCTAATAACTCTTGGTCCATTAGGTCACTGCATGATAGCTCGCTAAACGAAAGGTTTTCAATGGCAATGAAAATAGTTTGTTGTCGTAGAGGCTTCTTGAAACTGCAGGAACTCACCATCAGAATAATAAAAATAAATAGAATTCTCACACCATAACCGTAACGCAAAGCGACTCCCGTTTCAACTAAGACCCCTCACAATAACGACGTTGTTGCACTGAAAAATATCCATATTGAACTTGCTTGCTACCGGTTAAAGCGCCATAATTAAGCAGGTTTATCTACGAACATAACAGGATGGAAAATGATCACAGACAAATTTTTTACCATAGCGCAAATGGGGCATGATATCACTCTTTGGATCCTCATCATTTTAAGTATATTCAGCCTTGCTTTCATTATTGAAAGGTGGCTCACACTCAGCAAACTGACTGCAAAAAGTAAATCCATCAATGGTCAAATTTCACAAACGTTAAAAAGCAGTGACCTCAAAGACATTGAAGACATCGACAGCAACAGTCTCGAAGGTGAGGCGATCAGATGTGGCCTCAAGCACATTGAAAAAAATGGAGCTAATGGCCTGGAAGAAATTTTTGAGACATACTCACTTAACAAAAAACCACATCTCGAAAAGTATTTAAACTTTTTAGCAACTGTTGGCTCCAACGCACCATTCATTGGCTTATTGGGGACTGTGTTTGGAATCATGGATGCCTTCAGAGCCATGGCAACGAGTCAAGGTGACGCCAGTGCTGTTATGATTGGTATATCTCAAGCCTTGATCGCAACTGCTTTTGGACTCGTTGTGGCCATCCCTGCTGTGATTGCTTACAACTACTTTCAACGCAAAGTGAAGGCTTTACTTCAAAGTGTACGCAGTGCTGGAAACATTTGTTTAGCTTACTCTAAAAACAAACCTGGAGCTTAAATGGCGGGATTTGACAACCACAATGATGATGAGCCCATATCAGGCATTAACATTGTACCTTTTGTAGATATTATTCTCGTTGTATTGATCATCTTCATGGTAACAACACCTTTGATCATGAAACCAAGCATTAATGTGAACTTACCAAAGTCTGCTAGTGGTGACAAAACAGAAGCTTCAAAGCTAAGTATTGCTATTTCCAAAGATGGAACCATACGTCTCAACGGGCAGCCCACTAACACAAGTGAGCTCGGAGATTATGCTAAAAATATTTTAACTGAAAACCCTAATGTGCAAGCTATCATCGCCGCTGACAAGGACATCTCACACGGTGATGTTGTAACAGTGATTGATACGATCAAATCAGCTGGAGTTAAAAAGTTTGCGATCACTATTGATAAAAACTAGTTTATGATTAAGAATTTATCTATTAATTGCTAAAGGTGATAATTTAAAATATCAATTTTGAATAAACTTTAGTTTCAATTTAACAGCAAGAACATGTAACTCAGTACTTTTAGCTATCATACCTCAATTTAAAGCTAAATCACCTTACGGCAAGCTACATCTTTTTCAGGCTCGACAGACTCAAGATCATCAACTTCACTGTTCTCGACAACGTCACCTTCAGTTTTATCTACAGGCTCTTCTTCAGTTATAGATAAATTACTAGAACCTACGTCATCTCCTTTCAACTCTGAATATAATTGTTTTATAAAATCAAAAAATGTTAAATGGCCAGATCTCATTAATTTCCATCCAGCAACTAACTTCTCTTGACGAGTCATGCCAGTTTTCATCTTTTTCTGCACTTCTAATCCAACTTCTTCAATTTTATTTTTAAATATTTCACTCACTTTTGAATCAAACCCATCATTGACTAGTGCTTCATAGGGCTTAAGTTGAAGAATGGCTCTTATGAAGTCGTAAAATGAATTCTTGAGCTCAACACCTGATCGATCAATTGCAGAAAGCAATGAAAAATAAGCTCTTGTTGGAGAAAAATCTTCGTTTGGGAAATAAACATTTAAGGACTTTTGAAACTTAGTTTTTTGTTCTTCTGACATTTTAAAATAATCTGATATTCGATTGACTATATAGTTATTGACTCCGATCACTTTTAAAATTTCAGCCTGTGCAAATAATTCGCATATGAAATCACGATCTGCAACAGTAATTGTATCCAACTGCCCAAAGTCTATAATATTAATTCTTGCAACATATCGCCCATTGATCTCTTTGAAAGAAATTCTATAGTTTCCAGCATGTCGATCCGGCTCAAAAATTATTCTTTTTTCAGGAGAAGTGTCACCATTTATAAAATCAACGACCTCACCACCTCCAAACAATATTTTACTTTCAATTTCAAGAATCCTCTGCGCAACCATGGCTCTCACCTCAACAGGCACCTCTTCACTATAAATTGATGTCCCTACTGCATACTCAGCTGCAATAAGTCTTTTATCTACATAAATATCAGTTGGAACTGAAACCTCTACATCTTCAGTGCTTAGACCTTTATAGACTTTCAACCTTGCTATATTAGACTTCTCAACCTCATCTTTCGATGACAACTCTTTTTTAACCGCTTCAATTGATGCTTTGACTATACTTAGAGCCACTGCGTACTCTGGCCCTTTTTTCTTTACTAAATATTCTGCCATTAGCGTTAACAGTTTAAACTGCTGCCTCGCCATTGTGAACGCACCCTTTTTAAAAATCTTAAGTATAACAGATTTTCCTGTCTGTTCGTCTATAGCTTCCATGGTATACTTAATTGAAGCCGACCCCTTTGAACCTAATATTCGAAAAGGTCTTTTATTACCTGAAAAAATTTCTTCAATATCTTCATACATTTCGTCTCTAGTTGGCTCTTTAGCTTTTTCTTGTGATCCTCTTAAAATCACAGTATCTTCTGGGCTCAATAATTCTGAGGCAGCCAAAAATTGAGCTAATTTAACTCCAGTCAAACCCATAACCTCAAGAACATTTTTAAGAACATGTCCTGCAGATTTGTTTTGCTCTGATGGTAAACTTAGTATGTATGACAAAATATACGTACCCATCTCTTTGTAACCAAGCTTTTCAGTGGCCGCAAAAAATGAGTGTAATATATCCCTGGAAACATTCTGCATTCCCTCATCTTTTCCTTTTAACAGGTCTTCAATTATTTTTTTGCCATACCCTTTTGTAACCTTGCCTTTTGGCATCAAGCCTGAAGGTGAATCAATTAGCATATCCATGATAGCTGTTTTTTGATAAACAGGTAAAACTGTAAAAATACGACGAATGCGTTCAGCTCCAATTGTTGGAAAAGCATTATCTATTTTTTTATTTGCAGCCTGATGACCTCTTAAAAATTGTAAAAAGTGATACTGATTTTTTTTCCGCCAATCCAAAACATTTTGCACAATATCAGATAAAACTCGCATAGAGATGTCTTTGTCTTTATCTGTTTGATCATCAATAGACTTTGCAGACTCGATGGTTTTACTTTCTGATTCACTTGTATTAATCTTAATGGATATTTCTTCTAGAATTTGTGAATAATAGTACCCTCTTTCTGGTAACAACTCTTTCAAATCATTAATAACAAGTTTAATAAGGTTAGTTCTATCATCATTAATTGAAGCACTCAGTAGATTTTTAAATGAATTTAATCGAGCCAATTGATTTCTAGCAATCATTCCTTTTATTTGTGGCTCCCAAACGGCTCCATACTTCAGTGTAAACTCTTCAAGATCGACTCTTTGAGTTTCACTTGATTTTTTATAAAGATCAGAAAAAATTGCGTCAGTGACTGAAGTTACCCCCCTCGTAATTAAAGTTCTCCATAATTCATACTGCCAATCCCAGCTGTCTTGCCACAGACCAAGATCATGATACTTATTTATTATGATTGTATGTATTTTTTCTGAATGAGACGGTTCATAGCTCCATGTATTAGGATATTTACTTTTCATGTCTTCAAGTAATGGAAGTAATGTTTCTTCTAGTGGTGTAGCTTGTTGTAAGGCTCCAGCCTTTGACCAATAAAAATCATTTTCAATAAGGCTTTCAATATCTTCAATATCTTGTACTAAATCATTATTTTTTATTAAAGCATTTTTAAAATCTGCAGAAAAGCCTTCCATGATAACATTGTGAGATATTAAATTTTCATTCACATAAGCGGAAAGTTCGCGCACAGTTGTGAACTCTGCAGCAATATATTTAGTAAAACTACTGTGTGCACTTCTATTCTTCCAATATCGAAATGAAACCCAATGAGGCCTTGCTGTTGCCACATTATCACTTAATGACGTTATCCCTAGACGATAATTTCTACCTACTGGGTTTAATGATTCTTGATTTCTTATACGGCGTTCAACTCTTCTTCTACGCCAAAACCCAATATCTTTATATGTTCTAGTTAACTTAAGAAAATCAAGAGTGTACGATAACTCTGTTGCTAGCTCATCAGAGGTGTTTTCTTCAGAAAACACAAATGGAAGGACAGTTTTATAGGTTCTTGCAAAAAGAATTCTTGAAGAGTCAACCATACCTTCTTTACGTAGCTCGTTTATTAAGTGAGCTTGTGCACTAGCATCTAGTTCTTTATACTTGTCTCTAGCTAAAAATGTTATTTTTAATTTATACTCAAACTTATCCTCTTCATTATTTTCTAAACTAAAGAAATCAATAGAGTGATTGCTCTCATCAATATTTAAAAATTTTAATAATAATTTTCTTGTTGAACGTCTTTCATAAACAAATGAAGGCAGGTTATTTAACTCAGCTTTAATTTTTTCATAAAATTCTTGCTTTGGTACTCCAGACAGTTCCTTTGAATAACTAATGATCATTTTTAAAAGTTTATTTATTTGATACTGAGCTTTTAATCGAGAAACCAACAAACCACTTATGACTGTGTGAGTATTCGCTGCTGACCACCTTAAATAAAAATCTTCTATTCTTGATAAATATTTTAAATTTAACTTTAATAGTCTCAATAAGTAATCATCTTTGAGTTCACCATCTGTCGTTTGAATCCATTTTAATAATTCTACTGATTTTTTTACTCCTAACTTTAATAAATTAAGTCCTGAGTTTTTATGAGGGCTCGCTGCCAAATTATTTTTAACATTTAATATATAAGACTTTGTAGCGAGATATATTAGAAAGACAGCTCCTCCAGCGACCCAGTAAAGAGGGTTTCCACTATGTTCAAAAATAAATTCTTTTGATGAACCAAGTATGTTTGAAAGTTCTGAATAAACGCTCTCAGCAGTGTCATACATACCAGGAGTTACCTCTTTAATTTTATCAGTGACAGGTTGCAATGTTTCTTTTATGACATTATTTCTTATTTCTTTATATTCTTCATTAGAGTTTACTTCTGCTTCTTTCAGGTTATTTTCAGTCATTTTTTCTAACATAATAATAAAAGCCTTCCACGAAACATAAACAGAAAACAACCCAAATGCTGTATGACCTATATTACTTAGCCTTTTGTAAGCAAGTGAGGTTGAACGAAATTGATATAAGAAAGCTCTGTAGTGTAACCACTTCATTGATAGGCTGTATTTATTTCTAGTTGTAAGTTGGTCAAACAAATCCTCCTGAGCTTCTCTAAAAGCAACATAGGCTTTTGCTGCTGACATTCTAATTTCAAAAGGTGGAGCTGAACCTATAAAAGCTTGAGAAGCTCTCTCCCAACCATAATAAAACCATCTAAAAAATCTTTGCTCTATCGGAGCAGTAAAGAGTTTTGATGATCTGCGGTGTAAATCATAAATTGCCCGAGGATTATAGCCTGCTTTTATCAAGCGATCGACGGCTCTCAAATCAGCTCTCATGTACTCTTGTTGTGTCGGCTCAACATCTCTAACACTAACCAACTTATCAATATCTAGCTTAGTTCCTTTGCCTAAATGATCTTGGCTATTTAACCTCAAATGAGTTCGCTCAATCTGAATAGCTAACATCGCAGCTAATTCATCTTTATTCCTAGCAAACCCAATCACTCCATAAGACATAACTAATGTTTTTTCTTTCCAAAAAATTCTAATTTTTGGAGCTGCATCTGGACTAACTTTTACAATCAAATCTAAATCATTTGGAAGTTTCAATTTAGCCAAAATCTCATTAATAGTTTTATTAAAAGCTTTTGAGTGTCCTACAAACATAGTTTTAAGTACCAGCTTTCTAAGATTAACAAATCTTGTATGATCTAAATCAAAAAACATCCCATCAAATAAAAAAGGCTTTAACTGCCCGAGAGCTTCTTGCGTACTTTCAGGTGTGATTTCGCCCATTTCTATTGCATGTTCATGTAATAATTGAAGTTCCTCTGGTACATCTTCAGAGTTAAGCTCCTCATAAAGGGTTGGTGCTTCTGACAGCCTAGACTCTTTATCCTTTTCATCATAAGTGCTTATTAATACTGAACTTTCTGAATCATCAATACCATTGGTCGCAAATGCTACTGATAGAAAGCTTAGCAATAAATAAATAGTTATGCACTTAAACAGGATCGTCATAATACTTAATGATTGGCAATTTTTATGCCTTAGATGAGTAAATTAGGCACTTTAAACAGGTCATTAAGCGACATATGACAATTTTTGTTTGCCACCTGCAAATGCCATATTCAACAGTTCCAGCCTAGAATTCAAAAGTAATTACACTTTTACTAACAAAGTAAAATTTGACAAATATATCTCAATAGTGCTCTTCACCATGTTTATAGAAATTTTTAGAACTCCCCTGCTGCTTCAGTCGGCTGACTGACCACCTTACTACTGTATCAAAAGCCTCTATAGGACTGTATTTATAATCTATATCAGCCCCAGCTATATCTATATTTGATTTTTTAACACTAAGTCCTTCGTTAGACTTTATCTTTAAATTCGTAAATTTAACCGAAGAGTCGTAAATATCCACCGCCAAACGATCACTTGTTATCTTCATATTATTGACTTCCAATTTTGAACCATAAACTATCAGTTTTTCTGTAGTGATGTTCTCAAGCTTCAGATTCTCACAGTTCAAGATATTCACCTCAACATAACTTCCGGTAACTGTTTTGTGTTGTAATGAATTATTACAAGTATAGCTATCTTGAGTGTTTGGGAATGAAGTTGTTTGACTCGTGTAGCTTGTACTTAGCCACTTGGTAGCAATTTTATAAACTTCGCTTGGTTTTTCTTTGATTGGCACATGACCACTATTTTTAATCACATGAAAGGCAGAATTTTTAAGATTGTTATTTAAAATTTGACTGACACGCCCAGAAGCGATTCGATCTTTCTCTCCCCAAAGTATTAAAGTTGCAACTTCATTTATAAAAATGGCAGGAGCAAAGTTTGTCCTAATAAGGCCAAGGCCTGCTTGAACGTTGACCCCTCCCCTATTTTTATTTTTGTCATCTGCAAACCATTTCCGTCTAGATTTACGAGTCACTTTAGCTGCATAACTCACGAGCTCTAAACTCATATTACTCATTTTATTTGTGTAAGAATTAAATATATTTGTATAGCGCAACTCCATACCGTTTTTATCTTTAAGATTTGAATTTAGTTGAGTGAGTTCTTTGGCATAAACCGTTCTTTCAAGAACACCTGCCGTAGAAATCAAAATGGCTTTCTCAACCAAATTAGGGAATAAATGCAGATAAGACAAAGTGATGGCTGCCCCCATCGAATGCCCTACCATGATGACTTTTTCAGACCGCTTAAATTGGTCTATTATTTTTTGCACCGAACGGGCATACCTTTCTGGATTGGGCTTTATCTTTAATTCTCCACCTGAGTTCCCAAAACCAGGTAGATCAATCATGAGCACATGATATTTATCTTTAAACAATGGCGCGAGTTTTGACCAGTCTCGCGAAGCGCTATCCCCCAAACCATGAATGAGAACCATGGTTTTTTCCTTATCACTTGATAACTGCTTAACATAGACATCGACTCCAAAAGAGCTATCAAATATTTTGGACTCAGAAGTAGACGTTAGCCGAGTTTGCTCTGCATTTTTCTCATTGGTTAAGGTGCAAGAGACATTAAAAAAAAATAAGACAACAACGATATTTTGAAGACTAAATAATTTCATAGTTTGTTAGTTTAACTTATGAAAAATAATTTTTGAAAGACTTTGTGAAAATAGCTTTTATGAGCTCATTGTCTACAGGCAGACCTAACTCTTTTTCAACATTAGTCATAATAGATGATGAAAACCCACAAGGATTAATACCAGAAAAGGCTTGTGGATCGTCATGTAAGTTTATGGCTATGCCATGGTAAGACACCCACCTTCGAATGGCCACTCCAATCGAAGCAATTTTCTTTTCATTGACCCAAACACCTGTGGCTTCTAGTTGCTCATCGCCATGTTGTATTTTTTCACAGCGTTGGTAAGCATCAAGTCCTACTTCTTTTAGTGTTTCTATCACTACCTTTTCTAGTGTTCTTAGGTATGTGGTCACATCTCTTTTTTTAAAATTCTGATAGCCAGAGAAATTTAAATTCATGATAGGATAAATCACTAACTGATTAGGCCCGTGGTAAGTGGCGCGACCGCCACGCGGAGTTTTTAATACAGGGCCTGACCATGAATGAACATCGCTGTCACGAGTGGCCCGTCCCACACTCACCAAAGGTGGATGGCTACAAAAGATGAGTTGACCAGGAGCTCCTGACTCGTGAACCTGCTTCACCAGCTCCTGTTGCTGCTCATTGGACTTTTCGTAATCAATGAGACCCCAGTCTACAATGCGAAATTGAGGCAAGCCAGTTAGCTTGCCCTCTGTAAGGTTAGACGTGAGCAGTTGGTCCACCGTTGCTCTTAGATTTTAAAGGTTTTTGAATCATGTGAATGGCGTGACCTAGAGTGGCCTCAGCCGCTTCCATCATTGTCTCCCCTAAAGTTGGGTGAGGGTGAATGGTCAGAGCTAAGTCTTCAAGCCTTGCACCCATTTCAATGGCTAGAGCGGCTTCACTGATTAAGTTGCTCGCCTCCGGACCAACAATGTGAACACCTAATAAAACATTGGTTTTCTTGTCGGCAATCATCTTTACAAACCCGTCTGGCTCCATCATAGAAACGGCGCGGCCGTTAGCAGCAAATGGAAATTTTGCGATCTTTAAGTCGGTGTAACCTTGCTCTTTGCACTCGCTCTCAAGCATTCCCGCTGAAGCGATCTCAGGGTCGGTGAAAATGACAGCTGGCACGGTCTTAGCGTCGTAAACTCTGTTTTGACCTGCAAGAACTTCAGCAACGAGCACACCTTCATGGCTAGCTTTGTGAGCTAACATTGGCTGACCTGCAATGTCTCCAATGGCATAGATGTTTGCTAAATTGGTTTTCATTTGCGGATCCACTTTAATAAAGCCGTGTTGATCTAGTTCGATGCCAATTTTATCCAAACCCATTTGGTCTGAATTTGGTTTGCGTCCAACTGTGAGTAAAATTTTATCAGCAGCAAAAACAGTTTCTTTGCCCTTCACTTCTGCCGTGATTTCAAAAGACTTGCCTTTTTTGACGTACTTTTTTGCAAAGGTATTAAAGTTTACCTTAACACCTAACTTTTTTAATTTTCTCGCAACCACTTGAACACAGTCTTTGTCAGCGACACCTGTGAGTAAAGCATCACTGGCTTCAAGAATTTCAACTTCACTGCCGAGCTTTGCCAAATAAGAGCTGATCTCAAGACCAATATAACCACCACCAATAACAACAACTTTTTTGGGAAGTTCTGTCATTGCAAGAGCACCAGTGGATGAGCACACTTCGTTTTCATCAATTTTAAAGCCTGGAATTTCGATAGGCCTTGAACCTGTCGCAATGATGAACTTATCGGCCGTTACCTCTTCAGTGCCTTTACTGCTTTTAACACTCAAAGTGGTTTGATTTTTAAAAGTGGCTTCACCAGAAATAATAGTGGCTTTATTACCTTTAAGGAGTTGCTCCACACCTTTCGACATGCGATCGCAAACTGATTGTTTCCAATCAACCAACTTTCCCATATCTAAGTCAATACCTGAAATATTGATTCCCATTTTAGGGGCTTCGTGCTGAGCTTTATGTAAAAAATGAGCGGCAGTGATCATTGCCTTTGAAGGAATGCATCCAACGTTGAGACAAACACCACCAAGGGCCTCTCGTTCAATGATCGCTGTTTTAAATCCAAGCTGTGCACTGCGAATAGCAGCAACATACCCACCAGGGCCAGCACCAATAACACATACATCATACTTATTTGCCATAATACATACCTCGCAAAAATTAAATCATATCAAGCAACAAGTGGCTTGGATTTTCTATGCGTTTGAAAAAAGCATTTAAAAAGTTCGCGGCAACTGCACCGTCAATCAACCTGTGATCCGCAGTCACTGTGTAATTCATAACTTTAGCAGCTTTGAACTTGCCATCCATAAACACAGGCTTATCAACCATTTTGTAAACACCAACAATCGCAACTTCTGGGTGGTTAATGATAGGAGTCGCGTATGTGCCGCCAACACTTCCAATGTTAGTGATAGTAATGCAGGCGCCTTTCATTTCATCAAGGGCTAACTTACCATCGCGAGCCTTGTTGGAAAGTTCAGTGATCTCTTGAGCCAATTGTAAAATTGTTTTTTGATCAGCATTTTTAACAACTGGAACAAGAAGCCCTTGTGGCGTGTCGGCCGCAAAACCAATGTTAAAGTATTTTTTGTAAACAATCTCTTCGGCATTATCATCAATGCTAGCATTGAACATTGGGAACTCACGCATGGTAGCGATGAGAGCTTTCATTATAAATGGAAGATAAGTCACCTTAACCCCGTAACTTGCACCAATCTCTTTGACCTTTTTACGTGTTTTATAAAGCTCGGTGACATTCGCTTCATCCATCAATGTGAAGTGCGGAACTACCTGCTTAGTCATTTGCATTTGCTGTGCAATCTTGCGACGAATTCCACGCAGTGGAACTCTCTCTTCACCACCAGTTGCTGAACCGTTAAATTGTGGCACTTTAATTTCAGGCATTTTCATCATTGGTGTCCCTGCAGACACGGCACCTGCACCATTACTCTTACTGAGCACGTCATCACGAGTGACTCTACCAGCAAGACCAGAACCAGGAATGTTGTTGATGTCAATGTTTAACTCTCGAGCTAAACGGCGTGTGCTTGGAGTCGCCAATACTTTTGATGAAGCAACAGGAGGTTGAATTGTTGAAGTTGATGCAACATTCGCCGCCGGAGTTGGCGCAGCAGCGGCCACTGGTTCGTTAGCTACAGGCTCTGCTGGTGCTGTTTTAGGAGCTGCAGCAGCGCTAGCACTTGCTCCAGCGGTATCTACTTTAAGCATTGCAGTTTCAATAGGAACAACATCTCCCTCACTAACAAGAAGCTCTTTAACAGTACCAGCAATCGGACTTGGAACCTCAACAGTGGCTTTATCAGTCATAATTTCTGCTACAGGCTGATCGACTTCGACGCTGTCACCAACGGCGACAAGCCAGCTGACCATTTCCCCTTCAGTAACACCTTCTCCAATATCTGGTAAATTCACATTTTCAATAGACATTCATATCCTCACTTGTTGTTGTTCTTGTAATCGATTTTTTTCAATAACACCTTTCATAAAATATTCACCAGCTTTGTAAGAGCTGCGAACAAGTGGCCCACTAGCTACATATAGAAAGCCCATATCTTCAGACACCTTTTTCCACCAATCAAATTTTTCAGGAGTGATGTACTCTTCCACCTTAAGCTTATACTTCGTTGGTTGTAAGTACTGTCCGAATGTCACCACGTCACAATGAATGTCGCGTAAATCTTTTAAAGCCTGCATGACTTCTTCGTCAGTTTCACCGAGGCCCAGCATGATTGATGTTTTGGTGTAACGAGTCGGGTCTATTTCTTTCACTTGCTTGAGCACATTGAGTGAAAGGTCGTAACCTGCTCTTGGGTCACGAACTCTTTTGGTTAAACTTCTGACGGTTTCTATGTTGTGAGCAAAAACATCTGGTTTTGCTTCGACTAACTTTTTAATTAGATCTGTTTTTCCGTGAAAGTCTGGAGTTAAAACTTCAACGATGATGTTAGGTTTTAACTCTTTGACCATCTGAACTGATTTTGCAAAGTGGCCAGAGCCTTCATCCTCGAGATCATCCCTGTCAACACTTGTTAGAACGACATAATCGAGACCCATCTTTGAAATGGCATAAGCTAACTTTTTAGGTTCGTCGTGATCTAAAACACCTTTTGGGTTTCCTGTTTTTACTGAACAAAAACGACAACCACGTGTACAAACTTCGCCCATGAGCATAAAAGTGGCGGTGCCACCTCCCCAACACTCGGCCATGTTTGGACATCTAGCCTCTTGGCAAACAGTTGCGATGTTGAGCTCTGAAGATAATTTTTTTATGTTTAAATACTTTTCACCACTTGGCGGTTTGATTTTGAGCCACTTAGGTTTGCGCATTTTGAGCTGTTGATCTTTCAATTTAACACCCTCGTTCATTTAAAAGTGAATCGCTGTATTTATTACAGTTTTATAGGTGGAAAAGGCGGGACAAGCAACTCGCTTAACACTCACTTGTGATGCGTCACATCAGAGGCTTCAGGGTTATTTTAAGGTGTTAGTAAGTGCCTAGAAATCAATATGATTTAGAGGTTTACTTCTTAGCAAATTTTTGTCAATTTTGGGCTGTAATTGATTCACCTACGAGGTCACCAATGAAGTTTCCCAGCCCCTTAAAAAAAGCTAAATTTAAAAAAAGATATAAACGCTTTTTCGCCGACATTGATTTTGAAAAAAACATCGAAACAGCCCATGTTCCCAACACAGGCAGCTTAAAATCTTGCATCATCGAAGATGCCGATTGCTACGTTTCAGTGTCTGACGACCCAAAGAGAAAACTGAAATACACACTTCAAATGATCAAAACTAAAAATTCATGGGTTGGAGTCAACACACAACTCCCGAATAAGATCGTAAGAGAACTTTATGACAGCAAAGAACACACGCCGTGGAAAAAATATAAATACGCTCGCAATGAAGTTAAAATTCATGACAAAACTCGAGTAGATTTGGTTTTTGGCAATGACCCTATTTTAGTGGAAGCTAAAAAGATTTCTGACCTTAAACAATTGACTGAAAATGGAAGTTCTTTTCATTTTGTAGAAGTTAAAAACGTAACCTACGCTGAAGGCGAAACAGCATTGTTTCCAGACGCAGTTTCAAAGCGGGCTTTAAAACACGTTCATGAGCTTGTTGAATTGATCGAACAAGGCCACACCTGTGAACTTGTTTTTACAATTCAACGTACCGACTGCAATGTCTTTTCACCAGCTGTTGAAATTGACCCCGACTACGCTAGCGCCTTAAAAGCAGCTAAAAAGCTAGGCCTCAAAATCACAGCCCTTGAATGTAATATTAGCAAAACAGAAGTCAGTCTACTTCCTGTCAAAAAACTAAAAGTAAAACTATAACTCATTAAAAAAATATCATCCTGTGCGATGCGAAGGATGTTGGCACAAAATAGTGAATGATATTTTTTAATTTAATGTTACTTACTGTTCGTTGAGTTAGTTATTGTTTCTTGAGGTCCTTTGCTTCCCTCTGGATGATTGCACTTTGTTCGATAAGAGCAAAAAAAAAGCTCCCGTGATAGGAGCTTTTTTTGATTTTTCTTTTATATAAAAATTACTTTTTAAGATGGCGATCAATGATTTTTACAAAATGATCTAAAGGATAAGCACCCTTTACTGTCACACCGTTAACGATAAAACCAGGTGTTCCTGATATCTGAAACTTCTCAGCCTCAGCACGGTCTGCGTTAATTCTTTTTGTTACAGTGTCAGAGTTTTTGTCTTTTTCAACCTTAGCCAAATTAGCACCGACCTCTTTAGCAACAGACTTTAAGTAGTCTTCACCACCATTGATTTTAGGTTGATTTGCATAAAGAATATCGTGAAACTTTTTAGCTTTGCCAGCATCTTGCATTGCAATGGCTTCATAATATCTCGCTGCAGGCTCAGCAAATCTTTTGAATGGCAAGTGCTTATAAACTAAGTTAACTTTATCGCCATATTTAGCAAAAACTTCATTCATTGTATTGGCGGCTCTCGCACAGTAAGGGCACTGAAAGTCAGAGTACTCAACTATTGTGATGGGTGCATTCTTATTACCAAAAACAGCACGGTCCGGTTCGATAACAGGCTTTTTAGGGTTTTTAAACTCACCTTCAAGTTGTTTTTCCATCTCTTTTGAAGCTTGCTCTTGAGCTACTTTTTGAGCTTCCATCTGTGCTTTTTGAATGGTTTCAAAAAACTCTTTTGGCTTAGATTCAATAGCCTTAAATACGATTTCAGGGTTATTTTTGATCGCATCCTCAACCATTTTTGAACAAGACGTTGTCACTCCAAGTAACAATGCTAGTAAGACAATTTTTAACTTCATTATTAACCTCTTTTGAAATTAGACTATAAATACGGTTTCATTATTTCACAGCATTTATTTTACAATGTCATCTACTTGTAAAGAAATTGTCACTGTTCAAGCAATAATTATATGATCTATACACGCAAGCACAGTTGACCTGGTGAGTTATTGAACCTGGCCCTTGGTACAGCTGCTGATGTCTCATACGCCTATTAGTTGAGAGACAAAAACTAAAATATTACAATTACCTACATGAAAACACTCACACTTATTTTTGTACTGATCCCATTCGTATGTTTTGCAAACACTATTGATACCAATTTGCTGATGACTCTCAACCTCGATCAAATGTCATCGATGGTAAGAAAGCACATCAATCTTTCTGAAGATATCGCTATAAAGAGCCAAGAAGAAGGCGTCGAAAAAGAAAGAGAAGGCGACGTCATTTACGAGTTAAAGAAAGCGGCTCTGCTCGTTTTAGCTCGACCTAACCGCGACTATATGACTGTTAAGTTGTTGCCGGATGTAGAAAAGCATTTGAACTCATACAACGCCTTTCACCCGACTTTGTCTTCTTTAGTGAAAGAGTCGGCACGAGTGATCGCCGATGACGAGGCTCCTATTAAAGTTAAGTCTGCTTACTTTTACGTGGTGGAAAACATCATTGCAGAATTAAAGCCCCAAGTAGAAAAAAAATCAGAAGCAGCCGTCAAAGTGTACAAACACATCGCCGAAGCCAAGATTAAAATTCCTAAAAAGTTATCTGACTTTCGCCGCCTAGAGAAAATGGAAGAAGGCGACTTTAACCCTTCGGGATATGCCCAAAGTCTTTTAGACACAGTCTTCAAAGCTAAGAAAAAGAAACCTTGGTGGAAGTTTTGGTGATTTCCACATATTGAAACTGGGTATCACCATTAGAAATCAATAACGCCAATCCACACCCAAAATAATTTGATTTTCCTCATTGAATTTATCAAAAGAGTAAATGTTTGTTAGGGACATACTAAACGTGTTGGTGAATGGCTTAACAAAAACCGTCGTAATGTCTTCTTTGTTTAAGTTATAATAATTTTTCATATCCACACCCCAGAAAATTGGAAAGCCCAAACCGGCAATGTAGTTAACACTGTCTGGTTCTTGAACTTCAGTTTCGTCATCACTCACAGTCTCAACTGGGTCCAAATCTATGATCAACTCGTTCCAAATGCCATAGGGGTTTTTTAATTTCAATTTAATTGTCTTCCCTGAAAAGGAATACTTTGCGCGCAATTTAAAACCACCAACTAATCCAACCTGGGTGTTGCTGATTGTTTCTTTAATGTCATATAGTTTTTTAGTTTTCTTATTACTCTTTAAGTAATGATCGACATGATACTCTGTTAATTTTCTTAACATATACTCTGCAAACTTTCGCTTTCTGCGAACGTCCTCTTCAATGGTCACTCGTGTTCCATCAAAACTCGTAAACTCTTCAAAACGATTAGGAGTGGTAAAATTGATTTGCACTTCGGTATAACCAAAACGTCGATGATAACGATTGATCATATCTTTAGAAAAATCTTCTGTAAAAATGAGTTTGTTTAAATTAACAGATGTGTCTTCAACCTTTGGAGGCAAAACAAACTCAACCACCTTCAAATGTTTTTCTTTTTTAACATCGCTGATGTAACCAGGATGACCAGACTCTGCAAAGACATAACAACTAATCATTAAAGAAAGCAAAAAAAGGCAGAAGTTAAACACTAATCGCATTTCAATATATTATCGGCGAAAAACTGTTCTGTTTTGAGACATAGAAGTCATTTTTAAGACGTAAGCCTTGGGTTATATAAACCATTAATATGACTTATAAAATATTCACATCATGAATCTATAAAAAGGCTTATAGAGATTTCACAGTTTCAACTCAAATATGTGCTATATCAGTAAAATACCTTTGAATATCTCGTCAGTCTCATATACAAATAAGCGCTTAATATGAGTGATCTAATGAACAATTTCAAAACGAAAGCAGACTTACATATAGCTCGAAAACTTTGGCACTTTCTAGGTGTCATGCTCATTATCGTACTTTTCAATCTTCTCACTCGAACTCAATCCATCATCGCCATCACTTTTTTTGCGTCACTGTTTATTTGTGTGGATGTCTTTAGGCTCAACAACCCAAAAGTCAATAAATTTGCTACAGGGGTTATGAAACCCTTCATGCGAGAGAGTGAGAGAAACTCCATCGCTGGAACCACCTATTTGCTCTCAGCTGCCTTTATCATCATTTTATTTTTTCCAGCAAAAATCGTTACTTTGTCATTACTATTTTTGGCCATCGCCGACCCAGTAGCAAGCTTGGTTGGTTTTTATAAAGGCAAAGACAAATTGATAAATAACAAATCATTACAAGGAAGCTTAGCTGCTTTTTTTTGCTGCTTTCTCATCTCTTACTTTTTTTACTTTAAATACAACATTATGACAGAGCGTATTTTTCTTGTAGCTGTGATTTCAGCACTTATCGGAGCCCTCTCTGAGCTCATTCCCATAGGAAAGCTCGACGACAATTTCACTCTTCCTGTCATGAGTGCAGTTTCTTTGTGGTTTCTTTTCTATGTCTTTGGAGCCTTTGTATGAACACTAATAAATCCATTTACAAAATTAAATCTTCCACCAAAAAGATTTCTAACAAAATTAATATAAATATTTACGTGCTTCCCAACTTGTTAACTACAGCAAATATGTTTTTTGGTTTTTTTGCCATCATTCACGCCATAAAAGGTGAGTTTATCTTCGCTTGCTATGCCATTGTTGCATCTGCTGTTTTTGATTTGCTCGATGGACGAGTGGCTCGCTTAACCAATTCAACTAGTGAGTTCGGTGTGCAGTATGACTCCCTTTCTGACTTAGTGAGTTTTTGTATGGCACCGGGAGTGCTTCTTTACTTATGGGCCTTGCAACCTTTTGGTCGAGTTGGTTGGTTAGTGAGTTTTTTCTATGTTGCTTGTGGGGCTTTGCGATTGGCGCGTTTCAATGTGCAAAAAAAAGTATCTGATCCAGCCTACTTTGAAGGCTTACCAAGCCCGATGGCCGCTGGAATTGTAGCAAGCTCCGTACTAGCATTCACAGATTTAGAATTGGAGTCCCTCAAATCTTTTCCACTTTTAGTAATGACTCTACTGCTAGGCATTGTCATGGTGAGCAACTTTAACTACAGAAGTTTTAAAGATCTCGATTTTAAACACCGTTTGCCGTTTCATTACTTAGTGATCGCAGTATTTATTTTTGCAATGGTGGCAATTCGCCCTGAAGTGACTTTGTTTGCTTTATTTTCTATTTATGCTTTGTTGGGTGGTGTATTTGGAGTTTTTAAATTAGGAAAAAAATCAAGCTCTGAAAGAAATGAAATTGAACAGGAGTTTATCGATGAGTGAAAAAAAATATAACGTAGGACTTGTTGGAGCCACAGGCGTGGTTGGAGAAACGTTTTTAAACTTACTAAATAACTCAGACATTCAAATTAACGAACTCAGACCCTTTGCCAGTGAGCGCAGTGCCGGCAAAAAGGTTCCTTTTTACAATAGTGAAATTCAAGTTCTCAAAGAAGGTTGTTTTGAAGGCCTCGACTTTGTTTTTTTTAGCAGTGGTGATGACATCAGTAAGGAGTGGGCTCCACAAGCTGTAAAAAGTGGAGCTTACGCCATTGATAACTCTGCTGCGTTCCGCATGAGTCCTGAACATCAACTCATCGTCCCTGAAGTGAACGGTGAATTGATCAAGGGTATGTCTCATCCACAAGTGATCGCCAATCCAAACTGTTCAACCATTCAGCTAATGCTACCACTGAATGCTTTAAAACCATTTGGCGTTGAAAAAATCACTGTGGCCTCTTACCAGGCAGTGAGTGGTGCTGGAACCAATGGCATCGAGGAACTTAAAAAGCAAACGGCAAGCAATAATGGTGACACACCTGAGGCTTTCACTAAGCCCATTGCTTATAACTGCATCCCACACATTGGTGGTTTCAATGATGATCATTTTACCAGTGAAGAAATGAAAATCATGAACGAAAGTAAAAAAATATTATCTTTGCCTAACTTATTGGCCAGCGCTTTTACAGTTAGAATACCCAGTTTCAACTCTCACGCAGAAGTTGCTTGGGTGACTTTGAAGGATAGTCCTGAAAGAAGTGATCTCATTGCAGCCTTTAAATCTCAAGAGGGTTTAAAAACTTTTGAAGACCCAAGAGCTTACGACACTCCCCTGGAGTGCGGCGGTCAGCACGATGTTTCGGTGAGCCGAATTCATAAAGACATTGCCAATGAAAACACTTGGATTCTATGGGTCGTAGGCGATAACTTGTTAAAAGGCGCCGCTCTTAATGGCTTTCAAATTGCCCAAAAATTAATTGCCTACGACAAAGTTTAAGCTTTATTTATTTTGACAATACGATAATTGACTTGTGCTATTGATCTTTGTGAAGATGTTTAAATAAACAACTTTCAACCAAGGACAGGTCGTAATGAAATTTTTTTTAATTTTATCTCTTTTATTTTTTATTCCATTAAGTCATGGGAAGATCACCATCATAAGCCATGACATGAACAGTAAAACCTCTAACTACAATATCAACGATGATAACTTAGAGATTTGGGGCTCTACCACAGGCACATGCACACATAATACTACTTCTAATGGAACAGCTGATGTTTGTAACAGTTGTGCTGAAAACTTGAATAAAGAAGAACCGTGCCACAACAAAAAGATAAGTCCATCTTCTAATGTAACAATTAATTTTACTTTCTCAAAAAATATTCAAACAAGTTATCCCTTTTTAAGATATGGCGACCAAGTATTAACAATTGAATCTGGATCGACTGTAAATGGTCAAGTTGCAACTTTAGTTTTCAATTGGGCTGATGTTTGTTCAGCACTCTCCTATAACGACAATACTTGCAGCTCCATTGATCGAGGGATGTTTACTTTTGGTGTCGCCGATACGTTTGATACCGACATACAAGAAACTATGCAGATGCGCGTTTACACTGTCACTGTTTTGCCATCAGATATTTCACCAGATTGTAGTAACTCTGCCAGTGGATCAGCTCCTTACAACCTTGGAGTTAGAGACTTCAGTATTTTACCAAGTGATGAAAAAATATATATTCCAGGAGCTAAGCATAAAGACATTGCCAAAGAGGTTTTAACATTTTGTGACGACACTGGTATTTACAATGGCAATGCTCCCGCTGGCGGAAACATCAAAAACTTAATTCTTTTTTACAACTTCACTGACCTTGCTAGCGTAGATACTTCTTCATTATCTTTAACTATTCCACTCATTGGTCATTTTCCGCACGAAACTTTATTAACAAAAAACTCTATGGATAACTTATTTAACGGTTACCCTATTTTTGTAAAAATGGCCGTGCAAGATCAGGCTGGAAATATTTTAGATCTTTCACCCACTATGGCGGAAATTGCAGCTGACTCTGTTTGCAACGGCATTGACTCCACCTCAACAGATACAGATATATTAAATTGTAAATACTCAGCCACTCCAAGAAGATAAGACCTTTTGTTTCACTAGACCATTGTCTCTGAATGACGATGGTCTAGATTATTTTTACATCCCTGTTGTAGTCCTTACTGCTTGTAGTTGGTAAAACCCCTAAGCCCCCTATATTTGACAGTTTTTTTTGACTGTGTTGCCATAAAATTATGGGGTTCTTTACATTATTATTATACGCACTTTTCCCAGCTTTAAGCTTTTCATTAACCATCACTAGCAGTGACCTCAGTGTCAAAGCTTCAAACAATGCCGTCACTGACGGAGTGCTTGAAGTTTGGGGATCAACGACGGGAGCTTGCACACACGACTCCACCTCTAATGGAACCGTTGACACATGTAACAGTTGCACAGGAAACGCTGACAAAGAAGAACCTTGTAACTTACGTAAAATTAGCCCAGCCTCAAATATAACTATCAGCTTTACCTATGATAGTAATTTATCTAACACATTGCCTTTTTTAAAGCAGGGTGAAACAGACATCACACCTGAAAGTGGCTCAACTGCTAGTAACGGAACAGCTACTATTGTCATTAGCTGGGCAGATCTATGTGATGCAATGCCAAACGATGACAACACTTGTGCCTCAATTGACACTGCTGACTTCACATTTGGTGTCGCGGACTCAAGTGATAGTTCACAAACAGACTCAATCACTATGAAAGTTTATACCATCACAGTGTTACCTACTGATGTTTCACCTGACTGCTCCAATGGCACGGCAGGAACGGCTCCTTACAATGTTGGAATCAAAGACTTCAGCGCCTTCCCAGGTGATGAAAAAGTTTTTTTTCCAGGACAAGGAGATGCCGATCGTGTGGCTCCAAACTCTGCACTAGAGTTTTGTGAAGCTACAGGAGTTAACAGTGGTAACAGTCCAACTGGTGGAGAGATCACAAGTCTCGTTGCCTTCTATAACACAACAGCTCTAGCTGATGTCGACACGTCTTCCGATAGCCAAACAATATTTTTTACTGGAACTTTTCCAGACGACACAAGCATCGAAGAACCATTCATTGATAACTTTGACAATGAAACTAAAGTCTTTACCCGCCTAGCCGTACAAGATAAAGCTGGAAACATTTTTGATTTATCTCCAACCAACGCTCAGATTGCTGCCATTCCAGTTTGTAATGGCATTGATAGCACAAGCTCTTCTATCAGTGATATTTTTGCCTGCGCTTATACAACCCTGACGATGGAGGTGAACGGCCTCCTCGCTGAAGACTTCAATTGTTTTATAGCCACAGCCACCTTTGGATCAAGTATGAACTTTGTTGTCGAAGACTTGCGTGAGTTTCGCAATCGCTTCCTATTGACAAATACTTTGGGATCAAAATTTGTGAAGGGCTACTACAATTGGGGGTCAAAGGCCTCACATTTTATCGTTGAGTATAAAAGCTTAAAATTGATCAGCCGAGTTCTCCTCTTACCAGTATGGGTTTTTGCTAAACTCAGCTTACTCACCCATGTGTTTTTCACACTCGCATTGATGATACTTTTGCTTGCAAGCTTTACTTTTGTATTTGTTAGACAAAGAAAAAAAATGAGGGCTTCATGATGTTTAGATCTTCATTTCTCTTTCTAGTATTTATCTTTTTAGCATCTCCATTGAACATACAGGCACAAAACAACATAGACATTGAGGCAGAGATAGAAAGTGAAATTGAGCCCTTTGCTGATGAAGAAACTCAAAATCTCCCCCCACTGCGTGATGAAGGTTTAGAAGATGACATTGCTAACAGCATTGAAGATGATGAGTTTTCAGACGGAACTATTGAAGACGACATCGCCAATAGCTTAGAAAAAGACGAAATCACCCCATACGTTTACCGTGGTGAAATCACTCCTTACTCAAAAGAAAATAAACTCATCGATCACCCTTATGCCTCCAAAGGTTTATACAAAATCACAAAAGATCGCGAATACCTTTATAAAATCAATGAATCAGATCAAGCAAAACACGTCTCAGTTCGCTTTGGAATGTTTAACCCAAGCAATTTACAAACTGAAGATGGACAATTTTTCTTTGATGAACTTTATGAAGATTCAAATGCTCCATTATTACTTTTTGATTGGGAGTGGCAGCTTCAATTTTTAGGTCGTTTATCATTCAAGCTGGGCACAGGCCTCTACTACGCGCAAGGAAATGGACGTTTTAACTCACCCAATGCTCCAGATGGCTTACAGCCTCTCGAAGATTTCTCTTTATTTATGCTCCCTAACAGTGCCAACGTTGTTTATAAGCTGCAGTTTTGGAATAAACAAATCTTAGTGCCCTACGCAGATGCAGGCCTTGATGGCTTTACCCTTATGGAGTTTCAAGAAGGGGAAGGAGCCCCCAAACTTGGTGCATCGCTGGGCGGTCATATTTCATTAGGCCTTGCCTTAAATATCAACTTTCTTGATTATTGGTCTGTTGTTGAACTGGACCGCGATTATGGCATTAACTCTGTTTATCTTGTAGGTGAGTTCCGCAATTACTTTCATATCACTGGTTCTTACGATTTTTCTGGCTCATTCATAAATGGCGGCTTGGCCTTCGACTTTTAAAGCCCAATTTTGAATAAAGATAAATACAAAAAAAAGCAGCCCAGTTGAGCTGCTTTTTTTGATTCCAAATGGGAAGTAACGAATTAACGTTTTGAGAATTGTGTAGAACGTCTTGCTTTGTGACGGCCGTACTTTTTTCTCTCAACCATTCTTGAGTCACGAGTAAGATAGCCTGATTTCTTAAGCTTTCCTCTCATGTCTTCATCAACAGCTAAAAGTGCTCTTGAGATTCCGTGGCGTATGGCCTCAATTTGACCAGTCGTTCCGCCACCTTTCACAGTGATGTAAGCATCGAATTTATTTTTTGTCTCAGTCACTTCAAAGGCTTGTTGTAAAACAATTTTTCCTGTTGAAGTAGAAATGTATTTGTCTGAATCTTTACCGTTGATTGTGATCTTACCAGAGCCGGGCTTTAAAAACACACGAGCGGCGCTGGTTTTTCTTTTTCCTGTTGCGTAATAAACTTTTTCTTGAGCAGCCATATATTTACTGTTTCCTTTTTACGAATTTAAAGCTTCTGGTTTTTGAGTTGCGTGAGGATGCTCACTGCCTGGGTAAACCTTTAATTTCTTAATAATCTTATTAGCCAATTTATTTTTAGGCAACATGCCAGTGACTGACTTGTAAATGATTTGAGTTGAGTCTTTTTCAAGAAGTTCTTTTGCTGTCATTTCTCTGAGTGAACCAAAAAAACGAGATCTTGTGTAATATTTCTTTTGCAACCACTTATTACCTGTGAACTTAACTTTGTCAGAATTGATAACAACAACGTGATCACCCATATCTGCGTGTGGGGTGAATTGTGGTTTATCTTTGCCTCTTAATTTGTTGGCAATCTTAGTAGATAAACGACCCACTGTTTGATCAGTGGCATCAATAATCCACCATTTCTCATTCATATCTGCTTGTTTTGGAACCCATGTTTTCATTGTTCACCCGTTTCTAGTTGCAATTAAAGGAGTCTTTTACTTCAGGTGCTTAAGGATGACAATAACTATTTGCTAGTTTTGAATAATTTTATAACAAATTAAAAATTTAAATGGTCTTATAAGTTATTGAAATCATTAACACTTAATATTTTTCTTACGATCTCAACTGATTTAAGTGATCAATTCTTTGGCACTTTTAACCCTTCACACTCCAGAAATATATGTAATTTCTATATAATTACAGTGCCTTAAAGGATTTAGCGAGCTCATCAGGGTAGACCACTTCTTTCAAATACAAACCATGAGCGGGTGCTGATTTAAACGCCCTCCGGCGGTCTAACGCCTGTAGAATATCCTTGAGCTCGCTAGCACTGCCCCCATTGTAGTGAAGGTGCAGTAAAGTTCCAACTATGTTTCTTACCATCTGTTTTAAAAATCCCGTTCCAGAAATTAAAAACTGTATATCAGTAGGCGTCTCTGGCAGATAAGACCACTCTGCTAGCAAAATTTCTCTTACGGTTGACTTTACTTCACTCCCAGTGGTCATAAAACTTTTAAAGTCATGTGTCCCCACCAAAACTTGCGACCAATCATTGAGCTTTTTAATATCAAGAGGCTGCCTCACCCATAATTTATATTTACTGTTCAAAGCAAATGGAGTGGGTGAATTATAAACCTTGTAAAGGTATGTTTTTTGAACACTCGAACCAATGGCATGAAAGTCATCACTGACTAGGTCTACAGAGTGCACACTGATGTCGTCTGGAATCAAACTGTTGAGCCCGCGAAGCAAAGGCATTTTTTCTGCTTTATCAGGCACCCACGCATGTGCGACTTGTGCGTATGCATGAACTCCGGCATCGGTTCTTCCTGAAGCACAAATGGCAATGCTATCATCTTTAAATAGTTTTCTTAAAGCAGATTCAACTTGCCCTTGAATGGTAAGGACATTGTCTTTCTGTCTTTGCCAACCAAAGTACCGACCCCCATCGTATGATAATTCCATTTTAATTTTTTTCATGACTCAATCAAAAATATAATTTTTTGGATTCACCGCTAAACCATTCACGCGGACTTCGTAGTGCAAATGATACCCGGAAGACCGCCCGGTATTGCCAACAGCCGCAATCTTTTGACCGCGTTCAATTTTTTGACCAAACTTAACAAACACTTCTGAGTTATGGGCGTATCTTGTTTTTACTCCGTAACCGTGATCAATGGTCACTAAGTTTCCATAACCACTTTCAAACCCAACATAAGAAACAACTCCATCAGCGGGGCTGTAGATGGGCGTGCCAGGTGCTGCGGCGATATCAAGTCCAGAGTGCATTGTCTGCACACCAGTAAAAGGATCTGTGCGCATACCAAAGGGTGATGTGTACCAGCCTGAGCGTACAGGCTTCACATTTGGAGTTGAATCATAAATATTTTTTTTACGAGAAAGACCTTCCCAACTATTTAAAGCAACAAGCTCTTGTTTGTCTGAGTTTTTTAGCAGGGCAATAACTCTTTGATCAACCTGCTCAATTTGATCACTGATTTTCTCATCATCATATTTTTTTGCGAGTGGTGCTTTTTTAAAAAATTTTAACTTATCAAAAAACATTTGCATGGGAGAAAGACTTGCCTGCAATGGCCCCATAGCTTCAACAGGTCGTTTTTGTTGGTGGATATTTTCACTGAGATTAATGCCTTTAGAACTAGCAATGGTCTTTGGAGTTTTCGTTGAATACATCGAACTCAACTTCTCCACCTTGGCAGAAATATTACTCACGCGCTTTAATTTTTTTTCGACAGATAGCAACTTGCTCTCAACCATGCTGAACTTTTGCTTTAAAATTAGGTTTTCAGACAACAAAGCATTAGTTTGTTTATGAGATGAGAGAACCTTGATATAATCGAAAAGTATGCAAAATAATATCACCAGGGCAACCACCACGACACTAAGGATCGCATGCACCCAAGCTTTAGATATGGTCACTGACCTCACATCTGTGCTTGAATTGCTCGTCAATAAAATCGTGTATGACTTTTGTGACAACCTTTTACTCCTCGCCCGTTGAGTTTTGCAGAATCCCTGTTCTTGATTAAATTTAAGAGGATTTCAAATAATAAATTGTAAAATCCACTCAGACTAAAACCTGTTTATTTTGAACACTTAGGCTAACGCTAGAGACTTTATGCGTCAATGATCACTCGCGATTATGTGAACTTTATAAAAAGGGCAGAAATATTGTCTTCACCACCAGCATTGTTGGCCATTTCAATACACTTTACAGGTACTTCAGCAGCCTCAGATCTTGAAAACAATTCAAAGAGTTGATCATCAGGAACCATGCCAGTGACCCCATCTGAACACATAAAATAATGATCACCAGTGCTGACTTCTTTTTGGATGACATCCACATGAATAGTGCTTTCAAAGCCAACACTGCGAGTGATGATGTTTTTTCCTATGAGTTGTTCCGGGTCAATATTTTTAAACTTACTCATTTTAAGTTGCTCATAAACCAAAGAGTGATCTTCAGTGACTTGCCACAGATGATGATTATTAAAATAATAGGCTCTCGAATCACCAACGTTTGCGATGTAGATAGTTCCTTTGTAAAAAAAGGCAGAAACCAATGTGGTTCCCATTCCTTGCAAAGAGTCTTCAATGCCTTTTTTAAAAATGCGTTGAGTGGCCTCTAAATAAGCTTCACGAAACAAATCTATGGGCGTGTAAATATTATTAATTTTAGACATTTTATTTTCAAAAACATCTTTCAGGCTTTCAATAGCAAGTGCTGAAGCAATCTCACCACCTGAGTGCCCACCCATGCCATCTGCCACAATGTACAAGTGGTTTTCCGTGTCTAAATAAATGTTGTCCTGGTTTTCTGATCTTTTTTTGCCAACGTCAGTCAGGCCCCATGCATTCACTAACATATCAAAATTATAAACTAATTTTTAACAACTGCCAAAAGGTTCTGTCCTTCAATAAGAGTTGGATTTGGTGACCAATCAAAAAAAACGGCCACCTAAGCCCAAAAGCAAGCTCAGTTAGATTCTAAATGCTTTTTTAACCTAGGCAAAAGTACATCCCACCCTTGGTTGAAACCATTGATAAGCTCTTTGCGCCTTTGTTCATTTTTGAAGCTTTCCCAGCCAAAGTGTTGCATTCTAAAAATTGTCTTGCCGTCAGATTCTGACATGGAGAAAGCACAAATTGTACTTTGTTCGTCTGAAAAATACTTTTCACGCCAGGTGAATTTAATGGACTGCTCTAAGGAGACGTCAACAACCACACCGGTCGCCAGTTGGTCATCACCCCAAGGCTCATAAAATTCTCCACCAATAAACGGTTCTAAACGAACTCCTACTCCCCACCAGGAGGCTAACCCCTGCGCTGTGGTCACCGCCTTCCAAACTTGATCTTTACTAGCTTCTATTGGGATAGACTTATAAATCATTTCAACGTTTTCATCAGCGAGAGCGTTAATTGTAAGTATAAATGAAAAGAAAATTGATAAAGTTATGTATAATTTAAAAAACATATTATTTCCTAAGTTTGAGCAATTAAACAAAAGGAATTCTCTAGGGTCAATTGTTTTGCCATTACTATTTACAAACACTTTCAAAATAAGAAAAGTCATCCTGAGCGAAGGGCTCGACTTAAGTTTTGCTTTTTAGTCACCTCTAGTAGGTGCAATATCAAAGTCTAAGAGGTCGCTCTTTTAAAAAAAAACTGGTTTTCATCTCAAAACTTGATGAATTCTTAATGGTATAAAAAGTTATAAAATTCAGTCCTTCTGGACAGAACACCAGTTTAAAAAAAAACGATCCGAACCGATACAATCTACATGAAGCGCATAGAAAAAGTAAAATCATACACCATTGCCACGCTCATGCTCTCTTTTGGTATACACTTAATCACTTATCTCGCTCTCTTCTTAGTTAACAATGAAAAACCGGCAAAAGTGCAAGACACCATAGAGTTTGTTGTTGTTGAAAACACCCCACAACCTCAAGAACAAAAAATTGTCCAACAAAAAAAGAAATTAGAAACTAAAGATATTCAAGTTGTTGAACAAAATGAAAAATCTATCAATGATGAAATTCCAGAGGATCAGTTTTTCTTAAGTCGAAAAAATCAAACTGTTAAAGAACAAACAAAAGCTCGTCATCATGGTGACTTCAAAAACGATGCCGGCAAAGGACAAAACGGCAAAGCCAAACAAGACAAAGCTAAAAAGAAAAAAATGGCCAATAAAAAAAGAAAAAAAGCCATCGATGGCGTTCGTCTTAAAAACCTTCTTCCACAACACAGTTACTCGAGTGCTAAAAACTTTGAAGTTAACGAAGCCACTGCCGGCCAGCGCAGTCAAAGCAATGACTACTTAAAAGGTATAAAAGAAGGTAAACAAACCGTTTTAAACACGCGCGAATTTGTCTACTACGCTTATTATGAACGAATTCGCGGTAAAATAAGAAAGTACTGGGAGCCAGTGATCAAAGACAAAGTAAAGCATGTCTTTGAAACTGGAAGAAAGCTTGCCTCTGTTGACCACAAAACAGCTGTTGTTATCACCCTGGATAAACACGGATCTTTAGTCAACGTTCAGGTGAGAGATGGCAGTGGTGTCAGAGATCTCGACGACGCTGCCGTAGAGGCTTTCAAAGAAGCTGAACCCTTCCCCAACCCACCTGATGGGATCATAGAAAACGATGGTAAAATCCGTATCAATTGGAATTTTGTTCTCGAGGCTTAGATGCTTAATGCAGCCAGACATAATTCTGCAGTTACAAAAGCTAATAATTACAATTTTATAAGTAAAAACCCTATTTTAACGATAATACAACTGGACGAGAAACAAAAAAATGAATAGTGTCTGACAGAATTTGTTTTAATCAAAATTTCGGACACGCCTACTCAAGATGGCATGGAGTTAAAATTGAAAATACAAGATCAAAAAACAATCGATAATATCATTTACCGCGCCCATTATTTATTAAATCAAATGATCTTTATGGCCAACAACCGTAAAGACAAAGAAAAGGGCGACCCAAAAGTTGGTGGCCATAGCTCGGCCTCCTCAGGGGCTTTACATATTCTGGCAGCACTGCACTTGTTTGTAAAATCAGGTTTTGATCATATCTGTAACAAACCCCATGCAAGTCCTGCTGACCACTCACTCAACTACTTATTAGATCTTTTTTTAAACGAAGACTTGTCAAAACTGACCTTAGAAGAATGCAACCATGCCATGAGCATGTTGCGCGCATTTCCAAAAGACAATGAGTACGTCTTTCAATCGTATCACTCAGCTTACGATGCCGATTATCATAACTTTTTACCAACAGGCACCGTGGGAATTCCACCAGTCAATATTGGTTACCTCGCGCACGCTTACCGTTTTGCCAAAAAACAAGGTTACAACGTTCCCGACGCTCACTTTTGGGCTTTGATGGGTGACGCTGAATTTAGAGAGGGCTCATTATTTGAAGCCATCCCTGATTTTGCCGAACGTGAATTGGGCAATGTCACCTGGATAGTTGATTACAACAGGCAAAGCCTTGATGGCACACGCATCACCAACCAAGAAATCATGTACGGAACAGATGCCGACCGCATTGGCAACACCATGCTAGCTAACGGTTGGGATGTTATCCAAGTTCGCCACGGGTCTTTCCGCAATAAGCTTTTCAACAAAAAAGGCGGAGAGGCTTACCAACAGTGGCTTGAAAAATCGTTAACTGACTTTGAATATCAAACTTTACTTTTGATCGAAGACCCTAAAGAACTCAAGGACAATGTCAGTAACAAATTTAAAGAGCTCTCTGACTTTTTAAAAAACGTCAGCGATGAGGACTTCTACAAAGGGCTACACGACATTGGTGGCAATGACATTATGGCCATGATTGAAGCGCTCGAAAAAAGTAAAAAAAATCCGAAGCGTCCATGCATGATCGTTGCACACACCATTAAGGGGTGGCATCTGAAGATGGCAGCTACGTCTGGTAACCACTCAGCTCTTCCAAACAAAGCTGAAATGGATGAGCTTAGACAAGCTCAAGGTATCTCTGACGATGTTTTATTTGCTCGCTTTGATGACTCTAGCGCTGAAGGTAAGTTCTTAAAGCAACGAAGCGAGAAACTTTACCAAGACATTAAAGATCAGCACAAAATCAAAGCCGACAATGAAGAGTTCTTCAAAAAAGAAGCTTTCAAGTATGGTGAAATGAACGACACACTCGACATCAATTTAAAAATGGCAAGTTACCCACACACCCAGTGGATGCTCGGTCAGCTCACCGCAAAGCTCACTCGAATTTCAAACACTCCAGTCGATGAAACTAAACTTTTAGAAAAACAAAAACCATTAACTGACGCTGAAAAAATTTGGAAGCTGCCGGCTGAAATGTTAGTACCCATGGCGCCAGATGTGGGAACGAGTACAAACTTGAACCCTGCAATGGACGGCAAAGTTTTCGGTCCAGAAAACACTGATGACTGGGAATCTGAGTTTAACGTTAAAGATAAAAAACGACCTGATTTAGTTCCAGGAAATGATGTGAATGACAGATTTATCCGGTTTGACATAGCTGAAGCTAACGTGATGTCTTGCATGGGTTCTTACGGTAAAATCCGTGAAATTCTTGGTATCCCTTTACTTCCACTTATGACTGTTTACGACTTCTTCGTAAAGCGTGCTTTAGATCAATTCTTTTACAACCTTTACTGGAAATCGAGTTTTATCATGGTAGGCACACCATCTGGGGTGACACTTTCACCTGAAGGAGCTCAGCACGGTTGGAAGTCTGATATTCAGATTCCTAATCAAATCACATGGGAGCCGTTCTATTGTCAGGAGCTCGACTGGATTTTTGCAGAGAGCATAAAAAGGCACATGCTTAACGATAACGAAGGACGCAATGGTGTTTTCATCCGTGGGGTGACTCGTGGTGCAGATCAAAAAGCCATGCTTAAACTTTTAAAAACACAAAAAAGATTTAAAACAAATGCAGACACATTAATGCATCACAAGAGTTACGCTCTTCCGGGTGCTGTGGATGAATCGAGTATCGCCACTGTTAGCGACGCCGAAATTATGAATACAATCAAAGATGATGTTTTGAACGGCGCCTACTATTTGATCAACTACGAAGGCTTTGCAGGTTACGAGCCAGGTGACAATGTAGTTAATATTTTTGCTCTCGGCAGCTTAACTACAGAAGCCATTAAAGCGTCTCACGAATTACTCGAGAAAGGTATCTATGCCAACGTCATTGTAATCACTTGTACGGATTTACTTGTCGGTAACCTAGCACATCAAGATAACTACAATTACTTGCGCAATGAGCTCGGTGTGAACGCTGATCTGTATTTGCAACCAATGATGAATGGCTCTGCCAAACCTGGTGAAGTGAGCACTTTAGCAGGCCGACGCATTCCAATTGTAAGTGTTCATGATGGTGAGCCAGGCTTGCTCGACAACATAGGCTCTATTGTTGGTGTCAAACAAGAAAGCTTAGCCGTTCGAAAACACTCACGCTGTGGACGTCCAAAAGAAATTTACAAATATCACAAAATTGACAGTGATGCCGTTGTTGAGGCTTGTGGAAAGGCGCTCTCTGAAACAGCTCTTGAGCAAGTCAAAGTGAGCCAGCAAGCTTTACAAGGTGTTAATCAACAAACCAGAGGAACTCACTGGAAAGAGCTTTGGCCGAAAGTTCAAAACTAAATCAACTTCCCTTCAACGGAAGAGTGCATGAACCCGATGAAAAAAAATCAGATGTGGTGTTCGTGCTCGTTCATCATTATGGCGGCAGTGGGCGCACCCTGCGTCGCCATGTTAACCTTGTCAATCACTTTGGTTTTACAGCCGTGACCTTTGATTTAGAAGGCGCTCACAACCAGAAAGTCTTTCTTCCCCCCGTCAGCAAAAGATGGCAGTGGGGCTTAAGATACATGTGGAGTGATCGCATTGAAGAAATTCTTAAGCTAGTGGAAGGTGACAAAATCATTTTAACCCTTTCAAACCCGTCTTATTCTGTGCTTGAAGCCGTCTACCGCATTCAAGGAAAAAACATCAAAGGCATCATCTGCGACGGTGGGCCCTTCTTTGATATTTTTAAATGTTATTGGAACTTATTTACACATGCCTTTAAATACCCTTTACCACTGCGAATTTTACAACTGTTCCTTGGAGGGCTTTATTGGAACCCTCTATGTTATAAAGCTCAAGCCAAACGAAACATTAAACAGTTTGGTAAAAATGTACCACTACTATCTATTAGAGCTGAGCAGGACAATCTTGTTCCCGTAGATAGCATTGATAAATGCTTGCAAACTTACCCTCAAGAGAACTTAACTCAAGTGTTGCTAAAGAACTGTGGACACCTTATGGGTGTGAAATTAGAAAAAGAAGTTTACTACCGTGAAGTTGGGAAATTTCTAGAGCAGCATTCACTCATCTCGCCCCAATCACATTAAATAACTCTTTATTTTTAAGAAAAATTTTTATTGAAATTAGTATAATTATTTTATCCAACTAAAAAAAACTAATTGAACTGCGCTAGTTCAATAAAAAAATTTAGTAAAACAAAAATATACAACTATCGTTTTTTTATGATCGTCATGCCTTCTGTGGTCGGAATTGTGATCACTTGATAGTCTTTATTGGCTAGTAGGCTCTTATTAAAAGACTGCATTGAATTTATCGCTGCGTCTGATGTTCGGTTTATTCCTTCTCCGTAGACGTGACCAAACAAGAAAGTGTTATCTCCGACGATAAGCCCCTCTTTAGTGAGAAGCTCTAAAGATTTAGTTAAATAACCTGCGTAACCTGACTTATTGGCATCGATAAAAATCAAATCAAAGGTCTTCTGACAATTCGCTAAATAGTCCTTAGCATCTTGGTGAATTAATTGAATCTTAGTCTCAACTGGAGTTGCACTTAGTAACTCCGTGGCGGCTTGATGGTTTTCTTTGTTCTTTTCTAACGAGGTAACAACACCACCTTCAGGCAAAGCTTGTGCCATGGCATAAGTTGAAAAGCCATAAAGTGTTCCCACCTCTAATATATTTTTAACTTTAAATTGTTGAATGAAAAACTGCAGCAAAGATATTTCGTGGTAGCCAATGTTAATGCCCCACTTATTGTCGTTTTTTAATCTATTAGAAATAGCTTGTAAGTGTTTATCCTCGAAATAATAAAGATCATTTAGGTATTGATCTTTTTTAGAAATCACATCTCGCATCACTCACCTCTTTAAGTGCACTCATATAAAAATATCATTTGTAAAATAGAAAAAACATACCACAACTAAAGAACACACTGGCAATGAGTAAATATTTGGTTGGCCACTTCTTCAAATAAATATGTTCAAACACAGCAACAGTGAAGGGCTCGGCAGCAGCTATGGCCGAGATACTGGCCAGGTGTCCGTACTTAACGGCCGTGTTCCAAAGCCACAGCGACACATAAGTTCCCATAACGCTCGCGAGTAAAATGATGGATTTTTCTTTGGGAATCAGTTTTTTAAACTCGCTTACTAAGTGTATAGGTCTCACTTGATTGTAAATTATAAAAAAGACCAGTGCGCCAATCGCCCTGTAAAAGTTGGCCTCTATGGGAATCACTTGAGCTGAGTTTTCAAAACCAAAGCGAGTAAGACCAATGCCGATGGCATCAAACAAAACACCTAGCAAGGCAAAGACCACTCCCTTGAACTCCCACTGACCTTTTTCTTTGTAACCTTCATAGCTGAGAATAAAAAGACAAGTGATCAAAAAGACAATGGCAAACAGTTTGTTCATCGATAATGTCTGACCAAAAAAGAAGTACCCCTGCAAACCAGTGAAGAGTGGACCGCAGGAAAACACCATAAGAGTTCTGGCGGCTCCAATGCGAGTAAAAGCGAGAATCAAAAATAGATCGCCGATCCCAAGACCAATAAAGCCACTGACAAAAAAACTGCTGAGACTTTGCCAAGAAATGCTGTTCCATTCATAAAAAAGTGTGGTGGTCAGAAAAAAACCAAGAGTGCCAACACAAGCTTTGATGGTGTTCACCCAAATGGGCGATATTCTATTGGCGAAGACCGTGTAAAAGATGCACGACAATCCAAATACAGCTGTGGCGCTGTAGGCCAATAAATAAGGCATATTTTCATTCATAGATAGGGACATAGACCAAAGAAGATGAGGGTTCAATCAAAAATAAGGCTATAAAGAATTTACTGACTGAGCCTCCCTAGTTTTGTCTCATTTTTGGCCATATATGAGAGACTCAGGCTATAGGCTATAACAATAAGGGTTTGGGGGGGCAACAAACCTTTAGCCTGGTAAATACTCTTAAAAAATGGAAGCACTCAGGAGCCAAAACACACTTTATAAATTGACTGAAAGTTGACACTGCCATGGCCTCCTTTCTAGCATTTATTATGAAAGCAGGTATACTAGTAATATGGGTTTAAAGTGGGTTTCATGCTTTTTTGCAAAACACCTCTATGCTTTTTTAAGCTGCGTTCTTATTGTTTTCTTAAGTGCAGTGGCTCCAATGTCATTGGCGCAAATCAACGAAAACCCACTCAGTATTCAAACGAGTTTCTTAACTAAATCTACTATCAATGCACTTGAAGAGGTTGAGTTAAGAATCAATGTCGATCTTGCAGAAAAACACCATGCCTACTCAAAACAATTTAAAGTTAAAACTCAAATCAAAAACCTAAAAACTCGGAAACTTCTCATAAACCCAGAAGTTGAGTTCTTTGATAATCTCGCTAAGAAAACTAAAAAGGGAATAAAAAACAAAGCAACCATCACCACTTCTTTTGAAGTTCCTGAGTCTTTAAAACCAGGTCAGCAAAAGCTTGAGTTTGCTTTGCAGTACCAAGCCTGCACTAAAGATTACTGTTTGATGCCCATTGATCTCCCCTTTTTAGTGGAAGCCAATGTCGTTAACCCAAATTACAAAGAGCCTCGCTCGTTTTCACTAACCAATATCAATCTCGACAGTACGCAGACGTCACTCCTTTCCATTTTACTATTGATCTTTTTAGCGGGCTTTTTAACAAGCTTCACTCCTTGCATCTACCCTATGATACCTATCACTCTAGCTGTGCTTGGCCACTCCAGCCATAAGCAAAGTATCTCACGCAAATTTTTTCTAAGCCTTTCTTATGTTCTAGGTATAGCACTCACATACTCTGCCTTGGGCGTGCTTGCAGCTACGACCGGAGGGCTGTTTGGCTCTTATTTGAATCACCCTTATGTTCGCGTTGGTATAGGGCTGTTGTTTGTATTAATGGCTCTCAGTATGTTTGGAGTTTTTCAACTGCAAGCTCCCGCTTTTTTGCGCAACAAACTCACGAATAAAAAATTTAAGCAAAACTACTTAGGAGCATTTGCTACTGGATTGGTTGCTGGAATCATCGCAAGCCCTTGTGTTGGACCGGTGCTTATTGGGATTCTAACGTACGTCGCCCAAAGTGGCGATCTTTTTGTCGGCTTTTTATATTTATTCACTTTTGCTATGGGTCTAGGGGTGATCTTTATTGTGATTGGTTTGTTCAGTCACCTTATTGATAAATTACCGCGCTCAGGAAGCTGGATGGAGGCGACCAAATTTATTTTTGGCGCTGTCATGGTGGGAGCCGCCGCCTATTACCTCATGCCTGTTTTTGATCGACCGTTTAAATATATGATTCCAATTCTTGCTTGCTCTTTGTGTTTTCACTTTGCCCAAAAATTGATTTTTCAGCGCACCTTAAAAATGATTATATTATCATTACTAGTTGGTGGAATGGTGCTATCATCTGCGATGTCCATGCCTGGTCTTAACTATAAATTTAAAAGCTTGTTCACAGCAAAAGACCCTTACGCACCCGATTGGACAACTTATAGCCCAAATATTTATGACGTTGCTAAAAAGCAAAATAAAGGTCTTATCATTGATTTTTATGCCGATTGGTGTGCAGCCTGTATAGAGTTAGAAAAGAAAACCTTTAACACTCAAAAAGTGCAAGAGCTAACAAAGAATTTTATCTGGGTGAAGTACAATGCCACCATTCAACCCAAAGACTACGAAACCGTTCGCAAGAAGTACAATATCAAAGGCCTTCCACACATCGTTTTTTATGACGAACAAGGAAGCTACAGAAAAGAGCTCACTCTTTTTGGTTTCGAAGATGAACAACGCTTTATAAAACGTTTAATAAAATTAATTAGTAAATAAATATATTCATTCTATTTTAAATAATAGGCCCGTCTTTAAAAAAAGCTTTGCAAGAATTTCTATTTATTTTCTTTTGCGTCTTTTTTTTCCGGATTTAATCACTTGTTGGCATGAGAGTTGAGCCTGAGCCAAGTTCACCCAATCATCGTCGTTCGACAAAATATCAAAAATGTCATCTGGTGACAGTGAAAAGCTCACTGGATAAAAAAATCCTTCAGCACCTGTATGTTGAGGCTTTCTTGGATCCAGACCCAAAAGCTGCCCAACAAATTTTGAGCAGTGACTTGTTATAGGGTCATCCCACCGAGAGTACCAATCAAATTTAACATATTTGTAGGCTTCGGGGTTTACGTCAGGAAGAGTTAACGTTTCGTTATAAAGTGTTTCAACTAACAAATGATAGTTTTTACCATCGGGTCCTTTGCGTGTTCTTGGCATTTTACCCGCTTGAAACATTTCTGACTTATAAAAACCAAATTTAGGGATCATCTCATACCAATAGCCGTTAATCTTAATCGCAACATGCATTCTTTTTTCTTTTGGGAAATCCTTGAATGTTGAAAGTCGTTCTGAGCCGTTGGCCTTAATATAAGACACAAACTTAACTTCAACATTCGCGAAAGCACTATTTATTAAAAAAAATACGACTATAAGAATTAAATGCTTCATTACTTCTTACGAGTTGTTTTCTTTCTAACTTTTTTTGTCACTTTTTTTCTAGCTTCAGGCTTGTTGGTTTTTTTCTTCACATCATGAAAGATTTTATTGATTTGAAATTGGTTGAGTTGTGCATAGGTCCCTGAGCTTAAATTACCCAGCTTCAACTGTCCAATGGCTGTCCTTTTAAGTTTTTTAACATCAAACCCGATCTTGGCGAACATCTTTTTGATCTGTCTGTTTTTACCTTCAGTAATAGCAATTTTAACCCAGTCGTACTTTTTAGATGTTTTTGTTCTAACTGTTTCTGCATATAAAGCCCTCACCCGGCCACCCACTATAGTGACTCCTTTAACCAACTTAGACAGCTGTTCTTGTGTGGGTGTCCCACTTAATTTGGCGAGATAAACTTTAGGAATGCCCTCGCTTGGATGAATCACTCGTTGAGCAAAGTCACCATCATTGGTTAAAAGCAATAAACCTTCAGTGTCCCAATCCAAACGCCCGACCGGAAACAAACGCTTTTTTTTCAATCGTTTCATAAAATCTGCAACACATGGGCGACCTTCAGGGTCATCCATAGTGGTGAGCACTTGTTTGGGTTTGTTAAAAATGTAATAAACTTTTTCTTTGGTGAGCTGTAATGGCTTGCCTTTCACAGTGATCTTATCTTTGTATGGATCCACCTTCAGACCGAGCTCATAAGTGGTTTTGCCATTGAGTTTCACTGAGCCTGCTTCGATGAGCTCATCGGCCTTTCTGCGGCTAGCGACCCCAGATTGTGAGATGTACTTATTTAGCCTGATCAGACTTGTTTTATTGTTTGTGCCTGTTTTGCCCATTCTACTTCCGCTTTGATAGTTCTTTCTAACTCTAATAGTTTATATTTGAGGTAATTGTCATCATCAAAAACGTACTTTAGGGCTAAGTATGCAAGTTTTATAGATTTTTTTGCAAATAAGATAGACTCTGGTTGACGCAACTTCAAGGATTCAATGGCTCGGTCGAGCTTACCGCACAGCTCTTGGTAAAAAGGGTCTGAAGCTAGGTCGATGTAGTTTTTTTCAAACGCCTTTAGCATAAAGAAAAGGTCGTTTTCAATATTGAGTGGGCCTGAGAGGCTTTGTTTGATGGTGAGATCCCTCGGTGATAGCTTATACCCTTTCATCTTTTGATCTCTCATGGTGAATGAGTAAAAATAGTCATCGGTGGCAAAAAAATGAGCCAAGTCTTCGCGTAACTCCATAGCAGCATCGTAATAGAGCTGAGTCACAGGAGTCAGCGGCACCAACTGACCCGATTGCAATTGCACTCGCGAGCTATAAAGCTCTACAGTCAGACAGTTGTGATCATCGAGGACCAATGCAATAACGCCTGAATTTTGAATCTTTAGTTTGATTTTTTTATCTTTGTGTTTTTTGTTTAAGTGTTTGCCTACTTGCTTAATAAGCTCAATATCTTTTTCAATAATTAAAATTTGGTGGTCAACACTTTTGCAAATGTAATCAATGTCGAGCTCAATGGGGTGAACTTTACTAAACTCATTCAAAAGCTGTGAAAATGTCGTTGCAAAGATGAGTTTGTCTTTTGAGCTAGGAATGGAATGACAAAAGAACTGCACCAAATTAAGGAGATTCATATTTGATAGTTTTTGGTGAGTGTTTGGACTGGTGAATTTAAGAATATTATGAATTTTATTGTGTAACGCAGATCCGTTCTTTTTTTTAACAAACTTTAGGAAATCAGCAACTGCAGCCATAGTAATAGTATGAGTGCTAATTTCCCAGTTCGTCCATGAAAATCTAATGATTCATTGAAAATTTGGACGCCTCAGAATCAAAGTTTTTACTTTTTGAGGCAAGAATGCTATGATTTCAAGGAATTAGACGGGAGGGGTGTTATCATGCCAAGACAACTCAACAAGAATTTATTTGGCGATCAACCGTCAGCTCAGCCTCTTAACAATAAATCACCTCAATCACCAGATCACATGGCTCAAGATTTATCATATAAAATCAACCATCAAGAACGAAAAATTCAACAACTCACCCAAGAGTTACAAAAAATCCACTTAAAAATCCCCCAGCTTGAAGGTTTGAATAAAAATTTGTTTGAAAAAAACCAGGCTAATATCAAACGCCTTGAAACAGCGGTTAAGTCCAATTTGCAAAACATCTTGAATAAGTTTAGCCGACTCACTTCTAAAGTGAATGAAAGGTCCATCGAACAAATGAAAGTGCAAGATCTCATCGCCAGACAAAACTCCGTTTTGCAACAATATGAGCTGAGGCTTAATAAAATGCAAAAAATCATCACTGAACAAGAAATGCAGTTGATGAATTACAAATCGACGCTGAAACAACTGCAAAAAAAGCATTACCTTTGATATTGATTTATTTTTAAAATTAACAGTCTTTCTATTAACTTAGTTAGCTATTCTTCTCTAGTTTTGTGGCATTATATTTTTGATGACTTCTCATCTAAACATCGTATTATTCGCTCAGCATAAAATAAACTTACTAAAAGTGTCACAAGGAGCCCAAATAATGATTAAATTAATTATTTCACTTATTTTTTTGTTTTCACCTTTGTCTTTTGCGAGTGAAAAAATCACAATTTCTGAAATGAAAACTCAGTTAGCAGCTGGCATGGGTATTATGCAAGGAGTAGATGTTTCTAGCCTTTCTGATTTAGCTAGCTGTAATGAAATCAGAGAGTTTTTTGAACTTAAAGGTCTTGTTTCTATCGATGAACTCGGCAAGACGGTTGATATCAGTGTAGTTGTTACTTGTGTTGAGTAAATAATTTCTCTATTAAAAACTTTGTTTATTGCTCTTAATTAGAAACTCTATACGTCGGCTTTCATAAATTTTCATTCTGTTAATTCATACAACTTGGAGTCTCAAATTAGACAACCCATCCAAATTTTAGTGTTACCTTTTAGAAAATCAACTGCAGGAAATTTTGAATTTCTACTGTTACAAAGAGCAGATAATTCTATTTGGCAAGGTGTCTCAGGTGGTGTTGAAAATAATGAAACGACAAAGGAAACAGCTCGAAGAGAGGCCTTTGAAGAGCTAGGCATTCCTATAAATTTTAACTTTATTCAGCTTGATATGCGTTCATCACTTCCTAGAAGTTTGATCAAAATGTCTGAGTCTTCTCACTGGGACACAAACTTACTTATTATACCAGAACACTATTTTGCAGTGGATGTGACTGACTTTGAAATTAAATTGTCTTCTGAACATAAATCTTCAAGGTGGTGCTGTTATACTGAAGCTCATAAACTCTTAACTTTTGACACAAACAAGATTGGCTTGTGGGAATTAAACGAAAGATTAACTACAGGACATTGTTATAGTTAAAAATTACCTGCTTCTCTTTAGCTGTCTTTGAATGTCTCTTTTAGAGGATTTCTCTTTGATAGACTGCCTTTTGTCGTGCAGCTTTTTACCTTTCACCGTGGCAATTTCTAGTTTGATGCGGCCGTTTTTAAAATAAATTTTTAAGGGCACACAGCTGTAACCTTTTTCTCGCATATTAGAATATATTTTTACTAGCTCATGCTTGTGCATAAGTAATTTTCGCAAGCGTTCTGGCTCGTGATTGTTATAACTACTGGCTTTGAACTCACTGATGTGAGCGTTTTGTAAAAAAGCCTCATGACCTTTAAAGCTGACATAGGCATCTTTTAAATTACAAGCTCCCGCCCGCAAAGACTTCACTTCACTGCCCTTCAAAGACAACCCCGCCTCATAGGTATCGATGATAGTGTAATCGAACCGAGCCTTTTTATTGTTTGCTATTATCTTTATGCCCATAAAATACCTTCTCTTACTTATGTTTGAGTTTTGTGAATAACTCAAGGTATTTTTCAGGAGTGATGTTTTCAGCACGGCTTTTTAAATCAACACCCAATGCAAGCATCTGCTCTTCTATGGTGTTTTCAGTGATATTTAATGACTTCCCGTAAGACTTTAAATTTTTAATCACCATCTTACGGCGGTTTAGAAAACAGTGCTTCACAAAACTTAAAAACTTGGCATCAAACTGAGCTTCTGGTTTTTTTTCAAATAAGAGGACACGGCTTTCTACTTTTGGAGCCGGGTAAAAATCTCGTGGTCTTAAGTCAGCGATTTTTTTTACATCCCAAGTGTTTTGAGCAATGACAGATAACAGCCCATAATTTTTAAGATTGATACCCGCAGTGATTCTTTGGGCCACTTCTTTTTGAAACATCAACACCATGTTTTGAATGGGGCTTGTAAACGTAGATAAATGAATCACAATGGACGAAGAGATGTCATAGGGTAAATTGCTAATGAGTGTTTGAAAATTAGAGTCGACATCACTCCATTTTTTTTTGAGAGCATCGATGTGCTCTATACTAAAACCCTTATCTTGCCAGTATTGATACAAGCCGGAATCATACTCCACCAAATGAAGGTGGTCAGTTTGTTCTTTTATTCTTAAGGTCAAAGCACCAAGGCCCGGACCGATTTCAACGACATGTTTATTAACAATGTCTGTTGCTGTGATTATTTTTTGAATGACAGCTTCATTGATTAAAAAATTTTGACCTAGTTTTTTATTGGGAGACACACCAAGTTCTTGCATAAGCTCTTTGATGCGCGCTAACTCCCCTTTATCTGACAATGAAGTCACCAGGATATACTTTTGGGCTTGGAGCTAGGGTTTGCTCAGACTTTTCTCCACGGTTCAGGCGCTGGATACCGGCGTAGCCTATCATAGCAGCGTTGTCTGTGCAGTACCTAAGCGGTGGCACGGCCAAGGTTAAACCGTTTTTTTCGGCCCATTCTCCTGCTTGAAAGCGCAATGCTGAGTTGGCACTCACACCACCTGTTAGTACGATGCTCTTAATGCTCGAATGCTCTTGATAGGCACGGTTGAGTTTAGAAATTAACACATCAATGATTGCTTGTTGGTAACTGGCGCACAGGTCATTCAACTGAGTTTGAATTTCTTTGTCTGACATCTTTTCAAGCTGTCGTTTTGCAGCCGCTTTGAGGCCCGAAAAGCTCATATTCATATTTTTTTCATGAATCATTGGACGCGGGTACGAGAAAGCATCTACGCGCCCTTCTTTGGCGTGCTTGTCGACTTTAGCTCCACCCGGGAAGCCTAAACCCACCATTTTAGCAAACTTATCAAAAGCTTCACCGGCGGCATCGTCGATGGTTTGCCCTAAAACTTTGTAAGAACCAAACTCTTCAACTAAATAAATTTGTGAGTGTCCACCACTCACAGCAAGCCCGATAAATGGATACGAAAAATCCTCTGGAGCTTGGAACTTATCATCTTTTAAGAATGGAGCCATCAGATGCCCCTCTAAATGATTAACACCGATATATGGTTTTTCTTTGGTTAATGACAGAGTCTTAGCTGTAACAACTCCAACCAGCAGTGAGCCCATAAGCCCAGGGCGATTGGTGACAGCAATGCCGTCGATGTCGTCCCAAGATAAGTTTGTTTTTTCGAGACATGCTTCAATAAGGGGTAAAATTTTTATACTGTGATTGCGCCCGGCGATTTCAGGCACAACGCCACCAAAAGGTTGGTGAGCTAAATCTTGATTGGCACTGACTTGACCGAAAACATAGCCATCATGACCCACAATCGCTATGGATGTGTCATCACAACTGGTTTCTATAGAGATCACTTTTTCATAAGACATTAGCAACCATATATGGCTTAATCTTATAGCTGTTTCAAGCGAAATTTGGCTTTTTTGCCGGCTTTTGAGCTTGGGTATTTACTGACGGCCTCTTGATAAAAGGCTCTGGCTTCGCTTTTCATATTAAGCTCTTGAAAACAAACACCTATTTTATAAGTAGCTTCTGAGTAATCTTTACCTTTTGGATATTGCTCTCGGTAAAGCTGGTACTCAGAGATGGCTTTTTGCCAGTTTTTTTCACGGAAGGCTTTTTCGCCGCGGCCAAAAGCGTTCAACTGCACTGCTGGCTTAGCGACCGTCGATACATTAGCTACTCCCCCTTTAAGGGTCTGCACTTGCGCCTCTAAGTTTGCTAAAGCCTGTTCGTAGTTTTTTAATTTACTATCTATATTGATGGCGTTTGCTTGTGCTTGACCGTCGCTCACTTTTTTCTCTAGCACCTCAATGCGACCGTTTAACACTCTAATTTGGTCATTGATTTCTTGTAAGCTGATTTGCAATCGCGCCAAATCTTTATTGTTGATATTTGTGATTGGCTGATTACTTGCGGTGCTTGATGTTGTAACAACTTTTTGTTGCTGAGGAGGCACGAAGTTTGGATTAGCTTGATAACCTTGGTTTTTAGCAGTTTGCTGTGCTGGTTTGTAGTCACCTGGTCGCTCGTAACCACCAATGTCCCCGCGAGTGCGAAGGCAAGAAGTTAATAATAAAATGGAAGTGATGGTCATTATTAATTTAATCAACGGGTCCGTCTCCTGATTTAAATTTTTGCACTCTAGAGCTGTTCTCAGCTCTTTCAGCGAATTTTCTTGCTTTGATAAAAAGCTCTTTAGCTTTTAAGTTTTCATTATTTTTGTAGGCACTTTCAGCTTGTTTAAATGTAGTGTCTGCTTTGTAATACCAGCCACTCGCTAAACTTTCAGCTCCTGCTTTTCTTGCGTAATCAAGAGCCGATTTAGATAATGAATAATCCTGCAATGGTTTTGGACCAGCACAAGCTACTAGATTAATAACAAAAACCAGAACAACGAACTTTAACATTATCTCACTGGTACAAAGTTAGCACGGCGATTGCGACTGAACGATGTGTCTGCGCCCGTAAGATCAAGTGGTCTTTCTTTGCCGTAACTAATGATTGTTAAACTGTTGGGATCCACACCAATGCTGATCAGATAATTTTTAACAGTTTGTGCGCGTCTTTCACCCAAAGCTAAGTTGTATTCAGTAGATCCTCTTTGGTCACAATGCCCTTCAATGAGGAGAGTTAAGCCAGGATTAGCTTTTAACCACTCGGCATTGGAGGTTAGCAACTGTTTATTTGTTTCAGTTAACTTTGATGAGTCATAATCAAAAAAGATTGTGTTAAGACCTGAGATATTTCCAGTGTCGCTACCTCCTTGATCAAAGGCAGAGCTGAGTGAATTATCTCCAGTATCGATGCCCGGCACAGGGTTGCCATCAAGACCAGTGATTTGACCGTTATCACCAGAGTTAATATCAGGTATTTTGTCTTTACTTGAACAGGCTGATAAACCTAATAAACCGACAACACAAAGACCAGTTACTAAAGCTTTAAAATTATTTGCAAACATACAATCACTCCTTGATGGGTTGAATCCTGAACCACTCGTTATTTTCTCAATTGGGCCTCCAAATGGAACCGCAAAAGAGTATTAACATTTTAAAATAACAAGCTTTTTTGTCAACTGTGAGTCACCTTGACTTTTATCTAATAACATCTCATCATAAATAATGATGTGGTGCAACTATGTCAGCAAAGTGTAATTTCGTGGCAATCTATTTTTAAATATAATTTCACCGTTGCAGGGACCTGTGTTGTCTTCATAAGAGTAAAACCCTCGTATCAAGCTGCCTGGGCCTAAAAGGAAGGATATGGAAAAATTAAATTGGATTAGAGACTTGGTTCTTTCTGAGCAAAAAATGGAAGAAGATGGAGTGATCGATTTTTCCACAGACATCGGTTTTTCAACAGATTTAAAAAGCGAAAGCACAGAATTTTTAACAGAACTCAAAACAAATTTTATTGAAATATCAGCAGCATTTAATCAACTGCGCAGCAACTTAGAAGGTTCGGTCAAGATTTACGGCATTTCTGGCAAAGAAGCTGACTTTATGCTTTTTCGTAATGGCTACAAGCTGATCTTTTCCATGAAAGAGCCTGGCACCATCTCAATTCGCTTTCACAACATCGGCGCTCTTGTGCCTCAATTCACCGAAGAAGACAAGACGGACCCAAATGAAGCCCTCATTATTGCAACCACTGGCCCATTTGGCGAACTCACTTGGAAGTACCAAGGGCAAGAAATCAAAATGAACAATATGGTCCGCTACTACTTCTCAAGATTCATAAAAGAAAGCGCCCGCTAAAAGACACCTTTAGTTGTAGTTAATATCGATTTCATCGATGGAGCATTGGTTGGTTTGAGTTGGGTCTGATTTAAGATAACCGATCACTTCTAATTCACCCGCTCCAAACTGGGTGGCAAATTGTTTAATATTGGTTATGACTTCTGAGGCTATGTTTCTGTGAGACTCATCGCCCACTAATACCCATGATGTTCCATCGTGGTAATAGGTGTTCGGATTTCTATGTAGCCTAAAGCTTGCACAGGTATCTGCTTTGATACTTGCATCTTGAATGCTTGTAAAACTAATTGCAGATTTTGGGTTCACTTCGACATATTCGCTGGCGTACTTAACTGTGTTTGCTGGGTTGAGACTGACGGATGTAAGTTCTGGTAAGCAAGGTTCACCTGCGCAAGCTGTGTTCTCATCGGCTTCCATATAAACTCGGTACTGGGCGTATCTGTTTGTTGTTGGTGTTACAAATTGAGTGTAATCGATGTTAAAAAACTCAGGGCCTGAGGGTTTTGAACTTCCGGCTCTAGTAATCTCATCGGGAACACAAACACCAGGATTGCTGTCGGTAGTGTTTAACGCGCAATTGAATGTGATGTCTGCAGGTGTTCGGTTGTACAGCTCACTGTAGTAAGTTCTGCCATCACCACCTGGGCCAATGAATTCAGCTTTGTGAAGGTCTTCGTTATCAGAAGCATTGGGTGTTCCATCTCCGTCACAGTCAGCTTCGCTTCCTGCTGGAGCAACGTTGTAACTTTTGCAGTTACAAGATGGATCGATACAGCTTTTCACTTGTAGTTTTATTCGATTGGCGCCACGGCGATAAAGTTGTTGAACTTCGTCACTTGTAAGGACCCGGTCCCAAACAGCGACCTCATCTATAGAACCTGGCCACCTATCGGTTATTGTTGAGTTCCATAAACTTCGACCAATTTCAAATTTGTTTGTGGCATTAAAAACGGCGCGACCACTTTGTTCGCCACCTGACACTCCGTCAACGTAAAATTGTATTTGCTGAGTGATTGAGTTGTAAGTACCGACTAAGAAATACCACCTGTTGTTTTCAAAAGGGTCTGGACCGTAGGCAAATGAGCAGGAAATCGCTGGAGAGTCAGAATCACAAATTGATAAACGAGGCCGCTTAGAAACACCATCCATTCCAACAAAATATGCAGGGTATGCACTGCCTTGTTGCGAAACTGCAGTTCTATTTCCTGCTGACAAATTTATATCTCTTATCAAAACCCAAGAAGCTACGGTGAAAGATTCGCTCGTATTATTAATCCCATTGTTGACCTGTGCATGTCCACTGCTAGAAGCGTTTGTTGAAAACGAGGCTGATAAAATACCTTTCTCACCATAAACTAGTGAACCACCAGCTGTTAAGTGGTTGCCCGCACCACTTATATCTTTAAAGTCTGTTGCTCCAGGTGCAGTTCCTGCCACTTTCTCATTGAGCGACCAATAACCAACTAAGCCTTCACTCAAGTCACCACTTAAGCTGACGTAGTTTAATGAACTATCGTTATCGGGGTTACCATCATTATCAAAATCTCCAACAAGCTCTTTACCAAAAGGTAAGTTAGTAACCCACTTGAGATCTGGCCATGTAGAGGTTGCACTTCCTAAATCCATAACTTCTGAATCGTAGTGACTGGCGTACTTTTGTTTTTGGCGGTTGTAAATTAAGCTTATTTCTTGTGATGATAAACTATCACTCCAAACTCCAAGATCATCAACCTTTCCATTATAGTGATGAGTATCAATTCCACTTCGTCCAATTCTTGATGTCGTAAAAGAACTTGCAATTGCAGTTGATACTCCAGTTTCCAAACTCATTAACTGACCATCTAAATAGACCGTCAATTCACCAGCAGGAATATCCCAAGTCATGGCAATAAAGTGCCATTTATTAGCTCCCATAATATCTGCATTAAATCTAGCGGATCTCCAAGTTGGATTTGCATAGTAAACGGCACGTAGCTCATCGCCACTATCATCAGTAAAAACAAGTCTGATATAATTTGTTGAATTACTATGTATACATAAAATGCAACCTGTTTGATTCACCGAACTGCGATTGACCCATGCTGTGATGGCTCCTGTTTGTGCGTTGACATCATTATTGAGTAAATCAACATTCACGGCATCTTGATCGCCTGTTATAAAGCCCCCTGCATTAGAGCCAATTTTAACGACAGCACTATCAAACTCTGGAGTATTTAAGAGAGTTCCATGATTTCCACTACCAGAAGAATCTAACCAATTGCCGTCCATCTTCCAGTAACCGATGAGGTCACTCCAGTCCGATATCCAGCTTGGAGACAATTCATTAAAGTTTGTGGCTTGAAAAGTATATAAACTTCTAACATCTTCATGTGATAGTTCATTATGCCAAATAGCTAGTTCATCTACCTGCCCATTCATAACTACAACGGTTGTATCGAAAGCTCCAACTTTCAATGGGACATCTTGAAAAGAATTTAAATCAGAACCCGTCCCATCAAGTATACCATTGATATAAATATTTAATGCACCATCAGACGCTTTCGTTGTACAAACATGCTCCCAGTTTCCAGAATTAATCAGTGCTGTTGAACTAGCTAAGTAAACACCATCTTTCCAATAAGAGAAGACACCCGATTGAAAGCGAAGACCAAAACGTAAATTATTACTACTTGCTGAATAATCATATTGAGTGACAATACCACCGTTACTACCTGTAGTTTTAATCCAAAAACAAACACTTACCGGTTGTAGTGGGTCAACTGTTGGCAACACTGCAGCCTCAGTTCTCATAAAGTCGGCAGTTCCATCAAATGAAATTGAACCTGAACCGATATTCGATTCAATAGATATGTGAGTATCACCAATTGCAGAACCATTATGAACTATTGACGAATTTGATACATCACTAAAATTTCCATCAAATCGCCAATAAGCTACTAAATCGTTCAACTGGTTTGGTAATATCGAATTAACATGTGATGAGTTTAATTTTGGCTGAACTGCTATAGTTACACTTTCAGCGCTCGATTGGGTCTCAAAGTAAGCATTTTGACTTAATTCATTGGCTGTATCTTCTAAATCTAATGCCTTTAAAACCACCTTGCCATTTTGAAACTGAACCAAGTTCTCATCAAATTCATAATTACTTCCAGAGTTAAAATCCCAGGTCCTATCAAAGGCAGATCCAAGTGTGAGTTCTGTTTTTTCGTAACTACAAGAAGTTGCAAAAAGTAAAATTGCAACAGCTACAGTGTTAGTTATAACTTTAGTTAAATCTTTAAAAAACAAAAAACACATTGATAATTTATCGGTATTTTTAGCTAAATAATTATAATTATTCTTAAATTTCATACTAAACGCTTCAGTATGAGACTGCCATAAGATGCCTAATTCCCTTTGGTTGTGTATGTTCACAACCAAAGGGAATCAGGTGCCTTTACAAAAAAAAGCAAGCCTAAAGGCCTGCTTTTTAGTTTTTTTTAATGTACTTAAATTTTAATCGATCACGTCAAACTCTAAGACGCGTGCACCACCACCAGATGTTTTTGTTCTGACAAAAAATAATGTTGAAATATCTATAACATTGTCCGTTGGCTTGGAAGTATCACCTTCAGCCTTAATCTCTTCCGGAACACCGTGTGCTTTAACAAATTTGTATTTAGTTTCGTCAATTTCGAAGTCTGCAACAAAATCATAAGCAGCAGGTGTGACAAGGGTGTCGAATTGATCAAAGTACTCAACCATATCTTGGCCATTCTGGGCAAAAATGTAGTTACCACCGCGAACCATTGTGATGTTATTAACAAAATCCTGAAAGAAGTTTAACCCAACACCAATCACAGTTGTATTGATACCTCTTGTTCTAGACATCTTATCAACTTCTACTACAGCACCACTCTCGTCAGTATCACCGTAATTTAAATTGGCATCCGTCACCATGACAACTCTATGCTCGTAGTTTTCTTTGTCACTTCTCATTGTTTTTTGAGCGGCTTTTAAGTTGTCATAACTTAAAGTAAGTCCAGCTCTTAAGTTGGTGCTTCCAGAAGTCTCTATAGTGCGCAACATCTCTTTAATTTGTTCTTTATCTTCTTGAGTGATTGGAGCTAATTCAGCACCTTCAGCTGGCCAAACTTGTTTTGCATCATTGGTGAATGTAGATATTGTTAAAAAATCTTGACCAACAACTAAGTTTTCTAAAGTTCTTCTAACAGCCTCTTTTGCCCACTCTAAACGTGTTTTGTCAGTATTGTCAGTTGCACTCATAGAACCACTGATATCTATTAAAATGCCCATATTTAAAGGCCTTCTTGCAAAGTTATCTTCAGTCACATTTGTTCCAAGGCCAGCTTGAACATATATTTTTTTTGCGTCGGCATCGTAAGCAACTTTCGGTTGCGAACAAACAACTTCATCACAGTTCACTTCAACTGCTAAATCAAATTCATTAATATAACCGTAGGCAACAAAATCATTCGGCTTAGGGACTTCTTCATTATTGATCGTGTCTCTAAATTTTCGAGCATCTTGTGCTCCACCAGTTGTGATTGCCAATTTCGGAGAAAATGATCTCGCCATTTCTAACATTGCAAAAACTTGTTGTGGTTTCGCTTCACGCATTAAACCAACAAGCTTTAAATTTAACTCAACAGCATCATTCATCTTAAGATCCGTAGCCGCTTTTTGAGCTTTTGATGCATTCATCCCTGCTTCAACGAATGAAGTCATTAAATCATTTTCTATTTTTGGTATTTCATTTTCGAAGTCTTTAACTGCAGCTTCTAACGCGTCTGCAACTGCTACTTTCTCAGCTAAGCATGCATCAGTAAATTCAGGGTCTTGACCTGGACCAGGTGTTGGACGAATGGGAGTTGGAATTGTCACAGGTGGCTGAATGATTGATGTGTTTGATTTTTTTTCTTGAGAAGAATTTTCTTCGTTATCATTTTGAGTATTTTGTTCTTTAATATCATCACAAGTTTTTTGAAAATCAATTAGTGAAGTACTAATAGCTTCCGTTAATTTTATAACAGCTAAAGTTTTTTTCATTTTCGGAACTTCAATGAACGATTCACTCAAACTTGGTATCTGAACTTCAACCGAGTTTTTTATAATTTGATTTGTTGCTCCATCTTCATATTTATAACTTAAGCTAAAACCAGACTCAGCATTTGCAACGGAAGCCAAGGCCAAAGCAAAGACACTTGAAAGTAAAATAATTTTCATAAATTCTCTCCTGTTTATGTTATATTTATAAACAGACACTGCTAACTAGCAATAAATGTTTATTACATAAGACATTTGTTATTCTTATAGCCCTAGCAGGTCAATAGATGGACAGAGTAAGGTACTTGACTTGAAAAGTTTATAGAACTCACTGTATTTATGTAACAGCTAAAGGTGCTTTATTCTTATTGTTTTCACAACTGCACAAATATAGGAAATCTGTTAGTTTTACTGCACTTAGACCCAAACGTTGAGGCCTGAGTTTTTAGAGAGGGCGAATTCTAGAGGATTTATTTTTTTGACAACTAATTCGATCAAATCATCTTCTTCAAAATATTGACCTGTTTTGTTTGAGACTCTCATTAAGTCACCATTGAAACTTACGATCACTGTTGCGTCGTTGTTTTCAATCACTTTTAGCTTTATCAATTGTCCAACACGAAGTTGTTTGATTGATTTTTTATACATTTAGAAGATATCTTTATCTGAATCTATTGTAGGAAACTTCACTTTTTTAATTTTAGTTTTTTCAGTTTCATTTCTTCGCTCACTTGGTTCGAGAACGAGTGAAGTTTTTTCTACAATTTTATTGCCCACCATATTGGCGTTATCTGTCACTCTTTTGGTGACTTCGGAAACATGAGAATAGACTTGTTGACCCACACCGTCGGCTCGCTCTCTGACTTTTGCAGAAACTTGTTGAACATTGGCACTTACGTTTTTAGCTACTTTGCTTGAAACGTCTCCCACATTGCTTGCTATGACTTGGCCAACATCACTCATATTTCTAGCTATAACGTGAGAGGCTTCGCCGACATTGCGAGCAACCACATGGCTGGCTTTTTCAGCACCATTAATCATTCTTTGTGTTAAATTATTTTCAATTTCAAAGTCAAGCTCACGTTGTCTCTGTTCGTAGTTAGTGCACAACTCTTTAAAATCAGCGCCCATTTGTTTCACTCGGTCAAATTCTTCCCGACCTATCAAAGCATCACCATCAAAAACTTCATGAGCTGAACCTTGAACCCAACCTTCACTCAATGACTCTATATCTGCTTGCACCTGGACTTCGTCTTGGCTTTTTTGATCACCTGCAAAGTCAACCTTTTCCATATTCTTTACCCAAGCTGGTAAATTTTGGTTATCAAAAACTAAGTGCTCTTTATTCACCTTGGTAATGAGCTCAACTTGCGCTTTTGGCAATTTAACTTTATCTACAATCTCATCAACCGAAGCTCCGCCGTGAGCCATTCTTGCCGCCGTAATCATTTGCATGCTTTGTTTTCTTTTGATCACTTCATCGTGAGGAATCTTGTCTTGAAAAATATTGGCAATCTCATTGCTTTTTTTCATAGAACTTTCTAAGCGTCCAATCTGTTCTTCTGATTTAATAATAAACTTTTGTAGTTTCTCGGATTTTTTTTCAATCAAATCGTTTATATTTTTAAATTGCTCTTCTGTTTTGTCAGACAAGTTTTCAATGATCGCAATTTTACTCTGCAATAACTGTAAACCACGACTCAACCTTGGATCTTCTTGTGGTGGTCTTTTAAGCTTCGCCCATAAAATAAAAATAATAAGCGTTGTGATCGTATTGAATAAAATTTGTGCTATTAACCAAATAGACATAACAGTGATCCCCTAAAAACATTTTTATGGGCCAAGCAGAGCTAAACCCTTGTTACATTTTATGTTTTATAAATCTAGAGAACAACGGCCTTTGGTCCAAAACCAACCGTAAACAACAAAGAATCAAAACCTTTGTCTAGGCAAGCAAAAGGTACTTTTTGGTTATGTCAGGGTATTTAGGAAGGTTTGGAGTCTTTCTAAAGCTTGGGTCATTCTTTCTGTGTTTACGGCATAACTAACTCTTACATAACCTTCGCCGTTGAATGGCTTTCCGGGTACAACGACAACGTGGTAGTCGTCTAACAGATATTTTGCAAACTCTGAAGATCCGTGAATGACTGATCCTTTGTATGACTTGCCGAATGTTTTTGAAACGTCTAACCAAATATAAAAAGCTCCGTCTGGTTGTGCGCAAGACAACATGTCTATGGAATTAAATTTAGAAACAGCAAAATCTCTGCGCTCTTTCAACTGAGTCTTTATTTCAGTGAGCTCGGCCGGATCACATTGGATTGCTGCCAGTGCAGCTTTTTGAGAGATAGAACAAGCGCTGCTTGTTGTTTGACTTTGAAAACTGCCCATTGCAGCCATAATTTCATTGTTGCCAATTGCCCAACCTATGCGCCAACCCGTCATTGCATAAGACTTTGAAATTCCGTTCACAAGGAAAACCTGATCAGCAATGTTACAACCTGATTTTAATAAATGAGGGGCAACTTCAAAATCAAAACTCAAACGATTATATATATCATCACTGAGCACTAATAAGTTTGGGTGCTTTTCAATAACTGCAGCTAGTTCGTTGAGTTCCGTTTGAGTGTATAAATTTCCAGTCGGGTTGCTTGGACTGTTTAAAAGTAGCAAACGTGTTTTATCAGTGATCGATTTTTCTAGTTCGCTTGCCGTCAACTTGAAACCGTTAGCCTCTTTAGTTTCTAACGGCTTTACAACACCTCCACAAATAGAAACAATGGTGGGATAACTCACCCAAAAGGGTTCTGGAATTAAAACCTCATCTCCTGGCTCAAGCAATGAATAAAGCAGACTGTAAATCACAAATTTGCCACCCGTAGCTACAGTGACATTGTTGGTGTCGTAGTTTGTATTAAAATCTTTGTTAGCTTGATCGACAATAGCTTGGCGCAAAGGGGCGATTCCTCTAGCTGGTGTGTAACGAGTAAAGTCTTCGTTGATGGCATTGACTCCTGCTTGCTTAGCAACAGCAAGTGTCGGCCAATCGGGCTCGCCAACAGACAAAGAAATCACATCCTTGCCTTCAGCTGCTAATTGTTTTGCTTTAGAAACTAGAACTAATGTTGGCGATGGTTCAATCTTCAGAACTTGGCTCGATGGTTTTATTGTCATTTTTAGTTATTACCTTTATTAAATTTTTTAACCAATGCCTCATGCACATTGGGAGGAGTTAAGGTCGTCAAATCTCCACCTAGTTTTGCGATCTCTTTAATGATAGACGAGGAAATGTAATTCAAATTGGGGTCAGCAAATACGGTCACGGTCTCTAAGTTCTCATTTAACTTTTTATTCATATTGGCCATCGTCATTTCATATTCAAAATCAGACACTGCACGAATGCCACGAACAATAATATGAGCGTTGTGATCTCTAGCATAATCGGCAAGAAGCCCCTCGTAGGACTCCACTTTAATTTTGGGATCAATCAAAGAATCTGTGATCAATTGCTTGCGCTCATCTATTGAGAATAAATATTTTTTAGACGTAGAATTCGCAACAAGGACAATGAGCTCGTCAAACAAACCGGCTACTCTTTGAATAATATCAATGTGACCAACTGTAATGGGGTCAAAACTTCCCGGGTATATCGCACGTTTCATAAGATTCAAGATTACTATTATTGAAATGTGATATCAATCACTTCTTATTTTGACACTATGTAATTGGATAAAAACTTATCCCCGTAAGACTTACGGTTTTGTAAAATGATCTGCCCGTACTGATCGTTGATGTCTTCATGTTTCGTCGATTCAATAAAGATTTGGGTGTCTGAGTGAAATAATTTCGTATCCGAAAGAGCAACTAACACTTGATCGGCAATTTTTTTAGTGAACGGAGGGTCGATCAAAATAATGTCGAACGGATTTTGCTCCTCTTGCTTTAAAAAAGAGAACACATCTTTTTGTATAAGTTTGATTTCTGATAGTATATCTAATTCTGTTAAGTTTTTGCGGATGATCTGAACAGACTTAGGGTGCTTTTCAATAGCAGTGACATCGCTCGCCCCGCGAGATAACGCCTCTATAGATAAGTTGCCTGTGCCAGCAAAAAGATCTAACACTCGAGCACCATCAACATAACCCATCAACTTATTAAAAATCACTTCTTTGATTTGATCCGTAGTTGGACGTAAATGACTGGCCTTAAAGGCTTGCAAACGTCGCCCGCGAAATCTACCTGAAATAATTCTCAAACCAACAGCCCTTCCATCTGTTCCACCACTTTAAAAATATTAACAAATGGCTTTTTTATAAATAAATCGATATTCTTATATTTTGCCAAATTGGTATCGTAGTCACCTGAATAGGCTGAAATTAAAACAATTTTGAAATTTTTATCAGCTATGTAACTTTTCATTTCAGCGATCAGTTCTGGACCTGTTTTATTGGGCATTATAACATCAATGATCACTAGGTCGGGATCTTGTTCTTTCCATAAGCCTTCACCCATAAATGCATCCGCAGCCACAAAGGTTTCGTACCCTTTAGAGTTAAAAGCCCTCTGCAAGGCTCTGCGAATGATCGATTCATCGTCGATGATCAAAATTTTTTTCATGAGATTGAGTCCATTGCTTTTGGCAAGGTCACAACAAACTCGCTACCTTGACCAACCTCGCTGTTCACATCGATACGACCGTTGAAGCTTTTAATCACACCCAAACTCATACTTAAGCCTAACCCAGTTCCTTCGCCAATTTTTTTAGTAGTAAAAAAAGGTTTAAATATGTTAGCGAGAGTTGAAGCCTCTATGCCAGTACCGTTATCAATCACCCGTAGTTCAACCATGTTTTTGTTCAATCGAGTTTCTAGTTTAATAACTGAGCTTTGTTTTTGTGTGGCCTGACAGGCATTCTGAATTAAGTTGTAAATCACTTGTACTAACAGTTCAGGAATCACGAAGACACTGGTGTCATCCTCTGTGTAAAGCTGGTGTAGCTCCACAGAACCAAGTAATGACTTCGATAGGGTGATCGCAATTTTTATTTGTTCATTTAAATTCACCACTTTTCTTTCGGGTCGAATCTTATCATTAGAGAACATCATTAGATTATCGATGATTCTTTGACAGCGATCAGTAGCTACTGAAATTTCCATCAAATCGTTTTTGGTTTGGCGATCACAATTGGGGTCTCTTGCAATGAGGTCTGCTAATGACTTAATGCCCGTTAATGGGTTGTTAAGTTCATGTGAAATGTTGCCAGCGAGCTGACCTATAATGGCGAGTTTTTCCCCTTGTAACATTTTACTTTTTAGAGACTGTTTTTTGGTGATATCGATGTAATAGTTCACGAAAGTTGTTGGGGCTTCTTTGTCTTTGACCACTATGGGGTATGAGTATATTTCGAACTCTTTGTCTTTGAAGTGGATTCGCCTTTGGGTGAGAGTGTTCGCGTGTAGCGATAGTCCTTTCGCTTCGCTTAGGATGATGCCTCTACCTGACTCTGACTGAACCTTGGGGTCGTTGCTTTTCAGTAGTAAATCGCTGACTTCTGTTCCGTTAACTAAGGCTTTGAAGGCGTGATTTGAACGTAAAATATTTTTATCGAGATCAAAAATACAAATAGGGTCTCGTAGGCCATCAAAGGTCGACTGCCACTCAATGGCTGAATTATCTAAATAAAGCTGTATAAACGCTTTTTCCAACGAAAACTGGATGGGCTGAATGTAGTTAATTAAGTTTTTAATTAGCAAGTCTTTCTCGCTATCAGTGACTGAGTTTTCAATGAATAAGGTGGCTGGCACCGTTGTTTGGCTGAGCTTTTCAAGCTGCACCATCTTTATTGGAAAGGCGATGATCTGTCCAACGGGGCGCCTGAGGTGGTCAGCTAGAAACTGACTGTCTTCAATGTTATCTTTTCTTATTAGTGTGTTTTGCAACCAAAGTCGTTGCGCTGGTTTCACTAGCACTTTGTTTTTTTCTCTAAAATAAATAACATTACGGTTACGGATGGGCGAAATGCATAAGATCGTGTCTGAAACCCCTGGCACCTTACCCAGTTGTTCATCTAAATAATGAAATATTGAATCGACATCACTTAAATCTGATAAGTGATCGACAAATTGAATGAGTTTTCTTTCAATCTTTACAGGTTCCACTGCTATATCTTAACGACTCGTAGCTAACAAAACCAGCAATAATATCTTGCAAAAGGTGATTTAAAAAAGATCTAGACTCTTATTGTCTAGATCTCTCATTTATTTTTGTTCGACAATCTGACTGTGAGTGAAGCTCGTTCCCACATAGATCGCAAGCAAGGTTCTCAACTGAGTGTAGATATCAAAGTTGCGGTCAAACACCTTTTGATCGGACCATGGGCCCACTCTGATTTTTTCCGTATTGAACCACCAAATGATGGGCCTAACTTGTGGCACAAGCTTTTCGAGTGTTTCCACCAATTTTTCAACATTACTAATGATCTCTAAGTTCATATTTTGAAACTGTCCAGATCTCACCATCTCTAAATCGCGTATGGCCATGTCTGTGAGCTCTGCCAATTGTTTAAAGGCTTGATACACATCGAGGTCATCTAAGATTGGAAACTCGTGTCCAAGGTAAATAGCCTTGATAAGGTTCCATTCAAAGTCACGGTCATCATACCCTATCAATTCATATGCCTCTAAGCTTGAATTTTCTTTCACCTTAGCGTGACGTACTTGCACGGGCTCATTGCTTAAAATAGAGTTGATCGCACTCATCGCGGAGTCAGTGTCAAAATGCAGAGGTGATTTATTCCAAAGCACATAGCTATTTTGCGCCAGTGGCCCTGTTTCCCAAAAGTTTACTGAAGCAAACGACAAATTTATACATTGTTTGTTTAATAAACTACTAATATGTACCAAGGAACTATCTGGAGCGATCAATAACCTTGAATGTTTGATAATATGAAATAAATCATCAACCTCAGTGTCACCTGCCAAGTTTAGTAAACGCTCTGGGTTCTGAATAGTGATAGCACTGGCAAGATCACGTTCTTTTTGACTCCCTAAAAGCACAAAAGACAAATCTTTATTGTGCTTGTGGACTGAGTCTAAAATGGCACTCCACTGCTTTGCTGATAGCAATTTATTATTCGTGCTGCCACCAATATGTATGGCTAAATAGTTTTCTGGAAGATTTGGGAACCTCAAAGCCCCCTTCGCAAGAATAGACCCAGGCACTTGCCAATCTTCTTCCAGCAAGTCTACACCCATAACCGCTGAAAACAAGCGCGTGATGTGTATTCTGTTAAATTTGCCAACTCCCAGCTGCCCGAAGAATAAGGCACTGGCGTCATCTGGAATATCTAAATAACCATCTTCATGTCTCGTATAACCAAGAACTTTTGTATCCTCATTGGAGATGGCTTCAGTCAAATAACTTGAAAGTGGCGAAAAGGTTAAATTGACCACTTGGTCGTATTTTTCAGTTTTCAAATCTTGAATCTGTCGTTCCATTTTGTCTGTTAACTTTTCATCAGAACAATTCAAAACATGGTCAACATGATCAGCTGAAGATAACTCCCACAAACGATCCACTTCATCTAAGCCTGTGATGGCTCCACGGAAACTTGAGCGACACAAGTAATGAAGTTCTACATCTGGATTGTTGCGCTTGAAGCTTTTTACAACTGGCCAGACCTGATAGTTATCACCGAGCCTTGCTAGTTGTATAATGAGTACTTTCATTTCTTAGTTGCTCCTTTATGAGTTCCTGTAATAAAAGAATTTTATTGGCTTCTTTTGTATACCCGTTGGACTCTAGTATTTTTTTAGATAACTTTTCTAATTTCGCAAGTTTTTCTCTTAGCTCTTGCTCAGAGAATTGATTTTTAGACATTGTTAAACCCCTTTTTAACTTCTAACATTTCTAATGATTTTAATTTAAATGTGTTAATAAACTGCAACTCTTTCATTCTTTGCTTCACCGTCGACAAAAACGAGAATAAATTGAGATCATTTAAAACGATCCCTTCATAGCGAAGAAAATACCTCTTGATATTCATTTTCTCGAGCAACTGCCAGAAATCAATATACTTACCATGCTGTAGGTCTGTTTCGCCGACCATTGAAACTTCTTTTAAAATTTGCTCATAGTAGTAATCCAAACGCTGTAGTGACTTACTCATTGTAGTGATTTCTTTGTACTCGCTTGTAAAATCTAACTGTTCCGACCAATCAATGTTTCTAACTATGAGCCTTGTGGTTTCATCGTAAGAAACCATCTTTTGATTTTTAAAGTAATTTTTAGCCTGGCTTTCTAATGTCACCATCAACTTTTTATTCATGTTCTGTCTTCCCTCTGTATTTTTGAATCATTTTGTGAGCTGCGAAGTGGGTTGGATTAATGTCTAAAACTCTTTTAAAACAACTCAATCCGAGTTCGTAGTCGCCCTTAATACAATGAACACTGCCTAAACCGAGCCAAGCTCTTTCTTGTAAAGGGTTCAAGCGCACGCATTCGGCGTAACTATTTTTGGCGTTTTCAACTTGATTTGTCTTCAAGTAAGCGACTGCTTGCCAAGCGTAGATCTCTTCTTCAGCTTTGTAATATTTAAAAAGCTCATCAATCAACATGAAGGCAGTATCAATTCTATTACTATTAATTAAACATTCAATTTTTAAAATACTAATTATATAATGCAATTCACCTTTGTTATGCACTTGTTCTAAAGCTTGATTTACAAAAATCAAAGCCTGTTCAAAACTTCCCTGCTCGATATAGCAATCGACAAGATTTAGCTTGTAAGCAATAGCGTCTGATCTTCTCAGTTGCTTTTTTAAATAATAAATGGCATCGATATAATTTTTTTGTGCGCGATAAAAATTAGCGAGTTCAAAATAGAGTTGATTATCCAGTAAATAATTTTCAAGAGACTCAGAGCTATACTTTTGTCTATTGTCATTGGACCCAAATTCATTCATACCCCAAATATGAGCAAACACAGTGCCAACTATTAAATAGTTAATTTTAATTGATAAAAATTTTTATTGTTGTTGAAGATTTGACTGAATAAAAAAAAGCGTCATGTAATTGACGCTTTTTAAAAGTAATTTTATTACAAGAGAGGTGGTTTTAAATTTTTCTATTGCTTTTGTAAGCTTGCATGACATTTCTCGCTTTGTTCACTTCTGACAATTCTTGAATAAGACTTGATTTCGCTTTTTCAATATAAGAAATAATTTGTAAATCTTGTGACAGTATTAAATTAACCAGTTCATTTTTAATCGAGAAGGCATTAATAATGCGTTTTTTAACTAAACCAGTTGCTTTTTTTATATCAATGTCATTAATCTTAATTTGCTCTTCAACTAAGTCATCAATTTTACTGACCATCTTAAGCAACCCCTCACGGGCAGCGTAGAAGTTTTCAATGTTGTCGTGAATATCATCCGCTAAGTTCACTAACTCCGCTTCATTCAACTTATAAAACTTCTCTAAATACAAGTTCTTTTCTTCCAACAAATTGACTATTCTTATCATATATACCTCTCTTATTATGATGCTTTGTTCTCTTGTTTATTTTCTGATTTTAATTTTTCAATAGCTTCCACCCAACCCTCGTAAAGAATCTCAATCACCTTAATGGCTTCATCGATGGATTTTTCTGAATTCTTAATGTTTGCCTCAACAAGCTTGTCATTTACAAACATGTAAAGCCGTTCTAAATTGGCTGCGATCTCGCCTCCAACATTATGGTCTAAGGTGTTGTTAAGTTCTGCTATGATGTCGTAGGCATTTCCTATATTTTCACCCTTAGTTCTGATCTCACCCAATTGAATGGCTCGCTTCGCTCTTTTCATGTATTTGATCGCACCTTCATAGAGCATCAAAAGAAGTTTTTCCTTACTAGCACTCTGAATGGATGTTTTTTTATACTGATTTAGTTTTTTCTTACTCATCTATTAAAATCCTTTTGCCATCAGGCCGGCCCCACCAAAAGCAGCTCCTTGACTTTTAATTTTAGCTAGCGACTCTTCAAGTTTTGAAAATTTATCTCGCAACATTTTTTCCTTGGTGACTAAACGCTTTTCAGTTCTTTCAATGTCTTTATCTATGTTTTGAATCACACGCTCCATAGACTTTCTACGACTCACCACCGATCCGAACTGCGGATCTGTAAAGCTCTTCATATCTTCTTTTAGTTTGGAAAAAAAACCAGTGCTAAAGCCATCACCAATAACGAAATTGAGCACATCTTCAGGGTTTGATTTTAAGTAGTTATTAAATTTTTCACGTTTAAACTCTAAGGTTCCATTTCGGTTAAACTCCACCCCTAACTCTTGAATGCGTTTTATACTGCTATCTGTGTCTAGAACACGCCCTTGAATCACTCTCACTAGGGCTCTTTGTACGTTTGAGAGTATTGAGTCTCCACCTAAAGTTTTCGAAGTGTCAGTGTCTTTATTTAAATTATTTTGTTGCTGAATGAAAGATAAGATTTCGTTGGTCGAATTTACGAAGCCATCTAACTTGGCTTCAATTTTTTCGTAGTCTTCAGTAATACTCAAGGTGACTGGCTCTCCAGGGCTTGCATGTCCTATATCGAGTGTCACACCAGGAATGAAATTTTCAATTTTATTGTCTGCAATACCAATGGGAAATCCGTCAACAATGATCACACCATTTTCAGCTTCTTTATTTTCAGCAAAATATAGATCTTGTTCACCGTCTAAAAAGTATAAGTTAGGGAAACCTAAGTTGTTTTCACTCCCCATTTCTGACCCAGAAACTATTAAACGATATGGAGATTCTAAGTCGTCACGATCATTAACAATAGAAGCTTTGACTCCAACGCCTGAGCGATTGATTGTGTCTGCTATTTTTTGCAAGGTGCTGCCCGCTTCAGATATATAAATTTCTTTTTCTTCCCCTTCGCGGGTAACAAAGCGAATATAACCAACACCAGCTTTCGTTTCATCTAAATCAGGAAAACCATTAGTAATGGCTGAGGCTTTTTTAGCAAGTTTTGCCACTTCTACACCCCACTCGCCAGTTGGAGTCACTCCAGGTGTTGGTGAGCCTTTTAAAACCTTTTCATTGCTTGAGTTAAGAACTAAATCTTTATAGCCATTACGGTCACCAATCTCCCCTAGAGATGTGTGAATAGATTTCACTTTATTTTCTAAATCTTTTAATAAATTCAGCTTAGATTGTTTGTTGCCTTTATTAAATTCTTTATTGCGAATCGGCACGCGTTCTGCTTGCATCAGTTGCTCTACAATGTTGGGAGGCATATTACTTCCACCCATTCCTGTCATGTTTATTGCCAAGTTTTTTCCTCAATAAAGTTATACTTTCATTATGCCCCCTATGAGCATTGGAAGTGAGTCAATAAAATGGCAGTCTAGGTGCCCCAGATTTTACAAAAATTAGACCAAAAGCAAGACAACTGGTTCTTCTTAAAAGACCTTATTCAAAGGGCAATGTTGCAGTTTGAACATTTCACTTTCTAACTGATTGTAAATTGGCGAGATTTTTATGGAGCTCTTTTTATGAGGCAAAATGTATATTTGAATTTAAATTTTTGTTAGGCTGATTTATTAAAAATTTTGCCCTTTTTTGTAGGACTTAGATCTAATAACTGACAAAGTTCTGACTCTTCAATTCTTCGAATCACTTTGTTAAACTGGTCTTCTATATAGACGATGTAAAAAGAATTTTTTAACTCCGTGCGAATCTTAAGGTTATTTTTTTTAAAACCAGGAAGCTCTTTAATGATAGCGATGGCTTTTTGAACTTCTTCTTCAGTCAGCTTTTTATTGGGCGCTTCTTGCTTGTATTTTTTACCATCGGCATCACGCTCTTTGTGACTCTCCTGTGATTTCACATCTCGAGTCGGAGCTAAACGCAAATTGGGCAGAACTTCAGAGAGTTTGCCTTTGATTGTTTTACCATCCATGTGCCTCATATCGGTACATTTGAATAAGAACTTTAGGGTAAAAGTCGATGAGAACGGTTAAATTTAAGTTTTAGGAATCTTATTATAATAACTAGAACAAGTTAAAACCACATTCTCAAAAAAAAATATGATCTCTACACACTTAGCAATCTTGAAAAAAACATGTGACTTAGTTAAAGTTGAATGCATTAAAACTCATAATAAAGGACTTTTTTTATGCATAGGATTGTTATCGTAGGCAGCAGTTCAACAGGAAAAACTACGTTAGCAAAAAATATCTCTAAGAAGTTAAATATTAAACATCAGGAGCTTGATGAGTTTTTTTGGGAGGCCAACTGGAAAGAAGCCGACCCTGATGTTTTTATAAATCGAGTAGAACAACTCACTCAAACTAATGAGTGGGTGATTGATGGTAATTATAGCAAAATTAGAGACCTCGTTTGGAGCCGTGCAACGGATGTTATTTGGCTAGACTACCCTATTAAATTAATTTTATCACAATTTTTTAAACGCTCCTTTGTTAGAGCTTTTAAGCGTGAAGAGCTTTGGAATAGCAACAAGGAGAGTCTTTGGAATAACCTTTTAAAGTCAGACTCATTGCTTATGTGGATTCTAAAAACTAGGAAGGTTTATAAACAAAGATATAATGATATTATAAATTCAAACATTTACCCTCAAGTTAAGTACCATCATATGAAAAGTCATTCAGACTCAAACGAATTACTACAAAAAATAGATAGTCACCAGCTCTGAAAAATCTAACAAAAGATTTAGGCTCTTAAATAACAGTTACTTTAAGCCCTTTCCATGCCTAACTATTTGACACTTCATGATTTGTTTTCAAATCACTAGAAAAAGCGGGTTTCTGAAAGTCAACTCACCTATATTTAAAGATATATAATTCAATTTTCAGGAGAAAATACATGAGAATAAAATTGATATTCATCGTATTGTTGTTAAGTTTTTCAAACATCGGATATGGCCAACCTAAAGTTTGCTCTTTCTATTTCGGAACACTATCTGCCGCCAATGAAGCTGCAGCAGAGTTAAGATACAAACGCCCTGGTTATAAAGTTGAAGTGATCAAAATCCCTGCTAATAGTGAAGATAACACTTGTGACTCCTCAGTTGATAGATACTTCATTCGCTTTGATGGTAATATTCTTGATAGGGGCGATACGACTGGCGATGCTGGTTAAATAAATATTTCTAAAAATAGGCCATCATAATCAATTAAATTGGAGTAACACTCAATGAAAAAACCAGAGAGCATATACCGCTCTCTGGTATGGTTGTGGGCTTAAGAGTAAAGAGTTACTTAGTTAAAAATGAGTTATCCAATCAATCTTAAAGCAGCGGCACCATTTTGGTTGGCTTGTGATAAAATTGAAACACCAGCTTGTTGTAAAACTTGTGCTGATGCTAGTTCTGCAGATTCTTTAGCGATGTCTGCATCACTAATTCTTGCTTTTGCAGCTGATAAGTTCACATTTTGATTTTCTAAATTAGAAACTGTTCTTTGTAAACGACTTTGAACAGCACCAAAATCGGCTCTCATCTTAGCTAAACTATCTAAGGCATTATCTACAGACTCTAATGAATCTTTAGCGCCGTCTTTATCAGCTAAGGAAATACTATCTGTTCCAAGTGCACTATTTGTAGCGTTGGCATCGACTTCAACTCGGATGACGTTTTCATCAGAACCGTATGGGCCAACATGAAATTCCATTTCTTCAATTCCACCATCTAATATACTTAAATTACCAAAGCGAGTGGACTGAGCAATTCTGTCTGACTCTTCAAGTAAGTGTTGAACTTCTTGATCGATCAATGCTCTTTCTTTGTCACTCACATTGTCACTTGCACTTTGTATACCTAACTCTCTGACGCGAATTAAAATATTATTCACTTCGTTCAATGCACTTTCACCAATTTGAAACATGGATTGTGCACTGAAAGCATTGTCTTTCGCTTTGTTAACACCAGCGATTTGTGCTCTTATGTTTTCAGAGATGGCATGTCCTGCAGCATCGTCTGCAGATGTCACTATTCGGCTTCCTGACGCCACAGCAGCTTGTGCGTGATTTAACCGTTTTTGTTGGGTTGATAAATGTCTTTGCGCATTTATCGAGGATACGTTCGTATTTATTCTTAGGCCCATAGTAGCTCCTAGTTACGCATAACTTCATGCATGCGCAGCTCAGCGCCGGCATGGACTCATGCAAATATTGATAAAATTTGATAGAATCACTAGAGCAGACTGTTTCGCCTCGTAACTGTTGAAACAAATTAACCTTAGTAATACATCAGTTGTCATAAAGCTCCTCGGCCATGGTCTAGGAAACTTTAGGGCCTTGGTCTAGTTTTATTTTTCGCAACGCGTCTAGTGACTGATATTTCTTAAATAACTAAACAAAAAAAAGTTAATTTTTTTCAGTAAAATTGTAATTACCTATTTTTTTACTCCCTATAATCACTTCACTTCGCAATGCTTTTTTGTCTTTTTATTAAGGTTCATTTATTTTCTTTCTAACTTTGTTGAACACTTAGACACTTTGAACGTAACAACTCTGACCTAAAGGTATGTAAATGTATAAAAAAAATTTTCTTTTACTTATCACTTTGTTTTTCTTTTTGAGTAGTCATGCCCAACAAAATACTCAGTATGTACTTATTAGTTTTGATGGCTCTAAAACTTTATCCATGTGGAAAAAGGTTTTAGATGTTGGCAGAAAAAACAACGCACGCTTCACATTCTTTGTAAGCGGCGTCTATTTTTTAACAGATGAAAACAGTGATCTCTACCGCGCTCCTTCAGGACGCATTGGAAGATCTTTTATTGGGTTTGGAGGTGAAAAAGAACACGTCGAGCAACGTTTACTTTATGTCAAACAAGCTATGACGGAACGACATGAAATTTCATCACATGCCAATGGTCATTTTCAAGGAGGACTTGTTAAGTGGTTAGGCAAAACAGAAGGTGAGAATTGGAGCTTTGACCAATGGGTTCATGAGCTCACCAGCTTTAATCACTTTGTTTGGGACAGTCACACCATCAACAATATTGACTTTAACACTCGTTGGATGACCGATTGGAAAAACTTAATGTCCATGCAAATGCATGGATTCCGCGCCCCTAACCTCAGTACCAATAACAACATGTTCACTGCCTTATCACAAACCTATTTCCCTAACGGCTTTACTCACAACTACAGTTATGATTCAAGCAGTGCCAAACACTATTCCCACTTTCAAAAGACTAAAGGAGGACTATGGGATCTTCCGTTAGGGTTAGTCACTGTTCATGGCACTGATAAAGAAACCATCGCAATGGACTATAATTTTTACGTCAATGACTCTGGAGCTAGTTTTGATAAAAACAGTGCAAACACTAACTTGTATGAAGAAAGATACTACAAAAGTTTAAAAGGCTATTTCAATAAAAGTGTTAAAAAGAACAACACTCCTGTTATTATTGGCAACCACTTCTCAACATGGAATCGCGGTGCCTATTTTAAAGGTTTGGTTCGATTTATAAAAGACGTATGCCCACAAAGAAACGTCCGCTGTATTCCAATGGCCGAGTATGTACAAATTGCAACAAACGCACCACCAAGAATGAACGATCATCAGCCTTCGCCTGATAAAGATGAAACTATAGATAGTGACGATGACACCGACGATTTTTATGTTCCTGAAGACGGAGTCCCTGTCGATATTAGCTTTTTAGAAGGCATTCAAAAGAAGTGCAAAGAAGAGAAGTGCCCCAATCTAGAGCTAGGCTCATCAATTTTTAGTGTGTCAAACTCACCACTTGTTAATAAAAATAATAGACAACACTTATCCTGCGATCACACCGCCCACAACGAAGAGGTCGACGTGCAGTATCTGGAATAAATTTCTGTCATAATTAGCATAGCTCGTTGTCTTAAGGAAAGTAACGTCACCCTTAGGAAAGCTGCACTCAGTGTGATCAAGCTGTGCTAACAATACCTCGTCACTCTTTACCTATAAGTAAACGTTTACAATTATAAGACTTTAACAAGTTAGCGTCGCGTTAATATTTCTACTTGAAACTAACCCTAGCGGAGGTTCTACGATTTATACTACATTCGCAAAGGGAGATTGTATGAAAATAGGAGAATTCGCAAAAATGGGAGATGTTTCAATTAAAACTCTTCATCTCTATCATGAAATGGAATTATTAATACCTAAGGAGGTTAATGAGTCGGGTCATAGAATTTATTCTGAAAGTAGTTTTAAAAAATTAAAAAAGATAAAAGCTCTTAAAAAATTAAATTTTTCACTCATAGAAATTCAAGGCCTTTTAAGTGATGAGATTCCTTCATTAACAAAGTCACTGAAATTACAAAAAAATAGAGTTGCTCATGAAATTTCACAAAAAAAACATGAGATGTATAGAATTAAAGTGGCTCAAAAAATTATTCAAGAAACAGGCGACTGCGATAAAATGATGGAAACTATTAATAAGCTTTCGAGGGGTGAAAAGTACTTTTCATTGCAAGAAATTAAAAGAATTGAATCGATCAATGAAAACAACCAACAAATAAATACTTTAAATAAAGAAAAAGAAAGTTGGTATGATGGATTGCTGGACGCATTTAAAGAGGGACTTTCTGTGAGCGATCCTAGAGTTAAAGTAATGGCTAAGAAATGGGATCAATATGCTCAATACTGGAAAAAGAATCATCCTAGTTTAACAAAAAAAATTATTAAAATGGATAAAGAAACTCCAAAGAAAGAATTAGGGTTAGTGGCTACGGCTGAGTTTCAATCTTATGTGAAAAAGGCTATTGAAGAGTTGAATTTATAAAGTTTTTTCTTGTATGCGATAGGTCCTTAGCTTCGCTCAGGATGACAGGATCTGCTCAATGTGAAAACACTTCGCTCACTATTACAATAATGTGCTCAGGGTTAACTATTTAAATAAACAAAAAAGCCTCTCTTATTAAGAGAGGCTTTCCAACAACCTTTTTTAAATTTAAGTCTCTTAACCTAGAAGACTTAAGACCCTCTGGGAGTTTTGATTCGACATAGCTAACATTGCAGTTGATAAGTCTTGCTTAACTTGACTCTGAGTGAGCTTTGACATCTCCTCGGCGACATCCGTGTCGGCCATGACTGACTTAGCCGATTCAATGCTTTCAGCTTGTGTACCTAAATTGTTAATAGTGTAATCTAATCGTGATTGGAAAGAACCGAACTTAGTTCTTACTGAAGATAACTTCTCCATTGCCCCATCTAATTGGTTAAGTGCATCGATAGCGTCACCTTGATCAGACACTGATAAACTATCAATGCTTAAAGCTGATGATGTTGTGTCAGAATCTAAATCGAAACGAATCACATCACTCTCAGTTGAGTTCGGACCTACCTGAAATTCGTAAGACTCAGTTTCTCCGTTAAGTAGTGACTTATGACCAAACTTTGTTGAGTTGGCTATTCTATCAAATTCGTTTGTGAGTTGTTGATACTCAACATCGATCAATTCTCTTTCTTTATCGCCAAGAGTGTCACTGGCACCTTGCACTGCTAACTCTCTTAAACGAATTAAAATGTTATTTTGTTGGTTAAGGCCACCTTCAGCAGCACCCACCATGCTTTGAGCATTTTCAGCGTTGTAAGCTGCTTGTTGAACTCCTGCCAGTTGCCCTCTAAGAGACTCAGAGATAGCAAAACTTGCTGGATCGTCACCAGCTCGTGATACACGTGAACCTGTAGTGATGGCTCTCATTGAATCATTCACATCTCTATTATTATTTGATAAGTGCCTTTGGCTTATTAAAGACGAAATATTAGAGTTTACTCCAATTGACATATTACTCTCCTTATACGTACAGCATTGATATGGTTAAATTGCTGGTCCTCGGCCAGGGCTTTGGACCAGCAGTTTCAACAGTTACAATGACCCTATCGACACAAAGCGTCAGGACTTTAGTATTATTTTATGCGTTGCGTAATTTATTTTGAAAACGTTCTATAGTTTCACAAAGTTGCGAAACATCCGTTAAATTTTGAGACTCGTTATCCCAGTATGATTCAAAAGTACTTTGCAGTAAGGCTTTGCCCTCTTTTTTGAGACGCTCAGGAGAATTGCGTTTAAGGTTTCCTTTTTGCTTTAACACAACTTCAGAAAAATAATTTTCAACGCCATTTCCAGAAACGGCCGAGGTTTTATAAATATTTTTTGTTTTGGTGTGGTCAGACTGAGCGAGCTCTGCTTGCAACTCTTTCACTAAACTGTCGGCACCAGCACGATCAGATTTATTAACGATAAAACTGTCACCCACTTCTATGATTCCACATTTCATCATCTGAATGGAGTCCCCCGACTCTGGCACTAACAAAATAGAAACATGATCAGCAACGTTAACGATATCTAGCTCTGACTGCCCCACACCTACTGTTTCTACAATCACAGTATCAAAATGATACAAATCGTAAGCTCGTAACATTAAGTAAGCCGAAGAGCACAGACCGCCAAGACTTCCACGTGTTCCTAAAGAACGAATAAAAACACCCTCATCTAAAAAGTGATCGATGTAGCGAATACGATCCCCGAGCACAGCTCCACCTGTCAGTGGGCTTGATGGATCAACTGCTAAAACACCCACTGTTAAGTCATTTTTGCGCAACTGGGTGATCAGTTGATTGATCAAGGTCGACTTCCCTGCCCCAGGAGGCCCTGTTATTCCCAAGCGAAAGCTTTGTGTTTTTGGCTGCAGGAGCTCTTGTTGTTGAAGGCTGGTGGTTCCTGACTTTTCTATTAAAGTCAGCAGCTTAGCTAATGAGCGTTCATCTTTTTGTCGACACCCTTCAATCAGTTTACAAAATTGGTCACCCATGTGAAACCCCACTTATTAGACTTAACATACCGAAAACATTAAGCTTTTTAAAGCACTTTTTTAGATTGTCACAATGCTGTTGGCAACCCAGGCAATATGAAATTGGCACACTTGCAAAATCAAATGATTTCAACAACTTGAAATCCAATAAATCGGCACCGTTTGTGCTTAATACTACTGTAAGTAGGGGGGATACTACGATGAATAAAAGAAATATAATAATAGTATCTATATTAATAATCGCCTTTTTCGGCTTCAAGTCGTTGTTCACTACAAGTAACAACGCCGATGTCTTTGAGCGCAATCAATACGCTCAAGATGACCTCAATGAAGAGCCCGAAGTGAACGAGTTCACGCCGTTTGTTAAACCAAAGGTGAAAGAGATCCAATTAAAACGTAAGAAAAACATGCAGAGCAAAGTCGCTCAGTTTCGCCAGAAAGTTGCACAAAACTCCCCGACACTTGTGCAAACTCGTGCACATGAATTTCACAATCCAAATGGTGGCACCTTAAATGGCGCCGGCGAAGGCGGCCCTCGTGAAAATGTTGCTAAAAAAGTCCCAGAAACTACGGAGAAAAAAGAGCCACAAACAGAAGAAGAAATCAAAAAGGCCGAAGAGCAAGCTAAAGAACAGGCTAAGATTCAAAACATGATGAAAGAGCACTGCGGGGATATAACTGACGCTGAAGAAAAAGCAGAGTGTCACCAAGCGGTTGCTAATTACTATGCGTATCAAAAAGAGCAAGAAAAACAAAGAAAAGCCAAAGAAAAGCGAGATGCTGAGAGTGGTACAACTGAAGTAGCAGAGAATGATGAAACTTCAGATGGTAATGAACCAACTAATGATGACAGCGAAAGTGATAACAATGAAACCACACCGCCAACAACAACGGGCATCGTTAATCCACCACAAGACAATAATGAAACTGGCAATGATAATGACACTAAAAACAAAAGCATCACTCTAGCCGAATGGAAACAGTACTTAGAAACTGATATTAAAGCAGCTAATTTCATACAAGCACAGTGTGGTGAGGCCTCATCTACTGATGGTGAAAACACGAACACTTCTGATAATAATGAAGAGACAGTAATTGCTAATGATGATAACAGCGTTGAAAATCTGTTAACAAAAGCTGCAAGCCTTCACTTTGCGACTAACAAGTCTGGCTGCCAACAGTTAAAAGAAAATGATTTTATTATACTGATGAGGGAATATTATATTGAGAGCAACGAAGCGGAACTTGAGGCTGCTGGAATCCGTAATTTGTATCGACGAGCTTCACGTGCTCGTTACGAACTTGCCTTTGAACTTTTTAATAAAGCAGAAACGGGATCAACCGAAGCTCAAAAACAAGAGTTAAAAAACAACACCATTCAGTCGTACTTGAGAGACGATCGCTTAACAGCTATTAATGTGTTTATATCTCAGCTTCCCATTCCGTCTAAAAGTGAGACAGTGATTGATGATGGAGCAGCAGACTTTGCAAGCACAGCCAATGAGTGGAATAACAATAACCCTCTTTATGTGGCCTTTCAAATCATTACCACTTATGCTGACACTCGAGGCAATGAAATTGATGCCGAAGACAAGGCAAGTGTGAACCAAGCACAAGCTGTTGTTGGACAACTAACATCCATTCAACAAAGTTTAAACGCAATCGCTGATCCAGAAAATGATAAAAATGATGTTACGACTCTTGCAAGTGTTAAAACAGACGCAGCAAATGCAGCCAACAGTGTCGGACTGTTACTCAATAAAATTCAAGCACTGTCACCTACGACTGAAACTACTAATAATGTTAACTTTGGTTTTGTTCAGAAATAAACTTATTTATAACTTGAGTTATGGCAAAACCATGACTCAAGTGATGGTTTAATTCTTCAATACTCAATTCATTAAACTTAATTACAGATTATAAAATCTATTTTTTAAAATCTACAATTTCTCCATTCGATAAATTGACTACAATTTTTGAGACCTTTACAAACTTATTAGCGATTTTTAATTTAAGGATATTCAACTCAGTTTTATAAAGTGTCAGCTGATTGACCACTTCAGCACGAGGATCTTTAACAAAAGTCACAGGAACAGTGCCACTGTGTTTGATTTTTTCATTTTTATATTTTGGTTTGTCTTGAAGATAGGCCGTACAATTTTCATCTCTGTCAAAGCTTTGATTTAAACCTAAAGACAACAAGGTCGGTGATTTTTGTAAACGCACAAAACCCATTTTAAAAATGCACTGACTGTCGACCCCTACGACAAGTGATCTGTCTGTCAAAAAAGAGAGATCTAAGTTTCTCTCCGACTGTAAGCTGAAATATTCCGGGTAAAAACCATCGAGAAACAAAGGCGACTGAGCCACGACAGGAAGACCCTTGATACCATCGAACTCGATGACACCTTTTAAAATGGGCTCACTATAGTCATACAACAAATAACCAGGAATGCCCGTCCAAGCGACCTCGAGATCTAAACTTTCAACATTGTCTTCAATCGGGGAAAAGTTCGGGAACATTGGGTAAAGATAGCTCTCAACTAAGTGTTGGTGCCAGTTATCTTTGGTTAGGTTGTCAAAGGTGTTTGAGTTTAACAAAGCATTGAGACGTCGAATTTTTTGAGAAGTGAAGTGCTCTCGCCTTAAAATATTCTCACGATAAAACAATTCGTGCATTATGAGTGCCGCTTGTATGTCGCTATTCAATTCATCCCACTCGTTGGTAAATATTTTTAAATCAAGGCGTCCTGTTCGAGTGACTTTATCGTCATCGTAATCAGGCTCTTCTTGCTTAATCACTAAATTCAAAGTGCAGTTTTCAGGGATTTCAATATCCCCTAAGCCAAACTCTTCTTGATATTCCTTATCTTTGACGTCTTCATGATCCAAAACTAAAATGGGTGAACTTAGTTTTGTAGCTAGCTGCCAGTAGTTGTCGTACTGATACTTATAATTCAAATACCTATTGGGATCTATCCATTGTAAACGCTTAAATAAAAAGTCTAACTTCTCTGATAAACTCTCACCTGGAATTTGATACTCTAAGTTGAGCCCATCTTGTTTCGCTTCATAGTAATCAAAGATTTCTTTGTGGCCATCACACTCAATGATAAAACCACCATTGCCGACTCCTGACCATGAGCCTGCTTGAGCCATGTTTATTAAATTAAAGCTTATAAACAGTAAAAAAATAATTTTCATTTTGTACCTGCTTTGTTGTTTTGATTGTCGGTCAGGGGAAAGAATTGAACGGCAAATTGATACACATCCTCCCCATTGTCTTTACTGTGTAAAGATGCAAATTCTTGAATGAAGTTACGTATCATTTCTTTAGCTTGAGGTAAGTCTTTTTTCTTAAACGAAAAACAACCCGCCTGAAACTCACGCACCTTGACATCATCGTTGTAAAGGCTGTCATTGGCTTCATGCAGAACTTGCGAGTGATATGACTTGATGGCAAGGCTACTGAAGTCATTTTGAGTGTTGATTGATTTTTCAGTGTAGACCAACTCTTCTTCTTTTTTTTCTAATAATCCAAGCTGAAGCAAAGATTTAATGGCCTCATTGATTTGTTTAATGGTAATTCTTTTTTTAAAGGCTTTATGAATCCAATAAGATGATGGTTTAAACCCTTTTACGCGAGTGAGCTCTCGTATGGCAAAATAATACCAATCACTAACGAGTTTAAATTGACTGAGCTGTAGTTCATCAAACGATTTAAGAACTTTATTGGCTTTCACTCTTTGAATAAAAGTTTTTTGTAGAGCTGGGTTGTCTTTGGTTTTTTCAAGTTCTATGAGGTCTAAAAAATAATACGATTCTTTATCGTTGAAACCAAAATAAGTGATCAAGCTTTTAGCAATGCTTTTACCTGGTAGGCGTTCGTTCGTTAATACTTTGGTGATTGAAGAGGTTGATTTTAAATTGAGGTCTCTAGCCCACTGACTGTAACTCCAGTTGGATTGAGTTTCTTTTTTAAAGTTCACATACTCGTTGAGAAAAGTATGATAGCAATTGAATTCAAAAATATCTTTTTGAAATTTTTGTGACAAAGGTCCTCCTTGATATTTGTCTAAAAATAAGTTTATGCCGCTTTTGGCAAATAGCAATCATTTTTTGCCAATGCAGACTTTGAGCTTTGGCAAGACTGCCAACACTCCCCTCAATGCCGCGCCTAGAGTTAATTTTCTTTGACCTAGACCTCAAGTTATGAAGACAATATATCCGTTATAAAACACGATGTTTTTAAAACTTTGGAAAGGAGACCACAAAAATGTTACGCACCTTTTTTGTCCTATTTTTTTTACTCTCACAAAATATTTTCGCAAGCCCACCAGCTGATCAAGAAAAAGACAAATTCCCTCTTTATGAAATCATCAACACTATTGAGCATGAATTGCGCTATCAACATACTAAAAAGCAAGTCAATGAAGCTTATGTAAAATTATATGAGGCCTATAATATACTCAAAGATAAAAAACCAGAGCCAGAAACCTTAGCTAAGCTCAAATTCAATCACTCAAACCCCTTCGACCTTGGTGATATCAGCAAAGGCCCTCGAACATTCTTGCTAGAGGTTGTGAACACAGGCAATCAAAACGCAACAGACATAACCCCAGAACTTACTGATGGTCGTATACAATTTAAAGGAGGTGGGTATCCAGGGGTTGGTGGCAATTGCACATTCACTTTAAGCAAAGGCAGCAGCTGTCAAATGGTGTTAGTTTTTAATGCTGATAAAACAGGAACGCTGTCTGAAGATTTTCGGTTGAATTACAATGACGGACTCAACGACAGCGCCTCCGCTGAAATCACTGTGAGTGCAACAGTAATAACCCCAGCTCTTTTAACTATAAGTGATGGACCAAACTTTGATTTTTCAGATGTCGCCATTGGAGGACAAGCATCTCACATATTTACTATTGTCAACTCTGGAGCGGGTGCAGCTACGAATATGTCAGGTAGTGGCCTAGTAAGACCATTTGAATTCAGTGGGGGAACTTATCCCGGCACAGGAGGTAACTGCACAACAACACTCTCTGCTGGTAACTCCTGCACTGTTGAAGTCACATTTCAACCTACGGGTAGTGGCATGCAAGTTGAAACTTTAGAAATTATTTATGACAGTGGTGTCGCTGCACAAATTGCTTCTCGTGAACTTACTGGCACAGGGGTAACCCCTGCTGTGCTAGCTATTAGTGGTCCAAACCCTTTTGATTTCGGAGTCCATGCTATTGGCAGCACAATTATACACACTTTTACAGTTTCCAATGCTGGAGGAAGTCCTGCTCAGAGTATAACTAGCTCTTTAAATACTAACTATGGTTTTCACTTTGAGGGCGGAAGTTACCCTGGAACAGGTGGAACTTGTCCTCTTTTTGGAGCTCTGTCAGCTGGCAGCACTTGTGATATTGTCATTGAATTTCAGCCCAAAAAAGAGACCTTTTATTCAACTACTCTCTTTCTCGATTATGATGATGGTGTCGTTATACAATCAATAGCTTTAGACTTACAAGGAACTGGCACAGGCCCAGCATATCTAACAATCAGTGAGTTTGATCCCTTTGATTTTGGAACAATCACAACGGGCAGCATAGCTGAGCACACTTTTACTTTAACTAACAGTGGCTCCTCAGCTGCAACATCTCTGGTAGAAATTGGATTAGCTCTGCCATTTTCATTTAAAGACGGTGTGTTTCCTGGGACAGGTGGAGATTGTGGACAATCACTTTCTGGTTCTGGTAGTACATGCAATGTCGTGGTTCAATTTGAACCATCACTTGCAGGAGTACAAGCAGAAACTATTGTAATCAGTTACTTCAATGGCTCCACAACTGTGAATACAACACGAGATCTAATAGGCACTGGCATTCAACCAGCAAACTTATCAATCAGTGAGGTCGATCCCTTTAATTTTGGCACAGTACCCGTAGGTGGTTCTACCGAACACACCTTCACTTTGACTAACAATGGTTCATCACCAGCTACTGCCATTTCAGTATCAGGATTAGTACCTCCTTTTTTCTTCAAAGGTGGTGGTTACCCAGGCACAGGTGGTGACTGTTCATCAAGTTTAGCTGGAAATGGCGGAAAATGCACTTTAGTCGTTGAGTTTGCACCTACGTCTACCGGTCTTATGTTTGATACTCTTGATATTCACTATTACAATGGTGTGACGGCTGCAACTACAAGTCGAAGTGTACAAGGCACAGCAACTGTCTCTGCTCTATTAACAATCAGTGAATCAGATCCATACAATTTTGGTTCTGTCACTGTCAACTCAACAACAACACACATCTTTACCATTACCAACACTGGTGGTTACGCTGCATTAGCTATATCCGAGACAGGGTTATCAGCACCTTTTTCCTTTACGGGAGGTAGCTACCCAGGAACTCTTGGAACATGTACAACAACCCTCTCACCAGGCGCCACATGCACTATAAGTGTTGAATATGCACCAACTGGTTCTAGTCTATCAGACTCTGACAGTATCACTCTAAATTACAATGATGGTGCTGCTGCTCAAACTGCGACTCGTGATATTGTCGGCTCGGCCATTGCACCAGCAACCCTAACCATAATTCCATCACCCATTGATTTTGGAAAAGTGCCAGTTGATTCTAATATCTCTCATAAGCGAACTCTTACAATAACTAATGAGGGAGAGTCTCAAGCGGTGTTAATCGATGGTCTATTTACCAATAATGATTTTCAGTTTGAGGGAGGCACCTTTCCAGGTACCGGTGGCACCTGCATTGCTGGCGGAGCTCTGGGTAGTTCAACAAGCTGTACAATTGTTCTTTCCTTTCAACCATCAATAGCTGTTAAGTACAGTGAGGATTTAACAGTTAGTTACTACGATGGTGTCTTTTCTAATAACGTCACAGCAGACTTGCTTGGGCAAGGCATTATCTCAACTCCTCCTGTTTCGCCGGGCAGATGGGCTTGGGAGCTTGCTGGCATTCCTATGGGAAGCCGTTCGCTAGACAACACTCCCTTATTACAGGCAAGCTCAATACCTGCTCATCAACAAGATTTTGAGTTAAGAATCTATGAAAATTCATCTTGTACAATCATATCTCAAGGAGCAATCATAACAGGGTCGACAGTGTCGCTTTCGTTCAGATATGAAAATGACGGCAGTGATGATGGTCATAAAGTCTTTTACGCTCAAGTTGCAGACTCCTCTGGAAATCTAAGCACATGTGATTACGTTGCCCATTATTACTTAGACACCAACAATGTTCCAGCTGTATTAAGCATTTCAGATGGTCCAAGGTATGATTATGGCTCCGTTCAAATTGGTCAAACTGAGGGGCACCTCTTTACTATTGCTCATAGTGGAGACTCACCTGCTAAGATTAAAAAAGTTTATTTTGAAGGCACTGGTTTTTCATTCACTGGAGGAGAGTTCCCTGGCACTGGTGGCACTTGTAGTAAAAAGAAAATAACTGCAACTTGCACGATCTCCGTCGAATTTAGCCCGGATGAGGCAAAAAGTTATTTAGACACCATAAAAATAGACTACACCAGCCAGAACAAATCTCTGACTGTCCAAAGAGACATCACTGGAGTTGGCTACAAAGAGGTCAAACAAGCTAGCAACTAAAAAAAAGAGCAGAGCTTTAAAAGATAAAAGCTCTGCCACTACTACTAACCCGTCATTATGAGCGAAGCGAAGGAGCAAAACTCATGATTCTTAAATTTGCGATAGGTCCTTCGCTTCGCCTTGGATGACGGTGGCTTGCTTAGAGTGAC
>JAHDFM010000001.1:0-93725 GCA_020628165.1 Bdellovibrionales bacterium | reverse complement strand
GTGACATTAAAATTTAAGAATTCACCTTTTGTAATACAGGAACCATGCGCCAAGCTTCTTTTTTGTTGGTAAAAGCAACTTCCATATTCATTGCCCCGTAAATCTCTTTAACTTTAAAAACTCCACTCGCCATAACAAGAGCTAAGAACTCATTCACCGTAAAGACTCTTTGAGGAGCCTTATCTTTTACAACAAGAGTCTGACCATTCACTTCTGATGTTAAAGTCACAGAGGTTGATGTCACTTGAGTGATAGGGTTAAATTCATCGCTGGCATCTCCCCACTCTACATGTACAGACACGTTTTCTTTTTTCATGTCCCAACTTGTCTCTGTCGATTGCCCGAGGTTAAAGATATCTCTAGGATGAGACATCTCTAAAACATAGAGCCCATCGTCATTTAAATTGTCTGCAACCTGTCTAAAGTGCTGAATGACATCTTCGTTGGTTAACATATAGGATGTTGAATCCATAAAGATTCCTGCTACATCTACTTTTTGAGGTAGTTTAAAAGCCAACATATCTGCACAAAGAAATTGAGCCTTTGAATTGTCTTTATTTGCTTTGGCTTGAGCATATCTAATCATTTGCTCTGATTTGTCTATGCCTAAAGATCTTACTCCTCTCAACGCAAACTCGATGGCATGCAACCCTGGCCCGCAGGCGATGTCTAAAAAACCACTCACTTTTTTTTGAGTGTGTTTGTAAAAAATTTTATCAATAAAATTGCATTCGTCTTTAATATCTTTGAAATCAAATGCAATGTCGTAAAGTTCAGCTTCTGAATAGAAGAATGTGTGGTTACTCATAATAATCTCCATTATAAATTTAAGTTCAATATTAAAATAAAAAAATGGAAATTAATTTGTCATGTTTGTATGATTTCTTATTTCTTTTTGTGTGTCAATGAGGTTGTGTGGTTTGCGATTGGGTCCTTAGCTGCGCTCAGGATGATACAATTTATTTTTCAATAAATATTATTACTGACAAAGGTTTGGGGTAGCGTAGGAGGTGCCTCTTAAGGTTGATACTTGGTTTGGATTACCGTCGCCAGAAGGGTCGTACCTATAATTTTCTTGTGAGTCTTTTTTCAAATGAAAGCCACCAGGAAAGACGACCCACTCTCCGTAAGTTATAGCAAAATCTTGGGTAGCATCACCTTGCATTTCGTTGTATCTGTATCCTGCAACTTCATTGAGTATTGAGAAATAAAAAACTCCTTCACTTATGAAGCTCCACTCTTCTTCACTTTTTACGGAGCCATTCACTTCACGGCCTCGATATTTATTAACAATTGGCTCTTCCCAGCTGAGTTCATTTGTAGTGACATCAATCTCGCCATCGTTGTTCAAGTCGATTCCATTTTCTAACCTACGAACGACAATGTCTCCGACAACGTAAACACTTGCATCCTCATGAAAGTGAGAATAAGGAGCGACTTCCTTCCCATGAAACGTCAAAGCACCGACCGTCTTTATTTTTAACAAACTGTAAAAGTTAAACTTATGACTTGGAATGTGGTTTCCGCCAGCAACGACAAACTCAATGCCTAGTTCATTAATTTTTCTTGTGAGCTGTATGAGTTGTGCTGTTTTACTAATAAAAGGAGTTTTGTTGACTCTTTCATTCAGCTCTAAAATACGTTGTAGTGCCTTCCTTTTAGAAGACATTAAATTTTCTGGATTTATGGCATCATTTAATCTCAATTCTTTATTAAGTTTATCAAAGCTTATGAACATACCAATAGACATTAATAGAGCAGATGGTTTTTGCATTTTATTAGTATCGATCAGTTCGATGATTTTTATTAACGCTGAAGCGATGTCGTCGGTTGTGATGTTATGATTATTTGTTCTATTGAGGCCGTAGGTTTTTATGTCGTTGAAGTTACTGTTTGCAATGAGCTTAACTATGTCACCATGCTCAACATCTGCAATAGCATCGCCATCGATATCAAAAAGAGGTTTTGTCATTTGCGAGCCATAATCTGGAGTTTGTCTGTAGAAGTTGTCTAGAATTAAAACTGATTTGTTGGATTCACAAAGGGTTTGCACCCAGTGTGGCTTTGCATGAGCTTGCCAACTGGTTAATAAAATAATCCCCGCTTTCATTAGAAAATGAAAGATCTCCCACCTAATCATGGTGTTTACTTAACTTTTAAAATTGGCACTGACAATCTTGCGGATGGTTGTTGGTAAAATGCTTTTGGTTGCATAAGGGTTTGTTATGTATTTTAGAAGTGCGTGATTTACGGTTAGGCCCTTCACTTTGCTCAGGATGAACTTACTTTCAGAACGTTAGATGAAGTTACTTTTAACTTTTAGCGCTTTTTTCTATGAGGTGGGTGGTTGAGTGGCCTTCTACGAATTTAAGGGATTTGACTTGGCCGCCGTTGCTTAAAACGAAGGCAGAACCTCTGATTTGTTCAGGCCTCCAATCACCACCCTTCACTAAGATATCAGGGACTATGGCTTCTATTAATGGTTCTGGATTGCCGTCTTCAAAAAAACATATGAAATCTACTGATCGAAGAGAGGATAACACTTTGGCTCTTGAGTCTTGATCTTGGATTGGGCGACTTTCGCCCTTTAGTTTTTTAACACTTTGATCGGTGTCTAAGCCAACAACTAAAATATCACCCAATGATCTTGCTTCTGCCAAATAAGTGACATGGCCTGGGTGTAATAAATCAAAACAGCCATTGGTGAAAACAATTTTTTGTCCCTGGCTTTTGAGCTCCCGGACCGAGCTCACCAACTCTGTTTTGTTTTTTATACTTGCGAAAAAATCTTTCATGCTAGATCTACAGGCCGCTCATTAATTATCTTATTAGGCTCGAAGCTTAAACTCTGCGATAGAGTTGCAAGCCTGTTAAGTATCTTGCTAGGTCTTTTCTAAATAGTAATGAAAAGAAAGGAAGAACAACAATTCCCGTTCCGATCATAAGTAATGATCGCCAAATATTTTGAATTGGGTAGTAACCTTGTTTAACTTGCTCATCTTTACCCATCTGACAATCAAAAGTCCACTCACCTAAAGTGCAACCAAACAAGCTTCGCGAAACAACCACATAAATCTGTAGAACAACCACAAACAACATAACAGCTGAAATTTGTGTCATGAGATCTTGAGTTAAACTATACACTAAAGTGTCTAAAGACGTTTCAGTGACAAACAACATGGCCACCAAAAAGATCTGACTCAACGACAAAACAACAATGGCATCGAGAATGGCAGCTGGAATTGATACAGACATCTCTTTGAGGTTGCCAACCAAAGAGTCCGACGACCCTCTACGAGTTCCTGCAGCTAAGCTGTTATTGATCTCATCTTGAATCTTCTCATTTTCAACTTTTCGTAAGGCCTCTTGTTTTTCTGGCGGAGTGTCATCAGCTGGAGTTTGATCTTTAGTTGGCATCACAGGGTGAATGCTTGGTTGCTTGAGCACCTCTAAAGTCTCAAGGTCTTTGTTTAAACTTCTAGCGGTGATGCTTTTAACAGGCTCTTCATTTTTTGGAAGAGTGTCAGTAAAAGTGATTCCTTGCTTATCAAGAGTGTTAAGTGAGTCCATCAACTTGTCCAAAGCTTGTGAGGCTCTGTCGACACTTTTTGTCTTAACTTCTTTTTTTGGGGTCGATAGCAGATCGCCTTTTTCAATGGCATCAACTTCATTAAAGGCTGTGTTGATTTGCTCTTTTTTCTGGTGAAAGCCAAGACCATCCGTCAATGGTTTCATTTCAAATTCATCAAACACATCCATGCTCATCTCCTCGATCTATTATTTAACTATCGACTAGTTCATACTTTAAAATGCTAGCTATGGAGAGGCAAGCAGTTTCCACACGAAGCACTTGCTCCCCCAATGTGACAGGCTCTAGTTGATGCTCCCGAAACAAGCTCACTTCTCGCTCACTAAAACCACCCTCACTGCCAATGAAAGCCCACACACTTTTAAAGGCCTGCTTTTTCACTGAACTTAAGGCCTGCTTTAAGCTCTTATCGCAAGCCCCCTCATATGGGAAAAGACCCACCGTTTCGCTGTTTTGGTTAAACTGCAACAATAACTCGTCCAAAGTACAGGGCGAAGTGATATCCATAAGATCACCTCTACCTGACTGCTGAGTGGCTGATTTTACGATTTTTTGCAAACGACTCACTCTTTCAGAGCTCATTTTTTTACGATCGCGAATAAAACTGAATTCGCTGAAAAAAGGATGAATGCGATGAACCCCAAGCTCAACCGATTTTTCTATAATGAGCTCAAGCTTTTTAAACTTGGGCACACTGATACAAAGTTCAATATAAGGCTGTGGCAACGGGGGAACTTCACGCACAGATAAAACCTGAGCCATGGCTGATTTTTTATTTTTAGATACTATCTTTACAAAATAAGCATGACCATCGCTGCTTAAGATTTCGAACTTAGAATCTATGTCTTGTCGGCAGACAATGCAGATATGCTTGAAATCATCGTCTTGGATGAGCCAAGCTTTCCCTTCATCAGAATCTACTAAACAGTCTGGATTGAGCCAATAACGTCTCACGCTTGCTCCTTCTTTAACAACAGTCCCAACCATTCTTCTTTCTGCACTTTTTTAAGTATTTTGTAGCCGTCTAATTTAAAGTTAGCAAAAAAGTCAGACTCTCTTTCCTGCAAGATGCCCGTAAGAATCATATATCCGCCCACTTTATTCGCACGCTTCAAATCGTCTTGAATTTTGACCAGCACACCATCAATGATATTGGCGATCACCAAGTCAAACTCGTCTTGCACTTGTTCTATCTGTTCATCAATCACTTGCACTTTCTGACATTGATTCAAAGAAACATTTTGCTTAGCCACTTCTCGGGCCATCTCTTCAATCTCAGTGGCGACAACTTGATCTGCCCCCAACAAATCACAGAGCATAGCTAAGATAGCTGTCCCCGTTCCCACATCAATCACTTTTTTTTGTGACACCTGAGTTTGATGAAACACTAACTCACTAGCAATTTGAGTAGTGGCATGAGTGCCTGTGCCAAAAGCCATACCAGGGTCTATGAATATATTTAACTCATCTGGTTTTTGTGGCTTAAGCCATGAAGGCACCACATTAACGCCCTCACAAAGAGCAAATTCTTGATACCCCTTTTTCCACTCACTCATCCAGTCTTGGTTTTTCTCGGTCTTAATTTTAAATTGAACAGCTGGAAATTCCATTTGTGCTTTGATTAATAAATCTTCTTCAGGAGGCTCTGAGAAATAAATATTGAGCTCTTTTTCTTTTTTCTCGATGGTCTCAACAGAGTACTCATCATCAAATTGAGTGAACTCTAAATCTTCACTGACACCTTCGGCACCTTGCTCAAAAAAATAACTAGAAAGTAAATCTTCATCACTTGCACTCACCTGACTTGCCACTACAATATAAAACTGATCTGCCATCACTTAATCCTAAAAATAAAAAAGGGCCAACTTACATTGCCCCTTCTCTTAAATTTTAAAAAATTTATTTATACTAGTTTTTTACAAATATGTCAGACAGTTTTCTAACACTTTCAATAGAAACCCCGTTAGTGTCGGCTGCTCTTTTGTAAAATTTATCCAGGGCCGTCACGTCACCTTGCAGATAACGCTTCATAGGCTCTTGCATCTCTGTAAAAGAAGATCCAATGATCGCTTTTGAGTATTGATCAAATTTGTAAGTCGTCATCGTTGCCTTAGAGTCCATGTCTTTCTTAAGCTGTAACCAATGACTAGCCACTTCACCAGCTCTTTGCGGAGGTAAGCCAAACTGAACCATTAATTTTTGTTTGGCGTTATTAATTCTTACTTTATCAAGAACTTCCATAGCCTTTGACAAATCTGTAGGAGTCATTTTAACTTTTGAAAACAACACACCAGAAAATGGATCGACATAAACGTTTTCATAAGTCTCCTCATAATAACCTCCACCAATTGTACTGTAACCAAAAATTGGGTCTGAATAGTATGGTCCCGGAACGTAGTAGCGATCCACTTCAACATAAGCAAACTCTAAACCGTAATAAAACAAATCTTCATTTTGATCCAAGTAATCATTAATGTTTGAACTGCTGTTGTATCCACCAATGTAGTAAGCATCTAAAGTTCCAAGATCATAGTCTCTCACAACAATGTAATCTCTTTGCTTTGTGTTTGTTTTAACAAGTTCAACGTCATAACCGAGCTCATTATTCAGTGTGTTCACAAAGTCTTTTGCAGTTTTGCGGTGCTCACTTTCACCACAGCCAATTGTCATCACAACAGACAAACATGTTAATATAGAAATAAGTAATTTCATAATCCCCCCTATTTTGTTATTTGCTATTTTTTATCTAAGTTACAAAGCAATGAGAAGAGAATTAACAACTAAATAAAATCACTCTATTGAAAAAATCTGAACTAAAAATGAGAACGTTTAAAAACTGTCATTACCTTAAATTTATTAAATGGTCTTAAATTTTACAGCTAGTGCATAAAAAAACCCAAACAGTTTAAAAGCTGTTTGGGTCTTAGAGATCAATGGTTTGTGGGTTAAAAAATTAGTTCTTAATAAAAAGGTCAGCTAACTTTTCAACACTGGCTTTTGAAACACCGTTTGTTTTAGCAGCTTTTTCAAAAACTTTATCCATAGAAGCATTGTTACCAGTTAACTTGTCTTGTAATGCACCTTTAATTTCTGTGAACGTGCTACCAAGAACAGCTTTAGAGTATTGGTCGTACTGAAATGTCGTCATTTTAGACTTGTCAGCATTGTTGATTTGCAAAGCTAAAGAGGCAACTTCCTTAGCTCTTTTTGGAGCCAAACCAAATTGAACAGTTAACTGCTCAGTGGCCTTCTTAACTTTAAGACCGTCGATAAGCTCTTGAGCTTTCGCAGTGTCAGCACTTGTCATTTGTGACTTTGAGAACTGAATGCCTGTGAAGTAATCTTCATACACATTGTTACCTAGATAATCTAAGTCGTAAAAGAAGTTCACTTCATAGTTATCGAGATACCAATCCATGTTGTCGCCAACATAAAAGCCAGACAAGTCATAAGCATCGTAAGTGTCTAAGTCATAATCGTACACTACGATATAATCCCATTGTTTTGTGTTCGTTTTAACAAGTTCAACATCATAACCTAAGTCATATTTTAGACCCGCTACAAAGTCTGCAGCCACTTGTGCATGAGTGTATCCACCGTTGCCAGATCCTCCACCACAACCTATAAGTGCCACCGCCGATAACAATGCCGCAAGACTCGTTAATAATTTCATAATTCCCCCCCTATTTAATTTTGTTGTTTTTATTTAGTGTCATTTAATTCGTTCGATAGGAGTTATTACAATTGGCGTACCAACTTTTATGTTGCTGTTTAAACTTTAAGCGAATCTTTTTGCAGGCCCATGAATACACAGACTTAGGACTTTAAATTTCACTTTCTTAAATTTTAATACTGCGCAGAAGAGGTGACGTTCTGTCACTACTTACTAGACTTCAGTCGAGTCAGTATCAAAGAGTCACTAAAGTTATTGGAGAAATAACTAGCAATAGCCTCAAGATGAGACACTCATTCACCGATATGTATCTCATGAGAAGGATATATAAAATAAATGCATTGTACGTTTTTACACTGACTCTATTTATAAGTTTTACTAGTCATGCAAAATACGATGGTAAAATCATCGAAGTGAAACGAGCTCTTTCCCTCGACGCCACTCATTCACACAACAAAGAGTTCTATATAGATGCTGGCAGCAAGATGGGTTTAAAGACCAATCACATCATTCCAGTGCTGCGCAAAAAAAGCTTTATTGATCCCCTTGAAAATAAAACTGTTGGTGACCTTTATTTGCCTGTTGGTGAAGTCAAAGTCATCCATGTCGGCTCCACTGTCAGTGTTGCTCGCATTCACAAGGTTCCTAAGCGAGATAAATTACCAGAGCTTGATTACGCCACATTTATGGTTGGTGACCGTTTGGATCTAGACAATAAATACATTACTAAAAAGAGAAAGAAATCATCCAAATATTCTAAAAGAAACTCTCGCAAGAAAAGCCGTCGCGACATCGCTAGCGTCAATAAAAAAGCCAAAGGGGTCTTCAACGGCAACTATAGCTTCCCTGAACCTGTTCGTTCGAAACTGCAGGAAAAAACGACTTCTGGGGAAGGGCTCTTGCTCAACGGCACTTCTGGCACGGGGATTAACTCGCAGTACCTGATTCGTTCGGAGTAATTCTTCTTTGCTTTGTTCTGTGGAACATTTTGTTGGAAAAATAGGGACCGCTTATTTTTCTAAGGCCTCATAGACCCTGCCCATGCTCAAACAAGCATATGTCCGCAGCGCTCAAGCCTTTGGCTTAAGCGCTTCGTCAATCCAACTGCGCGTGGACAGTGTCTATGAGACCTTAGAAAAATAATATCGACTTTTTTTCCTTTCTCTTTTTTCTTTGAATTTTTAGTTGTTTTTGGTCGAATTGTTTACAATATGAAGAATGGGATACTTTTTTTATCTATATTTCTTTTGGATAGCTTTTTTGGCGTTCCATTTGTAGCCTAATTCTTCGCACGTTATTGAGTACATAGTTAGATCGATCCATTTTTCTCTCAAATAGACAATTCGTTTTTTAAAACCTTCTTTGCGGAGGCCTAATGATTTAACTAAATAGATGGATCTTTTATTAGTTGGTTCTATTCCTGCTTCTAGGCGGTGGAGCTTTAGTTTTTTGAAAGCAAAGTGTATAAAACCCTCGACAGATTCTTTGCCGTAACCTTTTCCCCAGTGATTGTTGTGTATATAATAACCCAAAAAGGCAGATTGAGATAATCCCCGCTGCACGTTCATTGCTGCGACAGATCCAACAATGCACTTTTTTTTCTTATCAAATGCGTACAAACTATAAAAATCGTCGTGATCTCGCTGTAGTTTTTCGTCTTTTAATAATTTATTGAAATTCTTTTTCGAAAAGTTCGAAGCTTCCACCTTTCCTGTGTCCCACGTGTTTTGAGATGGCAACATGTCTTCATTGGATTGTTGCCAAAGCTTAAAATCAGATTGTTGTAACGGGCGAAGAGTAAGTCTTTGAGTTTTATGTATGAGCTTCATTACAAAATCATAAAATGAACCAAACAAGGGAACAAGTCGAAATATAACTTAAAGCAATGAGTCTCAAGAAACTTTTTATAAGTAAAAGTGTCGATATTATTTGTCTAAACCTCAAGACATTTTGTCCACGCGCAGTTGGATTGACTAAGTGCTTAAGCAGAAGGCTTGAGCGCTGCGGACAAATGCTTGATTGAGCATGGACAAGATGTCTTGAGGCTTAGAAAAATATGCGATCCCCAAACAAACCTGCCATTTAAAAAAATTCGACGAAAAGCTCATAGTCACTCCCCAAGTAGAGAGTAAACAACAATCAAAGGAGGACGATCGAAATCACCAACCTGCCCCGCATTCTCTAGAGAAATAAAAAGTTGATCTGATGAAGCATCGTAACTGGCTCCTAACACTTGGTGCTGACCGTTCTTGTCAAAAGGAATGTTGAGTTTTCCAAAAGCGTAGGGCTTAATTGAGCTTACTGATGAAGCGTTATAAATATCATTCATATCAAACAACCAATAATAGTTGTAGTTGTCTGCTGATTTGTAAGAACAAAAACCGGGACATTCATAAGTGCCGTCTTGTTTGATTTTGTATCCAATACCAGAGTCGATTCCACCTGAAGATCCAATCACAAAATATGTGTTTGTGCCTGGTATGATAAAAGCATACATGGCTCGCGACAACTGATTGAATAAGGCGTTGGCTGTATTGTCTGAGTTGCCTATGCTTGCTTCACTCAAATACTTACCCTCTGAAAAGGGAAAGTTCATAAATGCTTTTGTTGCTATATTTTGATTTATTGATTGCGTTCCTTTTAACAGGCTATCAATATTTACGCTGAACAATGATGGGCCAATGCTGTAACGAGAATTGATTGAATAGTTTTTGGACCAGCCAGTGATGTGATCGTTGCCAATTTGTGCTCTATGATTTTCTGGCACTTCTGAGATGTATCCCGCGGCATGGGCTTTGCCTTCTAATTTATAATAACCTGTTATGTTTGATTGGCTAAAGTCGTTGGCATTTGTCATTACTAAGGTTGTTAAGTCATTTTTGCCATCAGCATCGTACCAAACTTCTGAATTAATAATGAGAGTATTATCTTTGTAATAAAGACCTGTGATCTTATCATTGGCTCCACTTGGAGTTCCTTGTGAAAGTATTTTTTTGAAGCCTTGGCGAGCTTCTGCCACTTCTGGCAATTGCTTTACATCTGTCGCTTTTGATAACTCTGGCACAGTGAACTCTGCGATTGCATTATGATGATTATGCCCTGCTATATAAATCGATTTATGATCTGGGTTATAAGCAAGGGTTCCTGTTGCGTAATTGACGCTGGATTCGCCAATATCATTTGAGCTCAATCTAAAGGCACCTTGATACTTTAATGCCTCGATAGCAAAGAGTTTGTTGGATGGGTTTATAGGTTGATCTGGTTCTTCTGTTGGAGGTTGTGGGGTTACATCTGGTTCTGTTACATTCTCTATTTCATTGTTTTCATTATTAGTTGAAGTCGTAGTGTTATTTTCAGTGGGTTTATTAGTATCACTATTATTTTGAATTTGTGAAGACAAAGAGCTTGTTGAACTTTCATATTGTCCACAGTTATTAAATAAGATTAATAGAAAAGGAGAAAATAAAATAAATAAAAACAATGAACGATTGTTCAAAGACTCCCCTCCACAGTGGTTAATACATGTTTTATTTTAATAAAAATCTTGAGATAATTAAAGGTTAGGGACGGGTCTATATCAACTTGAGACAATCTTAAGTCTTATCTCTTAATTATAATGTAAGAGCTCATCTGCATTTGTAATCTAGGCAAATGAGGCTATCTGAAGTTCATTGATATTCAAAATATGATCTATCTACCGTGATCAGAATTTTATAGCCTCAATACTTTAATGACTTTTCATTGGCACTAACTTCAATGACCAATTTTCTCCTTTTTGGCAAAGGAACGTGTACATGGTTGGTTTTTGGTCAGAAATTTTTGATGGCAATGCTGTGAAACACCCTTGCGGTAGCTCGATGTTTAAGTTCATCGGTGCGATGAGGTTACCCTCTTCGCCAACCACATATGAGTAGACACGGCGGCTGTAGATTTCACTCGCATTCACAAAAATAGCTGGATACAAGTCACTGCCCTGATAAAGTCCAGGAACAATCAACTCTTTAAAGTTAATGCCCGGTAAAAACTGAGTCACCTTCATCTCTTGGGTGGACACTCTTGTTTCTTGGTCTTTTAAATTCGTTAACAATAGCTCACCTTGAGTTCTGTAAAAGTTAAAGTACTGATCACCATTTTTAAATGAAATTAAATTACCGCCAGCGTTTAAAAACTCGTCCTGATTGGGTGACTTAATTCTTATACGTTTTTCAGGGCTAAATCGACTACGGCCGCTTAAACTAAAGAACGAGTTTTCTCCCTCGGTGAACTTAAAGTTTTTAGTTCCAATTAAGTTTCCTTCCGTCGAATTATTCAAAGAGAAGTAAGTTAAAATATCGTCCTTACGATCATTGAATGCAAGACCCGTGTTGAAATCATCGAGAGGTCTCATGATATGCTTAACCTGACCCAACTCATCAAAATACATTTCAACTATAAAGAAATAGTTAGTACTTATACCTTTTGCTTTTTGAACCTCTCCACCAATAGACACTTGGCTTTCCATTGCAAAGCTCACTAATAAATTCACACTTTCAAAACTTTCATTTTCAAGCAATCTCCACATGTAAAGCTGCATATCAGGATGCACTCTTGGTGAAGTGATAAATCCTCTATCGTAAAAGTAACTGCTAAACTGTTGCAATAATGACTGCTTAAACTCTGGTGTCGACATGGTTCTCACCTGCAAAGCATCGCTATCTTTGTCTCTTTCTAAATAATACAGCTGCATCGCTGTGAAATCTTCTTGTGAAAAAGTATTTAATGTTAAGTTGTTATCTACGTCCGATAAAAAACCCTCTGCCATAAAAAAGAGGCTATTGATATTGGACGTGTTAGATGACAATAGTTTTGGTCTTTGAGACATGGCCGTATAAAGCTTTGCCATGTCTTTTTTGAAACCAATAAAGGCCGGTGTTAACTCCTCCACACGGCCAAAAATAGTAAAATCAAAATAGTAGTTTTCTAAAAACTCAACATGGTTGCGACCCTCTAAATTAGCTCTTGGCTTGAGACGCAAAACATCTATCTCTTTTGTGAGGTCTTCACTAATAACATGAAACTCAACATATTTATCTGTCAGGATATTTTGCTCTTCGATGACCTCACTCACCTCAACATCAGACCTGATAATGTACTCATCACCAGGGTGATCACTGTAAAGGTCAAATTTAAACACCTCATAACCACGACTCTGTGGCAAAAAGGCTAACTTTTTTTGTTCGTAAACAGTACCTTCTTTTCTTAAAACAAAAGACTGTATACCAGCCACATCAGCTTCTTCTGCAAAGCTTGATACGTAGTATTCCGTCGCTTCAGAGTTTAAATTTGTGGGGCGCACCTGTTGAATCAAACGGCGACCGAGATCAAATGTTTCACTGGCTGAGGATGAAAAAGCATTGATCGCATCTTGCACGCTTTTTGATAAGTTCAATGGAAACTCGAAATAACTGGCCTCGTCTAAATCTATGTAAAACTGACTCTTTAACTCAAAGTTGTCGCTGTAACTTTGCCCTTGCTCATTAGCGTATTGGATAGTGACTTGAAAACTCACATCTGATGTCTGGTTCATATCCAAAATAGACCCGGCTACTTTTAGGTTCACAAAATTATTAATGGTCGAATAATTAAACTGACTGCGCTCGAGTTGCAGGTTCCCAGCCGAGCTAGAAACTTTGAACTTCACATTTTTAGCTCGCTTCCATAAGTTTTTAACAGGAATTTCAAAGGCAAATTTTTGATCGGCAACTTTAATTTGCGACAGGTCTTTAAAGTTAGGGTACAGATACGGACGCTCACTCACTAAGAAAGCCTGCTCAATATTAGCAATGCCTGTCAGATTAAATTTTTGATTCGTCTTCATGTACGGATGGGCCGACGAAAGAACTCGTGCTTTTATCTCATCATCACTCTCATTGACATAGGTCCCTTTAGCCAAGGCCAGAACAGCAGCAACCATGGGAGCAGCTTGACTGGTTCCTGATAAAAAGTCGTACTCATCAGATTGGGTGAAAAGTGCCGCCGTTTCATCAGTTCGTGATAAGCTAAGAATGGAATCTCCAGGCGCAAGTATATCTACGGCTGATCCATAGTTAGAATAGGATGATATGCGACCATTATTGGTGTGAGCTCCTACACAGATCACGTTCTCAACAGAACACGGGAAAAGCTCAATATCAATGTCGTCGTTTCCGGCGGCAGCAACCACAATGACATTTTGTTTTATAAGCTCTTGAATGGCTATTTGTAATCTATCTGTAGTTAACTTCTTAGGCCAACCAAAACTTAAGTTAACCACATCAACAGTGCGTCCATTTTTTATAGACTCTGTTAAATACTCTAACCCCACAGCAACAGTGTTCATGATTTGCACAAACTCACTTTCCACAGAAAATCTTTGGGCTTCGTTAGGAGTCAATTCACGAAAAACCTTAACAGGTAAAACTTTAATGCGATTAGAAATTCCAGCTATTCCCTGACCGTTGTTTCTTTCTGCAGATAGAATACCTGCGATATGCGTTCCATGAGAATTAATTGAATCATCAAAAACTAAATTATGTCCGTATGGAAATCTTCTATTGGTGAAATTCCAACCAAAACAGTCTTTTGAAAAATCAAAATCGTCAATGGGTGGTACCTGTGGCCGACGTCGCTCATCATCTCTGCGCTCGTTTTTATCTCGTTTTCTTTTTTGACGCTCCATCTGCAATGGTTTGCCCTCGTCATTGCACTGCGAAGGAATTCTAGCTAAATTGCTAATAATGTCTGTGTGAGACGTATCTAAACCGGAGTCGACTACGGCTACGACGACATCTCTTTTGAGCTGCTTCTCAAGTTGGTTAATAAAATTTAACCAACCGATATCATGCTTGCTTTTGTAAACTTTATTTGCAGTTTGTGGCACACATTTTTTGTGATCTTTTTGCCCAAAAAAATCTTCCACTGAAGGGTCCTGCAAGCCTGAGCCATTATTAATAAAGCCTTCACCACAAATGGGTTCAAACTCTAAGGCAGAACGTTGTTGCTGAACAGTGTGACCATAGTTGAACAAGCTCCACTGAAAATTAAAATAAGGGTCATTGGTCTCAGTAAGCAAGCTTTGTGGAACAAGGTCTGAGGGCACGACCGCTTGTGAGTGAGCATTAATACTAATAAAATATATACATATTAGAATGATTAATTTTCTCATTGAATGAAACTCTCCACTAGCCAATTCAGATAGTACTCTCCATCTGAAATTCCAATTCTATTTTTTAATAACTCAAGATCTCCATAAGCAAAATTGTAATCAGAACCATTTACAGATTTTTTATTTGAAAAGCCAACTTCATTGGCAAAGATCGGCTGTAAGCTCTCATCCCCATTTCTAAATCCTGTGATCCTGCCGCTCATATAAAGGTTCCTGAATGTTTGAGGCAACTTGCCATCATGTCGAGGGATTCGCTCAAATAGCCCTATGAAATCTCTGAAGAACATATTTTCTTGCAGCTTCTGAATAACGATCACTGCATTTTTCATAAATTTTTTATAATTTCCTTTTTTCCTAGCATTGTAAGCTCGAGCGTAATGCTGCTCAATACCACCTACAATAAAGTCGGCTTCTTCTTGCTTTTTATCCGATTCACTATTCCAACCAATATACTTAACCGGGTTGATAAATATTTTGTAGCGAATAGAGGATCCAAAATTAGTCGGAGTTTTTGAAAACAAACGATCGAAACCATCTTTAAAAATCACAAGATCAACGCGTGCATTGTAAAGCTGTAACCTTTCCGTTCTAGAAAACTCATCCAGCTCAAATAATTTAAACTCATCTGAAAGCCAGAACTCTTCGTTGATTTCATCAACGAGTTTCGAGATCTTTTTAGGCTTCAACCCAAAATCAACACCACCTTTCCATTTAAAGTGCATCTTTAAAAATGGATCTTGAAAGTCTGGCTCATAGTTTCTGAGAATGCCGGGAGAAGGCTGTGAGACCTTCGCATCTAAAACGATATTCACACTGGCAGACTTTCCAAACAAGGTGTCAGCAGGATCGCTTCCACTGTTGATTTTAATTTTCCCATCAATCTCATTGTCTTTTAATACTAAGTTAACTGCATCCAGTGCCACTTGTTGATAATCAACACCTTCACGCAAACCACGAGACACCCTGGCATACTTGCTCGTTTCACCCTCAGGAAATGACGGAAAGGCCTCATTGTAAGGTGAGTAAAGTTCAATTTCATCATAAAGACTGAATGAAGACAGATTATAAAATAAAAACCTAAAGTTAAATTTATTTTGGGCGAAATCATGCCAAATAATATATGGATCGTAATTTTTATTGATGAGCTTATCCTCATCACTGAACTCTTGATCTCCGCGAAATCCATCTTCAGAGATTGTCTCAACTAGGATATCTAAATCATCATTAAATTTTAAGTTCACCTCTTCCTGCTGACCAATCACTGGTTGAATTGATGTCAGGTTGTAAAAGTATGTTTTTGCTTTCCCAGTATTACGCTCAAAACGTAGACTTGTGATCGGAATGTACTTCTTATAAGCGACAGTCGCAGCCCAAGTGACTTTATCTGCTTGGGTCTTGTATATCATGATATTCTTTTCTTGTCTTTGTATGTGAATTCTAGAAAGGTCTTCATACTTGGCGAGAAAGTTTAACATGAACTCTCCAGAACCAGTGATGGGTTGAGACAGCTTTGAAATGTCGCTATTAAAAATTTGTAACATGTTAACACCTAAAGAAGGTCCAACACTGGTTGAAATGATAAGAGACTCCCCAACCTTTAAATATTTGTTTAAGGTTTCAAAGTTTCTTTTAACAGCTTGCTTGTAGGCTTCTTTTTCTTCAGGAGAAAAGTCGTCTTTGTATTGCGGTAGCTTTTCAATATCCCCCTTAAAATCACGCAACATTTTTGGAACTAATATTTTTTCATAATCTTCATCTAGAGCACGAGAGATTGGACCCTCTTCATTTTCAACGCCTGGAATTTTTTGAACAATAATCGGTCGAATGTGAGTCCATCTTTTTAAAATTGTAAAATCAAGATCATACCCGAGCAACGGCTCGTCGATTTTTGAATCAAACTCGTTAAACAAGTTAAGATGACCAGTGCCGGTGGCCTGTCCGTGAACACCACCTTTAAACAAGTACCCAAAGGTATCCACTAACTGCACCTGGTTATCAACACCGCTTTGACTTCCGATGACCACACTGCGGTTGAGAAGTAGTTGGGCTGAAGCAGTTGGAAAGTGTTCAAACTTAAATGGCACTTGTCTCAGCTTAATATGGTCGGTCGGACCATCTCCAGCTTCAACGAGAGCATTGACAAAATCTGTAAAGTATTGCGCATCTTGGGCATTTCCATCTTGAACGATCTTTATGGCTTTCCCTTCAGTATCTACCCCCAAGTGGTCGTTAATGCCTTTATCAATGATCACGTCTAGAAGTGAGCTTTGCAGAATCGACTTAAGGTAAGACTTCACTTCTGAAAAAACCAATGGACTTTCATGCTCATGGTAGGAAAAACGTGTTCCGTAACCAACCCACCAGTTGTTGGGGTTTTTAAAATCGGAAGTGCGCGTGTCTATAGTTAAGCGACCATCAACCAACCTTGGCGGCATTGAGATTTTTAAGTTCGTTACAAACTGATGACTGGCTTGTGGGTGTATAGCTTCTGTTTCTGCACTTAAGCAGTAGTAAGGAACATTTTCATAAGCCAAGGCCCCGGCACAATCTAAATCCTGAGCAAAGAAAAATCTCTGCATATAGTTTCTACGAGCAATTAAGATTTCAACGAGAAGAACCTCAACCTCTTTTGGGTAATGAGCCTCTTTCACGATGTGCTCAAAGTCTTTACGACTCAATGAAGCTAACTTTCTAGCCATCCACTTAACGTCATAGATATCAGGAGTGTACTCATTAATCGCTTGTCCGTAATTATGGGTTAAAATGAGTTTTTGATTCCTCACTGAAAATGGGATTGGGCTAAATGAGTTCACTGACTCAGGCACATCAAAGATATTAAAAGCCATCAGTAGAGAGTTGTATATTCTTTGGCGAGAGTGGAGATCGTGAGGCAAAAAGCCCGGTGATAATCTTAGCTCAGCTGTTTCTTCGTAGATCACAACATCTTGTAAATTTAAAACCACCTCATCTTCATTGATCTTTACTTTTTCAAAATCCCAAACTTCAATTTCTACATCGGCGAACTCTCCTGTTTCTGGGTCTTGGGTTTGAGTTTTCTCAATTCTTTTTTCTAAGTTGGTCACCCACCTTTTCGGATCTTCATTCACACTATTGGTCAATCCTGTGCAGTTTGTTCCGCCTCCACTAATGCACCCTTCAATAAAAGTTTCTGCCTCTGTATCAGTAGCAAACTTCACTTTAAGTTGCTTAAGGTATTTAAAACCTGGTTCGTTGTAACCTAGTTTGCGCAACAATGTTTTACGCAACATCATATTGTGCGCTAATGGGCCAAGGTACACTCGGAACTGCTTTTCAACACCATTGACCTCAACATCCACACGAAAATCAAAAAGATTGTTTAATTTTTGTGGAGCAATATCTATAAAATTGACGACTTGATTGTTGGAAACACCAATCTCATCAAGCTTTTGAAACACTTGAATAGATACATTGTCTCTATCGATATTTTGAAAATGAATGTCTTCGTGATCGATGCCATCATCAACTAAAAATAATTTATCCACCCAGTTTTTTTGAATCAACTGAGGAGCTGGTGATAGCTTTGAAATGTCTTGATCTCTCAGTCTATTTTTAACTTCTTGTGAGAGGTTTTGCTTTTTAATATTTTTTTTTCTTTCTTGGATCCACTGAATTTCTAATGCACGCATTTCTTCAGAAGTTTTTATTTGGCCGCTGTACATGAGGTCCACAGCAGGAAGACGTGCTTCAGGCTGAGATAAATCAAAAAGTGGTACTTCACCAGGAATATTAAATGCAAACAAGTTGTGATAAAAACAGATCGAAATGACTGTTAGGAAAAACTTTGACACCCCAAAACCCCCATCAAAATTAATTTGCTAGAACAGCAAACTAACTAAAATGAAATAACATATGTTTTTTTTGGAACGTTATTACATTAGTTTTATATTGAAATGATTATAGGCTGAATTATAAAAGTTATAGAGCCTCTTGTTAGAATTAACTCAATAAAAACCTTAAACGCCAGGCTGAGCGGGCCTTTCCGGCAGTCGAACAGTGACGTTGTAGTCATCCATTTTGCTTTTAATTTTAGAGCCCGGGTTTTGCACCACTCGCTGTTGAAGCTTGGCAAATATAGGCTCCCTGATAGCTAATTTATTGTTTTGTAAAACACATTGTCTGGCTAACTTTTTATTCACATTCAACACAACCGGTGCTTTTAAGTTCGCCGTCATATTTGTTGGATCATCTGGAATAGTTACGATGTTAAAGAAAACACAGTTTTCAACAGACTCAGCACCTATTTGATTAAGGTCTCTTGGGCCTATTTTAAATGTGCTGTCTGCACCAAAAAGTTGTGGCTCTAGCACTGGGAAAGCCACGTTGGGATCTTCACAACTTTGAAGCCAAGTAAAAATGTCATCTTGAGGGTCATCAATGAAAACAAAGTTTCTAAGAGCGGCAAAGCCAAGTAAGCCCTCTTTAAATTCAATCATATCTTGTTCAGAAATATTTACACGACCAAAGCGAGATGTCCTTATTTCCATAGTTCCCCCATAGGTTACAGAATATCCTCAATATTTGTGACACGGCAAGATTAAAATAAGGAAAATTTGAATTTTTTTCATTCTTAAATGGAGTTGTATTTATGATAAGTATACATAAATTAACACAATAAAATCAATAGTTTAAATTATTTGTTATTTTTAAGAAGGTCAGAAACTGCTCTCGAATTTTCAGAGCTTGATGTCACAGAGGCTTTATTTTGAGTCTGAATAGACTCATAGACTTCTTCACGATGGATTTTGGTTTCTCTTGGGGCTTCTATTCCCAGACGGACTTGTTTACCTTTGATCTGTACAACACGTATTTTGATGTTGTCATCAATGGCAATACATTCACCTAATTTTCTAGTAAGGACTAACATTTGGGGGTCTCCTTCAACATCCTAGTCAAAGCACAAATTCATTTTGTGAATGTGTACTTCTAAAGTCTCAACAAGCCAAAGTCAAGAAATCTTAAAAGCACTGTTAACTATAGAACACACGAACTATTACAACAGCACTCACTCTGCAAGCTTATAATAATTACAAACAACGAACTCAATAAAAAGCCGTTACCCTCAGCGTAGTGAAGGGTCTGACAAACACTTCTAATTTTTGCGATAGAACCTTCGCTCCACTCAGAATGACAGAGCTTCACCTACGATGACAATACTTGCTCAATTTAACAATGCTTGCTCAATTTAACAGTGCTTACTCGATATGACGGTTTTAGCTCGAGATAACAAGGTTTTGCTGGGATTGATCTTTTGTAAGAAACGGATATCATAATTAAACATTTTAAAATTTAGGAGGCTCTTTTGAGTTTTGAAAAAAAATTATCTATTAGTTTGTTTCTTTTAAGGGCAGGAGTCTTCATAGTCATGTTTATGTGGACCATCGATAAATTTATAAACCCTAATCATGCAGCCCTAGTATTTAAAAAGTTTTATCTCCTACCAGGGCTATCTGAAAATTTAGTTCTTATCATTGGTGGACTGCAGATGATCATTATTTTATCTTTTCTATTAGGACTTTTTAAAAAGTGGTCTTATCTGTTAGTTTTACTTTTACATGCAGTTTCTACTTTTAGCTCATGGAAAATTTATCTAGACCCATGGGGGCCAAAGAATTTACTTTTCTTTGCCGCCTGGCCAATGCTCGCCGCTTGCTTAGCTTTGTATTTGTTAAAAGAAAGAGACAACTTCCTTACATTGAAAACTTTTAAGAGCTGAATTCTTCTTTCATCGTGAACGCAGCACTGTCACCCCCTTTAGATAAAGGCTTTTTATCTAATGTAATCAAAGAGAGTGGTTTGCATGAGTTTGCCTGAGGACTGCAGTGTTGCTTCTAGGCTATTTTGAGTGGAGGTTAGATCACTCACGACTGATAGCATGTCGGCGTCTTCGTTGTCAGAGACAATTTTAGTTATGTCTATGCTTTGCTTCTGTAAAGTCTCTAAGGCCGCATCGACCGTTCCTAAACGCGAACCCAACTGTGACCTTGCCATGACGACCTGATTAAGAGCTTCATCGATATGATCCAAAGAATCTTGCACGGCAAACTTATCATTGGTTTTTAAAGCAATCTCCAACTTATTTAAGACTGCAAAAACATTAACACCCGTGTAGTTTTTAAAACCTTCTAGATCGCGACCGTCAGCTGGCCCGCCGGTATCAGCAAGTTCCGTTGGGTGTGGATTGAGTCGTCCCAAATGCTCATAGTTTAAATCTTTCAATTGAGTGATTCTATAAGCCTCATCTTCTAGAGTTGGCTTGGAAAGCTCAGTGTCCAAAGAGCTCGGCGATCTCATGGCCGGAGTTCCTTCAACACCAAAATCAGGTTTAAGTTGTTTGAACTGACTCCTTTCATCAACCGTCTTGTTAGCTAATGTTTGCCCTTGGTTCTCAGGGTTGTCATCGTTCTTTAAAAGAGTTGGGTTCATTCCACCCGGCAACGGCTGGCCCATCGGGCGATTGTCTGGAGAAAAAATAGCCCCCGCTCTTTGATCTTGAAGTTCTTCTGTCGAACGAGCTTGTCGTGTAGTGACATGAGCGATGCCATCACCTTTTAAACCCTGACCGTGAAATATTTTTGAACCCGGCAAGTTCATGCCAAAAAAATTGTCTTTATCGACATGAATTAACATCTCACCCATATCGCCATTATAGGTGCCATTGTAATTAAATGGCTTCTGCATGGTTTTATAACCACCAAAGATAAAACGATCACCAAATTGAGTGTTAGCAAGCTTCACTACTTGACCGTAAATTTGTTCCACCTCTGTGGCGACGATGTTGCGAGTTCTTGCACTGGAACCGGAATCACCCGCTTGAGAAATAGCTAAGTCTTTCGCTCGCATCAACTGTTCACTGATTTCTGCGAGAGAATGATCCCCGTAAGCTAAAAAAGAACGAGCATATTCTAAGTTTCTTTTGTACTGATCATGACCTTTGAGCTCCACTTTACCGGCCAGGATTCTCCCCGCTGCTATGGGATCATCTGACGGTCGATTCACTCGTTTCTGAGTTGCCAACTGATCTTGCAAACTCGCAAGGTTGCTGCGAGCCTTTCGCACACTCCTATTAGTTGCATTAAAATTCATTTTATCAGTGATTCTCATTTAAACTCTTATAACCTTTTTAAATTCAATACGGTTTGCATCATTTCATCCGCTGTTCTTATTAATCTTGCTGAAGCGTCATAACTTTTTTGATACTCAATCATTTTGGCCGCTTCTTCATCGAGACTCACACCACTGATGCTTTCTCGTAGCTTTTCTAAATTATGTAAATTACTTCCAACAGCCTCAATGCCACCTTTGGCTTTACCTGCTAAGATACCCACTTCCCCAACCATGGCTCCGTAAAAATCATCGATGGAGCTTGTGCCATCAGAGAATACTTTTTTGTACTGAAGCAAAGAAATAATGTTCGCCACCCGGTTGTCACCAGGTGAATGAGTGGCAGCAGCTGCTGCTATACGACCGACGTCGGTGCGAATGTACGGATTAATATCAATGCCATTAGAAAAGTCTTGGATGTCGTCAGGCATAATAAAAAAATCACCTCCGGCACCACTGTAACGATCAAAACCAGAGCGATGAGCGTGATTCACTTCACTAGCAATTGTGTACCCCATGAGGTTTATTTTTTTAATAAGGTCACCAACCACGCCATCTCTTGCTTGCAACAAACCACCTATAGCACCTGTCTTAAACTGATTGGTCACATCATCGGGAGTTCCGTTTTTCGTTGAACGGTACAATACTCTTAAACTTGGATTTTTACCTTTTGGGCCAGCGACTTTTTCAACAAAAAGATCTCTCTGCTGATAACCCGAAACAAGCACCGCCGTGTTCCCAGCTGTAATGGTTAATACTCCGCCATCCCCTTCTGCATAGCGAATATTAACTAGGCCACTTAACTTCTTAACTAAAAGATCTCGACGATCTCTTTCGTCATTGGCCTCACGAGCGTGCAGCTCGACCTGTTGAATTTGTTGGTTGAGTTCAGCAATCTCTTTAGTGATCTCATTGACCTCACCAATTTTAACGGCCAATTGGAAGTCGGCATCATCTAAAATTCCACCAAGGCCTGCGTTTAAATCTTTAAAGGACTTGGACATTTCAAGGGCTGTGTCGCGCACTTGTTGTCTTAAAGCGAAATTTTCAGGGTTGTTAGACAACTCTCTCCACGAATTGAAAAAGTCTCCCACTTTTTTATGAACGCCACTTTCTTGTTGCTCGTTCATAACGTCTTCAAGGCGACCTAAAACTCCTGCAGCAGCTTTGGCCTGCTCTAGTTTTGTCATTTCTTCAGCAATTTGTTTTTCTAAATGTGGGTTATTCACTCGAGTGATGGCGCTGGTGTAGGCCCCTTGACCATAGCGTAAGCGTAACCCTGACGGAGGTGAGGACCTGAATTCAGCTCTCTGGCGAGAATACCCTTCTGTATCTTTGTTAGCGACGTTGTGACTGACTGTTTGCAGTGCATTTTGGCTGTTCATCATGGCTCGTTTGCCGATGTCCATGACAGACCAAACTCTTGACATCCTGTCTTATTCCCTCTTTTTGCTTAGGCCTCGCGACTCACAAGTCGTCCTGACCTTGTGGCTTGTGTTTTACACACTCCCTTTTTTTTGTAAGTTGGTTTTTCAGACAATGTATTTTTAATATTGTCCATAGCACCCGTAATGTTTTCTAAAGCTGACTTAACTAGCTCTTCGTTAAATTTATTTAACTCTGAAACTCTTTTAATAATCACTTCTAAAACACTTTTAACGTTCATCATTTTTTCAGCGTCTTTGCCGTCAAAGTATTCAGCTAACTGCTGTAACCTCGGATTGCCCTCTGTTTGTAATCCTAAATGTTCAGCTAAGTCGCTTGAGTATTTTATGCGAAAACTATCTAATGATTTAATTTTTAAAATTAAGTCTTCTTTCACTTTATTGTTATCGTTCAGTTGATCTAAATCAGCTGCGATTAAAATCTCTTTCTCTTTACGCACAACCTCTAACAAAGCTCTATAGTACTTCACAATCTCATCGTGAGTTTGCATTAAAGTGTCTAACAATTGCTTTTTCTTTTTTTGACCCAACATCAATTACTCTCCGAAAAGCAAGTGACTGTCGACAAGGCGGTCGGCAACAGCCGCAGAATCTACTTTGTAAGTTCCATTATCAATCATCTTTTGCAGTCTTGCGACTTTGTCGGCATCAAAACTTGGTTCAGATGCAATGGCTTTAGCTTTTTGCATTTGTTGAGCACGTGATGATAAGTTCACTTTTGAAGCACTGTCTCTCGATTGTGCTATCCCAGGGCTCTTAACCATATCTTTTTTACTTCGAAGACTGACTTTATCCGTCGCTGTCTTTTGAGCATTCAATGAATTTCTATTGTTGATATGTTGATTTTTTATTTTCATAAAAGCTCCTAGAGTTATTTAAAGTGTATCATATTTATACACGAGAATTCAATAATAGGCTTTATTTGTAGGCTTTTTGGGGACTTTATAGCATTTTTTAGCCTTCGGGCTAAATGACTTTTGGCCATGTTTGTAAGACCTATTTGAAAACTAGACTTCCGTCGGTATTGGTCATTTTTTAAAACTAGTAATCTTTGTTTAATTAACTTGTAAAAAAAAGTCATCATTAACTCAATTTCCATAAAACGTTGGCTGTTACATCACTCAAATCTCCGATGCGTTGGCCGGCATGAACCTCTTTACCTATATCACCGGCCGCCTTTCCTGAAAATGCAATGAGGGATTGCAAATCATTGTCGTGAGCAATTTCTATGACACTTTGGTGGCCATGTTTAAATTGATTGCTCACTTGCCCACCCCAAGGAGCTGTGATGATTTTATTTTGTGAATCGCTATTGGGTAAAATAAAACTCAAATCTTTGTCATTTTTTTTAACTGGGATCATATTATTTTTTGGATCAATAAATTTTGGCCCCTTGTTGAGTGGAATCGGTCCCTGGGGTTGTTGAATGTTTTTAATGCTATCCATTCTTTCTTTAATTTGTTCATAGATCAAATCTGAAAGTCCAATGCCGCCAGTATCCCCCCACTTCTCAGCATACTGCTCATCAAGTTGATTGCGATAAATCTTTTCGGCGAACCCTGGTTTTGAAAACTCACTGTGCTTAACGGTATTGCGCATGGCCTTCATCATCTCACGCAAGAATTGTTTTTCATACATCTTGGCCGCTTGACGCAGTTTTTGGTTTTGTTGCTGTTCGTTGGCAACTTTTGGCTTGAGATTAAAAGCTGATTTTACTTTAAAGCCTTTCATATAAAAAAATGGGGTTAATGAGCTTAGTTTCGCCAGCACATCCGTGTGCATTTCAAAATTCAGCCCAATAATGGTTATTTTCCCGAGTTTCCTGCTAAGAAAATTCTGGATCTCTTGAACCTTCCTTGGTAATACGTCTTTAGCTCATCGCCCCCCTGCTAGACCAATCACTTGCCCTAACAATTTAAATAATATCCCTATATTTCTGTTTATAATACATGATCCTAATAAAACTTGACCTGAGTCTACAAAAACTCGCCTCATAGTATCTCCAAATTCCCCTGCAAAGCCCCTGCTGCCTTGATATTTTGCAAGATGGCTATCAAGTCCTGAGGTGAAACGCCAAGTTTATTCATGGCTTTCACCACATCCCCAACATTACTACCTTGGTCTAAATAAAAGACTTTATTGTCTTCAAAGTCTAATTTTTCTTTGTCTTTATTTAAACGCTGTAAGCTTGCAAGCCCTCGGCTTTTCTTTTTAGACATGGACTTTGTTGGCTTCACTTTGATCACCAAGTCACCATGACTGATGGCCACCGGAGAGATTTGCACAGCATCTCCCATAACAACAGTGCCCGTTTTTTCATTGATCACCACTTTGGCTTTTATATCCGGTGAGACCTGTATTCTCTCCACTGTTGCTAGTAGCTCAACGCCTTTGTCTTCATAATTAGGAGGTGCCACAATATCTATTGTGGAGGCATCTAAAGCCGTTGCGTACTTACCTCCAAGTTCTAGGTTTATACTTTTCACAATGCGTGCAGACGTAGTGAAGTCTGGATTATTTAACGTTAAACGATAAAGCTTACGCTTGGTGAAGTCATCCCCAAGATCCCTTTCAATGAGAGCTCCGTTGGGAACTCGCCCGACAGTTTCTATTTTAGCTTTGCCATCACTACCTATGACAACGGCACCTTGTGCAACAGCATAAACCTTTTGATCAGCAGCTCTCAGTGGTGATTGAACAAGAGTTCCACCCTTTAAACTTTTAGCAGAGCCAACGGCATTCACGACAACATCTAATCGATTGCCAGATTTAGCAAAGGCTGGTAACTCTGCGGTTAAAATCACAGCTGCTACGTTTTTACTTTCAAACTCTTCAACGCCTTCGAGATCAACACCCAACTTTAACAACATTCTACGCACTGATTTTTGAGTGTACTTTAAAGAACCGTCCCCCGTTCCATTCAAACCGACAACAAGCCCATAACCGACCAACTGGTTCGAACGAACTCCGCGCACATTGGCTATATCTTTAATACGAGCGGCTTCCGTTTCGCTCATTAAAAAGACCGAAACTAAAAACATAATGAGGTGCTTAATCATAACTCTTGTCCTTTTCTAAGTGTGCTCACAATGTCAAAACTGGCTTCTATCAAACTAGAAGAAGCTATTTTATCGCCGGCAATGTCTTCAGCTCTTGCAATGCCATTAATAATCACGCGGTACTCTTTATCAGCTATCAAGAAGCCTTTACTGCCTTCAACACGGTAGTTGCCGTTGTACATTTTTTCTTTAATGCGCGTGGGAACTTGTTTGATATCAAATTTGAAGTTGGCAAGTTCGCTTTCTTGCTCTTTTTCATCTTGTTTTTCTCCAGCCACATCTCTGTCTGGGTTTTCTTTGTCTTCACGTTCTTTGAGCATTGCCATGCGCTGTTCTTTTTGTTTTTTTTCAAACTCTAGACGTCTTTCTTCTAAGCGCCTTAATAAAAAAGCAATGGTTTCTACTTTTTGATCCAACTCTTTTTTAGGTTCACCATCAATATTGACATTGATCAGGTCACCGACAAGTCGCAAATTGTTTTGAGCAAAGTAAAAGCCACCTTGCCCTTGCATCACCCATAATGATCCGGCCTCTTGTTGCAACTTAGCTTCGCGGCTTAACATTTTTTTAGTGGTGCGTTTGTACTCTCTTTTGGGAGTGTTGATATAATTGGGAGTGGATGAGTACTTTTTTTCTGCCACCGGCTCTTCCGGAGTGTATACAGCTTGATCTGGCTCCATGTTTTTATTGGCACATGAACTCAAAGCAAACAGTGCAAATATTAAAATTAAAATTTTCATTGAACGACCACCTCTCCCAGCTCGTTAACAACCCCTGCAATTCTTTTATTTGTATTTAAACTTTTGACCCAAACTTTATGCCCAACCTTCCCCAAAGACTGAGCAATGGCTGTGGTCGCAACACTTAAATTGTCTTCTTGAATGATGAGTTTCACAGCATCTCCTCTTTGAAAGGCCACTTTGCTCACCAAATACCTTGATTTAATAATATCTCCATTCATTAGATACTTTGAAGTCACTTTATTATTGAGTGCATTTAAATCAACAATAGCGCCATCAACGGAACCAATGTTTTTAAAAGCTAAGGTCACCCAATCGACCTGTATTTTTTGATCTTTAGGAACATTGCGATTGACTGTTGCCACTGGCTTTTGAGTCATGGCTTGTCCTGTCACCCATACTGTTCCTGGGTTTTTTACGTTTGGAAAAATTAACTGCACAGAAAAGCGGCCTCTGGGAACGCTATCAGAAATATTTAAGGTCCATTGTTTGTTTTTATATTCTCTTCCTAGCTCAGGCACATTGATATTTTCAACCAAAGTGCGACAGCTGGAGCACTTTTTAGACCACAATCGTTTTAAGTTCTCTATAATCACTCGACTGTTTAAACGAACACCTGAGTGACTCACTTTCAGTTGTGCTGGTAATATAAACGAGACATCTGCCAATTCAGGCGTGTCCATTTTAATTTGCTTGAGCTTATTAACAAGCTCATCTCGGCTTAAGGTGAAGGTGCCTTCTTTCACTTGCTCTAAAATATTAAGATTTTCAAAGACCGGAATTAGTCCTTGGTTGACTTTATGAGTTTGCACTAAGTCCACCAATTTAACTGTGAGTTGTTTTTGACCTCCTAAAAATATTTCAGATTCGATCTTTATAGGCTCTGCAAAAAGTGAAGTAGAAATCAACAATAACATGATCCAACTAAAACTGTTCACTCAAGTTACCTCAGACTATTTACGTATTGAAGCATTTGATCTGAAGCTTGAATCACTTTTGAGTTGGACTCATAAGCTCTTTGCGCAGTGATCATATTCACCATTTCATCAACGATGTTCACATTGCTTTGCTCGAGTTGCCCTTGAGCCAACATACCTGTTTGATTCTGCCCTGGCGTGCCTATCTGAGGTTGGCCACTGGTCCTCGATGGCAAAAAATTATTTTTTCCGATGGATTTTAAACCCGCAGGATTTATGAACGTAGCTAATTCAATTTGTCCGATGGTTTGAATGTCATTGATATCATTGTAGCCCTGAACGACTCGCACTGTTCCGTCCCCGGCGATTTCAATTTGGGTCGTATCTTGTGGAACTGTAATACCTGGCATCAGTATGTGGCCATTGCTATCTTTGATAACGCCATCTCCGTCTCTTTTGAAGGAGCCATCTCTTGTGTAGGCCACCTCTCCATTTGGTAGTTGCACCATGAAAAAGCCTTTGCCTTGAATTTCTAAGTCAAAGGGCTGTTTAGTCAGCTTTGTAGACCCTTGCATATAGTCTCTGGTGATTGCACTGGTTTTAACACCGAGACCCACTTGTACACCTGTTGGTGAGCGCGATAGGTTTCCCGTGGTTGCGCCAGGCTCTTTGTGAGTTTGATAGATTAAATCTTCAAACTCAGCTCTTGATTTTTTAAAACCCGTTGTAGTCACGTTGGCCATGTTATGAGCAATCGTATCCATATTGGTTTGTTGCGCTTTCATTCCGGTTGCGCCTGTGTTTAATGACTTAATCATAATTCACTCCCACCTTATACTTTTGGAACGTCGTTAACGAGCTTTCCATTGATTTGATCAAATGCTTTAATAATGTCTTGTGTGCTTTCAAAGGCTCTTGTCGCTGAAATCATATTGGTCATTTCATCGACGATGTTGACGTTAGACCTTTCAACAAACCCTTGATAGGTCTGAGTTTTTGTTGCCACTTGAAACTGCGGATCCATATTATCTTTGATTCTGTACATGCTGGACCCTTCTTTGGCGAGGGCATCGAAATTACCAGCTTCAAGCATTGAAATCTTTCCTTTGAACTCTCCCCCAGCAAAGACTTCCCCCATGTAAGATATGGTCACTTGGGTGTCATCAATTTTCATACGTCTTTGCTCTAGAGGAATATCTTCTCCTTGAGTTCCTTGTAAGACGTAGTGTCCTTCTTTTGTGACTAAAAAGCCTTGTTCATTGATTTTAAATGCACCGTTACGAGTGTAGCGAACTCCAGCTGAAGTTTCGATCTCCATAAGCCCTTCTCCTTCTAAGCCGACATCAAAAGGGTTTCCGGTGTTGAGTAAAGCGCCTTGATCTTTATTAGTGTACGTCCCATTGGCATCCACATAACTGCGATCATAAGCATGAATGTCGTAGAAACTTTGTTCCGAGGCTGGGAACTGATGAAACTGTATCGAGTCTTTGTCTTTTTCTAAGTCTGTTAAGTACTCATTGAAGACTTGTTTGTTTGCTTTAAAGCCTGTCGTGTTGGCGTTCGCTATATTGTTAGCAATAGTATCCAGACGTTTGCTCTGGGCAATGGCACCTGTTAAGGCTGTATATATTCCTTTACTACTCATAAAAATTTCTCCTGAAATACATATGAGCAATGCCTGTGCCAACATTATGTGACTAAGGTCTAAAATTTAAAAGAGTGTTAAAGTATTGAATTAAGTGAGCCGACACTCACTGATTGCAATTTTTGCGTCGCCTTTAACTTTTGACCAGTCAAAAGTTTCCTAGCCTCTGTCAAAAGCTTATTATTTTTGTCATTTATAAATAATGTAAAGCTGTTTTAAATAAAACTTTCTAATGCATAGATATTAATATCAAATTACTTTAACTAGAACATAACTGCCAAACCTAAACCAGCAGAATACGAAAAGTTATCTGACCCAATGTCCGACTCAGACTGACCAGACCACTCACTACTGTGCTTTGAATTGCCAGTGCCAATACTTAGAGGCAATGATAAGTTAATATTTTTCCAACGCAGTAATGGAGCTAAGTGCAAAGAAAATAAATTCACTTTAGTTGTGTAAACACTCTTATCGTAACCAATGATACTATTAAAATCTTCGCTGGTATACTTGAACTCTAATCGGTTAAATTCAAAACCTATATCCATACTTAACACCTCAGATAAGTCTATGACTCGCCCAAGACGCCCACCAAATCCTGTAAAATCCTCTTCGCTATTTGTTCCATACGTACTAGTTGATTCGGTTTCATTTAAATAAACTAAAGGACTCACATAAAAACCTGACTGTTTATGCCCTATTCTAAATAAAATTTTACTTAGTACATATTCATTGAACTCAGATGAAACAATTTCACTAGTGTCCAAAAAAACCGCTTCGTAAACTGGTCCTATTATTGGCTTTTTTAAAGGCTCCTTTTTGGAATTTTCATTATTTACCTTACTCACAGTAGATATTAGTTTAGGAGAGCTATCCTTCTGTTGATAACGAACTCCTTGCGATGTTTTACTGACACCCTTGTTATAAAAATTAAAATTATAGACATTGCTACCATCTTCAGATTTCAAATACTCAACACCTTTGCTCACTTCCTTTGTTTCACTTTGTGGTGATTTATTTTTTTCTTCAATACTTTCTTTGACCTTAACTGGCTTAACCACGGGTTCAATCACAACAGGAATTGTTATTGGTTCTTTTTTTATCTCCGGTTGATTTTTTTTAATCTCAAGCGCTTTTTGATAAGCATTTATTTTTTCTTTTAACTCTTGCTCAGAGAGTGTCGCAAAATCATTTTGCTCCGTTTCAGCAACAACGTTTAAACATGTGATTGAGCATAGTATTAAAATTAGATGTTTCATTTTTCCTCCGTAGTGAATGTTTGCCCCAAAACAGATCAATAGTTGTGCCAGCTTTTGATTGAGTATTTTCAACAGCTTATGGCATGTTAGGTATGACATTTATTTCACTACACCCTGTTTTAAAATTCATAATTCTGATTCACTTCTTCATTGATAATGCGATATAGGTTCCTAACTGTGATGCCTAATATTTTTGCAGCTTGAGTTTTATTGCCACTGCATTTATCTAAAATCTTTTGTATATGTGATTTCGCAAACATTTTTTTAGCCACCTGCAATTCATTGGGGTAATGCGATGAGTGCTGTAAGCCTTGTGTTTGCTTATCAAAAAGGTTCACAACTTCTAAATCTACTACTTTTTTGTCTGCTAATAACAGAGACTTTCTAATAAATGTTTTTAATTCTCTGATATTGCCCTTCCATAACCTTGTTTTAATATGATGTAGAAAGTCTTTGGAAAAATATTTTTCACTTAAATTATTTTGAACGATCACTTGTTCTGCTAAAAAGTGGCAAAGCCCCTCTATATCTTCTTGCCTTTCATTTAAACTCGGCAATTGCACCATAGCTTCGTTGATTCTGAAGTAAAGATCTTCTCTAAAAAGGCCACCCTTGATCATTGATAACAAATCCCGGTGAGTCGCCGTGATCAACCAAAAGTTGGAGCTGATTTCTTTGCCACCCACCGGAGTAACTTTTTGCTCTTGGATGGCTCGCAAGAGCTTTGCTTGTATCGCTAAACTCAATTCACCGATTTCATCTAAAAAAAGAATCCCACCATCAGCCTCTTTTAACTTTCCAATCTCATCTGAAATAGCTCCAGTAAAAGAACCCTTTTTATGACCAAACAAGGTGCTTTCTGCTAATTCTGCAGGAATAGCAGCACAGTTCACGGTCACCACTTTTTTAGTATGAGATGTTTTCTGTATATACTTAACTAACATCTCTTTACCTGTGCCAGTTTCACCATGGATGAGCACGCTTAAATTGGTTTTGGCAATCTTATCAACATACTTTTTTAAAGATTGCATTTTAGGAGTGTTCCCCCAAAAAAACTTATGTTCAATATGAGTTAATTGTTTTTTTAAATCTAAGTTTTTTAAATACGTGGTGTGTGTGAGAACCTGTCCAGCACTTAGCTTCAACATGATTTCTAAAAAACCTTCAGGCAAAGCACGCATTTCTTTTGTATAAGGGAGATAAAGAATGATTTTTTCTTTGTGGCCACCTTCACATTGAATGAGACAAAAATCGAGTGGTGCCAAACCTGCTTCAAACAATAAAGTGTGAGTGTTGTAACTCATATTAATTATATTCTGAGATGGATTATTCTCAACAATTCTCTGAATAAAAAGCTCGGCACCATTTTTTAATTTTATATTTTTTGAAGCTAAAACATCTAACCTGTTTTCTGCAAATGTAAGAATTGCTCCCTGATTTGATTGAATTGTGGATAACAAAAAATGAAGTAATTTCTCTGGATAATATTTCTTCAAAGGATTTGTTGGAAACAGTCCAACATCCCATTGAAGTGAGCCTTGAGTGTCCATCAGTTTTTTATTGAGAATTACAAAGTCATGGTTTTGTAGACTAAATAAATGGCTTGCAACTGAGACTTCCTTTTTCCAGCTCTTAAATAGCCCCAAGCCTTTATACTCAATTTCAATGCCTTTTTTACTTTTTGTAATAAATAACTTTCCCTCAAAATCATCGATTACAAAATTGGAATCACATTGAGATCCAACAGATAACACTCCTTCTTTGAGTTCAACCTGATTAAACTCTCCACCATTTTGACAAATTAAAAGCGTATAATTCATGATCAATCCAAGTTAATGTAGGTCTCTTGACCATCTGTTATTTTTATTTTTGAACTTATTGGCTTGAACCCAAGCTTTGTCATTTTGACCTTATAAGTACCTACTGGATAATTTAATTTTTCACCTAATGTTAAAACCTTTTTGCCATCAATAAAAACTTTTATGTCAGAAGGCACGTTGACAATCAGGTAGCCTATTTTTTCCTCTAACTTTTTTTGCGATTCTTTAACAATCGATCTCTTGGGCTTTTTCGGCTGACTCTTAGGTGTTACCTTTTTAATAATTTGTTTTTTATTTGGTTTGACGTTTGTTATATTTTTTTCACTAACATTGTATGTCTTATCTAGAGCAGAGCTAACTTTACTCTCTTGAGTGACCTTTATTGGGTTCAGTTTTAATTCTGATTCTTTATCTAACAAAGAATAATTGAGTGCAAACATACAGACTGCCATCAGACTAACAAATGAAGCAAAGAACTTAATTTTCTTTTGTTTCTTGTACTCACCGTATTTGTCAGGATCTATATCGATGAGTTGATACAGTATATTGTGCTTAGTGGACTTGTGTTTCTCTTTTTGAAATGATGAAAACACTAACGATTCAAGGCTGTCTTGAATATACTGTTTTTTCTTATCTGAAATGACTGACTTTTTTTCAGAAAAATTGAGCAAGATGGCATCAACATCAAGATTTAAATTTTCAATGGTTTGCAGCAATAAATACCTTAATTTGTAAGACTTATTAAAAGTGTCAAAATTGTTGGAAAGCACTTTTTGTATGGCCTGACTCAACTCGACAGGAATAAATTTGTTTAACTTGTAAGGGGGCTTAAAAACTGCATGACGTTTATTGTTCAATATCTCATCAATATTACTACCTTGAAAGGGGCTCTCTCCTGTGGCCAAGTTGTAAAACAAAACACAGATAGAATAAATGTCCAGAACTTCACTTTGGTTTTCATTGTCAAAATGTTGCAAGGACATATATTGAGGAGATCCCAAAATTTGGCCATGGATTGATTTGTCTGAGATGTTTAAATTTTTAGACAACCCAAAATCGGTGACAACCACACGGCCACTCTTATCAATCAATATATTTTCTGGCTTAATATCTCTATGAATGATGTTTTTGTTATGACACTCTTCCAGTGCTAGTAACACTTCTGCACAGACAGCAAGAGCCAAGGTTAAACGAGTGATTGGGTCAGTAACTTCTAAAAATTTATCTTTTAAGTTTTCACCGTCAATGAACTCTTGGATTAAGAAATAGTTACCGTCACTGTTTTTTACTAAATCATAAACAGAAACGATTCGATTGGTTTTAATCTTCTTTAAATTTAATAACTCTCTGTTAAAGGCTTTACGACCAATTTCATCGGGCAAGTATTTGTTAAATACTTTTAGGGCATATAACTTTGAGTCTATGCCACTGGCTAAATAAACGTCACTTGTTGTTCCGGCACCAATTTTTCTAAGAATGGTGTAACCAGGCAATGAACAAAACTTTTGCATAGCTTAGTTCTTTATCTAACAATGATAAAAATGTCATTTTTTTTGATGTAACTAAGATTTTTTATTCACTCTACTCAATATGTATTTTTAAATACTTATTGTTGAAATTTAAGAATCTTAAAAATTAAGCCAAACCATCATTGTCTTCACTAGTTTTATGCATAATTTTACAGCTTTTTAATAGAGCATTTAAAACCTAAATTAATAACTGTGCTTTGCTATTTTGGTGATGATCTACTTAAGTGTGATGAGTGTTATTTTTGATCAGGACTTAAGTCAATTTTATCTTTTTAGAGTTAATTTAGGGTCAATTCATTTTTTTGAGCTACTCAAGAACACGGCCTATCTCTAAAATCAAAATCTATGAAGTTGACCTTAATTGCTTGTTTTCTAGTCTTCGCGCTCCCTAGTTTTGCCTCTGAGTTTCAATCAAAAACTAAGAGATTCAATACAAAATTGAACAACTCAAGACATATTATCTCTCCAATTGATAATAAAGCTAGCTTCGACATTCCCATCACTTACAACAAACGTGTGCAAAAGTGGATCAACTACTATCAAGGCCGCGGAAAAAATTGGCTCACTAAAATATTTGCTAAATCCTATCGCTACTTCCCTGGCATGCAGTACAGCCTTCGACAAAAAGGGCTCCCTCTTGATCTTGCCTACATCGCCATCATTGAAAGTGGTTTATCTTCACAAGCTAGAAGTCATGCTGCAGCTGTTGGTTACTGGCAGTTTATAAAATCAACTGCATTGAGATACGGCCTTAAAGTTGACTGGTGGATCGATGAGCGCAAAGACTTTTACAGAAGCACTCAGGCTGCGATTCATTACCTGGGTGACTTATACGACATGTTTGGCTCTTGGTACTTAGCTGCATCGGCCTACAACATGGGCGAAAACAAACTCAAACGTCTTATCAAAAAATACAACACTAAAAACTACTGGGTGCTCTCTACTAAAAGAGACTTTCCCAAAGAAACCAGCAATTATGTTCCAAAACTCATCGCGACTTTATTGATAGCCAAAGCTCCTGCGAAGTATGGATTTTATAATATAAAGCCAATGAAGCCTTATCGTTATGAGGTGTACAATGTCCCTGGTGGCACAGACCTTATCAATCTTGCAAGGTACATGGGTGTTTCTCCCGACAAGATAAGGACCCTTAACCCAGGGCTTACTAAAGGCTTTGTGCCTTCGTTTATTAAAAGTTATCGCATTCGAATCCCTAAAGGAAGCACAACCAAACTTGTTAGGTATTTAAAGAAAACAAGTTAATAGGTTTTCTCTGCTATGTTGAGATTTATTGAGATTCCTTATCAATCATTGAATTTCTAGTCATTTATTACTATATTTCTATTCATGGACAACTTACTCGTTCACAAGTATGGCGGCAGCAGCCTTGCAACCCCTGAGCAAATTTTAAAAATAGCTCAGCGCCTTGGTCAACTTCACGATCAAGGCCATAAGTTAATTGTTGTTGTGAGCGCTATGGGCAAAGGAACAGATAAGCTCATTGACCTTGCACACAAGGTTGCCAAAACACCAGCTCGCCGTGAAATGGACATGCTCATCTCAACTGGTGAACGAGTCAGCATGTCGTTAATGAGCATGGCACTGCAGTCGCTTGGCTATCTGGCAATTAGTTTCACTGGTAGCCAATCTGGCATTCTTACAGATCAAGTGCACAACAAAGCCCGCATCACCAACATAAAACCGATTCGCGTTGAACAAGCTCTTTCGGAAAATAAAATTGTCATCATCGCTGGCTTTCAAGGTGTCGATCCCAACACCAAAGAAATCACTACACTTGGCCGAGGCGGCTCCGACACCACCGCTGTGACTTTAGCCGCTCACTTCAACGCTACAGTTTGTAAAACACTCAAAGACGTCAAAGGCGTGCACTCATCTGACCCCAAAGGAAACAATAACTCAAAACTCTATGAAACAATCAGCTTCTCACAATTAAAAAATATGTGTTTTTGGGGCTCGCCCATATTACATTACCGCTCGGTAGCGCTGTCTGAAAAACTGTCAGTGCCTCTCTTCATTGGGAGCAGTGAAAATGATGAGCATGGAACCACCGTACTTAAAAATGAGGATATCAATATGTTTGAACAACCAAAAGTAATTGCTATCAGTCAAATTGAACGAATCATGCACCTACAAACGGCAAGTGAAAATAGCGCCCAAGGCTATAAAAAAATTGCAAACTTCTTAAACGAGCAATCTCTTGCTATGCCTCAAATTTTAGCTAGTGCTTTTAATGACGGTCATTTGCGATTGATGTTCACTGATAGCAAAGATGCACTCAATGTCATACATCACGAAGTATCGAACAGTTCAGAAATTAAAATTTTAAAAGATCACAACTCAAGTATCACTCTTACTTACTCTGGCGCTGTTGACTGCAACGACATTGTTAAAGTGAATCAAACACTCTCTGAGCAATGCATTGCTGTCGAAAAAGTCATAAGTTCCCCATGCAGCCTGTCTTTTGTCATCAGCAACAAAGACCTTGAGAAAGCCAACAAACATTTACAAGAGACTTTTAAGTGCTAAAAATCAGTGTAACAATTTTAATCTTGCTGACTTCTATCAAGATATTTGCAAACAGCAAATTTGAACAGCAAGCTCTTGCAACTATCTCTCAACTCAACAGCCAATTCATTGAACACCAAGGTTATAAAAACCATTACTATTCTTTTGTAGCCAACCAAAAAGAAGCTCTAGTGATTGTCACTGGAGTTGCTGAACCCGTTATTAAGTATTGGCAACTCTTTGATGCTTTTAAAAATGAGTATGATCTTTATTTTTGGGACCACATCAACCAAGGGGCATCTCCAGATCTACTTCCAGAATTAGACCCTAAAAAAGTTTATATAGATGATTTTGCGACGTATGAAAAAACTTTGCAAAATTTTTTAACCACCTTAAAACCACGGTATAGCAAATTAAATGTCATAAGCCACTCGATGGGTGGTCATATAACCCTAAAACTCATAAACAAATTCCCAGGAACCATTGATAAGCTCGCAACACTCACTCCTATGATTGCCATCAAAAAAATGATGATTCCCGACTGGCTAGCAAAGTTTGTATTAAAAACATTTTTTAAACCGACTAGCTGGGCTCCGACCCAAGGCGATAAAAACCCTTCCCCCACACACTTCACAAGCGCCCCTGAAAATTTTGTTAATTATCAACAGTTGCTCTTTAACCACTTCCCAAAGCTTTTAAGCACAGGTGTCACGGTGCAATGGCTAATTAAGTCGTTCGAATCTATTGGTCAGTTTAACACACTTAATTTTTCTAAAAACAAGACACCCATATTTCTTATAACGGCAGGGAATGATCGAATTGTAAAAAGCAATGTCTCTAGTGATTTTTGTGCAAAAACCCCAAACTGCAGCGAACACTTGTACAAAGATGCCAAACACCAAATTTTGATTGAAAAAGATGAGATTCGCCTTGATTCCTACCAACGAATGAAGGATTTTTTTAAAAAAACTCTTTAATTTGAAGTGCTCCCATTAGAGCCTTTGGCTGGTACGGCATCTTCGCCAAAAACCAAGATATGGGCTTTATCTGATGCTTGTAAATCTGATTCTGACTCCTTGCACTTACAGTCTTTATTGAAGTCCACACCATTCAGAATCATAGCAGTGGCTTGTGGACCCAAGCCGGTATCAAGCTCTGTAGCTTGTAAATTAAATAGAGTCATTAAAAAAATTAAAATCAAAATAACTCCTTCAACTGCGGCACATAATCTATGCTTTTGCCAAAAGACTCATAGATATCATTATAGAATTCGGCAATTGCTATCGTATCTACTTTGGAGTCTTCTTTTCTCATACTAAAATTGTATTTCATTTTGTTTTTTTTCAAGTCAAGTGAAGCAATTTCGGCACCTTGATAATTGTATTTTAATATTTCACCGTTACTTGCCTCGATAATATATGGTTTGTTGTTTTTATATGAAAATTTGTAGAGTTTATTTCTTGATCTAATTTCTCTCACCTGATTTTTATGATATTTAATTTCCGTTAATAATTGATGACCACCTTTACTCCGCTGTTTAATTTTTATCGGTAGATTACTTTTACTGTAAAGTAAGTGAATCTTATCTTTTTGTGGAGTTACCAATTGACTCGCCCGGCCTAACGAATCGTACTCGATTTGACTTCTATTCCTCACTTCTTTTTGTAACTTAGATTTTTTATTAAAAATTAAAGAATTTTGAGACTGCTGTTGTTTAATACTCTTGAATTGCCCATTGCTATAATAGGAAAGCAGATAATTTTCTTGGCGCTCACTTTTATTTTTACAAAAATACTTCACCTGTAGCACCACCGATAATTGAGATGCTTTTTTATAATCATAAGTATCGACACAGTTCTGCTCATTACTCACCTTATATACTTTTTCGTTTCGGTATTGAATGTTCAAATACTGACCGCGGTCATTGTAAAGCTTACTCATTTTTTTTCGATCATAATCAAATCGTATGTTTCCATTTTTTAAAAAGATCTGTGACAGGTTTTTATTTTTATAATTGACACTAAAAATTTTATTGCTGTTGTTTTTAGCAAGTTTCACAAGTCCTTGCTGATTTAAATTAAAATATATTTTTGTGTTCCCGTGAACCAACAATAAATTTTTATTACTTTTAATTTTAACCTTATAACACTTTTTGCTAACACATATATGTGTTAGTCGCCCTCTATTGTTAAACAAATATGTTTTAGTATTTAGCTTATAAAGATACCTATTCTTTATAAATTTGACCTTCACACCGGATAAAACCTCACCACAATAATTGAGCTGACGAGATGATATATTCATTTTCTGGTCAAGCTCTGAGCACCACGACGAACCAAAATAACCGGAGAATGTATCATTACTTTTATAAGTGATTTTAAAGTTAAATGTTTTATTTAATTTTAAATCAAGTGTATGAAAAAACTGACCTGTTAACATGTTCACTTTCGCAAATGTCTTTGTTGTCAGAAAACATGAAAAAAGAATAAGTATTTTTATTACCATAAAAACCCATCAATTTTAATAAAACCGTTCGTTGCTTTTTGCCCAGTTCCATCTTCGACCTGAGCAACACCTGTTGATATAACATAACTGGTTTCACGACTATTGCTACTTAATCTAGAACGTCTTTGCCGTACTAAAACAACACCCGCCTCGACGGCACTGATTCGACCAGATCTGCTTGAAGAACTAGAGTCTTCAGCATCTTCTTGAAGTCCAGTATCAACAGCTTTTTGGTTAAATTTTCTTGCATAGCCAGAAACATTCTGCCCCAAATCAAATTTCAGTTCACCGGACGTAGCTAGATTAGATCTTCTAACCCCTAAATCAAAAAAATTTGCCCCATAACGTCCTTTTAAACTAGCGTCAGTTCCATACTCAACTCCATTGTGAAAAACTCCTACGCAGGCCTCAGTGCGAGTTGTCCCACTGCATACTTTCATAGAGTGATTCATCTTTATTTTCTTTTCTTTAGTATCGTACTCAAATTTATGTCCAGTATTTAAACAAAAGGAATCTTCGCAGCGAACAACCTGAGCTCTTATAAAGTAATCCTCTTCGTGATAACTGGCTTTGCCCTTAACCTTCAAAAAATAATCATCTGTGGTTTTATCTCCTTTAATATCCATATAACCTAGCCCAAGAGCTAATTTGTTTTTAGAGTCAAACTCAAGTTCGTCGAGCTCATCTCCGTTGATTTTCCAACGAAAAGGTTGCGCTTCTCTACTTTCAACAGCATCACGTCGGCCAATGAATCCTGTGAAAGATAACTCTTCTTCATTGCGGCTTAAATAGTTCTTAACTGAATCACTCACTTGCGTAATTGCAGACGTCTGACTAAATTGCCCAACCCAAGCCAAGTTTCCGTTATTGGTTCGAATCACCTTTCTCGGAACACCGTCAATAGTGACCTCGGTACCATCAATAAAGCCAATGATTTCTTTTCTTAACCTTGCCAAGTTTTTAGTGCCTTTTTCTCCAGTTATTTGTTCTTTAAATTTTTCTTGTAACTTCAAAAGACGTGACTGTAAGCTCTGAGGTAGCATTTCATAAACGACCTTATAAAACTTTTCTTTCTCTTCACAATCACTGGCCGTAGTCGCTCTTAACTTAAAAGGAGCATCATCATTGATTCCAAGCCTGGCCGCTACATCAAAAACCTGTTGTGATACTTTTTGACTGGATGATTTCTTTTTACATTTGGCTAAAATAGGATTAGAAACAACTAAAATAGTAATCATAAAAACCCACTTCATGATTTTTTATTATAATAAATAGCCTTAAGAAAAACACGACACTCACGACATTGGTCCCTAAAAACAAGACTAGATTAAAGTTTGTTCTTTTCTTAATGTTGTAGAGCTTCCTTAATTTATTTTATGATCTTTCATTCAGCGAGAAATACGCACAAAACGTGGCCCACTGCCCGTAGATATTGTTGCTGGAGTCAATGGAGTTAAATCTCCTGTTGTTTGATTAATGGAAAACATAGAAACAGTATCAGCACTGGTGTTAGCTACATAGAGATAGTTGCCTGTGTTATCGACCTCTAAACCGTAAGCTGCTGCTGATGCAACTGTTCCCCCACCAATTGCAGACAATGCACCAGCTCCATCAATAGCAAACATAGAAACAGTACCACCCCCATTACTAGCAACGTATAAAAATCTTCCAAGGGGATCAATACTCAACCCAATGGGATTAGCACTTACGCTATAAGGAGAGCCCGGAAGTTGTGTTAATTGTCCCGACACAGAATTAATTGCATAGGCCGTCACGGTGTTACTTCCATAGTTAGTATTATATAGAAATTGTCCATTAGGGTGTACATTGATGTGCCAAGGCTTATCGCCTGTGGCAACAGACACAGGTGTTAATGGCGAGAGTTGTCCGGTGACTGCGTTGCGTGAATGCATTTCAATGGTATCAGGGTTTGCATCACCAAAGCCATTAAAAATGGTTGTATAAACAAAACGATCATCGGGCGTGATAGCCATAAACCAAGGGTTATTGCCTGTATTTGTTGTAGCAGGTGTCATCGGACTCAAGACACCCGTTGCAGACATATCAAAATTGTAAATGAGCCCAGGTGAAGTTTCTCCGCCCATGGGTATATAAAAAGAACTTTCATCAGAGTTAATAATAAAACCATAAGGAGTGTTGCCTGTCGATACTGTGGCTGGAGTCATTGCTGTGAGGGCTCCCGTCATTGTATTGATCGTAAATTGAGAAATTGTATCGTCACCTGCATTGGCAACATAAAGATAATTGCCAAGTGGTGACACTAATAAATCATAAGGGTCATCGCCAACAGCGACTGAGCTAGTTGGCAAAACCTCTAGCTGTCCATTAGCTGGGTTAATAGAAAACAAAGACAACGTATCAGACGGAGAACCGGTATCGACATTTGAAACATAAACAAACTGACGCGCTCTTTGCACCGTGAGTGTGATGGCTCTTTGTGAAGATGCATCTTCAGAGGTTGCCACAATACTTAAAACGTTACTACCAACAGATAAGGGGTAACTCGCAAGCTCTTGAGCACCGTTCACAGTAAATGTAGTCCCTTGAGAGCTCGTTAGATTTAAAGAAACGGTGTCATTTCTATTTTTTAAATTCACCGTATAATTATCGACAACATCACTATAAGCAGGTACGAGATTCCCGATAGAAACTGAAAAATTTGAAATCTCAACGTTTGAATTTAACTCAGGTTGGGTTGAGCTGCCATCGCGGTCGCCACTGTTTGAGCAGGCTACTAAACTCATCATGAAAAAAATAGCTATGTAGCATTTAAACGTAACCATATAAAAATAGTTTACAGACTCAAGCATGCACCTTCAATCAGTAACTTTTGTTGGTAAGTTCACCAGCTTTCAACTAAAAAACTCGACTTTCAAAGAGTTCACTCACATAAGTTTTAACTTGGTGTATTCAGTTTCACTTTTTTTCGTATATATACAATTTTAATATTAAAATTCTGTTGAAATAAAAATATGACTATTGAATCCGAATAAAACAGCAAAACAGTCTCCAAATAACAATAACTTATTGGCTTAATCAGAAGATTATTTTTAATTAGACCAAGTTAAAAGTGTCTAAACAATTAACAGGTCATTTATTTTTTACACTTCACAACAATGAATTATGTAAATTCTAGCTCAAAGTTTATAATTACTAACATGTTAATTAAAACCTTATTTGCAATCTCTTTTTTAATAGCCAACGTTTTTACATACGCTGATTCAATAATTATATTTGAAAGATTTAATTTAGACATCCCGTTACTACAAGGAAACAGTTGCGAAGATATCAATAATAAGTTCTCAAAGCTGCAGGAAACACTTTCACAGCTCGGTTTTGAAAGCAACTTTAGGTTAGAAGCACCCTCTTGCCAATGCCAAGGTGATCAATGTTTGAATGCTATCTCTGGTCGATTTCTAACTTATGGCAATGTTGCAATTCCAACGCGAACAGATTTTAATTTTCACGGAGTCAACTGCTGGAATACCAGTCTTATTGCCCAAGGATTGGTTTCAAATCTAAGGCATGTCTCTCACAAAGAATTCTCTTTACACACAAATTCTGCAAACTGTAAATCTGTCAATGAAAGCTCAGCAAAGCCTGGTGATTTAATTGTCATTAGACAGCTCGTTGACAATCAGGTCAATGAACTACATGCATTTACTATGATTGACCCTGAACTCGGAATAGTTCTATCTAAAAATGGATATCATACAAATGAAGTAGTGAACCTAGATAGCTATGAATATGTAAACAATTATTATCATACTAAAGATGGGTGTCGAGGTTTAACAGGAGATATCACCAAACAACTTTCAAATTGTAGTGAGAATATATATTCTGAAATACTTCAATGTGAATTCACTCCATTCGAATATAAAAGCAATGAAGCCATGGTTGTTAACAAAATGATTTTAGATGTAGAGAAGCAATTAAACAACCTGAGCTTAGATAAGGCGTTGTTAACTAGAGAAAGTGCTATAGATCTTATAAATTCTTACAATGAAATTTTAAATAAATTAAACAAAGACTCAAAATCATACAGCATCAAAGAGAAGCAGCAAATTGAAGCTCACTTATTATCAATTACAATACATATATATGAATTCAGAAAAGCTTTTAATATATAAATACATCGTAATATTTTAGTCTATTTATCTAATAACTATTCAATTTATAAAAACATTTTATCTATTATCATTTTGAGTATATTATTTACAATCTGGAATTTCATAAACAAAACTTCCTACAGAAGCTCCCATTTTATTTTCAATAACTACTTTTACACTGGTTGAGTGACGTGCAAATTTTGTAATTGGTTGATCACAAAAGCTATTTAACTTTGGGCACACTTCAAAAGTGTAAGCCATATTTGTGGTGAAGGCACTTTTACCAATTTCTTTTGGTGAACTCCCCATTTTTTTAGTAGCATAAACCACCTTGTGTGAAGTTTATTTAATGGCACAAACGGGAAACTATCACATTGGTGCTGTCCGATCTTACTTTGGTGCTTACGGAGTAGAGTGTGTAGAAAAGCTCATTGCTCATAACCTGGCAGTGATTGATCACGCCAATAAAGTTTGTCCAACAGAGACAAAAGTAGTTTACACCGAACAACTTTTCGTAAAGGTCACAACTCTTCTATTAAAAAAATTTAACACTGAAAATTCCACTCACAATACCACGCCTTGCTTTGGAAGTGTCTTTTTAGAAGGTCTCAGCGAAAAGGGATATACTGAATGGGTAAAGATCGACCAAGAAGCCTTCAAAAAGAAAATTGCCCTTTCAAAACTGAAACAAAATCAAGGTCCCATCCGTGCATTTACTTTTAGCATTACTGACAAATTAAAATTATGGGAGAGCCCGTTATGAAGCTTGTCATACCTTTTATATTCTTACTGTTCAGTTCTCATCTTTGGGCAGGAGACGGTGGCTCTATTGGCGGTTTTGATAATAAATTTCAAATGTCTTGGGATCAAATTCATAACTCTGCCGTTTATAATGTGGTCAAACCTAAATTGAAAGGCGGTATTTTCAATCTTTGCGCCGACAAAAATAATTTAAGAACGATCAAACCTGTTGAATCTTGTGTGTGGCAAAAGGTTGATGATAAATATGGACCTGGACCGGATTATGAATGCGTTGATACTCAAACTAACAGTTATAATTACCCAAGAGCTTACACCAGAGATGTTTGCCCAACAGGTCAACAACAAAGGTATAATGATGTTAATGGGTTACCAATCATTGATTGCACTGACTGGAAAACCGTGAGCAAAACAATTCCATTGGTTCACAAATTAGAAGTTGTTTATGACCCAAATCCAAATACCGGTCTAAGCTTTAAAAAGGATTATCGCATACCAAACTGTCAATGATTTCACAATCACTTCAGTCATTCGACACTTGGATTCTACAATTCGACTGCTAAACATAGTTAGAGAAGAGTATTAACAAAAGAAAAACAAAGAATTTCATATTGGATATTTTTCTGTAAATTTTAACTTCATTGCCTTTGTTGTTAACTAATGAGTCGAATGGTACTCAATAAGTAAAGATTCAACATCATCGTCTGTAAAAATAGTGTCTTGGTCTTCAGATCCAAATAACTTTTTCATATAATCGGATGCCTCATCTGCGAGAATCATTTCTTTCCAATCTTTAACATCCACTTGTGCAAGTGTGAGAGACAACCAATGCAACTTGGCTAACCGCCAGCTTAAATTTTTTTTAATAACATGTGGAGGTAGTGAGAATTCAGTTAGGTTGATAGCTCCTTTTAAATCTGCAAGTAAGTTGAATGTTATGTCGTGATAATCAGAAACAGTGGTAGCATTGACTGGGTCTCTAGCTGCTCCTCCGAAGTACACAAATATTCGGCTTGCTTCAGCATGAAAATTTTCTGCAAGGCTTTTTAACTCCTCAAGGCTATGTTCTTCATAGAGTTTTTTTTGAAGTTCTGAGGATGTGCCATCAAATGATTTTATTTTTTTTAAATCAAAATCATACGGGTAAAGCGAGGCTCGCTGTAAAATAGCTTGATGTGAAGCTAACACAAGACTTTCATTGAAATAATACATTCTTGAATAAAGGGGCTCATAGTCTTCAATTAAGCTCGGCCATGAGTAACTCGTTGTGATTTGTCTGACGAGATCAACATATTGGCTCATATAATAAGGGTGCTCTAAAAAGCCTGTTAAATGTCCTACAAGGTCATGATACAAAAAAGACTTACTGACTTCGTGGCCCAACCCAACAGGAAAGACTCCTTGAAGAATTGCAGGGTATAAGCCAGATCCATAGACCGTAAAAACATTGATATTGTATTCAGATAGATCAGGAACTTTACCTGGGTGGAAGAACCTCCACTCCTTGCTCTCCCTATGTCTCACAACAAGTTGAGGCACTAAGATTGTATTTTGTGGAATATATTTTTCAGGGTTTTTATCATTCCAATCATTCACTTGTTGGTGAATCAACTTTTCATAAGTTGTCACTAAGTCTGAAAATGTCGGAGCGATGACTTCAAGTTGTGTGAAGTCAAAGCCCAATTGCTTTAACCAATAGATTTGGCTTGAGTACTTCACAGGATCAACCAAGATATGTTTAAAAACCGCTTTCGCTTCTACCAGTTTTTTTTGGTAAAGTTTTTCGACTCTAGAAGAAAACTCTACGCTTTCGGGAACTTCTTGTTTGCAAGACTCAGGGTTGGAATCTGGTGGTAGATCTGCAGACTGAGCAGAACATGCAAACACTAAAGAGATTATTAAGACAATCGTTTTAACCATTTAACACTCATAAAGCCACCATACTTTTAAAATACAATTTTAAGAGATAACTGCATAAATTTAAATACTTATCCTATCAAATGAAAATAAGTTAATACTCAGCTCAGACTGTCAACAATTTAGACGTCTTAGCAGGCTCAGCTACTTTTTTTAGCACCTTGGTTTTCTTACATTTTGGTATTTGTGGGAGGTTTTTCGCTTCTCTCAAGATGACAGTCCGGAGCTAGACCTTAGTTTTAAAATTGTGAACCAAATAAGAATAGGTTTTCAGCTCACTAATAATTGTTAAAATGAGTCAAAGTCTTTAATGGACGGGCCTAGCTATGAAATTTATTTATTTAATAACGCTCTTTATTCTCGTTGGATGCAGTCAATCATCAACAAAAAGAGATGTGTCCATGGCGTTGTTCGGCCCTGCAAAAACATGTTCTGAGGATGCTATTTTTTTTGTTAACGATTTTAGTACAGTCAATGAAACATGTATGTACAAGATCGTAGAGCCAGAAAACATAGAGCAATTGCAAGCTAACTTTAAAGAAGCCATTGAGTTAAAAAAACAATTCGAACAAGAATCCGGAAGAACATTTAAAATATCTATCTCAGGGTCAAAACATTCTATGGCAGGCCAAACCATCACTGAAGGTGGCTATCAAATATCTATGGCAAAGTTTAACGAAATCCTAGATTTGGATAAGTCCAATAAAATTATCTCAGTACAAAGTGGTGTTATATGGAAGGATATTCAAGAGTATATTGATGAACATGGTCTCTCTGTAGATGTGATGCAAGATTACAATATCTTTACAGTTGGTGGCAGTATCAGTGTCAATGCCATTGGTTGGAACACAGACTCAGCCTCACTGGCTTCAACAATTCAAGAAATCACCTTGCTCAACCCTAGTGGTGAAATTGTGAAACTCAATAAAAAAGACCCTTTGTTTGGAGCTGTGATTGGAGGCTACGGACTTTTCGGTGTTATATTAGAAGCAAAGATAAAACTGATCGACAATATCAACTATAAATCATCTACAGATCTCATTAACTACACAGAGTTTCCTAAATATTTTAAAGAAAAGGTCGCAGCCAATGGCAACAAAGAGATCATGAATGCGTTTCTTGCTTTGAACTATGATAAAAATGAAAAAGATGAAGAAATTTCTTTCTTAAAAAAAATGGCGGTGATTCGCTACAGACCAGATCTTGTCCCTGAAGCCGAAAAGAAACCCTTTAAGGAGCTGGATAACACTCTCGACAAGATGATCAATGACCCCACGGGATTTAAATTTAGTGCCTATAGAACGATACAACAATTGGCTCTGACTAAAATTTCAAACAACCCTAAAAAGGCGAACGCAGCAAGAAGTTTAGTTTGGAATGCATTGAAAAATAGCGCCATTAAAGAAGTCGTCTCTCGCAACACTATGATGAATAAAAGTAAGTTTCTAGATCTTAGGAGCGATGACCACAACATGATCATTAAGATTTACCTTGTGCCAAAAACTAAGTTTGTTGCATTTATAGATGATTTAAGAAAAGTAGCAACAGATCAGGGAGCTCCCCTTGTGTACGCGTCTGTTTTGAATCTTAATAAAAATGACACTTCGATGATGTCTGTAGCTCCTACTGAAGATATGTTTGTAGTCAACCTTGTATTGATACAAAAAAAAGCACATTTAGACGCTCAAGCTGAGGAAAAAATGAGAAACTTCGGCAGCTCCATGATCGACAAAGCACTCTCGCACGGAGGCCGTGTCTATATGGCTCATCGTCATCACTTCAACGCCGAGCAATTGGTGAGAGGGTACCCAAACACTAAAAAATTCTTTGAATTGAAAAGACAATATGATCCCGATGAAGTATTCTCTAATCAGTTTTTTGAAACATACTCTCAAGAAATTAAGTAGCACTCAAAACTAGTAACTCTAACAAAATAAGGTTGCAGACACTGTCACCTTAAGTGAACATTTTCTAGATAAAACTAACAATGATAGAACATTTGTTTACCCAGATCGCCAGAGTCAATTCAAACGACCAAGCCTTCAATTATTGGTGCCAATAAAACTCACAAGTAAGCAACACAACTAACAACTAGTTTTACTTCTATATTTTATTACACACACTGCGAACACTTATAAAATAAACTACAATAATAATATGTTATTTATCAGACTCATTTTAATAGTTATGTCCAGCACGGCCTGTAGCAATACCAACTCCCCAACGACAACTAAGAACATTCAAGCTGTAATGAATGTTGTTGCCCCAAAGGAAAAAGGCAAAGTTCGTTCTCCGAGTGAAGTCTTTACTGATATCTATGCAGAAAGCTTTTTAATGATAAATCCTGATTTAAGAATTTGCCCCCAAGGGGTTGATCACCTGATGAGAACCAACGCTAGAGTACAATCGCAAAGAGATGAAATTAATATTGGAACTCAGTCTCAGAAGTTAAATTATTATTACAACTTAAAGTTCCAAGGTGACCCAAGAAAATTCGATAAATCAGAAGACCGAACTCAAGATTACCATATGCTCGTTATTGAAGACAGAGATGAAGCTTCACTCAATGCTTTAAAAAAGATATACCCAAACATCGAACCATCTGAAGATATTGATTGCCTTAGCTGTAAAAATAGTAAACAACCACTGTACCTTTTACACTCTTCAAAACCACCATGGATCGCCTTGTATTTAACAAAAAAAGAAGATGATTTATTGATCTTCTCATCTCGCACACAAAAGATCACTCTAGTCCCACTAGGAAGGGAATGTCCTGAATAATTACCTTTCGAATTGATAAAAAGTCACTATCAAAGGCCACCAACTACAGACGACAGGTATTTATTAATTACATATAGAAATAAGGCATATAAAGTGCATATTACTCTGCTAAGGAAACCTATATGCGCTTGTTAAAACTTTGTCTCTTATATTCAGTTTTGTCTTTGAGCTTAAGTTCATTTGCGACGGATCAAAACACCTCAGAAACAAAGCTCTGTCGCAACGTCATTGAAGTGGGAGCTGCCTTCCTGCACTCTCAAGATAGTCAATTTCACACATCAAAATTTGTCGAACTCGAGGCTCTGACGCAAGAGATCTCAAACTCTGCTTTGCCAGCTGTAAAAATCAAAGCATGGCTTGAAAAACTTGACCTCTTGGCACAAAGACCAGGGTTTGCTGACCTAGCTCGCCGACTTGCCCATAAACAATTTTTAATCAAAGGATTCAGTGAAGGTTACATCAAGAAAATGATCAAAGACGAAGTAGAACGAGGGATTGATGTTGATGGTTACAGCGCACAAGAAATAAAAGATCGAGCAGAATCGGTGCGAAATATTGATAAGCAAATCATTGAACAATGGATTCAATATTTTTTTATTGAGGACGTAAAAAAATATCCTATGTGGTTAAAGCATTGGGTGTTTTCAAAGCTTGGTAAAATGGGACGCTTTGATGTAGAGCGATCTGTTTTTACAAAAAAGTCAAACCTGTCTGTTTCAACTCTGCCAGAACTTAACCAAGAAGCTTTAGAGTTCACTCTTAATTCTGTTTTAAAAGTCGCTAATGGAGAAACCATCACTCACGTGCTCGACCAAAAGTTCACACAACTTTTAAACAATGAACAACTTAACTTTTCAAAACTATACGCTTACGCAATCGGCCACTTAAAACATGACAAACAAGTTTTACTGCAAAACACAACAGGCCAATGGGTTCGTTACACAACTCGATCTGACCGAGATAAATTAGTTCAGAACCTGCAGGGCTGGAACACCAACTGGTGCTCTGTTGGCCTCAAAACAGCTGACTATCAACTGTGTCACGGTGATCTTTTCATATATTTTACAGAAGGGACAGATGGTCTCAAGCGAGTTCCAAGAATTGCCATCCGAACGGAAAGAAGCTCTATCGAAGAAGTTGTGGGCATTGCCATCGATCAACGTGTTGATCATGTCATGGCACAAACTTCAATTATTGATGATAAACTGAAAGAGTTTGGTGAAGCCGGTGCTTTATACAAAAAAAAAGTGAGCGACATGAAACGACTCACTTATATTGTTAAAAAAACTCAAAATCAAGAAACACTCTCAACGGATGACTTACTTTTTTTATACGAAATCAATGCCCCCATCATTAGCTTTGCAAGAGTTGATTACTTTGAGGAGCCAAGAGATGTCCGCATCAATGAAATTCTACGATCAAGAAACACAAAAGAAGACCTTGCGAAATTATTTGGCTTGTCGACATCACATATCATTCTAGGTGTTGAAGGTGTTAGAACCAACGCTATCGAAACGGTTTTCTACACGACACACAATTACATGGACCTTGAATTAAGTCGTGAAAAGTTTATTGAAATGAAGCAACGTGAAGAAGCTTTACTCAAGTTAGGTGCAAGTGATGACCTTGTTTATCAAGGAAATTTAGTGATCACAGATCATATGGCTCGAGCACTCAATTACAAACTTCCAAAAGTCATTGTTGGTGACCTTATCTTTGAAGCAAGGCTAACGATTGCAGACTTTCAAATGCCTGAACTGGTGACAGGTATGATTGACTTAAGAGCCGTTAGTTATGTCAATCAAGATCAGCTCAGTAATACAACATACAACTCTGTTCAACTTCCATTTGGACTATAATTTAGGACATCACACAACATTGATGAGCTGGTCTATATAACATTAAAATTAAGGACTCAATTTCAACGACTTGCGACACTCTTAACATAAACTGAGAACTCATAAAAAAAGGCCATAGCTGTTTACTATGACCTTTAAAAAATTTATTTAAATATTTTTAAAAACTATTTTCTATTTAGTGGCCTTGCCCTTCACAGCTGGTTTTGCTTTTGCTGCCGGTGTTTTTTTCTCAGGAGTTGCAGCAGCTGCTGTTTTTTCAGCGTCAGGAGCTCCTGACGTCAAACCGTAAGCTTGCATGATTTCAGCTCGCAATTTTTTAGCGATCTGCGGGTTCTCTTTTAAGAAAATTTTTGCATTTTCACGCCCCTGTCCCATGCGCTCTCCATCTTTCAAGCTGTACCAAGCACCCGATTTTTCAACCATGCCCTTCTTAACACCAAGATCAACGATATCACCATTCAAAGATATTCCTTCACCATACATTAGGTCAAACTCAACCTTAGCAAACGGCGGTGCCATTTTATTTTTAACAACCTTAACAGACGTGCGATTCCCCGTGATTTGATCACCATTTTTAATGGCACCAATACGGCGAACATCTAAACGCACAGACGAGTAGAACTTTAAAGCGTTTCCACCAGTCGTTGTTTCAGGATTTCCAAACATAACACCAATTTTCATACGAATTTGGTTAATGAAAATAACAAGAGTGTTACTTCTGTTGATCGAAGCCGTTAACTTTCTCAAAGCTTGAGACATCAATCGAGCCTGCAATCCCATGTGACTTGCGCCCATTTCACCTTCGATCTCAGCTCTTGGAGTTAGTGCAGCTACAGAGTCAACGACAAGAACGTCAATGCCGCCAGAACGAACTAATGTCTCTGTGATTTCTAAAGCTTGCTCACCAGTGTCTGGCTGAGAAACTAACATGTCTTCTACGTTCACACCCAACTTTTCAGCATACGTGATATCTAGCGCGTGCTCGGCATCTACAAATGCCACTGTGCCGCCAGCTTTTTGAGCTTGAGCGATAGTTGAAAGGGCTAATGTTGTTTTACCAGAACTCTCTGGTCCATAAATTTCAACGATACGACCTTTTGGCAAACCACCAATTCCTAAGCCGATATCTAAGCTAAGAGCCCCTGTACTGATAACAGGAATATTTTTTGTCACTGAGTCCTTATCACCAAGCTTCATGATTGAACCCTTACCGAACTGCTTTTCGATAGAGGCAATCGCTAGATCAAGAGCCTTTCCTTTGTCTGAATTTCCTTGTGCAGTCGCCATAAAATCTCCTTATTTTTATTGAAAGGATTCAAGTAAGTAATCTAACGCAAAGTCGATAGAAGCTTGTTGAATCTCGTTTCGGTTTTTAATGTTTAATTCTTTTTTAATGCTCTTTTCAAAGCCGGGACCCACCACCGCAAAACACACAGTGCCTACTGGCTTGTCTTTTTGTCCGCCACCCGGACCAGCAATCCCAGTAATTGATACAGCCCAATCAGTGTCTAATTGAGCCTTCACTCCCTTAGCCATAGCTAAAGCAACAGGTGTGCTCACCTCACCCAAAGTTTTTATTAAGTGCTCAGGCACTGACAGAGTGCTTTTTTTAACCTGAGCTGCGTAAGACACCACTGAGCCCAGAAAAAAGCTTGAGACCCCTGGGTACTTAACAATCTCTGAAGAAAGCAAACCACCGGTACAACTTTCTGCCAAAGACAGAGTCATACCCTTGCTTTCAAATTTTTCTTTTAACTGCATCACTTTATCATTCATAACTCACTCACTTAAAATAAGGCGTACTTTTGATGTCCCACCTGTAAAAGAATATTAACAACCACTCCTGCTGCCAGATCGTCAATCACGACCCCCAAGCCCCCTTTGATATTGCGATCCAAATAACTAATTGGAAAGGGCTTAAAAATATCGATGATTCGAAACAATACAAAACCAACAAGCAAGCTCACCCAAGTGATGGGAACAAGAGCCATAGCCATCATAAAACCAACAACCTCATCAATCACAATTTCACTATTATCGTGACTTCCCACAGACCTCTCGTAAAGTTGCGCAACAAAGATCGCAGCTAGCACTAATACCACAGTGATGATCACGTAAGGCACACTGCCCATTAAACTAGCAACCAATACAAGCGGAATCGCAGCCAGCGTTCCCACTGTCCCCGGGGCTTTTGGAGCCAAGCCGGTGTAAAAAAATGTTGCCAGTAATTTTATGTAATCCATTTGCTATCTACTAAAATTGAAAGTGTGTTCAAAAGATCATTAAAAATTATACTAAACTTTGCAGGAAAAACAGGGAAAAGAGCATTGGCACAAACCGTTAGTCAGAGCCGACTGCGTCATAGCCATAAATTATTTATGTGAGTAAAATATTTAGTAGATGAGTTCACATAAACCAATGAAATCATTAATAGTTACCAATAAAAGTTTTGATCAATGTTTTAAAGGTAGAGTCAATGACATTTAAACAAATTTTAGAGTCCGCCCATAAAAATTTAGCAACAGATATTTATTTAACTCCGGACCAACCTATCTACATCCGAACTCGTGGAGCTATCAAAATACTGCCCCAAAAAAATACTCTGAGTGAAGAAAAAATCAGTCAACTGGTCGATAAACTCACAGAAAAAAAAGACAACCTCATTGAAACTGAGGGCTCGATCAAAACCATCTACAAAGTTAAAAATATTAACAAGTTCAAAGTTCATATTTACGAGCAACAAGCCGGACAAACCGTGCATTTGCAAGTGATTTCTAATGATACTCCCAACTCAAAATCATTGAACACTGACTTCTTAGATGGCTACAGCACCATCAAAGATGGACTCGTATTATTCAGTGGCGGGCACCAAAGTGGCCTGTCGCACACTTTGAATTCTTTGGTATACGTGACAAGTTTTAAACAAGAAAAACTCCTAGGGGTGATTGCTAAAACCTTTCCTTGGGACCACAAAAATCACAACTCGTTAATTTTTAACTTTAAATTTAAAGACAATTTACAACAGTGTGTAGAGCAAGCCCTCACCAGCAACTGTGATTACCTTTTCATTGACGATATGAACTGGCATGAATTCAAAGAGCTCAAAAACTATTACAGCTTTGATCGCCCAACTTACATCACTTTGAATTCAGCAAGTCTTGTGCACACGCTTAAAAAATTAAAGACAACCGATTATTATTTGCAACTGAAAAACCATTTGCGCATTGTCACTCATCAAAACATTATTTTTTCTCATAAAATTGCTAAAAATTATCCAGTGTTTGAGTCGGTCACCGGCACATCAAAGGTGTTGAATAGCATTGAAGATGAGACCTTGTTAAGTACCATTTCCTCACTTTCAGACTTGGATAAAAAGCACCGTGATGAGCACATCATCACTAAGGAAAAATATTTAGCCCTTGCCGTACGCCGAAATATGATGAGCTCACAACAGGCCTCACAAATTTGCCAAGACCCCAACACCCTAATGAAAATGGTCGCCAGCATGGATGACCTCGATAAAACCAATGTGATCGACACTACAAGTCTTGTTTCGGCTCCAGCAATTCGCCTCGATAAAGAGTGGACAAGCATTGAAAATCTCCCCATCGAAGATGAAGATTGACCTCTCATCTGTTTTGGTAAATAAATCAATTTATGATGACAGAACAAGAAGAAGAGTATCAAAAGGCTCTCGATAAAGTGAGCTACTACCTGAGCGTGAGGGATCACACTCTCAAAGAGCTCAACACCAAACTGTGCCGGAAATTCTCACCCGAAGTGGTCGGACAGGTGCTTGAAAAAGCCATTGATCTTAACTGGATCACTTCTCCAAAAGAAATGGCTGCCAAAGTAAAAGACACACTCGATATGAAACGAAAGGGGTTCTTGTACATCAGTCAATACTTACGCCAAAAAGGTCTCCCTGCAGTTGATAAGAATGAAGAAATTGAAATTGAAAAAGCCTGTGATATAATTAATCAACATTTTAAACAACCAGAAGGCCTTAGCTATGATGAAAAACACAAAGCTCTGCGCTTGCTGAAAAACCGAGGTTTCGATCTCGAAACTATTAACAAAGTGATTTATGACGTCTTCTGAAATTAGAAAAACATTCATCGATTTTTTTACTAAAAACCAACATCAACATGTGAAGAGCTCAAGCCTCATCCCTCACGATGACCCGACTTTGCTTTTTAACAATGCGGGCATGAACCAATTTAAAAATTTATTTTTGGGCTTAGAAAGCAAAGATTATAAACGCGCCGTGAGCTCACAAAAGTGTGTGCGCGCTGGCGGAAAGCACAATGACCTTGAAAATGTTGGCTTCACAGCCAGGCACCACACTTTTTTTGAAATGCTTGGAAACTTTTCCTTCGGCGATTACTTCAAAGAAGAAGCCATCAGCTTTGCTTGGCAATTTCTCACTCAAGAACTTGGTTTGCCGAAAGACAAACTTTACGTCACCGTTTTTGAAACTGACGATGAGGCCTTTAACATTTGGCACAACCAAGAAGGCGTTCCTAAAGATCGTATTTACCGCTTTGGTGAGAAGGATAACTTCTGGCGCATGGGCAAAGTGGGACCTTGTGGCCCATGTTCAGAAATTTTTTACGATTTCGGCCCAGAGATCGGAGGCGATCCAAAAGACAATGTCATGGGTGGCGAAGGCGATCGTTACATGGAAATCTGGAACTTAGTGTTTATGCAGTTCCATGAAGACGAAAAAGGAAATCAAAACCCGTTGCCCAAACCATCAATTGATACCGGCGGAGGTCTCGAACGTTTTGCTACTGTCTTACAAAACAAACTCAACAACTACGACACCGATGCTTTTACGCCAATCATTGATAGGGCGGCTCAATTAAGCAAGCAGACTTATTTAACGGGTTCAACAGACTCGCAACAAAATAAACTCAATGTCGCTTTTCGTGTGCTCGCCGATCACAGTCGCTCCATTGCATTTTTGATTTCTGATGGAGTGACTCCTTCCAATGAGGGGCGTGGGTATGTCTTACGCAGGATCATGAGACGAGCCATCCGTTATGGCCATCAACTCAACGAAAATGAAAGTTTGCTGCCAAAAACGGTTGAAGTGGTCATTGGACAAATGGGAGATGTTTACCCTGAGCTTGTTAAAAACAAATCTTTGATTTTACAAAACTGTATCGACGAAGAGATCCGCTTCAAACGCACAATCAATCAAGGCACTGACATACTCATGAGTGCCCTAGAAAAAATTAAGTCCCACCAGCAAACAACTCTTCCTGGAGAAGTGACCTTTAAACTTTACGACACTTATGGCTTCCCGTTGGATCTCACCCAAGTGATTGCTAAAGAAAATGGCTTTCAAGTGGATGAGAATGATTTCAACAAGCATATGAAAGCTGCTCAAGACAAGGCCAAAGGTTCTTGGAAGGGGCAAAACCGCGACGCTCTCAAAGAGCACTTGAATGAGTTGAGTAAAAATATCAATGACCAGCAAGGTGTGACTGAGTTCACTGGTTATAACCAACAAACAACTGAAACTGATAAAGCCATTAAAATTTCTAACGGCGAAAAAGAAGTCTCACAACTGAAAGAAGGAGAAACAGGTTACATTGCTTTTGCCAAAACCTGTTTTTACGCTGAGTCTGGTGGCCAGTGTTCAGACACTGGTACTATCTCTGCTGACAGCGTTAAAGCCAATGTGAGTGACTGTCAAAAGGTTTTAGACATTCATTGGTTAACCGTCGAAGTGACAGACGGAGTGCTATCGACAAAAACAAACTGTTTGCAAACTGTTAATGCCAACAAACGACAAGCGATCACCAGCAATCACTCGGCCACACATTTACTGCATGCAGCTCTTCGCCAAACACTTGGAGATCACATTCGCCAAGCTGGCTCCCTTGTGGACCCAGAAAAATTGCGTTTTGATTTCACTCATAACAAACCTGTAAGCCAAGCTGAAATTCATAAAATAGAAACTCTTGTTAATAATGAAATTTCAAAAGCCATTCTTACTGAAAAAAAATCAATGACCTATGACCAAGCTATTGATTTTGGCGCACTGGCCTTATTTGGTGAAAAGTACGGCGACGAAGTACGCGTTCTCAAGTTTGGTGAGTTCTCAACAGAACTTTGTGGTGGTACACATGTAGAAAACACAAGCTTGATTCGTTTGTTTAAGATTGTCGCGGAAACTGGAGTGAGCTCTGGTGTTCGCCGCATTGAAGCCATCACCAACCAAACAGCCTTTGAGTATTTAAACAAAAACACCCAAGAGAACTTAAAAGTAAAAAGCCTCATGGGCGTTAGTGAAAACTGGACACAGGTTCTAGCTAGCGACGTAAAAGAACTTAAATCAACTGACTGGATTGAAAAGAAATTAGGTGAAATCAAAGACCTACAAAAAAAATTAAGAAACACCCAAAGTCAAAAAATTGATCTCGATGAACTTATACAAGCTGCCACGCCTTTAGAGGGCAACAACAGCGGACAATTGGTTTGGGCTCACCTCGAAGAAGAAGACCGCCAAATCCTCAGCCAAATCAACGACAAGTTAAAAGATAAAATAAAAACGGGAATTGTCATTATCCTAGGTAAAGGCGCAGGCAAACATCCACTCATTGTTGGAGTCACGAAAGACCTTAGTAAAAGCATCAAAGCCGGTGATGTCCTAAAAACTCTAAGTAAAGACCTCGGCGGCAAAGGTGGCGGTCGCCCCGACTTCGCACAAGGCGCTTATGAGAACGTAGACAAGCTAGATTTAGCTAAAAGCAATATTCTAAACTACATCAAAGAATTATAAACACCTGATTTTTGTTAGAAAATTTACCAAAAGTTTATAAACAAATTGATTAAGCACGTTAGAAATGTATAACTTTTTTATCATGAGTGCGAATAAAAAACACAAATAGCATCTACATTGGTTTTGTCTCGTCGGACTTGCACTTTGGTTGTTTTTAGGAGTATTGAATTATTTTTTTGATATAATCCCTGTCAATTTTAATTTTATAAATGAATTCTTTGAACTAGTTTCTGATGACAAAGAAAATAGTCTAATTCAAAAATTTATCACAAGATTAACGTCCTTTTTACCATTTATAATTTTTACTCTTCCAATAGTATGGTCTTTTTTTGATATGATATTTACAAAATATACCATAACTAAAGAAGGTATAACGATTCATAGTGGTGTTATACAGCAAAGCATTAAAACAATTCAATTTGATAAAATTAATGATATTGAAATTTCATTAAATATTATTCAAAAATCATTTGAAGTTGGAAATATTTTTGTACATACAAGTCATGAAACAAAAACAAAATTATCTCATATAAAAGACCCTTATCAGTTTAAAAAAATTCTTCTTAAGTTTAAGGACTAGTAAGTACCTTTTGCTTCACTGATAATTCATATCTACTTCGTCCAAAGTACACTGTGCCCTTTGCGCTGGGTTTGATTTTAAGTAAGCTTTGACTTCTAGTTCTCCAGCACCAAATTGACTGTCAAACTGAGTGATATTGCTTGTCACTCCAGAAGCGATGTTTCTATGGCAGACACCACCACCAAAAGGTACCTGATTCCCTTTGGTAGCGCACCTGCGAAACCAAAGGGAATCAGGTACCTTTTGGTAGATACTTGGCTTTTACGTATTTTAGGTAGGTGTATAAAAAGGCGTAGAAGCCTAGGAGCACGCCGACTTGGCCGTCTTTGTAGCCGCCTTTTCTTATGTACCATTTGAACCAAGCACCAATGGCATGGGTGAATGCTGGAATCCAACCGACGCTTTTTCCTTTGTTTAATAAGTCTTGTGCTGCCAAGGTTGTGTACTGGTTTAATTTTCCAAACAGTAAATCGACTGAGTCACAACTGTAGTGATTGATAGCGCCTATTTCAACTTTTTGGTGGGTCTTGTAACCTGTCGGAGTTTCATGCACTAAGTTGCTATCTTGATTGAAACTCACCTTGTTTTTATCGAAAATTCTTAATGGGTAGTCCGGGCTCTGCACGGGGTAAAAGGCATGCACTGGTTGATCAAATAAAAACCAGTCTCTTTTTAATGAATAGCCTTCTATCTTTTTTCCCTCACTTATAAAGTTATCTTTTTTTATTTTAATGATCTCTGCAATCATTGCGTCTGTGATCACCTCATCCGAATCAACAAAAAGAACATAATCGTATGTACATAAAGAAGCTGCGTGATTCCTTTGAGCAATGAAGTTTTCAAATTTGTTGTATTCAAAACGGCAGTTGTACTTATTAGCAATAGCTTCTGTTTGATCTTTACTACCAGAATCTAAAATAACGATTTCGTCAGAGCATTTACTCACCGCTTGAATGACTTTCTCTAAATGCAACTCACTGTTGTGAGTCATGATGTAACAACTTAACTCAGACATGACTTATATGGATATCCCTCATCTATAATTCTGAAGTCTAGCCTAACAAACTTTAATGATTTTTTTTACGAGAATTTTATCTTTTTTAGGACGCCAAACAGCTTATTTTGTTTTTGGTTAATAACCCCAGTTCGCTCTTACTGACTCTAAGCTCAAGAACCCCTGAGCTTAGACCATATTTATAAGTGATACTAAAAAATACCTTTTGATAGTCATTTGGGTTTGTGACGACACAATCAAAAGTAAAGCCTTTATTGTTACCTTGCACTGTTGAACACGTGGCCTCTGAAAGATCCAACTGGTCAGCTCTTTCTTTAACTACAAAATAACCAATTAAGCTTGGTATGGACCCTGTCACTGACAACTTGAAGGTCACTCCATTTTGATCGAAAGGCTGCTTTTTGATCAGCTCTTCAATTGATTTAAGAGCGACATTCTTAAAAAATTCATCCTTGCTATTCAGTTCTTCCACTTTAAAATCCGTTCTTTCTAGAATAGATTCACCTACGCGACAGTCCATGGAAAGGGCATAGCAAAAAGGGGTAAAACCTAAAGTGTTTAAAACCAATAAAATAGCAAAAATTAATATTTTGTTCATAATAAAACTATTTAATAACGACATCCATAAATGAGCAGCTGACAGGGTTTTTAGAATATAATATTGGCGACCTAAGTCCTTCATCATAAACCTGTGTAGTCACCTGTCCACGCTGTAGAGAAAACATATTGTTCATATCTTCTTTTATAAACTTCAAAGTCATTAGAAAATTATTATTTTGAACTTCGCAAGTGAGTTCTAGCTTTGTTTTCCCATCAGCTGGGTATGATAATGTCGTCTTACAATCTTGAGTAGTTATAGGGTATTCAATAGTATTCAGATTATTTAACCTATCAGGGTTCGACAGTAAAACTGTATCAATAAGTAAATTGTTAACTTCGCCAAAACCAACGACAAAGGCCTCATCGCCTTGCGAATGGACTGAAAAAGCGTGCCTTGCATAGACAGTTTCTTTCAAAAAGTTAGCATACCCCTGTGCTGATAAGCCAGATGGGTTGTATGTTGTAGAATCTCTCAATTTTTCATAAAATTTTAAATCCGGTAAATCAAAAATATCTAATATTGATTCCCCGACGATACAGCTCAAATCACTTAACTTTTTCTCTTCAGCTGTAACTGTTAAGGATAGTAAAACGGTTGCAAATAGAGCAATAAAACTCTTCATAATCTCCACCTCTTTGATTAGCTCGATATATAGCATAGGCCTTAAAAATTGACTAAGGCATTCACTCAGAGGCTGTAAGGATTTCACTAGCTAAGACAAAGCTTATTCAGGACTCGCTCAATTGAAATTTTTATTAAAATATTTTCCATGTAAACAAGCTTAATATACGGAAAATGCTCTCTCGCTTAGTGAAAATAGAGGTTACACCTGCATGTCACAAAAAGTTAACCCTTAGTAAAATTAATCTTTGAATCAGACATAATACAAAGAAGCTCAAACAAAGTGTCCATAGCTGCAAGGCTTGTTATGTCTGAACTGTCATAAGGAGGAGACACTTCAACGATATCCGCACCCACTAGGTTCTTCACTTTAAGAGCTCTTAAAATTCTTTGCACTTCATAGGTCGTCAAACCACCTGGAACTGGCGTGCCTGTGCCCGGAGCGTAGGACGGGTCTAAACAATCAATATCAAAACTGATGTAAGTGGGTTCGTCACCAAAGTCAGGCATTTTGTTTAAAAAATCATTCAATCCATTTCTGACATCATCCACAGTTGTGACGTTGAGTTTATGTTTATTTACAAAATCGAGATCATCTTTGTTAGCCAGCGGTCCACGAATGCCGACTTGAAAAGATTTATCAGGAACAATTAAACCTTCATCGACGGCATGTCTTACAAAAGTTCCGTGATGATATTCACAACCCCATGCGGCTGGGTATGTGTCCAAATGAGCATCAAAGTGTATCAGTCTCACCTTGCCATACTTTTTATGGACAGCTCGGAGTAAAGGCAAGGTTGTTGAATGATCACCACCAATGGCGATGAAGCGTTTGTTTAAACTCATCAGGTTGTTAAAGAAATTACCCATTTTTTGATAGGTCTTTTCTTGGCTAACAGGAACTGTTGGAGAGTCACCGATGTCGGCAACTTTTAATCGCTCAAGAATATTGACATCTCGACTCCAGTGATAGCCACGTCCTAAAGAGGACATTTCGCGAATCTTACTTGGCCCAAAACGAGCACCAGGGCGATAGCTCACTCCACCATCATAAGGCACGCCTACAATACCGACATCATAGTCTGCATCGACAGCAACGTAAGGCATTCTAAAAAAAGTTTTAACCCCTGAGAAACGGGGAAAATCACGACCACTGAGTTGTTTGTATTCCATAGCAATTTATAATGCGGTCTGCATGAGATTACATGCTTTGCAGCGTCACCAAAGCTACCCGATATTACTAGCTAATCAAAATAAATTACAGTAACTTAACGTTCACAGATGAAAACAAACACGCCTCAAACCTTTGCTAAAGTCACCACTGAAAAAGCCACAAAAAAAGACATTGGTCTGTTGCATACTTGGTACTTAGACAACAAACGCCCACTGCCTTGGCGTAAAAGTAAAGACCCCTACAAAATCTGGATTTCTGAAATCATGTTACAGCAGACAACATCCAAAGCTGTGATTCCATTTTTTGAGCGCTTCACCAAAAAATTTCCAACTGTGAATTCTTTGGCAAAAGCTAAAATTGAAGACGTTTACGAGGTGTGGTCTGGCCTCGGTTACTATAGCCGAGCTCGCAATATCCACAAAGCAGCCAAACTGATTGTAGATAACAAATCATTCCCAAACACTTATGAGCAGCTGCTAGAACTCCCTGGCATTGGCCCCTACACTTCGCGAGCTATTGCCAGTATCGCTTTTTCTCAACCTGTTGGCGTGCTCGACGGCAACGTCATCCGAGTGCTCAGTCGTAAACACAATCTCGCCTTTGAATGGTGGAAAACAAAAGAAAGAAATTTTCTGCAAGATCTTTCAGACTCGTACATGAAGGGAAAGTCCCCCGCTGACATGAACCAGGCTTTGATGGAACTTGGCGCTACTCTATGCAAACCATTAAACCCTAGTTGCTTGCTTTGTCCTTGGTTAAAAACATGCAGCGCTCAAAAGAATAATACCATTGAAGAATTGCCTTTAGTTAAACCAAAAGCTGCTAAAAAAATTCTACTTTGGACTGTTGAAATCCCACAAAAAAAATCAACAAAAATTGTTTTGGTTAAAAACCAATATGCTCCCTTTTTAAAGAATCAATGGCTCGTTCCCGGTTCGATCAAAGTCTGTAAAACACGACCAAAAACTTACGACCTTAAGCACAACATTACTAAATACGATATCTATGTCCAGATTAAGTCCAATTCCCTCAAACAGATAGAAACAAAATACAAAAACTCTGAGATAATAAAAACTATAAAAGCAGATGTGAAAAAGTTAAACCCATCATCTGTCATTCAAAAAATTATAAATTTATAAGTTTTTATAGGTCTTTATGTTAAAAGTTTTTAAACTGCTTGCTACAAGCATTACAGTGACGTTTCTCTTTTCTTGCACCCACAATCAAATCAAAGAGTCTCTCAACCGTAACCTCAGCTCCGAAAGCTCCACGGCACCCATCCACGAACTTGAAAAACCAGTCGTTCAACTCACTTTTCACGGCGACAATAGCCAACCCAGTTTTTCCCCTGATGGCAAAAAATTTCTTTATGTGAGTAAAAATCGTTACCGTCATTCAAACCCTCAGGTCTATGAATTTGACTTAAGTAACAAAGAAGAAAACCGACTGATCTTTCAAGATGGAATCACTGCTAGCCCTATTTACGATGATTTTGGCCAGTCAATTATCTTTGCAAGCACCACTGATGAAATCAAAGAAAACCCTCTCTACATTTACAATAAATTGTATTCTATGAATGTTGAAAAAGGACGCGGTATTGCTTCAGCATCGATCATTCAAAGTGATGAAATTCACGCCTTTGAACTTTACAAAAAAAACTTATTTGATGATGTATTTTTAAGACTGACACACTCTAAAAGACTCGACAATAATATGTCGTATTATAAAAACAAACGAAAAAATCGCCTGTTCACATCAGTCAGACACGGCAACCTAGAAATTTATAAATACAGAAATCATGTGCCCAAATCACCAACTCGCTTGACCTTCAGTGACTTCATTGACGACGAACCAGAGCTCTCCCCAACTAACAATGATTACATTTGGATTCGATATGGCGATCAATCTCTCTACTCTCAAATTTTGTTTGGCAATATTTATAATCGCAAACTTGTTAAAGAGCTCACCTTTGGCAAACAGTTTCATATAAACCCCGTTTGGCACCCAGACGGCGAATACATCTACTTTAGCGCCACACAACCTGAACACAAAAACTATCAATTGTATGTCATTAATAAAGATGGAACTTGTAAAACACGCGTCACTCATAATGAATACAAAGATTTTCAACCAACCATTGACCCCAAAGGCGATAGCATTGTCTTTTCGAGAACTAAGGGAAATGTCACTCAGATTTATAAAACCAAGTTGAGGAAGCCTGAATGCAAAGGTTGATAGTATTTTTGCTAACCTTTATTTTATGCTCTTGCACATCAACGACTTCTATTTTTCAGCGCGGAACAGCCAGCTTAGATAAACAACCAGAGGTTGAGTTTAAAGGAATTCGTGAATACTTTCGCTCTGATGAAGATGTTTATACTTTTGAGTTAACAAACTTAGCCAATAAACCTATAAAATATAAAGTAGAAATACCAAAAGATCTTATCCCATCTGGCGATAAAAATAAGTCTACGTGTAAAATAAATACTGAGAGCCTTCAAGAGCTCAATGCAGTTAAATGTTTTGTAACAGTTAAAGTGCCTCTCGAAACGATTAGTTATGATATCACAGTAACTGTAGGAGACATTCAAGAAACAACTCAATTTCTTAACTTTCAAATCCTTTCAGATGATTTTTGTATTTCCTATATCCACTTAATTGATCTTTTTTATTCCAATAGAACAAATGAGGATGGGTTATCTGACATTGAATATTATAGACAGAGTAGCCCATCTAGCTTCAAAAATGATTGTGCAGTCATTACATCTGAATACTCGGACAACTTTGATAATGTTGAAGTTTACAAGCATTGCACTCAACGTTTAAGTCAAAATAACTCTGCTAAAATAGAGGAACTCAAAACATTAAATATAGCTGAATATTGTTCTGAAGAATAATATAGATCAAATTATTCCGTATAGAAAAATTCTATTTACAAGTAACTAACACTATCTAGCGTTACATTTTTTTAAATAAGTGATTAAGACCTTAAAGCCACTGAAAATTTTTAAAAATAGTATTGCACGACTTCACCGTCGTTTTGAAGTTCTCTTTTTCACCTCGACAGGTGAGAATGACAGAACGTTTCCCTTTTAAAAAAACGAGCTGTCGTAATTGTCGTTTTGAATTTGAATTGTAAAGATCTAGCAAAAAAGCTGATTGATTGTTAATTTTCACTTTTTTGTGTTTTAAGATATTAAAACCAAAGCGGATGTAATCTTTTTTCCATTTGTTCATATATTTTGTAAGACTCATTCTTTTTTTCAGTTGATCAGTTCTCACCGTGAGGCCGGCACGGAATATTTTGTTTTGTTGTGGTTCCTGAAAAACAGTCAATATATTAGAGTTTTCTATGGGTGATCCAGTGTTCTCCCAAAGAGTGTTGTCTGCATGTATTTTGAAGTTATGCTTTGAGATGTACAAACCACGATGTTTGCTAACGAGCATAGAGCTCGAAGTTGCCGGTATTGGTGCTGCAAAGGAATAAGTGGTCATCGCTACTAGTAGTAAGATAAAGTATTTCACACTCACTATTATAGGGAGTAAAACAAAAAGATGTATAGCTATTTTGTTTCAATAATGTCTAATCTTTGCAAATATTTAGGCTGACAAACAATAAATTGTACTTTTGTCCAGTTAGCTATTGATTTGATAATTCAAGTGTTTGAGCCTTTTAACTTTCTTAAGAGAAAAGGCCTTTGAAGAAAGACTTAACTTTGCCTCCAATAGACTTATTGGTGTTAACGCGCTTTGAGCCTTCGTAAACTTTTTTGAAGTTCTTATCTTTATTAACACGTTTTTTACTGGTGTTTTTAGTTTGTTGTTTTTTATTCGAACTCTTCTTTTTATAAGAACTCTTTTTACCTTTGAACTCAGCTTGTTGTTTTTTGTGCCTATTGGTCTTTTTGTCTCTGTGCTTTTCAGAACTTGCACTCGAAGCTTGTCCTGACTTACCTTTGTGAGTTCTTTTGCGTTTTGATTTCGATTTGTTTTTATTGCGATTATCGCTCGGCTTATAATTTTTAGTGCGGACCTTTTGTGGCATGGCAACCATGTCACCGTCAGCAACTAACTCGCCATCTTCCATCCACTCAATATCTATTTTACGATCCAAATAACTTTGTATCCTAGAAAGTGCCTCGACATCCGACTCGCAAGATAAACTAAAAGCAACACCCTTAGCTCCAGCACGACCAGTACGGCCTATACGGTGAACATAGTTTTCAGCGTCGTCTGGCAGCTCATAATTCACCACCATGTCCACTTCTTTGATATCTAACCCACGGGCTGCGACATCGGTGGCGACCAAAACGTAGTGCTCATCCTTAGACTTTAATTTATCAATCACTCTCTGTCTTTGTGACTGTGACAGGAGACTTGAAATTCCCATCGCCTGCACACCGTTTTTCTGTAAAAAGACAGAAATGCGCTCAACAGCCACTTTAAAGTTACTAAAGACAATGGCTTGTCTCGGCTTTTCTTTTTTTATCAGTGATAAAAGATACTTTGGTTTTTCTTCTTTACCGATATGAAAAATACCGTCGGTCACATTGTCTGTGGTTAACTGATCACGACTGACATCGACTTCTACTGGGTTAGCACCATAACTGTAAGCCACATTCAACACTTCAAAATTCAAAGTGGCACTGAAGATTAAGAACTGACGAGTTTTAGGAATGCGGTTCAAGATGTACTTCATGTCATCTTTAAAGCCCATATCGAACATGCGATCCGCTTCGTCAAAAATAATGGCTTTCACTTGTTTGAGATCTATGATTTTTTCTTGTTTGTTCAAGTCAATCAAACGACCTGGAGTTGCAAAAATAAAATCAACACCTTGTTTGATCTTATTGATTTGTTTGTCATAAGACTGACCACCATACACAGTGACGGCATTGAGCTCTTCATCACCAATCATTTCATTGCAAAATTGGTAAACTTGGTCGGCCAGCTCTCTCGTAGGAACTAAAACTAATACAAAACTGCTCTCATCCCATTCAGGGAAAGTGCGCAAGCTCCAATCTTTGTCGGTGAAGCCTTCGTTTTTTGCAGCCTTTCTAGATTTTAAAATTCTATCAATAATTGGCAGTAAATAGGCAGCTGTTTTACCTGTGCCTGTTTGTGCTAGGCCCGCTAAATCGGAGCCTAAGAGAACACTTGGGATTGATTTTTCTTGAATGGGCGTGCAACTTTCGAAGCCTTTTTTTTCAAGGCATTGATTAATACTTGGTTCAAATTGAAATTCGCTAAAGTTCACAGTTTCTCTAAGTTTTAAAAATTATCATTATTTTATCTTATATTTGTACTGTCTTACAATTCTTCTTGTTGTTTTGTCACTTGTGAATCTTTGTAATATAGACACACCCATTTTTTACACTATGAAAGGGTTAAAAACTCACCCAGAACTTTGCCAAACTCCTCTGGTTGATCAAAATGAACCCAGTGACCTGCACCTTGAATGCAACGCGTCTTAATGTGGTTATTTTTCTTAAGTCTCTCTAAATCACTCTCAGTCAATTCATCCGACTGACCTCCGTACAAAAATAAAGTGGGCACCTTAAGGTCATCGACAGTCTCCCAAGCACTTTCGTTGCGCCCTAACACTAACGTCTCTAAAATTCCTTGTTTAAAAAAGCGCCAGTCGGCAATACCAGATGATTTTTCAATGATATTCATCATAAAAAACTGAGCAATCACTTTGCCCTGTTCCTTGTTAGTGAACTGCTCTAAGAATTGATCTTTAAAAAAGTTCTGAGCAGTTTTTTTGTCGGTGAAAGGTACAGGAACACTGTTAATGAGCTTCTTCATAGAATCAATGGAGTCTTTGCGCACAGACGGGCTGATATCTTCAATGACAGCTTTATGAATGCGCTCCGGGTAGTTTCCTACAAAGTGAATGGCATTGCGCCCTCCCATCGAGTGCCCGACTAAGCTTATTTTGTCCCAACCCAACTCATCAATGATTATGACTAGGTCCTCAGCGTAATCATTGGGGTGATAGCCTGTCTTTGGCTTGAACGAACGACCATGTCCTCTTTGGTCGTACAAAAGAATTTGATAATCCTCACCAAATAACTTTGCGATGCGAGACCAGTTAATCCCTGAGCCCATGAGGCCATGTAAAAAAACTAAGTAGTTGTCACTTTCTATGTTGCCAGTGATTTTAAAATTAAAATTTTGTAAATATTCCACCAGTTGTGCTCACCTATATTTTGAAATTAATTTTATATGGTCGTTAATAATTAAACTCATTAAAATAGAACTATACATATAAATAACTAAAAACACTCAGTAATTTACCAGCTAATGTGACATATTTTTGACTTTGAATCATCAAAAAAAAGAACTCTTCTAGCAAACCCTCCATTTGCTTATAGCGCTAGTTTTTCGTAAAGTGCTTTATGTGTTTGATTTCAGAGTCTTTGCACCTGAAAGAACTGACTTGTAATTAAATTTAGAACTAGATATTTTTTTAATAACTCCAAACTGTAAGTACGAGCAAACAACTCATCAAAAAGAATTATGTTACAAACTGTTAAGCCAAAACTTCATCCTGATTGGATCAACCCTCACGCACTGAAAGTTGTTAAGAAGCTACAAAGCAAAGGCTTTCTTTGTTACTTAGTTGGCGGTTGTGTTAGAGACTTAATGGTCGGAATCAACCCCAAAGATTTTGATATTGTCAGTAGTGCTCGTCCACGCCAAATTAAAAAAAGCATTCCAAACGCATACATCATTGGGAAACGTTTTCGTTTGGTACTTGCTCGCCGTGGTGACCTACAACTTGAAATCGCGACCTTTCGTCGCAACAAAACTGCTGAAGATTTACTAGACATTTCCGAGAATGAGCCCGAAATCACCGGCGACAATTATTTTGGTGAACCAGAAGAAGATGCTCAAAGACGCGACTTCACGATCAACGCTCTTTTTTACGACCCTTTTAAAAATGAAGTGATTGATTTCTTAACTGGCAAAGAAGATCTCAAATACAAAAACATAAAAATCATAGGCGAAGCTAAAACCAGAATTCTTGAAGATCCGATTCGTATTTTTAGAGCGATCCGCTTAGCCCATAAACTCAGCTTTACCATTGACCCTGATTTACAAAAAGTCATTCACACCAACTCCGATTGCATTTTAGAGTCCATTCTGCCACGTCGGCGTGAAGAGTTTATTAAATTTTTAAAGTTAAAAAACCCTTCAGCTGCTTTCTTACAAGCCAAAGACTTAGGAATTTTAAAGCACATTGCCCCAACTTTAGATAAAGCTCTCGACAATGAAGAGTTTGTTTTAAGGCTGCGCGAAAAACCAGAGTCACTCAACCATCAATCCACTGCCCAACTGTTTTCGTTTTTAATTTGGGCTTACTACCGTAGTGAAATCAACTCAGACCCTTATAAAGCACACAGTGGTAAAGAACTTTTGGCCAACGAAGATTTAATGCAACTTATGAAAATTGAGCTTGGCATGTTTAACTATGAACAAGCTATGGCTTGCAAAGCTTTTTCAATGCAGGCAAACTTTGAAAACTTCACCCAATTGAACAAAAAAGAGAAGGACGTCCAGTCGGCAAAAAATGCCTTTCCTGTTGCTTATTTGTATAGCTTAATGGACCAAAGCCACAGTGCCTCAACGCTAACTACGATCAATCAATACATAGATTATGAAAAATAACTTTGTGCTGACATACTCAGCAAAGGTTGTTATATTTAAGATGAATTTGTTATAAGTTCCGACCCATAGAAAAGGATTATTTATGTCACCGTCATTTTGGCAAATTGCAATCGTTGTTATCATTGCTCTTATTTTTATAAGACCTAAGAAAATACCTGAGCTTGGTAGCTCTATTGGTAAAGCCATTAAAGGTTTCAAAAAAGGCATCTCTGGTGAAGAGGAAATTGATGTCACTGCTACTAACCAAGCTAAAAGTGAAAAAATAGAGAACAAAGAAAACACTTAACTGACCTAATTTACAATTTACTTTTAATTTTTGATTTACAGTGATTAAACATCTTTGTTTTCTTCTAATATTATTTTCTTCTTTTCAATTTACATACGCTGAAATTCATAAATTCCCACAAAACAATTATCATTTAAAAACTGGAATTTTTATTCCAGGTTTTAGTATTCAATTTATCCCCGACGAGAGTGAAAGTAATAAAATCGAACTCGAACCAAATATCGATTCCCAGCTGACTGTGGGCGTTCACATTAAAGACCTCTTTGGCATCGGCTGGGGCTTTTCTGGAAAGGCCAGTGACGAGAGCATTCAAGAAAAGGGAAAAACAAAATACAACGACTTTCGTTTTCACTTCGCCTTTGATAAATTCATGATCTCTACCAACTACTCTCAGTATGAAGGCTTCTACATAAAAAATGGCTCTACCAACACTGGCAACCGTATCTATCCGAATTTTCGTTTAACTAATTTTAATTTTGATTTCATTTACAATTTTCACAGTCATAAATTTTCTTTGCCGGCATTATTTGACCAAACTCAACGACAAGAAAAGTCGGCTGGTGTGTTTTTATTGGCAGGGTCCATCAATCACACCTCTTTAAAAAGTAACTCCGTCTTTTTAAATAGCTCTTTTAATTCGGATCAAAACCTAACGAATTTAGGTTTTTACTCCCTGAATACTTACGCCGGAGGAGGCTACACCTTGGTGATGAAGAAAAAGTTTTATATTTCTGGAGTGGGTTTACTTGGGGTTGGCGTTCAAAACGGACAGCTCAAACAAATTTCAGGAGCAAAGAAAGAAAAATGGGACTTCACTCAAAAACTCACTCTCAATCTTGGCTTTGGGTATAACGGTAATAGGTTCTTCTCATCACTTGGCGTTTTTGTAACAGGCATTAAATACAAGTTAGAAGAATCATCTTTTGATAACAATATGGCATCTATTTCATTAAATTTTGGCTGGCACTTGTAGTTAAACCTTGAACTCAATTAAAAAAACAAGTGTCTAGATAGCGAGCTCATCAAAAACTATTGATGAGCTCGTAACTCTAAAATTTGACCCACTTAGGACAACAAAGACTCACATGATTGCACGATGGCTTCACTATCTAGGCCATGCTTTTTATAAAGCTCCAAAGCTGTGTATGCACTTTGACCATACTTACCAGCAACACCTAGAGATTTCATTTTGTAGTCAACGTTAGAAAGGCTGAGTTCGTGAGCTAGGTAGGAACCCATGCCCCCTTTGAGCTGGTGATCTTCAACAGTCAATATGGCTCCACCAGTTTTAGCCAAAGATGATTTAACCAAAGCCACATCTGGAGAATTGATGGTCAAAGGATTCACGATAACGACTCCAATGGATTTTCCAGCTAAATCGTCTTTTGCAATCAGCGCTTGATGTAACAACGGGCCTGCAGCAACGATAGTAACACTCTTTGAATGTTGGTCACTATTATCAAAAACAACTTGTGATTGTCCTAGTTTTGCTGCTTCAGAAGTAACTTCTGGTACAAAAGTCTCTCGCCCTAAAAAGAAAACGGATGTGTTCGGTGTTTCGCCTTTTTCTCTTGTTTGTTTAAATTGTTCTATAGCCTGAGTGATCAAAGCTTCTGCATCTTGACTGGTGGCTAAACTATAGACGTCAGTACTTGGTAAAGACGAAGTCATTGAAAAGTAATTCAAAGCCTGATGACTGGCTCCGTCAGCAGCATCTTGAAAACCAGCATGAGAAAAAATAGCGACCATAGGTGCCTCTGAAAGGTTGGCCATCAAAAATGGCAATGCACCTTTGGTCACACCAAATTGAGAGAATGTATCTACGACAGGAATGTAACCGGCTTTTGATAACCCCGCTGCCACACTGATCATATTAGACTCAGCCACGCCAACATCAATCAAGCTTTCTGGGTGTTCTTTTTGAAAAGCAGCCACTCCAGTTGAGCCTGGCAAATCACTAGTAACAGAAACAATCGGATAGCCTTTGCTTTTTAATGTGTTCAATGCCTTGGCAACACCCACTTGCACCTTTTCTTTTTTAGGGCCGTCTGATTTCGTTTTGCTGTTTTGAGCCTCAACTAACTCTTGCTGCCAATCACTAAATTCAGTTGGCAATAAAGCTCCTTGATAAATCTCTTTTAAAAATGCTTGTAGATCATTGGCATTTTTCAATGGAAAGCCATGACCACCAGAAGCTGAACTGGCCGTGCTCTCTACACCAAAACCTTTGATCGTGTGTGCCCAAATGGCGACTGGTTTTTTAGGGTTTTGTTTTGCTCTCTTGAAAGCGGACTCAATAGTTGTAGCGCACATTTGCAAATCGTGACCTTCTTTGAGTTCAATCACTTCCCAACCCAATTGCTTGAGTGAGCTAAATGTGTTTTTCATAGAAAAGCTTTGCTCGTCAATACGACCTGATAACTTGGTGTTGTTATCACTAATGATCATAACAAACGGAGCCACCTTTCCTTTGGCTGCCAATCCAGGAATAGCTGCGAAGGCTTCTTTAGCTTCTCCTTCCATAGCGGCTCCATCAGAAACTGTGAGCACTGTCGTGCGTTTTTTATCACTCAATGCATCTGCAATGGCTAAGCCTTGGGCTTGGGCTACACTAGAACCTAAAGGTCCGTTACTTAAATAAACTCCCTCTGGAAAAATATGACTTTCACCATGCCCCGTTAATGGACTTTGGATTGAGCGAAACCCTTTTAAGCTTTGTAAATTTAAATCGGCAAACCCATAGTTTGCTTTAAGAGCATAAATGACATTTTCACAGTGACCAGCATCATTCACAATATTAAAATTGTCATACCACTGTTCATCTGCCCCTTCGCTTTGAGTGAATGCTAATCCATACATAGCCGACACGAGCTCAGAGAATGCCGATGGTCCACCCCAGTGTGATGCAGCTCCACCCATCACTGCTTGCATGTCCATAAGAGCTACCATTGCTCTTAACGCTTTTGGGTCAGAAATCTCAATGGACGATCCATCACTCAAGTTCACTGACAAATTGTACTTGGGTTGATTTTTTGGGTTACCAGATAATGGGTTTTTAACATTAATGGGAGTCAATGACATGGCTATCCTCTCTACTATTTTTAAAATCAGATTCATTTCTGACAAGACATTGTTGTTAAGTCCAGTCTTTTTCAGTGTTTTTTGCCATTTTTTAACAAAATCAAGGCTTGTGCACTGTTAAATTCAAAAATAGCCCCAAAGTTTGCTCTATAGACGCTTGTTTCTTGGTTTGATTTGGAAATAGTTGTTGTTATTCAAATATTTAGCTATTAGCTTCTGTTCAATTTTTATTGAACTCTGTGAAGAGATTTTATAAAGTGTGGTTTATGAACTATTATGAAATCCCAAAAGTAGCACTCCATAGACACCTTGAACTCTCCATACGCCACTCAACGATTCGAGAATTGGCACCGAGCATTGGCTTTAATAACCTCACAGACCAATCCTTTGCTGATCACTTTCTCATAACAGAGCCAATGAAAGACTTAGGTTCTGTGCTCAATAAATTTTTAGACACACAAAAATTATTGTCGACGGAAGAAATCATTGAACGCATCAGTTACGAAGCTTGTGAAGATGCTTATAACGAAGGAGTTCGAGTTCTAGAATTAAGATATGCCCCCACCTTTTTGGTGCAAGGGCACAACTTAACATTTGAACAAGCACACTTAGCTGCCGTTCGTGGTGTAAAAAGAGCAGAGCATGATTTCAACATGGCCGTCGGATTAGTTTGCATCATTCAGCGCATACTGCCTGTCAAAGAAGCCGAAAGTGTCACTGACTTTGCCATTGAACATAAAGACACCTTTGTAGGCCTTGACCTTGCAGATAATGAAGATGGTTTTGATTCAAAACCCTTTTCTAGTTTTTTTAAAAGAGCCAAAGACTCTGGTTTAGGAATCACCGTTCATGCAGGAGAGGCTGATTTACCAAATGCGCCCCGCTATATTATGGATGCCATCGAGCACCTCGGAGCCGACCGCATAGGTCACGGCGTACAATGTTACCGTGATCAAAAAGTTGTGGATTATTTAATTGAACATAAAATCCCATTAGAGCTGTGCCCGACGAGTAACTGGCTGACAGGGGCAATAAAAGACCCCGATGGGCATCCTTTTAAAAAACTAATGGATCAAGGTGTAATGACAACAATCAACTCTGACGACCCCGGTATTTTTAATATCGACCTCAGTCATGAATACAAACTATTGCACACGAAGTACGGCTTGAATCAGGACGACTTTGTAAAGTGCAATCAATATGCTTTTGACACCTGCTTCATTGCTGCTGATAAAAAAGCAAAAGTTTGGAATAAATAGCTAACAATCTTTTATTAGCCTTACTTATTTATTATGAATTTATTCAGAATATAAAATGGTCATAAAAATTACTTTTTTGTTTCTCTTTCATTCAATGAAGCTAGACCTCTGGATATAACAAATTTTAGATAACTATCATCTGATTTGTACTGAGCATACTTATAGTAGCTAAAAACGACTTTAGGCTTACCTAACTGGAACTTACCATAAAAGTCAGCACATGCGACCCATTGGCCTGCGGTGCTTGATGCCGACAGCGTCTGACATAATTTATTTGTATCATGAATATGTGGTGCTTGTTTTTTTTGTTGTAAAGTTTGTTTCACCTGGCTCACAAATCGCTCAGCCTCTGTTTTTGGGCTAACAATATACCAGGCAAATAAAATATTCATCGACAGGAGTAAAACTAAAAAAACTCGAAATGGATTATCAGACTTTGGCACTCGCAAGATATCTAACTCTACCAGTAGTGAGATTACTACAACTGTTAAGCAGCTTGAAATTACCCAACTCACACCTAATAACTGAGTTAATGCCAGAACAGTAAAAAGAGATGTTGCTGTTATTTTGATGTTCTTACCTAACTGACTGAATTTGTATCTTCTAATGGGCACATAATGATCATTGAGCTCTTTTAAAACTTTAAAGGAACTATTTAAAATAATATTATAATGCCTGCCATAAGCATTGAAGCGATAATAGATGTACTTTGATCCCAGTTTTTTATATTCAACACAATCGATTTCGTAGATTGTAAATTTGACTTTATTAAAGTGATTGAAAATATAAATGTGAGAATCCGTCACAACGATACCAAAACGTTTGCGAACTTTCAGTTGATATAGAAGTACAAAAGCAGCAACGCTGAAACTGACAACCATGTATACATAAAGAAGCTGATCGTTTCTTTCATAGTAAGAAGTTTGATCAGCCAAATATAAAAAACCAAGCACGTTGAAAAGCAAAAAAGTTAAAACAGAAAGGCACAAACCTTTAGCAAAGCGACGACTTAGAGTTTTTCGCTTTAAAAAAAATTTTTTATTTTTTTTAATCATACCCTTTCCCCATGAATGAGATTTGCAATTTACAAACCAAATTGAGGTACATTAAAAGAAAATAATTTAGTATTTATAACCTGTTACAAGTATCAATGTGAGACAGTCTCATAAGATCTGTTTAGAAAGTTCACAAATATGTCTATAAAGTAGACATGATCTATCAATGTGATTTGTAGTGATTTTTACACAGCGGCTTTATTTGGTCTCTTTGGTAAAACTTGGCTCCAACAAAATAAAATAAATAAACCACTTACAGCAATGATAAAGCCAATTTTATTCAAGTAACTTAAGGTGGACCAATTGTCTGGGTTCCCACTCACAACATATGACAACAACACCAATGTTAAACCATAACCCAATCGACCTATTAAGCTATTGACCGACATAAATGTAGCTCTCTCAGAGGTTGCAATGAGTGGTGAGATCTCAGCACTCATCGGCGCTCTCGATAGCGCCGACGGCATTGAGCGCATTAGAATAAGTAGTAGAACCCAAGACCGCAAAAAGTACGACATACCAAAAAGAATGAGAGCCGTGATCGCGACCGATAGAATCATTGTATTTTTAAAACCAATTTTATTTTTGATATTTATACTTTTTCCAGCCACAAAGGCGGCAATAAAAATTGCACTGGAGGCAACCGCACCTGTTACGACTGTTGTTAACGAGTAACCCTTGTAAGTTTCCAAAGTGCCTAAGTTGAGTAAGTCGATGTATTTCTGAAAAAACTCGTAGGGAAAATGTGTGCTTATCTGAAAAATCAGCACAAAAAAAGCAACCCATTGCAGTAACGGGTTTTTCCAGTATTTAAAACTGTTCTTAAGCTGTTTTGCAAAAGACTCTTTGGTTTTATCAGCTGTATTGAGTTCATTAAATTTTGTTGCATAAAAGAAGGCTGTCAGTGCATATAAAAGACTCACTAAATAACCAAACTTAAGAGTAAGAACACTGAGCACTCCTGCCATCAATTGAGAAAAGGAACGAAACAACATGGCTTTTTTCATAAGCCTTGCCTCTAGTTGCCCATAACTTGAGGCTTTTCCCTCAGTTTGCGTCACTGACTCGAAATAGAAAGACTGATCTGTCCCTGAGGCAAAAGTATAAGCAATGGCAAAAAATAGTTGTGCTAAGAAGAACACATAAAAGTGACCACCAACTAAAAATAAACTATAAGCGATGATTTGAGCAAGAGTTGCAATGATGAGGGTTGGTTTTCTCCCAATTCTATCTGAAAAATAACCAGACGGAACTTCAAAAAAAACAGCGGCAATGTAATAGACAGACTCTAATAACAAAACCTGTTCAATAGGTAAGTTTTCAAGAAAATATAAAAAGAAAACAGAAGCCCAAGCATATGCATGAAAGAAAATATAAAATTTAGGATAATTCTTTAAGTTTTTTTGAGCTTCAGTCATTTATGTTACTTACATAGAAAATCAGGCTTGAGAGCCCAACTGGGATTACACATAGATAACCACTCACCATCTTTATAATGAGCATAAGCAAAAAGCCAGTGCACACTCCCCACACCTTTCATACTCATTTCGTGGGGGTAGACTTCTGGTTCTTTGCCATCGACATAAAAGCACCAGCCATATGCCCGCATCTCGCTACGACTTATGATTTCTAAAGCCTCAGAACCAACGGGAGTGCCAGCAATGCTCTCAATTTTTTGATCATCTCCAATGAACTCAAACTTATTTGTAATCAAAGTGTTAACAGTGAACTCTCCTACAGTTTTACTTTGAGTTTGAACATCTATATTTAAGATTGGCTTTTGGTCACAAGGTCCTGTCACTGCAAATTTAACTTTGGCGTGTATTGAAGTTGCACTTAAAAATATGACTAATATAAGGTTTAAAACCATGATCCCCACCTCATTGTTATTGATCCCTAACAATATTGAGGTCAAAAATATCCGTCAAGAGCTTTTCGGATTTACAAAGAAGAAAGCAATTACGAGAGCCTGAGAGTCCATTTAAGCAAACAATCAGCTAGAAGTTTTTTAAACAAAATGATTGCGAAAAATATTTAATCAAAAATTTGTACTACTTTTTCGTTGAGGATCGACTTCTTAGAGTCGGACTTACCTGACTTCGTTTTGTTTTAATCGAGGCAGTGAACGTTGGATCTTGACACACCTTTTGTGCAATCGCTGATACATACCTGGCAATTTGCAATGACTTTTGAGTTCTTTGCTTTGCGGGGTTATTATTACTTGCAGGAGTGTTGCAAACAGTCCTATCACTATTTGCCTTATGCCCTCCAGTGTAACAGAACTGAATGACCTCGTCGTTATTTCTATCAAGTTTTACCAACCCATCTCTCACTGATCGATCATTACCTTTGTATTCAAAACCAATAGATGGCTGATCAGCAAAAAGGTTAAGATCCAAACTTTTAAAGTTAAATTTATCAGAATCGACAAAAGAAACTTTAATCGATTTGTCACAGTCAATCTGCTTGATCTCTGGTATGTCATCGATATTCTCTTGATGTGTTTTTGCCATTTGTAATACTGCTGACTTATAGTACTCACACAAGTCGCGCTTTTCAGTAACAACATTGGTGCTTCTTAACAATGAGTCTTGTTCCGAGCGTGGCAAGTTCAAAAACGATTCAATATTTGCACTCGGTACATAAACAGGCTTACATTCATCATCTACGGTCATATTGGAACTATAAACATCAGAGCAGGCTGTTGGATCAGCTAAAGAATTTACGGCCTCGCCGACAACATCTTTACCTTTCCAGTAGTTAGCAGCAGCAGACCCAGCAGAAACTAACAAGAGTGCTGGTGCCCCCCATTTTCTAGCGAAAGAGCCTAACTCACGGAGAGAGCTTTTGTTTCTTAAAGCATCATTTCTAAAACTTTTAAAGTTTTCTATATCTGTATAAATACTACGTATGGCGCGGCTATTGTTCGGAGAAATATCTCTCTGACGCTCATCTTGCAATTTATAGAGATCGATGCCACTTTCTCTAATCACTGATTTAGCCAGGTCCTGGTCCCTCTGCACAGCCTCCATTAGTGCCGTCGCAGATATTCTGGCGTCATCTTCAAATTTGAGAACTTTTGTTTTTAAGATATGTTCTGGGTTTAAAGGGTTGTCACTTGTGCCTAGCCTTATTAAATCATAAGACTCCACTCCCCTTATGTGCCTTAGAGCATCTTTAAAATCAGGATCATTGCTTGCAAGAGTTTGAACTTGTCTTATGATTGCTTGCTTGTCTCTTTCAGCAAATGCTTTTTGTATGTTTGTCCATTGAACGTTCGCGGCAACACGATTATCCCACGCATTTTCCATGGCAGATTTATGTTTTAAAAGTTCATTTTTCAACTGTGTTTTTTTTCGGCTTAACCATTTATTAATGACATTCCCAGCCCCCCAGGCAACACCTGAAATTAAAAACCCACAACCGACAATGCCTAAACTGTTGGAACAGGCATTGTATTTAACATACTCTGACAATAACTTTTCATTCTTTTGAGGGTCGTTACAGCTGTAGCTTTTTAACCAATTGACGTCTTTTACGAGATTCTTTTCAGCAAACAAAAATTGTGAGCTAATAAGAAAACACACTAAAATAAATTTAAGGGCCTGTATCACTGCTATAATTTTACATTTAGTTGATAACAAACCCTATAAAAGTGTCACTTTTAAGACCAATGACTTAGGAACATTGTCTAGCTGGTTATATAGCTAAAAATAGAAGTTTTAGTCTAGTATTTAAAATAAATAAGAGTTCATGAAAACTCTGTTTTATATAGATTATTTAATGAATTTAATTTTAGAAACTAACACCTAATCCAACATCTATTTGAGGAGCTAATAGAGCTCCATCGAGGTTTCTTTCTCTTGTTGAACCATCATTATAAGCAAAGGTCACATCGTTTGGAGTGTCAATAAAGTATTTAAAACCACCACCAACATTTAAGGTAAACGCTTGCCAAATCCACTGGAATCCGCCAGTCATTGTCATGTAGGTTTCGTGAAAATCAACCCCACCCTTCTGAGAACCTGTTGCAAATGAAGTTCTGTCATCTTCTATTTCAGTGCGTGTATGAGCTAAAGTGGCACTTATGTAAGGGGTGTGTCTTTTGGCATTTTTAAAATAGAAATTTGACCTTAAACCGACAGTAAATCTGGTAGTTTCTTGATCCCCTGGGAAAAAAGAAATCTTTGACCCACCAGCATAGATATCATTAGAACCAGGCATGTAAGCGAGTAAGGGGCCCAAACTGAATTTATCACTCAACTTGATTTGCATTGTAGCTGTGAACTCTTGAAAAAGCAGCATAAATGGCTCGAATCGTATGTTAAAGAGATCATCTTGATTCGAATATTGGTTAGGCTTTTCCACTTTAACCGTGTTGACGGACTCAGTACTTGCACTGGATTGTGCCTGTAAAGAGTAAGAAATTGTAAAAAAACCAACAACAATAAGTAGAAATTTCATATTATAGCTCCTGAAAACTAAGTTATACGTACTGACGAATTACATAAATATTAGTGCTAATTATGTGCCAAATAATCATGTGAGCCACTTAAGTATAAACATTTCAGTCTTAAAAGAGACCTTTCCCTTAACACTCAATCAAAGTTAATTATGAATAATCTTTTAAGTTAGGGGGCGAGTCATCAGATCTTTATTTTTTTCTATTCTCTGTGTTTTTATATCTATCTTTTCAATTCAACAATCGGCTGCAGACAATGAACTTGCGCAAATGTTTGAATTTATCTATGAGCTCAACTTTGAAGAGCCAGAAGATCATTCAAAAGACTTTGAAATTTTACCAGAAAGAAACTCTGAAACTGAAGTAAAAGCCACCTCAGATAGATTGAACCCAGCAGAGGTTGCTATGGAGATCTCGAAACAACAGCAACACTTTGTTAATGAGAATACATGTGAAAAAGACTGGCAACGTTTAGGTGACATGCAAGAGTTAACGGTCAGTAAAGATGAAAAAGTTTATTTCGTGCCATGCTCTCATTGGGCCGTGAACACCACTTACATTGCCTACTTTGAAAAAAACAAAAAATTAAACGCTCTTACTTTTGAACATCAAACACCTCTAAAAGAAAGTTACTCGACAATACAAATCCATAACTTAATCATTCAAGATGGAATCTTATATACTTCATTTTATATTTCTGCTCGAGGTAAGTGTGCAAGCAAAGCCATTTACGTTTGGCAACCACACAAGCAAAGTTTTAAATTGGATCAAATTTATATTAAGTACTGCTAAGAGTTTAAACCCTTGTCGTAATTATTCTTAAGCTCTTCCATGACAGGTAATAAGTCGGACGACAAACTCTCTACTTTGGACTCTCCAAAACCATAAACATTGATAAGATCATGTTCTGTAGTCGGCAATTGATTGATCAAATCTCGCAAAGACTTATCACTGAAAATCATAAAAGCCGGCACAGAGTTTTCTTGAGCGTACTCTTTGCGCCATTTTTTTAAGTCCTTGATCATCCATTGTTTGTCGGCAGGAATTTCTGTCTGAAATAGTTTGTCGTATTTTGACTTCTTTTTCTTTTTAGGGACTTCAGCTTCTGCTATGAACTCTGGTTTCACGTTTAATTTTGATTCCGTGTCACAAGTGTCGCAATGACCACAGGATTTAATTCTGTTTTGATCATTGAAATAAACTAAGATTTCTGAATGTCGACACTCACTGCCTTCAGCAAAGTTAACCATAGCATCAAGTGCGCGCCAACGCTTATTAATAATGTCTTTAGGTGCATCTGATTGAGTTATAAAAAATGATTGCAGCCCTTTATCTTTTTTTGAATAAAGCATCAAACAAGTTGCTGGAAGGCCGTCCCTCCCAGCTCGCCCAACTTCCTGGTAATAAGACTCTATGTTGCCAGGAATTTGCGTATGAACCACAAGCCTAACATCTGGCAGATCAATTCCCATGCCAAAGGCATTTGTTGCCGTTAATATACGAATGTCACCACTAGCAAATTGAGCCTCAACAGCTTCTCGGTCTTTTTTATTCAGACCTGCATGATAAAAACCCACCTTTCCATACTTAGTGGATAGGTACTCATGCCAACTTTCTGTTTTTTTACGTGTTCCACAATAAATCAAAATACGACCATTTTTATTCGCCGTTAAAGCACCTAGAAGATATGATTTTTTAACGTCTTCATTTTCACAAAACTCAACTTGATAATAGAGGTTCGAACGATAAAAACCATACACGTGCTCAGCGGGCTCATTCATTGATAAGTATTTTTTAATATCATTTTTTACAATGGGAGTGGCCGTCGCAGTTAAGGCGATGATGGGAACATTTGGTTTTAATTGTTTCAAAATAGATAACTGTGAATATTCTTGTCTAAAATCATGTCCCCACTTTGAAACACAGTGTGCTTCATCGATAGCAAAATAATTCACATTTTGCCGCACAATCCATTTTGCGAAGCCTTCTTTTTGAACCCGTTCAGGTGTTAAAAATAACACAAAACTTTTTTTGTCTTCTAAGGCATCATTAAGCTCAGCGAAAATAGCCTTTCTTTCATCTAAGCTGAGACCGGAATGCATACATCCTGTAGGAAGGTTCAAGTCTTTTAAGTGCCTGACCTGATCATTCATGAGTGCAATTAAGGGTGAAATAACAATTGTGAGCCCTGGCTTTGAATAAGCCGGCAACTGATAACACAATGACTTACCGCCACCCGTCGGCATAATTGCTAAAACATCTTTGTGGTTTAAAACAGATTCAATGATTTCTTGTTGTCCTAGACGAAAACTATCTAGATTAAAATTTGATTTTAGCTCTGAATGAATATTCATAAAAACCCTATAGTCTAAAAAACAGCAGTCTTTTACGTATATCAAAAAATAACTAACAATCACCGCCGCTGAGTAGCAATTCTCAGTTTCTAAATGTTGACCCCGTAATTTCGCGCGAAATGTAACGCCTACAATCGTTTATAATAATTAATGACTTTATATGGCTTGCAATATCCTATTTTTTTGAAAAATCGCTGAATTAGCCTTGAATATATAAAAATTCGCCAACTGTACGTGATTTTTAAGCTTCGTCTCATTTCAAATTGTAAATCTTTGAGTGGCCCCTGAAGACTTTAAGGCCTGGAACTCTATTTATTCCTATTTCTTAGATTTAAATCTTAAACCTTAAACTTTTTTACGCCAGATCGAACTCGCTATCTCTAAGTTTAAATTAATATGGTCTTCAAATTGCTATACACTTCTTAAGTTTAAAAAAAGGATAAGTTATGAAAGCTAAAAATTTTATAATTGTAATAACAATCATGTGCAGCTCTGTAGGTTTTACAAAAAATAATTCACAACAACAGTTTGTGCAGTTAGCTCAGATTGCAAGTAATCTCAAAGTTAACCGAGATCAGCTCGAAAAATTTGCACACTTAATTGATCAGATAAATCCAAATGAAAAAGTAAATAGTTATTTAATTTTAGAGAGGGTTGAAAAAATGGGACTCATCAATGGGATCATCATTCCTACCCTCATTGAAATGGATTACTTATTAGGAGCTGGCAAGATAGAACAATCGCAAAAGCTCAACGACGCCTTATCAATTATTAGCCCAACAATGGCAAAGAACTTAGGTGAAAGATTTGGCTTAAATGAAACCATAAATATAAATTCAAGTTCTAACAATGAATCGAGTCATATGAACAGCCAGAACGAGATTTTTCAGTTTAGAAGAAGCTTTGGTGATCAAGGAATGGATATTAATACTGACAATTTTCTACTTGGCAATGAACAATTTCAAAGAATAGGAAATGGAAATTACGAACCCAATCATAATGGACACCCATTTAGTGAAGGTGATGATCCACTCAATAGTAATTTAAATAATCAGTTTGAAGCTGGGGACGTTCCAAGTCACTATGATCCGTATGGCGTAAATAATATAGAGTTTACTCCGGGCAAAGACCATGATGTTTTATATACTTCGGGTTATGACCCTCGTATTGATAACTTTGATAATGATTTTTATGGAAACAGTTACTCAGGTAACTATGATGAAAATAACAGTTCAAATAATTATCATAATAATCAGCAAGGATATCAAACAAGTCCAATTTTTGGAGATCCTGCTATAAGAGACGAGATTGCAAGTCAGTCTAGACTTGGAGAATGTGTCTATGCCTGTTATAATAAAGGTCACACAGCGCGGAGAATTGGAACAATAGTAGGATCTGTCGTAGGAGGAATCACAGGTGGCCCTGCAGGCGTGCCAACCGGAGCCACTATAGGCGCTACCTTTGGGACTGCGGCTGGTTGCTCCTATGGCTGTATTACAAGTCAAAATAAATTTCCAGTGACAAACGAACCGCCTAAACTACCTAAAATGTCTGACTTTCCTGACACTCCAAAAATACCTGACAGCCCTAAAGTTCCTGAAAATTCAGACAATCCAAAAACCCCAAAAAACTCTGATAGCACTAATAACCCCAAACCTCCAAAAAATCCTGAAAATGCAGATAAACCCCAAAAACCAAAGACTGATAAACCTAATCCAAAACCTGAAAACTCAGATCAGCCAGATACCCCTAAAGTTCCTGAAAAAAATGTTAAAAGTGAAAAAATCAATGAGAGATCAAGCAATGAACCGTCCCAACAAAATCCAGAAATGGATATAAGCATTATTGCATCTCCAATTGATGGAGAGTTCCCCCCCCAAATTTTATATGGAACAAACAGGTATAGGTTATATAGTAGATCCTATTAACCCAATAGATGTAATGACTGGCCCAAACTACTGGCTTGAAAATGAAAGGTACTCTAAAAAACCTGGAACAGTTTCTTGGATCGATAATCAAACGTATAATAATATTATTTCCATTACATCTGAAGAGATGGCAACTAACCCTTATCTTAAATTCAATCAAAATAGTTTTAGAGCTAACCCTAATCAGTTACCTTGGATTAATAAGAATCCACGAGGAGACTATAACAGGGTGGATGTAATTAACTTAATAAAGAGCCCTTAGCCTTTGGCTCCAGTTCCTATAAATATGTTCATTGTGACGATCATTAAGGACCTGGAGCTCTAGTTAACATTTTAAGACCAGTAATTACTAAAAATCATATTGCCTATCGAAATGTGAATGATACTATTAACAAAAATAAATCTGTGAGGGAAAATTGAAATTAAATATAATATTTTTTGAAATCTTTTTGGTTTTTAATCTGGCTTACTTTTTTATATTTAAAAATATTTTACAACTTAGCAATTGGATTTATTTTAGCTTAGGCTTAAGTTTTTGCACGCTTGTTATTTTATTTATTATCAGAAAAAAAATAAAAAAATCCGTTAATGATGATGTAAGATGGTGGGAAGTTGCCATATGCCTTATCTTCATTTTTGAAAATATACGTTTTTTATTTTCTGATTAATAATGTCCATGTATAGTAAGGAACTTGTCAGTTATGAGAAGTCCCAAGGACTGCTAGTTCAGTTTGAAATCTACCAATCTCATCTTGACCACATCTACCTAGCTGCTCTTGATTTTTGAAATATTTCTGGACTTACTCTTTCTCTAAGCCAACTGTTGAGACAGCCCACCGTCTCTTCCACCAAGAACTTGAACGGGATCTAAATCATCATATGCTCATATTCTTGGACCATGCGCACTTCGTTAGTCTTACATCCCCCCTGAGCTGCTAGCTCATGAAACTATGGACCCAAAAATTTCCTTACCTCTCCGTTCAGCACGCAATAGGTTCAGTCAAAAAGATGAAATTCTCAAACTGATATATAATTTATTTACCAAAGTTCATAATTAATAACTATTTCTAATTAATAGTTTTCCTAACTTTGAAACACACAACTGCTGCAACCAATATGAAATTGGGACGTCGAATAGTCTATAATTTTAGACTTTTTAAACGACCCTCTATGTTAAAATCTTAAATTCTAAATCTCAGTATGTAAGCAGTGCGTGAAAATTTAAACATATCCACTCAATCTATCAGGTGCTTCAATCAAGACACTTGCAACCATGTAAATATTCAAAGTACAAAAAACCAAGGCGAAGAAAAAATAACCATTCAAAAGTCGAATGCTCATTTTGTAAATTTTCCTAAATGTAGTATTTCAACATCAAAGCTAAAAGTCATTTTTTAAAATTTAAGATTAAAGATCTATTTTAATCCAAACTCTAGGAATAAAGTCTTAAATTTTAGAATTTTCTTTCTCTAAAAGCTTTCAAGGCTCGTTAACAAAAAAAATTATGGCCTTCAACTTGCTATACACAACCTAAATTTTAAAAAAGGAAGTGTTATGAAAATTAAAAATTTTATAATTGCGCTTGTGTTTATTTATACCTCTGTAGGTTTTACAAAAAATAAATCACAACAAAAAGTCATGCAGTTATCTCAAGTCGAAAGACAATCAAAGGTCAACCAAAATCAACTAGAAGATTTTGCTAACATGATTGACGAGATCAACCCTAACGAAAAAGTAAACCGTGATTTGATCTTTAAACGCGTTGAAAAAATGGGCGTAGTGAATGGTCTTATCATTCCGACCCTCACAGAAATGGATTACTTGTTAGGTGCTGGCGAAATGAAACAGTCGCAAATGCTCAATGATGCCTTATCAATAGTGAGCCCTGATATGGCGCAGACTTTGGGTGATCGATTTGGTTTAAATGACCCAATCAGTGAAAACTCAAACTTTAATAATGAAACCAACCTTATTAATAACCCTAATGAGTTGTTTCAGTTCAGTAGAAGTTTTGGTGATCAAAACATTCAAATAGACTCGAGTAACTTTAAAATCAATCATGGCCAGTTCGGCGACATGAATGATGGAAACTCTAGACCCAATTACAATGGAGATTCATTTGGCCTCGATGGAGATCGCACTGGTCATGGTTATGGCAACGACTTTGGTGGGCGAGGAACTCCAAACCCACAAGGACCATATGATGACCCATCTGGTAACATGAATAATGGTGAATTCGGGCTTGGTGGAGATCGCGCAGATCATGGTTATGATAACGATTTTGGTGGGCGAGAAACTCCAAACCCACAAGGACCATATGATGACCCATCTGGTAACATGAACAATGGTGGGTTGGGACCCGATAATGGTAGTCCGTTCGAACAAAGTGGTGATCAATATGAAGATGGTTACCCAAATCATTACGGACCAGGCAACCCTGAGGGTGGACCCGAAGGCAGCCCATCTGACGACCCCACGAGCCCAATATTTGGAAACTCTGCAACTAGAGATGAGTTAGCTAGTATGTCCAGTGCTGGTGAATGCACTGCTGGGTGTGAAGAAAAGTCACCGCTCGGTAAAGCTGCTGGCACCGTCATCGGCGGAATAGCCGGAGGAATCACCAAAGGTTGGCCAGGAGTTATACCTGGTGCAATAAAAGGCGCTGAAATTGGTGAGTCAATTGCTTGTGGGATTGGATGCATCACTGGCACTAATCCCCCTCCAAAACCTCCTGAACATAATGAAGGTCCACAAACTCCACACACCCCTGAAGGGCCAAACACGCCTAGCACACCAAGCACTCCTGAAGGTAATGGTTCAGACGAACCAAAAACTCCAAAAGGCAATGATACAGATGGACCAAAAACACCAAAAGGTGATGGCGGCGACAAACCTGAAACACCTGAAGGCGGCAATACAGATGAGCCAAAAACACCAGAAGGTGATGATTCTGATGAACCCGAGACACCCGAAGGCGATGATACAGACACCCCAGACAACTCTGATTCTTCAGAAAAACTTGAGATGTATCAAAACATGGATGAAAACTCAGATGGCGTTTACTTACGAGCTGACCAATCTTGGAATATAAATGTTGTACCATTTGAATGGGCTGCAGGAATGACTCCAGACGATTACAAAAAAATGATCGAAATGGGTATCAATGGCGATGTTGAAGAAATATTGAAATACAGAACCACCGACCTTGAGAATGACAATTCTCCTAAAGAACCTCGACAAACCTACCCATCAAAACGCAATGAAATTCTAGTGTATCCAGAACCTTTAGCAGCGGATGCAAAGCCATATTGGAATTCAAGAAAAAAATATGCGGGTAAGAAAAAAGCATATGAGGATTTAATTGGTATCACCGCAGCAGATCTTGTAGCGACACCTGAGTCTCAGTTTCGTAAAAAAATGTCTCCACTAGAATCAGATCAAATCCCGTGGATTAACATGAACACACACAGTGATTTTGGCGGATTCAACCCTATGAACGGGTTAACAAGCCCTTAATTGCTAATTACTAAGTTCCAGGCTCTGTTTAAGCAAGCATTGCATAAAAAAAGAGCCTGGAACTCTATCAACCGGTACAAAGCTTGCAAACTCTAATTAAGAACAGTTTAATTCACTTAAAAGAAGGTTAGAGTCTTTGCAACTTGTAAAATTACCATTGTTAGTGATTTTTTTTACACTCATTTCTTTGAGTGCAACCGCTGAAGATTGCCCTAATATCAGACTTGATTTAACCAGTGAGTCACTAGCAAGCATTCCAATCATGGATCAGGGAAACAGCTATCTATGTTATGCATATGCCGGAAGCTTACTCTTAAACGACTATTATCGTAAAATAAACATTAACTCTAAACTTATAAACCCCATTTCAATGGCGACTCAATCCATTTTGTCATCTCAAAAAATGTATAGATTAAATAGTAGTATTTGGGGTGGTTTTATCTCACATTCTGTTGTCGGTGTTTTGAAGGGAGTGTGTCTAAATAATGGTATCAATAACTTTCTTGAGCCAAGCAATATTAATTTACTTTTCGAAAAGCTAACTCATTTGTATAAAATAACTCGGCAAGAATTACGTAAAGGTAAAACAATGAATGTGTTTAACCTGTTCACCGAAAATCTTGTACAGCTTGGTATTCAAGTTGAAAGCTTGCCGACACAAGATCAATTTGAAGACTGGCTAAGTGGCAATTTTAATCATTTTTTTGCACACATTACTGATAAAATGTGTGTAAAAACTGATTTCATAAATCACCCTCAAATATTATCATCAACTTCTAAACCATATAAAAACCTTACTAATGAAGAAATAATCAATACACAGCTAAAAACCATAAACCCCGTAGCTATAAACTTTTGCTCAGACTCCGTGCTAAACCCTGACTTTGAAATCAAATCTTACCAACATATTTGTTCAAAACATTATGCTGTTGCTGTCGGACAACGACTTAAAAACAACACTTGCCAAATTTTAATGAGAGATTCTTTATGTGCTAAGTATAATTCTACAGTGCAAGGCACATGTACCAATGGACACTACTGGATTGATCGCAAGGTGTTGTTAAAAAATACAAAAGATTTATCGTGGATAGAACTATAATTTTATTTCTTTTTTTTAAGGAATAATTGACTTCTCATCACTCTGACTTTTACTTAAGATACTTAATTGAATCGGTTGCCCTTCAATTTTGTGGAATTCACTTTTTATGACATTAAAATTTTTTTGAACGAACCAATCATTGAGTTCTTCGATTGTTAAAAATTGACGAATTTTAGTGTCTTTTATTATTTGGTAGGTGTCTTTAATGGCATCTTTATCTTTGACTATTGTGAAAGAGCAAAAATCACCTGAGGAAGCAAGCCATCCTTTAACCTTATTAATGAAAATATCTCGATAATTATCGACCATACAATGAAGAACATAGTCATCAATGACTAGGTCGTAAAGCCCCTCGTTAACCCAATCAATGATGTCAGCACGAAAGACCTTAACATTATTCATACCTTCACATCTTTTTTTGGCCCAATCTGTAGCGACTTCACTAATATCAACACCAACAAACTGAGTTTCTTTATTATTCATAGCCAATTGATAAAGAACCTGACCATCTCCGCAGCCAAGCACTAAGACGTTTTTAAATTTTTGATTAGAATACAAGCTATCTAAAATTCCCATTTTAAAATCTAAGTGCAACTGATTAGACCAGCCAATATCATTGTTACTTATTTTATTTTTGTAGAGTTCTTCTTGAATTTCGTATATTTCTTTTTTCATACAATCTAAAGTATAATAAAAATGATACCAATAGAAACTTATTTTATCCCTTTCAAAACAAGTATGAATATTATACAGAGAACTTTGCTTGCACTAAAACCTAAGTTTAAGCATTAAATATTTTCGTGTTTCACAAGAAAAAAGATGACTCACCTCAAAAAAGATATTTAATTCCCAGAGGAGACTCATTTACTTGTTGAATGGCATTAAGTAATTATTTTTTTGCAGTGCTGGCAAGTATGATCTTAAGTTCTGGAATCAAAATTTATACATAATTAGTTCTTATAGTTTGTAAATACGAAAATTATATTAATACTAACACGTGTTTACCTATTTCAATTAAAAATTGAACACATATTTGATCCACAATTTTTCATGAATGAAACATGACATTTCAAATCTGATTAACAGGTCTTACACTAAACTTCATTTCGTAAAAAATATATTTTTGATATTTAGTAACTAGAAACTCTTTTCTTTTCACTTAATAAATATAATTGTCTCAAAAAACCATAGGGAGGTAATAATGAAAATAAATAAGAAACGATTACTCACAGCTTTGTCTGCAACAATTGGCTTGTCTGGTATATCATACCAAGTCAATGCTAGTGATAGTTTAGTCTTAACTTTAAAAGATTACTCTAAGGTCCAAAAAGTAATGAACTTCGCAGCTTCTAATAACTATGATTACTCTATTCGACCAATTTTAGTTGAAGACAATCTTCAACAAAAAGGAATGGTTGAAATGATCATCGATGACAGAGTTTCTGAAGCAGCCTTATTAAGACTCGTTAGTAATTAATATCAACCAGACTCAAGAATTAGAGATGACTATATGAAAAAACTATTGGCAAATTATGTAAGATTATCAACTGAAAAAGATGTGCTTTACTTAGCAACAGGACTTAATAATAAGAAATTTAAAGATGAGATTTTAAATAATATCATTATTGAAGCCTGCCTAATATGGAAAACACCTAAAACAACACTGGAAGTTAAAAACTTACTACTTGAAAAATTTGGCCAACGTTTTTTTCAGTTTATAGACCTTTCAATTAACACTCTTGAGTCTGGTCAATTTTTAGTTGAAGAAAATCAATATAATAAAAATGATCGGTACAGCCGACATAATTTATATTTTAGCTTAAATAAAAGTAACCCGAAAGAAGTTCAAAATAAAATAAACAAATCAAAAGTTGCGATTATAGGCTGCGGTGGCATAGGTAACTATATAGGTGTACCACTCGCTACAGCAGGAGTTGGCGAAATACACCTACTAGACTTTGACACTGTCGAAACATCAAACTTGACTCGACAAATAATGTTTACTGAAGGAGATGTTGGACAAAAAAAAGTAGATATACTTAAAAAGAGAATCCATGAAAGAAACTCGATTACACAAGTTGAAGCGAAAAATATTAAGTTTAACAAATATTCAGATTTTGATCAGCTAGATAAAGACTATGATTTAGTTGTTTTATCGGCTGATGGAGATACCGACGAGCTTTTTAGCGTCACATTCTTAGTTAATAAATTTTGTATAGAAAACAATATTCCATACATTAACGTTGGATACATAGAAGACATCGCTGTTTGGGGCCCTTTTGTTGTTCCTGGAAAAACTGCTTGCCAAAACTGCGAAATAGATAACTTTATCGGAATAAATCAGTCGGACAAATTAAGAGAAATTAATAAACACTACCAGTCCCCTTCTGCAAGCCCAATTAATAGCCTAGCTGCATCTGCAGCTCTATCAGACATACTAAAGTACCTTGGTGGTTATGGTGATATTTCTAGTTATGGCAAACGAATGGCATTAAAAACAGATACTTTTGAAAAAATTGAATATAAATTTAAAAAGAATCCCAAGTGCTTTTGTAATGAAAAAAGTTAAATTAATGATTTTAATACTCGTTATTACATCTATAAGCTCAACCTTATTAAATAAGTCATTTTGGCCAGTCGCCCCATATAATATGTTTAGTTTTTATAAATCGAGTGCTCATAAAAAAATCAAGATACATTTTTTAAATGACAATATTATAACCTGTTCATCTAACCTCGCAAACTTACTACCAATTGATTTTTTTAGAGCCAATTATTTAATAAAAAAAAATTTATTAAATAAAAATTTCATAAATAAAGTTATTAGTGGCATCAATAATACCTCTTGGATGTCATTTGATGAAGTTCATAAAAAAACGGATTGCACCTATAGTGATACTGTCAAAATAGATTTTTAATATGCCAAATAGCTTATTATCTAAATTCAATGGCCTCATCGAAAAACATAGTAATCCTTCTGAGACCCTAAGAAACTTTCAAATAACGTTAGGTATTACTATGTTGATCTTACATTTTGGTTCAGTATCTATTTTTAACGCTCAAATGTCTCATCCAGTATTCAGCGATAATACTCTCATCTCAAATTCTTTTTTTAACTCTATTTTATATATTTCTAAGTACCTAATTATACCTACCTCATGCTTAATTATTTATAGAGGTGGTTTTTACATTTCAATAATACTTTTTTTATTGCATTCTTTTTTAAGTTACTTTGATTATAATTTAGTTAGTGAGTCATGGAATTTTAATAGTCACTTAATTTATTTTTGTTTTATTTCAATATTATATGAGAGATATAAAAATGATAATAGCTTGGATAGAGATAAAAAGCTTTCGTTGCTTATTTCGTCTTGCTTAATAATAATTGGGTTGATTTATTTTCAAGCTTTTTTAGCTAAACTTCTTAATTCTGGAATCAAGTGGTATTTAACTGGTGAAACAATACACTATTACATTTTAGAAAGTGGTACTCAATTTGGAAAGTTCTTAGCACAACATAGTATTTTTAAGACGTTTTCCGGCCTTGCTACACTTTTATTTGAAGGCAGTGTAATTTTTCTTATATTGTCTTATAGGTGTAGATTTTATATTGGAATTATTGGAATATTCTTTCATTTAATGATCTGGACAACTATGGGAATATCATTCTGGCATTTATGGATATTTTTTCCAGTTTTATTATTAAATTTTAAATTTAGGAAATATGATGAACAACTCACTAACTAAACCACCACGCCTTAAAATCGGAGATACAATAGGCATTTTCACACCCTCATTTCCTGCACATGTTGTTTTCAGAGATAAATATTTACACGGAATCAATCAGATTAAAGAGTTAGGTTTTAATGTCATTGAAGGAAAACTCACAGCATCACTAAAAACACAAGGATATCGCACATCAAGCGGCAAAGACCGAGCTGATGAACTTATGTCTTTGTTTTTAAATAAGAATATACAAGGCATTGTATCAACTATTGGAGGCTCAAATTCCTCATCCATGCTTGACCATTTAGATTTTGAAATGATCAAAGCTCACCCTAAGGTTTTTTGTGGATATAGTGATGTCACGAGCTTGCATATGGCTATAAATAAATTTTCAAATTTATCTACGTTTTACGGACCTGCTGTTATGCCCAGCTTTGGTGAGTATCCACATTTTCTTGATTATTCTAAATCATCTTTTTTAGCAGCTGTTGGCATGAATGAATCTATACAAACTATCTCACCCCCAAAAGTTTGGAGCCGGCATATAAGGGATATTCCCAGTGGTGATTGGAAGATCAAAGAACGATCATACATTGAACAACCTGGTTGGAACTGCGTTAATTTTAATAATACAATCACTGGTCCTATTGTAGTAGCCAACTTAAACACTCTGTTAAAGCTGACCGGCACTAAATATTTCCCAGATTTTAATAATAAAATTATAATTTTAGAAGAAATGTCTGCTGATTTTGATTTACAAGAAAGGCAATGGACTCAGGTTAAACAAATTGGCATGCTTTCAAAAGCTAAAGCATTAATAGTATCAAAACCTGAAAAAATAAATTCTAAAGAGGCACCCTTCAGTTATCAAGATTTGATTGAAGAAGCGTTACATGGCTTAGACATACCAAGAGTCTATAATTTTGACTGTGGCCACACTTCACCAATGATCACCTTAGCTCAAGGCACCAACGTAGAGCTGAAAAATAATAGCAAAAATGAATTAGAATTCAAACTTATAGAGAACATGGTCATATAAGGCAGATTTTATCTATGGCTTATGAAGATAAATTTAGAATGAGTGTACATGCTGTGATTTTAAATCATAAAAATGAAGTTTTATTATTAAAAGCCAACTATGCTGACAAGTCTTGGGGTTTGCCAGGTGGGTCTTTGGAACCCTCTGAAACAGTTCATGAAGCATTAAGACGTGAATGCATTGAAGAGATTGGATGCCAACCACAAATAAAAGAACTCACTGGAATCTACTATCACCCTCATTATAGTTCACAAGTTCTGCTTTTTAGATGTGAAATTGAAAAAAATTGTAAAATTACTTTAAGCAGTGAACACTCAGGTTATAAATACACTCCAATTAATGACCTTACACCTATTCAAAAAATTAGAATTCAAGATGCAATTAACTACAATAGACATGTCATTAGCAGAAAATTTTGAAAAAATAATTTGCAAAAGAAGTTTTGGCGGAGAGACAGAGATTCGAACTCTGGGTACAGTTTCCTGCACACACGGATTCCAGCCGTGCGCCTTCAGCCACTCAGCCACCTCTCCGCTGAATTTGAGTCTCTATTTTTAGTTGTATTCTTGACGAGTGTAAAGTGAATTTACCACTTCTTTTGGCTTTTTAGTTATCCAAAGCCCCTTGCTCAATCCATGCACGGATATAGGACACCTCATCCTCTGACAAGGCATTGCCGGGTGGCATCTTGCCGTTATTTGTTTCCGTGTACATTGAGCTCTCCATGTAATTTCCTGCGACCACAGAGCTTCCAGCCATGGTTGTTGCATAGTTGGTATAATCATCTTTAAGACCTAAACCACCCTGCTCTCTTGGCTTATGACAATTCAAACACTTAGGAACTAAAATATTTTCATGAATGTACGTGAAAGTTTCTTCTGTTTTTGGAGTGTCATTCATTGGAGGGTCTGGCTGAGGTGGCTCTTCCATAGGAGGATCTGGCTGAGGTGGATCCATTTGTGGAGGATCTTCTTGAGGAGGAT
>JAHDFM010000039.1:9430-17371 GCA_020628165.1 Bdellovibrionales bacterium | reverse complement strand
ACAAACTCTCTTTTAGCCCTGCCCGATAAAAAACATCCAGCTCCAAACAATAAAAATGAAAGACCATTAAAAATTTGTAGAAAAAATAAAAGTTTGAGCATAAAATAACTCCAGTGCTTGTTTAATCTATAGGAGTCTCAGCATGTTAGCAACTAAGGTTATTATTCAAATCATTATAGCTCTTGGGCTTATTAATGTTTGGCTCATACGATTTAATAAGTCCACTCTCTACCGTGGTGGTGATGCTCAAAACCTCAGCGACGAATTTGCAACCTATGGACTGCCCAATTGGTCTTATTATCTTGTTGGATTTTTAAAGATCGCCGCTGCTTTGACACTTTTTGTAGGGATTTGGTGGCCTCAAGTAGTCACACCGGCAAGTGCTCTTGTCACTGCTTTAATGCTTGGGGCCCTTGCTATGCATGCTAAAGTTAAAGACCCCATTAAAAAATATATACCTGCTTTTTCAGTTTTTACTTTGAGCGTGCTCGTACTGGTTTTGTAGTATTTTATGACAGATCAAAAAGTTGCCATCATCGGAGCAGGCCTATCTGGCTTAGCTTGTGCCTTAGAGCTTAAGAAAAACAATATTAGTCCCACTCTATTTGAGTCGACGGCATCTGCTGGCGGCCGTGTTAAAACGGACACTGTTGATGGCTTTCAACTCGATCATGGTTTTCAAGTGTTTTTGCCATCCTATGAAATGGGAAAGTACTTTCTTGATTATGATCAACTCAAACTCAACACCTTTTCACCAGGTGCCCAAATATGGAAAGATGGAAAGTTTTATACCATTTCTGACCCTTTGCGGGACCCTTCGAAAATAATAACAACAGCGTTCTCACCAATTCCAACTTTAAAAGATAAATTTTTAACTTTAAAATTAATTCTCAGCGCAAAAATAGAATATGAAAAAATAAACGCCGGTCAAACTGCTATTGAATTTTTAAAAGACTTTGGTTTTAGCAACCAGTACATTCAAAACTTTTTTATCCCTTTTTTTTCAGGTGTTTTTCTTACACGAGCCTTAGATCTACCTGCAGATTTTTTTCTTTATTTATTTCATAACTTTTCTAAATCACTAGCGAGCCTACCAGACAAAGGCATGTCGGCCTTGCCGGAACAGATGGCTAATCAAATTGGCCTTGAGAATTTTAAATTCAACACAGAAGCAACAAGTGAAGAGCTCTTATCGCAAGGCTTTGATCACGTCTTTGTTTGTCACCATCATGACGAGAGTGATCATAAAGGGTCCAAGCTAGAATTTTTAAACGTAACTACTCATTACTTTAAAACAAAGTCTGCCAAATGGGCCAAACCTACTCTGTTTTTAAATAGCTCTCCACAATCCATAGTTAATCATGTTGCCTGTTTAACTGCAGTCAATAAAAACTACTCACCACCTGGGTGGCATTTATTTTCCGTGAATACTCTCTCTCATTCACAGACCTTGCCAAAATCAGACCTAATAAACCTTTTTGGCCAACAAGAAATAGACAACTGGGAACACATTAAAAGTTATGATGTTAAAAAAGCTCTACCTAAAAATTGTAAATATGGTCAAATGACCAAAAAAATACAGTCAAACACATCATACTGCGGAGATTATTTAGAAAGCCCCAGCATACAAGGTGCTCTTTTTTCTGGAAGAAAAGCAGCACGTAATTACGTTCAAAAGATAAAGTAAATTTATTTAAAAAGACTTAAATTTAAAATAGCTTTCTAAAGTTGTTTAAATAGTGCACTTATCTAACTATTAAGTGCACTTTACAGTCATTAAAAAAACATCTACCCGACAAACAAAAGTTAACAGTAGCCAAGTAAATAAACTTATATATAATTAAGTTATGTTTAATTTATTAGCCTTATTAGATGACATTGCTGCCACTCTTGATGACGTTGCGGTAATGAGCAAGACAGCCATTCAAAAAACCAGTGCTCTTATGTCAGACGACCTTGCCGTCAATGCCGGAGTCGTTCACGGAGTCAATGCCAGCAGAGAAATCCCGATTGTTAAAGCCATTTTTTGGGGCTCACTTTTAAATAAAGTTTACTGCATTGTTGGCGTGCTTGTACTCAGCGCTGTCTACCCTCCACTTATTAAATGGATCATGGTTCTTGGCGGTCTGTATCTTTCTTATGAGGGTGTCCATAAAATTATGGAAAAAGCCTTTCACAAAAAAAAAGGTGTCACCAAAGCCATAAAAATAGTTCCTGAAAAAGAAAAAATTAAAGGAGCTGTGCGCACAGATCTTATTCTTTCTTTAGAAATTATCGTTATTGCCATGAGCACCATTGACGGTGACCTTATGACAAAAATACTCGTGCTCACCACAGTTGGGTTAGCGGCTTCTTTTTTAATATATGGTCTCGTTGCTATCATTGTTAAAGTGGATGACTTTGGTCTGCACTTAATCAATAAGGGCTATAAAAAAATAGGTATGGGCTTTGTAAAGTCAATGCCGTACACTATGAAGGGTCTAGGTATTGTGGGTACACTTGCAATGCTTCTAGTGGGCGGTGGAATTCTTGTTCATATTTTTCATATTCCAATTTACACCAATGAACACCTACAAAACCTTATAATAGGCTTTATTGCTGGTATTATTGTTTTAGGAATTGTTAGTTTAAAAGGTTTATTTATTAAACCTAAGCCTGAGCTCAGCTAGATTGCAAAGGTTAAGACCAAGTTAACAGTTGATATTCACTTAGGCGAGACAAAAAGTCTCACCCAGATCTATTAATTACAAATTAACAACATCAATTTCAAAAGGAAATTGCTTTTTTGGAATGTCTATTTCTTTGAACTCTTTGAACCAAATTTTATCATCACGGTTCCAACGAAAACCAAGCTTTTTGGCTTTGTCTTTTTCATCGAAAGACACCTTGGCAACTACTTGCACAGAAGGGCTTTTTGCACGCTCTATGACATCTTCAAAAGCATAATGTTTAAGAACATTGAGCATAACTATCACATCAAATAAGGCTCTATGAGCATTGCTATTGAGAATACCATGTTCTGCAGCTAAGTAAGTGAGCTTACGTGTTTGAATGCTTTCTGGGTAAGGCACGTCCATACAAGTGTCTATCCACTTAAGAGAAGCACTATCAAAATCAATGCCGTAGTTCTTAACTTCTTGTTCAAAAAAGCTGCGATCAAATTTAGCATTATGAGCCACTACATAATCACAAGCTGAAATTAGCTCAACAAGCTTTGCAAAAGCCGTCTCACCGTTAACACCAAACTGCTTTAACATTTGATCATCTATTCCTGTGATTTTAATGATCTCATCCGACAAAGGAGTTTCACACGTCACCAGCTCCGACATCATTGCACAGGGAGTGTTCTTTTCAGTGTCCCAAACGACAGCACCAATTTCAATCACGCGCTCACTGCGTGCATCTAAACCTGTAGTTTCAAAATCCAACCCTAATATCTTCATACTAATTACTCCTTTAAATTTTAAATTTAATGGGCTTCATCCCAGTTACTGCCAAAAGAACCGTTCACAACAAGGGGAACTTGCAGTTGAGTGGTCTCTTCCATAATGGCTTTGATCTCTTGCATTTCATCCTGCACATCATTTTTATGGCATTCAAAAATCAATTCATCGTGAACCTGTAATAATAAAGGTGAACTGATTTCTTCAAACACACGGATCATGGCAAGCTTCACAATGTCACTGGCTGAGCCTTGAATCGGTGCATTGATAGCAGCGCGCTCACCAAACTTACGGATCATTGGCTTGCTTGAAGCCAACTCTTTAATGTATCGCTTTCGACCCATAATGGTTGTGACAAAGCCATCTGCTTTAGCCCGCTCAACGGTTTCATGCATATAGTCTTTTACATTTTTAAACTTTTTAAAATAAGTCTCAATGATCTCCTTACCTTCAGCTCGTGAAATATTGAGAGCCTCAGCCAAGCCGTAGGCTCCCTGCCCGTAAGCAATGCCAAAGTTTACCGCCTTAGCCTTACGGCGCATCTCTGAGCTCACATCATCAAGCTTTACACCGAAAACTTCGCTTGCCGTGGCTGTGTGAATGTCTCTGTTGTTATTAAAAGCCTGACACAACCCAGGGTCATCAGTGATGTGAGCCAAAATCCTTAGTTCAATCTGACTGTAATCTAAAGACAGAAGTACTTTTTCTGGCGGCACTGAAAAAGCCTTTCTCACCAAGCGCCCTCTTTCAGTGCGAATGGGTATGTTTTGTAAGTTAGGGTTAGCACTTGAAAGTCGCCCGGTGGTTGTCACCGCCTGTTTGAACTGAGTGTGAATGCGCCCAGTGCTTTCATTAACTAACGAAGGCAAAGCATCTACATAGGTGTTTTTAAGTTTAGCAAGTTCTCGGTACTCGATCACTTTTTCCGCGATAGGATACTCGGGAGCTAATTTTAATAACACGTCAACGTTGGTGGAGTAGCCGGTCTTATTTTTTTTCACCACTGGAATTTTCATTTTTTCAAAAAGAATTTGCCCTAACTGTTTAGGGCTCGCCACATTGAAGGCCTCCCCTGCTTCATCGTGAATTTCTTTTTCAAGACGATTGATGTCTTTATCTAAACCTTTTGACTGCACAGCCAATTGATCTTTATCGAGATAGATTCCGTTCTGCTCCATAGTAAATAATACTGGAACAAGCGGCAGTTCTAAATCATTATAGATGTCCTCAACATTCTTTTCCTCTAGAGTGCTTTTTAAAACCTCTTTGAGCTCTAAATGGGCGTTGTAGTAATCGCTGGCCGTCGGCAATTCGTTGAATTTCTCACCGAGATACTGCTCGTAAACAGCTGCGAATGAAGTAATATTACTTGGGTTTAAAGTGTATGCAGCAAGGAGGTGGTCCCATTCAGGCGTGCGCACAGCACTTATTTTAAGTTTTCTCCAAGTTGCTTTTAAGTCAAAGCCTTGCCAAGAGATGTGTTTACCTTCGAGCACTTGCCCCAATTCAATGAGGTCACCATCCACATGAACCAACTTTTTATCAAATTGTAAATACAAACCACTAGCGGTATCAATAGCCCAAACTTCAGAATAAGGTACTAAACTTTTATCGATCTCAGCCACAGTCATTGTTGACTCAACTAGGCTTTTGGTTTTTTTTGTGGCTCTTTTTTTAGGTTTTTTTTCAGCACTCACGTCTTCACTAGCAGAGGTTGTGTCTTTAAAAAACTTTTTTTCAAAACTTTTAAAACCGAGCTCATTAAACAAACCAACAAGCTTTTCTCGGTCCACTGGCTTTAGCTTCATATCATCTAAGGAAAGACCATGTTCAACAGTGGTTGCAATGGTCACAAGCTCTTTTGACAAATAGGCAAGGTCTTCACTTTCAATGAGTTTATTTTTAGTGCCTTTCGCAGAGATATTCTCTATGTTGGCATATACACCTTCTAAATCTTTGTACTCAGCTAAAAGCTTTTGAGCCCCCTTAGGGCCAATGCCTTTAACTCCCGGAACATTATCGCTTGAGTCACCAACGATAGCTAAGTAGTCGATCATCTGGCTTGGGTTCACGCCCCACTTTTCTACAACGCCTTGCTCATCATAAAGGTTTTCTCTCATTGGATCAAAAAGTTTAACTTTTGGCGAAACACATTGAGCAAAGTCTTTATCACTACTTATTATGTACGTGTCGATAGATTTTTCTTGCCCAAGTAAACTCAATGTCCCGATCACATCATCAGCTTCAAAACCTTTTACATCGATACTTGCCAAGCCAAAGGCTTCTAATACTTTTTTGACATAAGGTACTTGTGGAACGAGATCCTCAGGCATCTCACCACGATTGGCCTTGTACTCGGAATAAAGTTCATTTCTAAAAGAGCCATCACTGCGATCAAAGCAAAAGACAATGTAATCAGGGTTGTGCTCGCGCAAAATTTTTATCACCATGCTGGTAAAACCATAAAGAGCATTTGTTGGTAAACCGTCATCATTTTGCATATTCGCCGGTATGGCGTAATAAGAACGAAAGACAAAAGCAAAGGTGTCTACTAAGAATAATTTTTTATCAGATGGTAACTTCATAGTTGTTAGTTCTACCAACTGAAACTAGCTTTTTAAAGCCTAAATCCACAATGCCGCTCGCTGTAAGGACTTTATTTATTTGAAAAAACTATGAGTGAAGTGATGGTTTATAAATGTTGCTTTTAACCAGGATCTTCAATGAGTTTTTTTTTCGATAGACCTTACTTTTTGACACCTTGATTTTTAATCGGGATCTTGTCGTCAGAAAACACGAAAATCAAATCGCCCTCTTGAGCTAGATCAAAACGGTTTAAAACCTCTAACTCTAAAAACTCAGGGTCTGACGAACGCAGTATTTTCATATCGAGTTCTTCTATCTGCTTGGCCACTTCCTGACGCTTAACTTTTACTTTCTTTAAGTTCTGATGCAAACTCAACAGCTCAAAAAGACCACCTTTGAACAACATATTAATCACAACCACCACCAAACAAATGACAAAGATGCGACTCGGGCTAGCTAGTGAACTTACGAAAATGTACTTAAGAGTGTTGAATAACTTCATCACTTAAATTTTATGGTATTTTGTTGGTAGTGAAAAGGGTTTATTTTAAACTGTACCCCTCTGCCTTTAAATAAAAAAAACTATTTAAAGGCTAAGGCGTAGACTTTAAGACTTAAAAGCTGAAGCGCCTCTATATTCGGCCTTATCACCCAACCAGTCTTCTATGCGAAGCAATTGGTTATACTTAGCCGTTCTTTCACCACGACACAGGCTTCCCGTTTTGATTTGCTCACTGGCCATGGCTACAGAAAGATCGGCAATGATAGTGTCTTCAGTTTCACCACTTCGATGCGACATAACTGTTGCAAAACCAGCCGATTGAGCAAGCTTCACGGCTTCTATGGTTTCTGTGATACTGCCAATTTGATTCACTTTGACTAATAAAGCGTTGGCGGCGTTTTGCTCGATCCCTTGTTGCAAGCGCTTAGGGTTGGTCACAAACAAATCATCTCCAACAATCTGCATGCTATCGCCGTAGTTTTTGGTAAAGGTGGACCACCCCTGCCAGTCGTCTTCGGCAAAGCCGTCCTCAATGCTTTTTATTGGAAACTCATTTTGCCATGACTTGTAAATGTCACCGAGCTGTTCAGCGGTAATTCCTTGACCTTCCCACTGGTATTTTCCGTCTTTAAAAAATTCTGTGGCAGCGACATCTAAGGCAAAGAAAACATCTTCACCGAGTTTGTAACCGGCCACATCGACGGCCTGACTGATCAGCTCTAAGGCCTCTTTGTTGCCCGATAAACGTGGAGCAAAACCACCCTCATCACCTACGGCTGTCGACAAAGATTTACTGTTTAATATTTTTTTTAAAGCGTGAAAGATCTCACTGCCAGCACGTAAACTTTCAGAAAAAGAACCACCGCACACAGGAGCCACCATAAACTCTTGCACATCTAAGCCGTTGTTGGCATGAGCACCACCATTGAGAATGTTCATCAATGGCACAGGCAACTTTAAATTATTTTTATCAAAAGCTAAAAACTCATAAACATGTTGATTTGTCACCAATGAGGCCGCTTTAGCACAGGCCATGGAAACACCCAAAATAGCATTAGCACCTAAATTGGATTTATTTTCTTGGCCATCCAACTCCAACATTTTTTGATCAATGCCCGATGTGTCGGTCACGTCTAGACCACTGACTGTCTCTGCTATTTTAGAAGTGATATTTGCTATCGCTTTTTTAACGCCCTTACCGTGATAACGGTGATCACCATCACGCAACTCATGAGCCTCATAAGCCCCAGTGGACGCCCCCGAAGGAACGGCAGCGCGCCCCATCACTCCGGACTCAGTGAACACCTCCACTTCTACAGTGGGGTTACCTCTACTGTCTAAGATCTCTCTGGCTGTTATTTTTTTTATTTGTGACATCTAGAACTCCTAAAGAAGGGATTTGTATTAATA
>JAHDFM010000039.1:0-9330 GCA_020628165.1 Bdellovibrionales bacterium | reverse complement strand
AACTCTTCAAGGCTCGGCAATGCCGAATGACCCAAGTAAACTTCGTGGTCTGGTTTTTCACTTTGCAATACAGTAAGGGCTCTTTTTAACTTTTGAATTTCAATGTCTTTAATTTGATTAGAGGCAATTTGCCCCTCAAGCTCTCGCTTACGACTTTCAAGCTCTGCAACGATGGACTTGATGTTTTCAGGGTTAAAGTTTAACGACTCACTGGATGTGGCAAAAAGTTCTTCTTGCTCTGTTGACCAATCAACAGTGACCACATTTTGTTCCCAGTTGGCTTTTGCATATGGCTTACCCATAAAACAGGGTAGCACTTCGAGCACTGACTTTAAGTAATTGGTTAAAAACGGATACTCTTCATTGCTGATGGGAATTTCAAAACTGATTTTATCAGTTATGCGGTTCACATTCAGAATTGGAGGTGCCGGTGAAACAAAATAAGACAAGAACCTTTGAGGTTGCACAAAGATATCTTGTGGATCCATCATCATTTTTAAAACGCTGTCTAACACTCCCCAAGTTTTTAACGTGTGATTTTGATGGGCCACGTTTTCGATGAGAGATTCACTCGGAAAGAGATCGACAAAACGCTCTTCGAGGTGATTTAAAAAAGCTTCGACTTTTTGAGCTTCAAGCCAACAACTGGGGTCTCTAAGAAACTCAGCCGGCAATTCGGTGTATTCAAACAAAGGATCAATGTCGACAGAGTGCTTGGCAAGCAATGTTAAGACTGAGTGAGTGACTTTTCCACTTATATACACATCATATATTTATCGACATATTATGGGACTGACAACCACCCATATTGATAACATGAGTGGTCCAAAAGGGGGTCCTGTAGCAAGTTTAAGCACTTTTTGCAACTTTCTCAGGGCGAAACACTAGCTAAACCTTCGTAATAACTAGCCTTTTTTACGAATCTTTGGCATCAATTTAGCAATATTAAGTAACATGGTTAGCTTAAGAAAAAATAAAAGACTGTTCGCTGGGTTAATAATATGCATCTTTACGCTCGTGGGATGCGGTGGAGTGACCTTTGATACTCCACCTGATGGTGACGTTACTGATTTAAGTGTGGGCACATCATTTCCTTACTCAAGTAAGGTGGAAACTTTTAAACAAGATGATTTACTTGAGAACCAAGTAACTCTTAGTTTTCAAGCATTTAAAAGTGATGGCGACTCACTAACAAGCTTAAATAAAAATGATTTTCAGTTGTCAGAAAATGGGCAAAACATTAATAACTTCTCTTTCAATTCAAAGAGTTCTGTTGTTTCAAAAGCAGACATTGTTTTTGTCATAGACAAAACAGGCTCCATGAAAGATGAGATCAATGGTGTCAAAGAAAATGTTCGCAACTTTGTTAACGAACTTCGAAGTGTCAACATTTTAGCCAATCTTTGCTTAGTTACTTTTAACGACCGAGTTCAAGATGAGTGCTTGTCATTTCAAGCCGATGACCCATCCACCCCTAACAATGAAAACTTAGATGACTTTTTAGATCGTCTCGAAAGAGTCAGCGTAACTGGTGGTGGTGACATCAACGAAAACCAATTAGCAGGTTTAATCTCCGCCGCGGAAAGAACTCCTTGGCGCTCGGATGCCCAAAGAATCACTATTTTGATGACTGATGAAGGGTTCAGTCACACTGGCAACCCTGGAGATGCTGGTAGCGATGCCAGAGGCTACAAAGAGACTTATGACATTTTAAAGGCTCAAAGAGTGATCAACTATATTGTTGGCCCTAGTATTCCCGGATATTCATCACCTTTTAGTTCCACTCCAGCACTGGCCCTCGAAGATAATTACTTTGATATTAAAGAGCTTATTGAAAATGCAAGTTTCAGTTTTGCAAGTGAAGTGGGTGCTGACAGCAAAAAAGACTTAGGGGATATCCTAACTGAGATAGCAACTTCTTTATCGACGGTATACACCATCACTTACAACGTGAATCAGAACAACTTGAACCCAAATTTAAAAGTGTCACAACGAAATGTTGAATTAGATGTTGTGACTCATGCGGGTTCTCGTGTTGTGCTTAAACCACTGACTGCCACATACCCAGAAGGACACCCTGTACGCAGATCACAATGGGCTTTAAGGCACGAAATCAACTCTGGCAACAGAGCTAAGGTGTATGTGGATGAAGTGAAAATGAGTGAGATCAATTATTCCATCGATGACCAGATCATCACTTTCAACTCACCGCCTGAGGCAGGAGCATTTATCAAGGTGATCTATGCCAGTGCTAAAATTTCTGGTGGCTTGAACTTAAAGCAAATCAAATTAGATGTGCCAAGAAATGATAACACAGAACTTGTGGTTTACTACAATGGCATACGTGCCGATGGCTTAGATTATGTCATATCAAAAAGTTCTAACGGAAGGTACCACTTGGTTTCAGTTGTGCCTGAGGCTTTAGATAACAATGATAAATACCTGGTGGAGGCCAATAAAGGTTTACTTGTTACGTTTAAAATTGAAAATATTGTTTTAGACGTTAAGTAAACTAAACTACAATCCTATTAACTTACTCAATGAGTTAACATTTTTTTTGTTAACTCATTTTTTTTGATACAATTATTGAAATTAACTAAGGCTTGTTGATCTCATCTTTTTTAAATCAAAAATGATTCTGGAAAAATATTTAAGTTCTTATTAGCTTGAAACCTTTTAGGCAGCTAATTTGAATTTTTGTTTTGGAAAAGGGATGCCATTATCTACAATCTCATTCATAAATGAAGGCACTTGACCTGTGGGTTCAATTTGCCCCTTGAGACGTCCATCAGCCTGCTTTATCAGTCGACTCATTTGGTAAATGGGAACTACGTTGTAATCGCCATTATCTTTAAAACCGTTGACCTCTGCGATGGTGGCTATTCTTCTTGAACCATCAGCAAAACGTGAAGCTTGAATAACAATATCAACGGCAGAACAAATCTGCTGGCGCAAAGCTGATTCACTGAGTGAACTTCCTGCCCCTTGGGAAAGAGCTTCTAGCCTAAGAAGGGCACCATCCACAGTATTGGCGTGAACTGTCCCCAAACACCCTTTGTGACCAGTGTTCATCGCTTGCACTAAGTCTAACGACTCAGCTCCACGCACCTCACCCACTATGATTCTGTCTGGTCTGAGACGTAAACTGCTCTTCACTAAATCTTGTATTGTCACTTCGCCCAAGCCTTGATCGTTTTCAGCTTTAGTTTCAAAAAATACAACATGATCGTACTCAACACTGAGTTCTGAAGAGTCTTCAATGACAATAATTCTTTGCCCCGCTGGAATGCGGTCACACAAAACACCCAACAAAGTTGTTTTACCAGAGCCAGTTCCACCACTGACCAAGACGTTTTTACCCAATTTCATACAGATATCTAAAAACTGAGCAGCATCTACTGAGATTGAACCAAAGTTTATAAGGTCTTTAAAGGTCAATTGAGTTTTTGAAAACTTACGAATCGCTACGGTCGTTCCGTTGCGAGCACAAGGTGGAATCACGGCATGAATTCGATACCCGTTAGGAAGGCGTGCATCTAATCTTGGCTCTTCATCATTGATGCGTCGACCAACACTTTGAGCAATGTTATTGACAGCCGCTCTCAACGAATCTTCATCTGGAAAAATAGCATTAGTTTTTTGTACTTTACCTTTGATCTCTACCCAAATATCACTGGGACCATTGATCATGATTTCAGACACAGACTCATCTTCCAATAAGGCTGCAACAGGAGCTAAAAAGTTTTTTAATGAATCTACAAATACACTCAAATTTTACTTACCTTCTGATGCCAAGCCTCGGGTTAAATCCAAATGATCTAATTTTTTACTGAGACCTTGCATCGACATTTCTTTTGGATTGGTGTGCACTATGATCTTACCTATATTTTGTGTTTCTGGAGATTCAAACTTAAAGACTCCTTCTTCTTGTGGGTGAATGATAAACGACTTGGCATTGCCAAAGTACATTGAATGATACTGCGAAAATTTGGGTAAGATAAAACTTGAGTTCTTAACAGACTTGTCTACATTGACGAGATAAACACGGTACTGAACCCCTGCCCTTAAACTCACACTCTCTGGCACAAAGCCCTTCGCTGTTTGCATGATCACAAGCTCCTGGATGGGATGCTTGTTTGAATGGTAGTACTTGAACACTTCTTTTTTTTCTTCTTTTGGAATCACTTCAATGTACTTCTGCACGCCGATGTGTTTAGCTCGACGGCTTAGGTCGATCTTCCACTCCGCAAAGCTGCCTGCAGTAAAAAGAGTTGCTGCAAGGATTATGAATAACTTAGTGAACTTTTTTTCGTCCATGAAAATTCGAAAATTCACGGGCCACCTCCATGGCTAGATATCCTAATATTTTTTCATCATACTTTTTTAATTCTTTTGTGAGAGCCTTGGCATCGCCTTCAAAATCGCTAGCCATTTTAACAATCGAGCTGATCTGTTCGTAGTGTCTGTGCATTTGCTTTTGCTCTTTCACCCAATCTAATTTTAACACAGGATCAATCACACCTAAGTGAAAAAGTGCATCAAATACTTTTTGCAAATCACCTTGTATATACATATAACCTCTTCATAGATTTCAGACTTCAATGTCTTAATATGAATCGGTCCAGTCGGGAAAAATCTTAATTTTTTAGACAATTAATTTGAAATTGCGAGACAATCCCTGACCATAGTTGAGGGTAAAGCTTAAAAATATTTATAGTTTTTAGTAATGACTTACAAAGCCTGGCCATAAGTTATAGTTAGATTTCAATCATTCTTAGAAAGACTTCTAAATTTTTGATTAGATTTAATTTAGCTTCACATGAGTTTTAAATTTATTTTTAAACTTCAAGTGAAACTTAGAAAATTACAAAATTTGAGCTGCTAATTCAGCAAGCTCTGAACGCTCCCCTTTGGTGAGGGTCACATGGGCTGCGATTTGTTGGCCTTTAAAACGCTCCACAGAGTAAGTCAAACCACTGTTTGAGGAGTCGATATAAGGGTTATCGATCTGTTGAGTGTCACCTGTAAGAACAACCTTAGTGCCTTGCCCTGCACGAGTCACAATGGTTTTAATTTCGTGTGGAGTTAAGTTTTGAGCTTCATCAACGATAAGGTATTGGTTTGGTATACTTCGGCCACGAATATAAGTAAGTGGCTCGATATTGATCATACCTTGATTAATTAATTCCTGAGCTCGTCCGGCTGCTTTTTTGTCTGAGCCCATTAAGAACTCAACATTGTCAAAAATTGGTTGCATCCATGGGTTTAATTTTTGCTCAACATCCCCAGGTAAGTAGCCAATGTCTTTTCCCATTGGGAAGATGGGACGACTCACTAGCAAACGCTGAAAGCGACCTTCATCAATGGCTTTGTATAAGCCAGCCGCTAAAGCAAGCAATGTTTTACCAGTCCCTGCCATACCCACTAATGATACAAACATGATATCATCATTTAATAAACAATCGAGAGCAAAGCTTTGCTCGACATTTCTTGGATGAATGCCCCACACACTCTCAGTTGGGCTGAGCAATGGTACAATGGCCTCTTCTGGCATGTAGATACGACCAATGGCACTGTGATTTGGATTGGATATGTCTTTTAAAATCACATATTGGTTGGCGTACACCTTGCCCATGCTATCGTTAATTGGCAAAGCACGGTCGCGGTAAAAGGCATCGATGTGCTCTGGTTCCACCTCAATTTCTTTAAGGCCAGCGTACATTTCAAGACTGCTCGCCTCTTTGTCTGGCTCGTAATCTTCAGCCACAACTCCAAAAATATCTGCTTTAATTCTAAGGTTAATGTCCTTGGTGACAAGAGTGACTTTATTTTCTGGGTCTTCTTGTTTTAATTTAAGAGCTGTCCCTAAAATTCGGTTGTCAGCTTTTTCCTGATTCAACTCAGCTGGCAAATTTGGTAAGTCTTGATCTGTCGTAATGTAAACTGTGCTGTCACCACTTTCTAACGGAATTCCATTTGCCAATGTGCCTTTAGCTCTTAGTACATCAACAAAGCGGCTGAACTGTCTTGCATTTCGCCCGTTCTCACCGAGATCTCTTTTAAAACGATCCACCTCTTCTATCACTGAAAACGGAACATAAACATGAGAGTTATGAAACTTGGTAATGGCTCTTGCATCAAATAAAATCACATTCGTATCAATAACAAATTTGCGTGGACTTTCTGACATACTCTCGCTCCCCTAGTTAACTTAACCGTCATAGTTAAGCACCAACTACTATGACACCTTAAACTGAAAGAGATGTATATTAAAAAAAAGCAATAGCACCTATCACTCGCCATAATGGAGCTAAGTGTTAAATATGATTGAATGAAAATTAAACAGGATGAATAATAAAATTAAACTTGATCGTCACTATTACTTAATTTTAGAAACCATAATATCGCCAGAATCATTCTTTAAATTGGCACTTACAGTTTCAATAAACTTAATAAAGTGTGATAAGGCCTCTGAGTTAAAACTTCCTTTATCAAACTGTGAACCCACTCGGTACACACCTTCATCATCAATAAAGCGACAGTTTTTAACCTTAACAAAAAATGGAAAGTAGGTTGTTGCATTCAAATAAATGCGCATGGCAAGCTCTTCATTTTTTTTGAATTGCCCATCATCTAACTCTAAATCAAAGGCGATTCCTTCATCCGAAATGTCGTGAATGGCAACTTTATTAAGACCACGTTTTGGAACAACTACGTGAGCACTAATAAACTCGGTAAGAATTGTTCGTTTGACCTGACGTCGTTCCTGCTGGATGATTTCATCACGCTTCTCAGTGATATCCAACAAATCAGCAGCTTGCTTGTTCTGCTTTGTATCTATCGTCTCTTCAGTCTTCTTTTTTTCTCTGCGAGCAACAAAGTCTATGACATTGTTTTTATACATAAATATTTCCCCCAATGCCCTGGCTAATCAAATATTATTTACATATAAATGCTTATCGGCATAAATTGTCTCAACTTTAGTCATTTCAGCTGTTATTATTGTATGGATGAACGTGTCAGAAACCTCGCGAAATCTTATTATCCTATCGATATTGCTCAGCTTTTTACTGCACACAACACTTTACTTGAGCTTTGATCGCCTCCCAGATTTTAGTAAAAAATCTGCTCAGGTCGAACCTATTGAATTTGAGGTCATCTCTCAAAATGAACGAAAAAAAAGAACGCGAAGAAATTTCATCAAAGACTTTGACCTCAAACAACAAATGGAGACCACTAAAAAACGAGCTGATTTTCTCTCACGAAAAACTCGCCGAGTTTTGCGCCAAACTGTGGCCACAGAAAGTGGCATAACCAAAAATAGAGTTAAAAAAAATCAAAGAAAATCACAAGCCAATCAAAAAGTGGCCAAAACAAAAACACCAAAACAAGCTAAAGTGGACAAAGCTTTAAAAGGTTTGTTCCCCAGCTATGCTAGGCAAAACTTGCGCTCACGCAAAGACTACAGCACATTGCCTGGAGTCAACTTAACAGCGCAAAGTGTATCAACCATTTCCACTCACATTCCTAATGTTGATAAGGCGAGCATCACTGCCATCGACACGGACCAAGGCTCTCTTAAGTACTACGCCTTTTATATGCGCTTACATGATCAGCTCTACCCTCGTTGGAGTAAAAACATTGAATACGTCATTCGCACACTCAAAGCCAAAGAGTACAATTTTCTGACTTTAAGGCCTCGCACTACAACTCTAGAAGTTATCCTTAATAGTAAAGGTGAGTATCTAGGTCATATCGTTGTGAAAAGCTCCTCTAGTAAGATGGTCGACTTTGCGGCCATTGATGCTTTTAAAAGAGCAGCCCCTTTTGTGAACCCACCTAAAGATATGATTGAAAATGATGGTAACATTTATTTACCCTTCAATTTTCGACTTGAATTGTCTGGACGAATGTACGCTAAAGACGAATAGTTATCACTCTATCTCTTTGATGTTAACCGTACACTCTTCACTTCTTCCCTCACTTCATTAAAATATGTTCTAACGTTTTGATTAATAATTGGTAGCCATTAGGTTCATAGCTTTTAAAATGGACTAAGTTTAGTTGATTGTTTGCAAATGTCGTTTTCAGATGGTCCTTAATACCTTGACTGTGCCCATCGCCGACTAAAATAAAAAATATCGATTCTGTCGATTGACATAAATGATCAACGATTTTTTGAGCAAAGAAATCATCGCGCAAAAGTGTGACTTTATCAACGACAGACCCAGGTAAAAAAGTTCTCATAGCTGGCAATGGATGCGGGAATATTCCAATTTTTTGATAATCATCTTTGTGACCATAGATTGGCAAATGAAGACCTTGTAACTCTAGAGTCTGCCTGCTGTTCGCACGCTCAATGAATGCTCTGTGCAAACTCATTTGAAGTTTTGTAGCTTCATCATGACTTAAAGTGATAGCACTGATCTTATTGGCCAAATTTTCAATGATTTGATTTTTGTTTTGAGCAGTAAGTTGCAAAGTTCGACGCCTAGACAACTCAAGTAGCTGCTGTTGTTGATCTTTACCTTTAACTATTTCTATGACAACAGTTTCAAAAATTTCGCGAAAAAGATTCAAAAACCTATGGGTGTAAATGTGTTTGGCCAGTAATACAGAAAGAGACTCACGCTCATACAAAAACTGATCTTGCAAAGTGTAAGTTAAGAGAGCTCCATATAGCAGTTCTGACTCTAGGCCATGAAGGTTTGTATGTCGCTTAATATTTTTAGATTCAAACAACTGTAACACATCATCAACGTTGCCACCTTTTGCAAACAAAGCATCTTCAATGGCGACTTCTGACAATAAGTTGATATTTTCAGCACTCGACAAACTCAGTAATAAGTTTTTAATCTCTATAGAGGCTGGGTGCTGGTGGTGCTCACCAACTAAGACAATATTCTTTTTAATATCTGGAGATTCTTGCAGGCAATTAGCCCAACTTAAATGTGCACTCAAAAAAACGGCACAAAAAAATATGATTCTTATACTCAAAATGTCTTTCCCCAAGTATTTTCCTATTTGTAGTGGATCTCTATTTATAAGAAAAGGAACTTTTGCCACAATGAAGAGACATATAAAGTGTTATAAAAATTGCAGTGTGCATTGAATCGTGATGCTTATAGGCTTTGAAATATCTTCAACAGAGTGACTTTAAAACAGTCACTTGTAGCTAGACAAACAGTCAGTCATGCTCTCACTCTGGACCGTCGTTTGATCTAGACTTCTTCTATTTAAATATTATTCTCCTAGAGTTTTTTTTATACTTTAAAGTATGTATAAATATTTAATTCTTTTAATGATTTTTAGCCAAATAAGTTTTGCTAA
>JAHDFM010000056.1 GCA_020628165.1 Bdellovibrionales bacterium | reverse complement strand
AAACTAAGAAGAGTTAGCCACAATAAAGTTGAAAGCTTTATGTCTAGTGGCGATATAAATAAAGAAAATTTTTAAGACGCTTTGTCCCCAACAGTTATATCTATATTCTTGGAATTTATATTTGAGTGATCGCATACAATGAAAGTAAACCAAACAATATCGTAGCCACCATACTTTTAGTTTTGTAACTCACAATGATAGCAAAAATTAAAATCACCATTCGCTCCATGCCAAGCACTTGATCGACAGTTCCTTTGTGAAAGAAGACCATTGGAGTGAATAACGCAGGCAAGATCGCTGCAGGGATGAAAGAAAATATTTTTTCCAGATCTTTGTTGATCTTCATTTTTGACGATAGGGCGATGAATGAAAAGCGGATACTTAAAGTGCCTAGTGAAATGAAAAATACAATGAGCCAAAAATAAGTCGATTCGATCATTTTTGCTCCTGCTTGTTCAACTTCATAATGGAAATAGCACAGGCCATGGCAATCAGAGCGCTCAACAATAAACCTAAGTTGTAAGGTATGTCCTTTAATAACAAAGAAAACCCAGCTGAAATAAAAGCGATTAAAATATAAATTTTATTTTTTAATGTCGGCATCAGTAAGGCAACAAAACTCAGCGGCACAGCATAATCCAGTGACCACGCAGCCGGTGCAAAATTGCCAAAGACATAACCTAAAATGACAGCCACTTGCCACGCACTGATCATTCCTACTGAAGCTCCAAAGTAAAACTTAATTTTATCAGCATTTGCAGCGATTCGATCACTTTCAGCCATCATCACTGAGTAAGTTTGATCGGTGATGCAATAAGCTCCAAACATTTTTGTTAAAGTTCGTGAATGCTTCAACACAGGCGCGAGGGCCGCACTGTAAAGCAACATGCGCAGGTTAATGACAACGCCTGTTGCGATGACAACATAAAGGCTTGCCTTTTGAGTCATTAATTCAACAGCGGCAAGTTGAGACGCTCCGGCAAAGACAAAGATGTTCATAACCATGGCACTCAATAATGGAATGTTGGCTTCTGAAAAAATGGAACCCATGACTAAACCAAAAGGAATGACACCAGCCGTGATAGGAAGAATGGCTCGCAGGCCGCGCATAAAGAAGGTCATTCTATTCACCTTCTAAGTAGAGGTCTTCTTCGTTCAGCTCTTGTTCTATTTCATCGCTGATTTCCTGTTGAATTTTTTCTTCATCAGGTGGTGGAAGTTGTGATTGGATCAATTGATTCAGTAAGTTTCTGTCATCCCAAGGAAAGGCCTCAACTTTATTCACTAACTCAGAGTATCTTTCTTCACTGATCTTTTTGAAATTTTTTAGCTTTCTTAACAGCGTTTTGATTCTTTTGGCCGACCAAGGAGTTAATTTTTTGTTGTAATACACTTGTGAGTACTTAATAGGGCTTGGTACTAGGTAAACAAGGAAAGCGCTTTCAAGCTCGTTAAGATTGCTTGGTTGTTTTTGGAAGTAGTGTTTGGCAGCAGCAGTGATGCCGTAGATGTCTTTGCCAAATTCAATCACGTTGATGTAGCGCTCAAGGATCATTTTCTTAGAAAACTTTTCCTCTAACTTGGAGGCAATCATTGCTTCGATGAATTTTCGTTTTAAAGATTTATCAGGTGATAAAAAAACATTTTTTACCAACTGCTGAGTGATGGTAGAGCCACCGCGCAGATAAGAGAGGGCACGCATATTGATTTTAAAGCTTTCTTTGATCTCATGCCAGTCAAAGCCCTTGTGGGAGTAAAAACTAGAATCCTCAGCAATAACTATGAGGTTTAAAAAATGCTCCGAGACACCTGCTAACGGAGTGTAATTTCCACTCCCGGGACACAAAAACACGTCATTCATTTTGGTGTTATGACATTTGTTGAGCTGATTGAGGTCAACATCTTGTACGGTATAAAAAGAACTGGCCGCTAAATAAATAACCAGCACGAAAAATGCTAACACAAATGTAATGATCGCTTTTTTCATAACTTGTGTTGTATCACCCAATCAACGCTTTCTTTGATATACACAGAAGCCTTCTGAGGTTCAAAATTAAATGTCGACTGTGCTTTGCTAGAATCAAACCAATGATAAAAGCTTGAGATCTTAACGTTCTCTTTAGAGACCGGAAAACTAATACCAAGCTTGGAGCATATGCTACCGATCTGTCCTAAAGTCATCAGGACAAAGTTAGGCAGTAAGATAGACGGTGGTTTTTGGTGAGAAAATTCAGCAATGTATTTGAATAGCTGTTCGATAGTTATGTTTTCACCAGCAAGTATGTAGCGCTCACCATTTCTACCAAGGCCAACAGCTTTTACTAAACAATCCACAACTTCGTGAACTCCAATAATGCTAACGCCCCCTTTGGTGTAAAAGGGAAATTGTCCACGAGCCACTTTGAGTTGAATCTTGCGACTGCCTTTTTCTGCATCGCCAGCCCCGTAAACAGTGCTTGGGTTTAAAATGGTAGACTTAATTAAGCCTTTTTGTGTGGCCGCAAGGACGAGCTCTTCTGCTTTTCGCTTTGTTTCAAAGTAGCCAAAGTTGTATTTAGAAATGGTGTAAGGCGAATCTTCGTTAAGTGGTTGAGAGCCATCTTCACTGAAACCAACTGCGCACACCGTGCTCATGTGAATCAGTTTCTTCACTTTACTGTTGATACATGCATCAATGATGTTCTGAGTGCCTTCGATGTTCACTTTATCCATCATCGGGCGATCCACTTTGCGATAAGCAATGACACCAGCCAAATGAAAAAGAGCATCCGTTTCAGGTTTAA
>JAHDFM010000019.1 GCA_020628165.1 Bdellovibrionales bacterium | reverse complement strand
TTTTATGATTGAAGATGGTGGTTTGATCATTACGAATCAAGGGTCCAGTTAAATAATTTGCGACATCAGCGAAACTATTGTCTAAACTTTTCTGTAAATAAGGGCGTAACACTTCAAGGGGTAGGTTGAGATCTTTGCTAAATTTTTCGAAAACTCCACGGAACAACATTTGAGAAAAGTTACCACTCATACTGCAAAGACAATGGTAAAGGGCTTTTTGCTCTGGCTTAACTTGATAAAGAGGGTTATTGAGTCCTGGCAAGATATCGTTCAAAGTGACGGGTTGATCAATAACAAACGGAATCGCTTCATAAAAAGAGTCTGTGTAGAGGTCTTTGCCAAAAGTCATCAATGGGTGAATGCCAATTGAATTTGCGCAGTGATAAGATCCTGAAAAGTGAATCACTGAGTGATCACCACTAAAACGATCCACATAGGTTTGAATGGCATCATCGCTGATGGCGAGTAAAATATGAGATGTTTTATCTGCTAAAATGTCTAGAAGATCATCTTGTGTTTGGTTTTTTTCTTTTTGAAGAGTGTTAAAGTCAGGGTCTCCGGAGCGTGACCAGTTGTAAACGGCGAAGCCCTTGCTTTTGAGGTAATGGGTCATATGAAAGGCGAGGCGCCCAGACCCTATTAGAGCGTATGTTTTTTGTCCTTGCGGTACCTGTCTCATGATCAAGTCCTATGGTTAAATTAAGTCAACGTGTGACCTATTAAATATGATCATTGTAGCAGGATTGTCAAAAAAAATATTACAGCTATAAATTTCTTAAGTAAAATTAAATCTTTAGATGGTTCGGGTAAAATCAATTTTGTTGAGTTCAAAAGTTTTTTAAGGGAATTTAAATCCATGTGTGACAAACGTCATATGCCGAGTCTTTTAAAAAAGTCGATGAATACACTTAACGTTTTAATTTGTTAACCATTAAAATAATACTCTAAATGGTTGAATGACAGGTCTTGAGTATTTTTAAAAATCAATTTCATTATACTATTTATACAAAAAAGAAGGTGATTATTTTGATGACATCCACAAGTAGACATGTGAAACAAGAGTTATGAAAATCATATTTGTTGGTATTACATTAGTTGTTTTTGCTTGTGTGTATATGATTCGTCAAGGCGGGTACAATCCAAAACCCATTTTAGTGATGAAAGCTTCTGAGTACGAATCTCAGGCAAAACTTGGCCAGTCTTTGTTCAAACGCTTTTTTCTTGAAGCCAAAGAGATTCAAAAGTTTGTTGTTGTCTGTAATTTAGCTGATTGTAAAAACAATGTGATTTGGTCAAGTTTTTTAGGTGAGGCCAATAAAAGTGGGCTGCCTGCAAGGGCGTATTTTAACTTAGTTGGGTCGCAAGAAAATAAAGATGCAAAAATAAATTCAGCCCTGACTTCAAATGAAAGATCCCTCATTGTGACTGACAGTCTTGCTGATTGGCAAAATATGATAACTGGTCCTGAGATCATATTATTTTTTATGACACCTTTCTATGTTGATGCTACACAGGAACCAAAGCAAACAACTTGTAAGTATAAAAATAATCTAACAAACATTGACTGCTTAACGCTAGGTTATTCTAGGCGCTTTTACCGCAAAAATTTTGATGTCAGTAAAACTCATGTGGGTATGGAAAAAATATCTAACAACAAGTATCTGTTGTATTTGAATTAATAATGGAGCTTTTAAATATTCAACAAGTGAGCACTCTTTTAAATTTAAAAGAGGTGCGTCCAATTGCAGCCACTCGGACAAGTGAAATATACAAAGTGGTTTGGAATCACCAGGCTTGCGTTATTAAATTACTCAATAAAAATGGCATGATCTATGAAGTTGACAGTGTTGCTTTGTTTCAGTCAAATCAAAGTGGAGCTTATGTCAGTCTACTGAAGCACTTTAAAAATGTTTTAGTGTTACAATACTTAGACGGAGAAAAACTATCACGAGTTGTTCACAAAGGACTAGACACTTATAGTAATGAAGTGATTGCTAGGCTTGTGAAACTAAGTTTAGAAACTCAGGCTAATAAATTTGTGGGCCCCAGTTTGCGTGACAGATTTAAGTCACTTTTTGATCAAGAAAATACAGACATCGCTCACCTGCAAAGAGCCATACCACTTGCAGATAAGTTGTTAAGTTCACAAGCGCAAGCTGTACAACTGCATGGAGATTTGCATCACGATAATATTATGAATGATAGCAAAACCAGTTGGAAAATGATTGATCCGCAACCCTGTTATGGAGATCTCGCCTACACTTTTGCCAACTTGTTTTACAATCCAGATGACTTGACAAGCTTAGTTGAAACTCGTGAGCGCATAGAAGCGATGGCAAAATTTTTTGCAAACTTTTTTGGTATTAATAAAGAAAAGCTCTTACAGTACGCCTACATTCATGGTGCCTTAAGTGTGGCTTGGTCACTTGAAGATAACCATGACTGCAGTCGCAGATTGCGAATTTTAGATCTTGTTTATAAAACCAATGAGTCTTTATTTTAACATCAAGTCTTCAAAGGCAGACAGGCCAGCTTTAGCTCCTTCACCCATAGCAACGATGATTTGCTTGTAAGGAACTGTTGTGACATCGCCGGCTGCATAAATGCCATTTGTGTTTGTGCGACATTTGTCGTCGATGAGAATTTCACCATACTTATTGGTCTCTACATTGTCTTTGATAAATTGACTGTTGGGAACAAGGCCAATTTGAACAAAAACACCACTCAAATCAATGCTTTTATTTTCTTCACTGGTGCGGTCTATGTAAGTGAGGCCAGTGACCTTTTCACCATCGCCATTAATTTTTGATGTGGCGGCATTAACGATAACAGTGGTGTTAGTTAATGAGTTCAGTTTATCAATCAGAACTTGATCAGCCTTCAACGACTCGCCATATTCTATCACAGTAACATGCTTTACAATGCCGGCAAGATCAATGGCAGCTTCTACGCCAGAGTTACCTCCACCGATAACGGCAATGTCTTTGCCTTTATAGAAAGGACCGTCACAGTGGGGGCAATAGGCGACACCATGGCCGAGGTACTCTTTTTCACCCTCAACCCCAAGCTCTCTCCATTTGGCGCCTGTTGCAACAACGATGGATTTGGTTTTTAAAATTTCGTTGTTAGAAAGCTCAATGGTTTTTATGGCATCACCACTAATAGATTGCACACGTCTATGCTCAAGTATGCGAATGTCATCGTACTCAGCCATGTGCAGGTTAAGCTTGTTAGATAAGTTAGGGCCTTCTGTGTAAGGAACAGAGATTAAATTCTCAATGCCTTTGGTGTCTTGCAATTGTCCACCAATGCGGTCAGTGATCACAGCTGTTTTTAAACCTTTTCTGGCTGTATAAATCGCTGACGACACACCAGCAGGTCCCGCTCCGATAACGGCGACATCAAATTCACCTAGGTCGCGAACGCCAGTAGGCTCACTGATGATACCAAACTCTTTTTCAAGCTTATCTAATAGATCCGCTAAGTTGGTTTTGCCTGAGTTAAACATGGTTTTTTCATTAAAGACCGCCGGCACACCTTGAATTTTAAGTTCTTTGACTTCATCTTGAACGTACTCTCCATCGACCATTTCGTGGTGAATATCTGGGTTGAGAATTGCCATCAAGTTGAGTGCTTGAACCACGTCTGGGCAATTCTCACACGATAATGAAATGAAAGTTCGTAGCTTTATTGGTCCTTTGATGTTTTTCATACGGTCGGTCAAAGACTCATCAGGCAGCCTACCTTTGAGGTTTGAGTTTAAAATGGCAAGAATCAATGAGCTAAACTCATGCCCTCCAGGTATGCCAGTGAACTTGATGCGGTCCGTGTATTTAGATTTAACAATAAAGGCCGGAGCAGGACTCGTTGCGTTTGATTCTGTCAAAATAATTTTATCACTTGTTGAAGCTACTCCGGTGAGCATTTCAACGAGTTCGTTTTGTTTTTCATGATCCGATTTGAGATAGCTAAGCTCAACATTGTCGTCGAGTTTTTTAAAAACCTGGTGCAATTGAGTGATAATGTTTTGATCTAACATGAGTCTCTCCTTTGTTTGAATGTACTTAACAAAAGTTAAAGCGTATTAAAGTTAAAAATATATCGTTACTTACAAAAGTATCTAGCTACAAAGACCTAGGCACTTATATTGAAAAGTGTTTTAGTTCAACTGTTGAAATAAAAAATCAATTTTTATTTCAGTAAAAGAACCGGGCACTTTTTAGACTAAATTGAGCTCGTGTTTAGTGCTTTAAAAAATATCCGTTGATTCTAGTATTTTTTATTTAAAAAAAAACACAAAAAACGGACACTTTTTAAAGCACCTAGCTACAAATAGCTAGGCACTGGTATTTAAAAAGTTTTTGATTCAACCGTTGAAACAATCAATGAATGTGCGTTTCTACAAAAAAAGAACCAGGCACTCTTTAGATTTTACCAACTAAGTCAAGACCTGGCTTTAAAGTTTCAGCGCCTGGAGTCCATTTGGCTGGGCAAACTTCACTTGGGTTAGCTGCAGTAAATTGAGCTGCTTGAACCTTTCTAAATAACTCATCAGCGTTTCTTCCGATGCTGTTGTCTTGTACTTCTGCAAGCTTAATATCACCTTCAGGGTTGATTAAGAATGTTCCTCTGTAAGCAAGACCAGCCTCTTCAATGTGCACACCAAAAGCACGTGTTAAGTGACCTGTCGGGTCAGCAAGCATTGGATAGTTGATCTTCTTAACTGTGTCAGAAGCATCATGCCATGCTTTGTGAGTAAAGTGAGTGTCAGTGCTTACTGAATAAACTTCAGCGCCGATTTCTTTAAACTCAGGGTATTTGTCAGCCATATCACCTAACTCTGTTGGGCAAACGAATGTGAAGTCAGCTGGGTAGAAAAATAAAATAGACCATTTGCCTTTTAAATTCTCATGAGTCACTTCTGTAAAATCACCGTTGTGAAAAGCCTGTAACTTAAACTCTGGTAATTTTGTGTTGATTAATGTGTTCATTATTTCTCCTTTGTTAATTGAAGTTTAATAACTGTAAAGTTGAATAAATATTCGCCCATTTCAAGTGTTTTATCCAATACTTGTTATCTATGTTAATATAGTTTAAAACTATTGTATTAAATAAAATCTATATATACGGGCTATATTTATTGCTTGTTGTATATTATCAATGATTTTAGGAGGTTATATGCCGACGTTAACACAATTACAATATATATTAGCTGTGGCAGAACATAAAAACTTTAGTCGTGCAGCTAAAAGTTGCCATGTGAGTCAACCCTCGTTATCGGCTCAGATCCAAAAAGTGGAAGATCTGATTGAAATTGTCATCTTTGACCGTTCTAAAAAACCCATAATGATCACTCAGAAAGGCAAGAACTTTATTGAGCAGGCTAAGGTGATTCTTCGTGAGCACGATAAATTATCTCACATTGCTTCAGATAATGGTGAATTGAAAGGGCACTTTAAATTGGGAGTGATTCCATCTTTGTCGGCCTATGTTTTGCCCTTATTCATAGAGTCTTTCGCCAAAAAATATCCAAGCGTGCAAGTGCAAGTGAGTGAAGTGAAAACTGATAAAATTATAGAAGAACTATATGATGATAAGCTTGATGGTGGATTGTTAGTGACTCCACTTTATGATGATAAGATCATTGAACGTTCTTTGTTCTACGAAAAGTTCATGGTTTTTTGTTCGAATGATCATGCTCTTTATAAAAAGTCAAAACTGAGCGAAAAAGATTTAGACTCTGAGTCTGTTTGGTTATTAGAGGAGGGGCATTGTTTTCGTGAGCAAGTTGTGAAGGTGTGTTCTTTAGATCGCAAGAATCAAGTTTTACAAAACATTAATTTTGAAAGTGGCAGCTTAGAAACACTGATTAACTTAATACGCAAGGGAGATGGTTATACCCTTCTGCCAGAGCTTGCTACAGCAAACTTAACTACGACTGAAAAGAAAAACAATTTGAAAGAGTTCACAAAACCTGTGCCCACCCGAGAGGTGAGCTTGGTGCACAGTCGTAGTTTTTATAAACAAGAAATCTTACAAGCTTTAGAAGAGGAAATCATCGAAAACTTGCCGAGCAATGTTAAGTCTTTAAAAAAGAAGAACATTAAAATCATTGATATTTAAAATGAAGTCTAAGTAAATATTAATAATCTATAAAGTGGTTAGATAAAGCAATTCCAATAAGAGCTTTAAGTGGAAACCCTAAAGTGTATGGAATGAGTTCTTTTCTAAAGTGCGCTTTAAACTCTAACTCACTGAGTAGCTCAACATTCGCACCTATAGATTTAGCTCTATCTGCTCTATAAACGGATAGGTCAATGATATGATTTAATAATTTTGTATCGAAAAATAAAAATAAATTTTGGTTTGCTAGCATAAGAGGAGCAATACAGCTTATTTTTATAAACAGCTTTAGTCTTTTAGTCGCAAAGTCGCATCCAAAGTAAATGATTAAAGAAAGTCCTATCTCAGTTCCAGTTTTTAGCCATTGTCTATTTTTGATTTTATTTTCAGCTTCCTCAACAAACCAATTAAAACTCGGATTTCTCTCAGTGTATTTTTCAGTGAAGCTTCTAAATAAAAATAAATCTAAGTTATTATCTATAGTCCATAACTGATCTTTAACTTTTATACTACCATCAGAGTGTTCTACTAAATATTTTTCTTTAAACTCTTTACGGATTTTAGCATTCTTTTCTTTTATTTTTTCGATAGCATTAGCTAACTCTAGATCAGAGGGAGTAGCAGATTGAATAAATGCCAATAATGGTGTCGGTTTTATGCTATATTCGTCGCTACCAAAAATCAGGTTTTTGTAGCTTTCATAATAACATGAAGTTCCTGTGAACATATATGTTAATGGAGAATCTCTTACGCAATTAAATGTTAAGTTACTCGTATCAAGATCTTCTTCATTTAACCAAAAAACTCTTTGTTGCAGATCATTATGGACTCTTTGTGTAGCTCGTTTGAGGTCATTTTCATCTAAGTCAGGAATTTTAGCAAAGCCTTTATATGGGTGCTTGACAGTTGGGCTTAGGTAATGGCTGGCAAAATTATTTTCAATAAGATAATTTAAATTTTCTAGATTGAAGGTAGGGCGAGAGTCTCCGTAATACTCAAATGTTGAAATTGCAAGAGAATCAACCATAGCTTCGTACTTTGGTTTGAGATCTCTTTTAATAAAATTTAAATGCATTTCACAAAACTGAAGAGTTTTTGTAGGAGAATCTTGTTTTTCAAACCAATCGTTGTCTTTTTTTAGACAGGCAATGTATAAGTCTGAAAATGAATCTGCTATTCTTAATGTATCGTAAAGTTCAGTAATAAATTTTGAGAGCTCTTTAGATATATATTCGTCTGATTTTACTTCTGCAATGCTGCTTACACTTGAGAACAGCATTGCTGACGTGATTAGTATAAAATATATTTTTAATAAGTAAATTGTAGTTACCTAGTTACTGTGACAATTCTTTCCAAAGAACGAGCTACTAAATCATGATCTTTTGAAGCATCCATGAGTTTCTGTAACATTTGATTGTTGCCATTTTGTGACATTCTTACAGCTTGTCTAACAACTTTATTTAGGTGAAAAACTCTAGGTGCACCGCGAGTGGTTGGATTTAAATAAGCCATTCTAACTAAATTATCTATAAAACCGTCGTCAAGTTGGGTTAATTTGGAGAGATCTAACTTTTTTAATATATTTTCAGCCATAGTCTTCGAACCTGGAATTAAACTAGCTGGGTTCATATGAAAAGAGCCTAAGACTCTTTGAGCTAGATTAGGGTCATCAGCAATGTACTGAGCCATTTCATCTTTTAAGGCGTTAACACTTTTGATGAAGTTTCCAACATCACTGGAACTAAGATCACCTAAATCTTTCAAATATATACGAAGGTGCCTAGACATCCCTCTGTTGGAAGTTCTTGCGAGCACAGCATAAAAGTCTTCTGCAGACTTCATAATATCATCTGATCCAGTTAAGTAGCCTTTATTGGCAGCTTCATCCCATAAAGTTGAAACTCTTGGGAGTGATTGGCTAAGAAAATCTTTAGCGTTCCCACCAACAGCGGTCACTCTTTCTGTCATATCTTTAAAAATTAGAGCTGTGAATCTAAGCCCTACAAGGTCTGAGCTGATGTCAGTTGTGTAATCGGGAGCGATTCTACTAAAAATAGATAAATTTATTAGAGGTCTCTCAGCTTCTACAGAAAATGGCGACAAGTTTTTAAAAGTTCCAATCGGTTGATTAATAGCATAAATGACATCATCCTTAAGTCTAGAAGTTATAGATAAACCTGGCGGAAACACCTTGTCCTTTAAAACGTTAAAAACTTGAGCTCCTGTAACATTAGTGCCACCAAACTTAGTCGGCCATAGCAGGAGTTGACGAGTTTGGCTTAAAATCGTGGTGTAACTTGTTGCCTGAGCTAAGCCAATAACTAGGGCAATGTTTAGTACAATAAACATTTTTATATAAAGTTTACTATTCTTCATAATTTCTGGGTCTCCATGTATTCTTTAATTTTAAAATTAAATAAGAATTTATCAGATATTATTTGAAATTATATAGTGATTGAAATTAAGTTAAAAAATAACATGCCTGTCAACAAGTTAGACACTTTACTAGACAAGCTTTAAATTTTTAAAATTAATATTTTGATGAATAATTACTGATATTTAATCGTGAGCCATCAACCTTTTTTGACTGCGATAGTACGACCTTGGCGATTCAGCAAAGAAATCACCGATCTTGGCCATGTAGATATCTGCAAAGCGTTCTACTTGATAGCCGAAGTAGCTCTCTTCAATACCAGTGCGCATGATCTCGCCCCAGTAGGGATTGTAGAGCTTTTGAATCTTTTCAATGAGAGGTGAGATTTTTTGATCGAGCTCGTTGATTTGACTGAGCAGTTGATTGATCTTTTCTTTGTTGTTTTTGTGGTTGTTTTCAATCTCATCAGAAATTAAACGATCGATTTCTTTTTCAACGGGGATTTTTTGGCTCATCAAACTTTCAATCTCTTTGTTGATGGCTTCAGATTTTTCATTATTGTTAACTTCGTCTTCGAGCTCTTCTAAGATTAAAGCAGTTCTCCAGGCACAATCTTTCTTGAGGCGAACAACATCACCGTAAATGTGGTCACCAATGTAAAGTATATGACCTGGGTCTAAATTGAGATCATCAGTAAAAACCTTTGCAGATCCACCTTGGTAAACTCCTGGTGTGAGTTTAGATTTTAAATTGGTCATCTGTCCTGTTTCTGTATCAATCTTCATAAAGCGAAGGCTGTCATAAAAAAAGCGTGGTTTTCTAGAGCCTGTGATGGTGAACTCAAACAAGTCCATCCAAGAGGAATGATCTTTCAAATACGGGTTGATAGCATAATCAAGAAGCAGCTTTGTATAAGGGTACTCAGAGTTGGTGAGTATAAATATTTTTTTTCCGTGCTTAATGAACTTTTCAATGTCGCGAACAACACTCTCATCTTGAATGATATAATCCGATAAGTTTTCACGCACAACATCTTTTAGGCTGCCATCTTGGTGGGCAGTATCTAAGGCAGAGGCTATGTCGTCGGCAATTTGGTTGTATTCTGGAAGCTTGTGAATTTCTGTGGTGTCTTTGAGCTCCACAAGCTGTGAAAATAAATTAGCAAATGAAATAGAAAAGTTTGTATCAATGGTGTCGAAATTAGGATCACTGATATCAATAAATGTATCGGCAAATAACTTTTTACGTTTTGAATACTCAATCTCTTTTAGGCCGTGGTAGCAATGTTTTATGCCACCAAAGCGAGAGAGCTTAAGTAAGTTGCCTGCCACTTTGTCAATGACCAAACCTCTGATAGAGCGATTGTATTCAAATTTTAAATTTAAAATTGATTTTGGATAATCTAAGTTGTTGACGAGTTTTTGCACCATCACCCTGTGAGCAAGGCGTTCAAAGTTCTCGGTTTTGTAACGGATCAAAGTGTGATCCATGTCGAGACCGATGTACTTAATTTTTTTGAGATTCAATGTTCTGTTGGCAAAAACTTTATTTTTCATAATTAGATCACTTTTCTATTGGTAGGTTTTTCTCATTCCAAAGCAGCATGCCACCCTTAAGGTTGTAAACAGATGTGAACCCATTTTCTTTGGCAAAATGAGTCGCTCTTCCAGAGCGGCCACCACTCCGACAAATAAATACGGTGGTTTTATCTTGTTCAATTTCAGAAATTCGCATAGGCAGCTGATTCAGTAATAAAAGTTTAGCTCCTGGTATGTGTCCGAGTTCTCCTGTGTATTCATCTTCTCCGCGCACGTCTACTAAGTTAACAAGGTCTTTTTTAGCAAGGAGTTCATCGGGTGTGATGTCATAAACGCCTTCGTTATCAGGGTTTACAGTTTTACTTTCAAATTCAATATGTTGAGACATGTTGTTCCCTTTGTTTGTTACTTGGGTGTACCAAGCTGTAATAGGTATTAAAATTTAACATTGAGTCGTAGATTGTACAACTTATTAAACTTGATTAAAATAGAGTTATCTTCACGATAAAACCTTAAAATTATTAGGATATTATGGCATTAGAATTCACCTCTTCTCAGTTCAGTGCACTTGCTGCTTTGTGCTCCAATAGCAACGTATTTCTCACCGGCGAAGCCGGAAGTGGTAAGAGTTTTCTCATTGAACACTATATGAAAGATCACAATCCGAAAGAATTTCCCATTTTGGCAAGCACTGGTGCTGCTGCCGTGTTAATTGGAGGGCGAACTTTTCACAGTTTTATGGGTTTAGGCATCATGGAAGGGGGAATTGAAAAAACGGTTCGCAAAGCGCTCAAAGATAAAAAAGTGATTCGAAGAATAAATAAAATCAAAGGCTTTGTTTTGGATGAGGTCTCGATGATTTCTGAAGACACCTTTATTGCGGCTGAACAAATCTGTCGCTTGGCAAGAGGCAAAGACCTTGAGCCATGGGGTGGTTTGCGTGTGATAGCTGTGGGAGACTTTGCCCAGTTGCCGCCTGTGCAAAAATATGGGCCTAGAAAATGGGTGTTTCAAAGTAAAGTTTGGCAATCTTCACACTTTCAGGTTGTGTCTTTAAAGCAAAACATGAGGACGGAAAATCAAGACTTCTTACAGGTTTTAAATTCCGTCAGAAAAGGCGAGGTCACAGAGTTAGTTTCAGATTTTTTAAATGATCGCACCATCGATCCAGGGGAGGACTTTACTGGAACACGTTTGTTTCCAAGAAGAAATCAGGCTGAGAAATTTAATTTGCGTAAGCTCGACGAAATCAATGAAGATCTCATCGAAGTCACGTCAGACTATGCTGGTCCACAAAGATTCATTGATGTTCTTAAGCGTGTGTCGCCATTAAAAGAAGTTCTTAAATTAAAAATTGGTGCTCTTGTAATGTTGAAAAACAACGACCCTAAACAAAGGTGGGTCAATGGCAGTTCAGGAATCGTTCAAACCATTGAAGACGAAAGCATCAAAGTAGAACTGATCAATGGCCGTATGGTTAAAGTCGAAAAAGTCAGTTTGTCTTTACACAATGCCGAAGGCGATGCTGTAGCCAGTGTCACCAATTTCCCGATGGACCTTGCTTACGCAACAACGATTCATAAATCACAGGGGATGACTCTCGATACACTGTTTGTTGATCTTGCCAATTTATGGGAGCCCGGCCAGGCCTACGTCGCCTTAAGTAGAATCACTAACCCAGAAAACCTCTTCATAAAATCTTGGACACAAAAATCTATTAAAGCTGATGAACAAGTTAATTCATGGTACAATCAACTTTAACTGATATTGGCTATTTGATAGAGCATGATTCAATGTTGTCATGTTTAAATATATTAAGAACATTACAGTTTATTTCTAGCACTTACAAAAATGACTCAAATTGAGATTTTTGCTCTCTGAATTAATTTTTTATGAACATGAATCATGCGTAGCGTGAGACAATATAAGTCTAATATGCAGGGGTTGTTATCAAACTAGTAAGATTGACATTATACACATTAGGGTTTGTGGTTCTTGTTCTTTCCTTTCAAAACTGCAGTCCATTTTCTGCTAAGCAAAAAAGTTTCTTTAACTTTACAAATAGTAATAAGGATCCTTCTACGAGTGATTTGAACGAAGATGAACAAATAGAAAATCCTATTAACGATGTTCCTATCACAGAGCCCAGTCCTGAAAACGAACCTGGCTCTGAAGAGAATATGGACCCAAGTGTTCCAGACCCTGGCGCACTTGAAGGTTTACTAGTTAATATAAGAAATACTCCGTTGAAAGCATTTCCAAGTGCTGAGGGTTTCGGGGCAGCCTCTACTGGAGGGCGTGGAGGTCGCGTGATATTTGTGACTAACACAAATGACTCTGGGCCCGGAAGTTTAAGAGAGGCTATCTCACAAAGTGGTCCAAGAATTGTTGTTTTTAGAGTTTCAGGTCTTATCACGGTGAAATCATCTTTAAAAATCACCAACTCAAATATCACCATTGCCGGACAAACCGCTCCAGGTGATGGCATATCACTTCGGCGAGATCCAAACTTTAATAACCCAATTATTATGGTGGAAGCTAACAACGTGACCATTAGATTCTTGAGAGTTCGTCCAGGAGCTTCAAATGTTGTTGGTTGTTGTGGTGATGGTGTTAGTATCGGTGGCACAGCGAAGAATATTATTTTTGATCACTGCTCCTTTGGATGGGCTGAGGATGAAAATATAGACACCTGGTATGCGGCAGAAAATATAACTTTTCAATGGAGTCTATTTTCAGAAGCTCTTGCAGAGTTAAAATATCAAGCGGGAAAGCCATATGGCAAAGGGGCTCTTTTTGGCGGTGATAAAGGCAATGTGAGTGTTCACCATAATTTATTTGTTCACAACATTGAGAGAAGTGCTATGTTTGCGGCTCAAAGCGGAGTGGCTGAGTTCATTAATAATTATGTATATAACTGGAAAAACTCTGGACTTGAAATCAGTGGGCAAAAAGGCGGTTTTGCGATCAATGTCATTGGCAATGTTTATGAATCTGGTGCAAACAGTAATATCTCTAGATACCCAGTGGCTGTATTTAATAGCTTCCCATTATCACCTCTGATTTTCTTAAAAGATAATTATAGTCAGCAAAGAACTCAAAGTCGTCAGCTAGAATGGGATATTATTGGTGATGGTAGAGCTGAAGTTGGATCTGATTATTTAACAGTGCAAGCTCCACAAAGTATGCAAAGCACAAAGCCGGTGACAACATCGAGCTTTGTAGTCACAATGATGCCTACTAATTTGGTTAAGAATGAGCTCCTAAAATTTGCAGGTGCTTATTTACCCAAAAGAGATGGTCCCGATCAAAGGGCGATTGACTCAGTCAAAGATAGAACTGGCTCTATCATTAACCATCAAAATGTCGTTAATGGCTGGCCGGAGTATAAAAGTACAGCCCCACCAACTGATTCAGACAACGATGGCTTGCCTGATGATTGGGAAGACAGAGTCGGGTTGAACAAAAACAATCCAAAAGATGGCAATGAAGATCTTGACGGTGATGGCTACCTCAATATTGAGGAGTACTTGAACGAGTTAGCTCAAGATTAATAAAATGTCCTCACTCTTTTTGTATCGTGTTTAGTTAAAAAAATTATAGTGATTCCAAGTATATGTTTTTTCATTCAGTGAGTATTACTTATTGAATATTATTTTTTTAAGCTTTGATTTTTTCTGTCAAAATATTAGACACCTTAACTTTTTTTCAATGAAGAGATCTTTAAACTAAAAACATGTTATATTTCATAAAAATATATAGTCTTTATTTTAAAAGAATAAACGTCTTAGTTGCTGATGTAGAGAGTAAAAGAACGATTAGACACAAACTTGTACAAGGATATTGTTTATGAAAATTATGTTAATACCATTATTTTATTTTGTTTTAACTTTCAGTCTGTACGCAAGCCCTGTGAGTGAATCGGTTTGTGATCCTGGCCAAAACGCTGAACAGGCAGTGGATCTTGCTAACGTGTTAAATGGAACTGATTTAAATCAATTTGTTCTATCTCATTCAAGTTATGTATCTAGAGCAGAGGTAGAAAATTTTATGAGTCAGTGGATTGCTATTGTTAAAAATGATGCACAAAAGGAAGACTATCGATTGGGGTACGAGTATGGTGTCCAAAAAATTGCAATAAAAAAAGGTTGCACTCAAGAGTTTACCACTGTGGATAATAAAGCTGAAATTGAAATTTATAGAGACGATGTAAACAGAACCTTAAGTTCTGATGTTGTTTTTGTAAAACGGTCTATTAGAACTCCTGAAGTTAGTGGTTTGGATGAAGAAAGTATTCGTATAACCTCATTGCTAACCAACCAGAGCTCTCTTCATCAAGTAAAAGTAAATGTTATTGCACAAGTTAACCAATCAGATGGTGAAATTGCAGAGTATGAATTTAAAGGGTGTGAAATAGTTGATTTAAACCTAGAAAAATCAAAGGTCTTGCAAGTGGGGGGATGTGAAGCCTCTTGGTACTCAGTAAATGGTGAAAAAGTAGCCGATATAAAAGACAGTCATAAATTGTTCAAAATCCCAAACTAAGTAAAAAGTACCTTTTTTCTACTGGCTACCACCATTAGTAAAATAATAGGTTGGTAGTTATTGTTGCGAATCTTTGGCCAAATAAACAGTTTGTGTAGGGAATGCTAATTTAGCATCGTGTTTACTAGAAAGCTCCATGATTTTAAAAATGAGCTTTTCTCGTTCCTCTAATTCTTCAGACCAGTCCTCGACTGAGAAAAAAACATAAACGAGAACTCCCATGGAACTATCTTCTAGCAGATTGAGTGAAACTTCATTTTTTTCATTCCAAGTTTTAGGGTTGTCATTGATAGTTTGTTTGAGCTCTGACATAAAACCTTTTACGTTTGCTTCAGGAGTTCCGTACTCGATGCCAATGATATGTCTGAAGCGCCTGTATTTGCGTTCTCCTAAGTTATCTAAGGTGCTCATCGCGATCACGCTATTTGGCACGACCACTACTGAATTATAAAATGTACGTATACGTGTGGAGCGTAGGCCAATGTCTTCAACGGTGCCTTCAATCTCTCCTGTTTTGATCCAGTCACCAATGTTAAAAGGCTGATCTAGAAGAATCATCAATGAGCCAAAAAAATTAGAGGCCGTGTCTTTAGCAGCGAGAGCAAGCGCTAGTCCACCTAAGCCTAAACCTGCTATGAGTGAAAATACATTTAGTCCAAAGCTCTGTAAGATCAATAAAAAGCCTAAACTTAAAATTAAGAAGCGTGTGATTTTTTCAAGCACAGGCAAAAGCTGATCATCAAGTTTTGAGGAAGTCTTTGAAGTGATGATGCGAAAACCTGAGAATAAGTAATTTGAAGCAGAATACAGAATCCAAAAAACGCTGACATAAAGAACGGATTTTAATAAAGCCAAAGAGACTTTCTTATAATTGTTTGCTAGGTCTAACCTTGTGAACAGAAACCAAAGAACGGGGAGTAAGAGCAATAAAACAACAGGGTGCTTGAATCTTTTAATATGAAGCCCCCATCTAACTGGAGTTATTTTTTCTAAAGCCCAACCAAAGACACCACTGAAAATAAAAGAAGCCAATACATATCCTAAGAAGTAAAAAATAAGCATTGTGATTTGTTGAGAAATTAAGTGAAAATGGGTGTCTGCAAATAATTCTTTCACAAATGAGTCCTTATAGTTGTGTGAATAGTTTATAAAAGGATCCTAGTTGAATCTCAATCAGTAGGCTAGGTTTTTTGAAGTTAAAATTAAAGATGGTTGATTTGTCCAGCTGAGCTAAAAAAGCATGGAGAATCTTAATCAAAGTTAAGAAGTGTCAACTGAGCTTATAGCATAAGAATCATCTCAACCGCTGTGCATGTGCAATTTTGTAAACCACAGCCACTGCAGGTGTAGTCAAAGTCTATCCAGAAGTTTTTGACAAGTCCTAGTTGTTGAAAACCCATGTTTTCTAAGTATTTGACTGACGAGTTGTTAGGTGATTCAAGCCAAGAGTGAGTCAAGATGGCTTTCGCTCCCATTTGTTTAAGAACTTGCATTGATTTGTTGGTAAGCATTGGGCCGTAGCCTTTTCCTTGATGTTGTTTGTGGATAAATAAAGATTTGAAATATGCGATCTCTTTGTTTTGGACGTTGATGTTTTTTAGGTGAGTCATTGAGATTTCATTCATCCATTTGCCGGGGACATAGGTCACACGCACACCTATGATTTCTGACTTGGTGTCTAGTAAAACAAATGAAGCCGTTAAATTTTGTAAAGTAGACAGTTCTAACAGTTTATTAAAATTATTCTCATTGAAGTAATTTTTACCAATGAATAAATCTGAAAAGCTTAAGAACTTATCTTTATGTTTTGAGCTAAGAGTTTCTATAAAGGCAGTTGTTTGCATATTCATAAATTATCAACTTATCTAAATAAAAACAAACATCCTTCATAAAAGCTAAAGATATCATATTCTTACAGTCATTTTATTTTATACAATTGCTATTGTATCTCATTTTAAAATGGGATAAAACTTGTAAATATATAGATTTATATTGTTTTTAATGATTTAGGAGATGAAATGGAAATGGTGAGAGAACCACAAACGGACCAAAACCCAGTTGGCCTGAACGGAATGGAATTTATTGAGTATAGCACTAAAAACCCTGAAGCTATGGAGCAGCTCTTTGCAAATTTTCAATTTAAAAAGATTGGTAGCCATCACAGTAAGAACATAGATCTTTATAAACAAAACGACGTGCACTTTATTTTGAATAAAGAAGTGAATAGCTTTGCAGATTCTTTTAACTCAGCACATGGTCCTTCTATCTGTGCAACAGGTTTTCGCGTGAATGATGCCGAAAAAGCTTTTGAAGCAGCTGTCGCTAGAGGAGCGAAACCTTACGAAGGTGAAGGTCACAGTTTTAAGGCTGTTTATGGAATTGGTGATTCGTTGATTTACTTTATCGATGAAAAAGGTTCTGAAAAAATATTTGCCCAAGACTTTGTTATTGATACTAACACGGATCAGCCTGGTTGTGGGTTAAGCTTTGTAGATCACATGACTAACAATGTTCCTGCTGGTGCGATGGATCAGTGGTGTGATTTTTATGAAAAGATTTTTAACTTTAAAGAAGTTCGTTTTTTTGACATCAAAGGAATGGAGACTGGTTTGGTTTCTAAAGTAATGATGTCACCTTGTAAAAAAATTATCGTTCCTATCAACGAACCAACGGATACGAAATCACAAATCCAAGAGTACTTAGACGAGTATGATGGGTCTGGAATTCAACATTTAGCTATGCGCACCGATGACATCTGTGCCACAGTGGCAGCCTTAAGAGAGCAAGGTGTTCAGTTCCTCGACGTACCAGACACTTACTATGAAAACCTCTTAGACCGTGTTCCAGGTGTGACCGAAGATTTAGAAACTCTCAAAAAATTAAAAATCTTAGTTGATGGCGACAGTTCAGCTTATCTTTTACAAATCTTTACCAAGAACCTCATAGGTCCGATCTTTTTTGAAATTATTCAAAGAAAAGGTCACAAGGGTTTTGGTGAAGGTAATTTTCAAGCACTGTTTGAGGCTATCGAAGAAGATCAACGCCGCAGAGGATATTTATAAATGCATCATTACAGCCAAGGAAAACCAACACGACAAGCACATAAAGGAATTCCAGAAGGCTATTACGAAGAAGAGCAGGGGCTGAAAGGTTTTTTTGGGCCAGTTTCTCACCTCATCAAAAAAAAGCCGAGCACACGTTGGGAGACTATCGAGGGGCCTTTAAAGCCAAGGCTTTTTGACTTAGTAGAATTGAGCAAAAGTAATAAGTGGCAACGTCTTTTGTACAATCATCAATTAGCGGTTCACATTAGCAAATTGTCTCCAGGCTTAAAGAATCAAGCTTACAGAAATGCCGATGCAGATACCATTTTCTTTTGTCATCAGGGCTCTGGTCACGTTCTCACAGAGTATGGTTTATTAGATTACAAAAAAGGCTCTTACATTGTTATTCCTAAGTGCTTAACTTACGAGTTCTATGTAGGTGAAGAGACCGAGTTTTTGATTATTGAGAATAAAACCAGTCACTATGAAGAGCCAGACAGAGGCATTGCTGGTAGGCACGCTGTTTATGACATAGAAACCATTGGTAAACCAAATTTAGACAAGCTCAACCAGTTTGTAAAAGACAATGAAGTCAATACGGATTTGATCACGGTGAAGCATAACAACGAGCATACAAAATTTACTTACTCTGAGCCTATATATGATGTCATCGGTTGGAAAGGTGATCTTTTCCCATTTACATTGCATACAGACAACATGATGCCATTGATGAGCCATCGTTCTCACTTACCTCCGAGCGCGCACACAACATTTGTTGCTAAGGATTTTGTGATTTGTACGTTCTTACCGCGCCCTTTAGAAGAAGATGCTGACGCTTTAAAAGTCCCATTTTATCATCAGAACATTGATTATGATGAAGTGCTTTTTTATCATGATGGTGATTTTTTCTCGAGAGATAATTTACATGCTGGAATGATGACATTTCACCCGGCTGGCTTTCCTCACGGGCCACATCCGAAGGCTGTGGACACAGTGCAAACTAAAAAGCGTACCGATGAAACGGCAGTTATGATTGACAGTCGCTGGCCACTTCTCAGGGATGAAGTGTTGCAGTCAGTGGAAGTGAGTGATTATTGGCAGTCTTGGAAGAGCTAGCACCTTTACTCAATCAAAAGTACACCTTGAAATCAGCAATGAAACTTGCTTTGCAGTTAGCAGAGCAGGGGGTTGGCTATGTTGAGCCCAACCCGCCTGTCGGCTGTGTTTTATTAAGTAAAGACAATGCATTGATTGGTTATGGACATCATCAGCAGTACGGCAAGGCTCATGCTGAGGTGAACGCTATCGACTCTGTGAGTGATAAAAAGTTATTAGAACAAGCGCAAATGATAGTCACTTTGGAGCCGTGTGGGCACTTTGGAAAAACACCTCCTTGTAAGCAGATATTGCATCAATATAACTTTTCACGCCTTATATATGCTGTGAGTGACCCAAACCCATTATTTGATGATCAAGGCTTAAAAGACATTGAAGCGAGAGGCACTGTTGTTGAACAGAATACTTTTGGTTTAGAGACTGATATCAAAAATGTTTTAGATAAATATTTATTTTTGGCTAAATCAAAAAAGTCATACATCACTTTAAAAATGGCCACCACATTAGATGGTTACTTGGCAGCTAAAAGTGGTGAGAGCAAATGGTTATCTAATGAAAAGAGTCGTTTTTACACACACCGGTTGCGAAATGGTCACGATGCTGTTCTCGTTGGAAAAAATACTTTTTTAATTGATAATCCGAGTCTTAATGTGCGCTATTTAGAAAGTGAGTTGATACGTGAGAACAAGGTTATATTGATTGATACACAACTTGAGACCATTCCTCTTTTAGAACAATCTAATTTGTTAAAGAGTCATTCGTCTGAAAATATTTTTATTGTAACCAATAAGAAAACTGCAGATTATAAAACAGTTAATTATGAAATGAACAAACATGGTCAAATTGATCTAAATGTCTTGCGACAAAACCTCTTTGAACTAGGCATAAAAAGTGTATTGGTGGAAGGGGGGGCTCACACTTTGTCGCAATTTTTGCAACAACAAGCATTTAATTGCATAAAAAACTTTATAACGCCGTACTTACTAGGGGATCAACTCGGGCTTTCGTGGACCAGCGACCTAAGCATCTCAGAATTTAAAGATAAAATTAGCTTGAAGAAGAGTCACTTAATTAAATTTGATGATGATATTTTGTATTCAGCCTTTTTAGAGTAGGTTTGATCTCTTACATAAATCTTATGAAAAACTTAGGCCAACAAGTTGATTTGTTGTTGTGAGCAGTGTTTCAAATCAATATGGTAAAAATTTAATTAAAAAAATAACCTCGACGAAAGTTTTAAAAATTGAACTGAAGTCTAACGTAGAGAAATAATCACTTTAATACTCAATCAAGATTCATTTTTTTGGTTTTATGATCTGACATAAGTCGAGTTAAACGTCACTAATATCTTTAAAAAAACAGAAGAATCACCGATATATTCATTAATGGCAAAGTCAAAAATTTTAATTGTAGATGATGACAATACGGTAGCTACAGCTATTTCTGAAGCTTTCATCCGTAGTGGTTTTGAAACTATCATTGAAACAAAAGGTAAAAGAGCATTAAGCACTTTGAGAGTTGAGAAAATCAACGGTGTTGTTGTTGATTGTATGATTCCAGGTATTAATGGCGTTGATTTGGCCACAAAAATGCGTGAAGAAATTAATTTTCAAAAAAACATTGTCTTAATTTCTGGGATTTTTAAAGACCAAAAGTTTGCAGACAGTTCAATTAAAAAGGCTGCAGCTACAGATTTTTTATTCAAGCCTCTTGACCTTGATAAGTTAGTTGCCATCTTTAAGCAAGAAGAAGATTCAGTCTCAGGTGGAGCTTCTGATTGGTTAGATAAAATACTTAACAAAACTTATGAGCAAGAGCGTTTTATAATAAGTATTGGCAAGTCAGATATATTACCCCTCTTAACACTCTTAAAGAAACAATCAGCCTCTGTTAAAACACATTTTTTAGATTATCGTATTGATATGCTCGACGGTGAAATTGTTAATATTGATGCTAAAGGCAAGTACAACACAGTTGTTCAGAAAATTTTAAATCTAAACTATACGACTCAAGATATTCTGAATAGATATGTCAATAAAAATGATGAGATTTGTGAACAGTTGATATCTAGGTCTATAGTAAGTCCACACCTTATTACTGACATTCAGAACGATATTCTAAACTCGGCGTTGAATGATTTTTTATTTGATGAAACAACAATCAATTTTGATATGGGACTAGCGCCACTCAATCAAAGTAATTTAAAATCAAAATTGACAATTAAAAATGAAAATTTTATTTATTTAGACTACATCAATAAAATGACGGACCAAGATAAAGAGTCTTATAAAAAATCTATTTTGAACTTTGGTTATAGCGTAAACCATGCCTATAAGAACGATAGAGAGCTACTTTCATTTCCCATATTTCAAGTGAATGCAGGTTTAATTCCTGAGATGGAAAAACATAATAATGTAAATGAGCTTTTTCATGAGACCACTCAAGAGGAGATGTTTGATTTATTTTACTTATTAACGGTAAAAGGGTATATCACATTTGGTGAGTCTCAAGTTTCGGAAAAAGAGCTTGAAAATTTAGCTAATCGACTTAGTCTTATCTTAAAGGGTGTCGAAGGGAAGTCACCTGAGCAAGTTTTTAAATTTTTAGGAGTTGATGACTCTCGTGCAATATTTGTGGCCACCTTCTTCAAAACATTTGCTAAATTGAACCATCCAGATAAAATTCCTTCAGCAGCACCGCAAAGTCTAATTGATTTAAATCAAAAAGTCTTTTCAATTGTGTCAGAAGCTCATGGGATATTGACTGATCCTAAGAGAAAAGAAAAATATGAGAACGAGATTAAAAGCAAAGAGACTGAAAAAATTCTTATGGCTGAGAGTATTAAGGAAAAGGGCCAATCATACCTGAGTCGTTCAAAGTACAAAGAGGCCCTTCATGAGTTTGAAAAAGCAAGGTCTATGCATGATGAGCCTATGCTGACTCTTTATTACTATTGGTGCTATCTGAAAGTACATAAAAGAATTGAAGATAAAAAAGAGCGTTTAGATATATATAATGAATTGATCGCCTTTGAAATTGAAGATAAAAGAAATGAACTCTATTCTTTGGTTATGGGAATCTTTTATAAAAGATCAAAGAAGTATCAAGATGCCTTGGATGAATTCGAAAAGTCGCTCGGTTACAATAAAAACTTTTTACCGGCTCGAAGAGAAATCATGAATTTAAAGAGCCAATTAGAAAAAGCTGGTAAGGCTGACAGTATTCTTTCTAATGATATTAGCACTGTTGTGACAGGTTTCTTTAAGAAGAAAGCCTAAACTATTGAAATTCTAGTTCTGACAATTGTAAACCTTTTAAAATACAAATAGATATATTTACGTTATTAGCAGCTTGATCTTGTAGTTGTAAAAAGAGCTCATCAACTTTGTCATTGTTCGGGTCAACTTTTTGAATTAATTCTAGAAGCTCTATCCCGGCAAGCCACTCGGAGCTGTATTCTTTTTGGTACTTACTTATAAGCTCATTCAATAAATTTAAGTCATCATTATTTTGAATTCTATAATCTCGAATTTCTTGGTAAAAATTAAAGGTGAGTTGATCTTTTTGTGTTATGGCAATGGGTGGCACTGTCTGTACTTCAAAATTATAGAGTTCACCGTAGCTAACGCTGTCGGCAACTCCACTAAAGACAGATACGACTGAACTTCCTAAAGCTAAATCAAAATCACCCCAATCCGGCTGAAAGTAAACATCGTCATTATAAGTGATGGTGCAGTCGACAAATTTGATCAGCTTTGCAGTGTCATTAATAAACAAAATGTCTTTTACATTGCCTGATAACTTAAAGCCATGGTCAAACGTCAAATTCACTTCGCTATTGAGTGCTAACCCAACTTCAGAGAGCTGAGCTTTCGACAATTCACTCAGACAATTGCCATTGATAGTATCAATAATGGTGCTGTATCCATGAGAATGAAACTCTTTGTTATGCCCTTCAAGCTGTTGATTGTTGAAGGAGATTTGTGTAGGGCCTTCTGTTTTAGCAAAACAGGTTTTTTGATCGGCGAAGATTTGCTGAGTGATCAGACCAGAAATTTGTACACCACTGTTCAATTCAAAAGTGTTTACGGTTTCAGCTTGAATTGCCTTTTCAACGGACTTAGGGCCGCCTATTTTGTAGGCCATCGTTTCACTAAATTCTATGAGAATTTCTTCGAGCTGTTTAAAACTTTGAGCAGTGAACAATTGTGGCTGTTCTTCAGTGATATCATAGCTGTAGTTAATGCAATCAATCGAGATAGGAATTTTTTTTACATCATCTCTGAGACTATTTTCAGATTCACCTATTGATGAAAGTAGTCCTGCTCCGTAGATTCGATCGTCGTTATCGTCTTTAATTAAGCCATATTCAGCGGTCCACCAATTCATGCGACTGAGCAACGCGGCTTCTGAAGGGGCCTGTAAGTTGTCTGAGACATTTTGTAACTTAGTTTCACATTGCTCTATTTGCTCAGCTGTTGAGCTAGGGTGCTCTTTCATGTCGCTCAGCTCGCGAATGGCTTTGTACAGTTCAATGTCGTCTTTGTTGAGTAACGCTTTTTTGGCAACTTCTGCGTATTTTTTTAGATAAGAAGAAAACTCTGGATTAAAAATAATAGGTGCGTGCCCAGCAGCTTCGTGAATAATATCGGGAGCTGGTGTGTATAAAATATGGTCCATGGTTCTAATGTCACTGGCTATCGGTAAGTAGCCTAGTGACTGGAACTCCATAAAAGCTGTCGGTGGTATAAAACCACTCACAGGAATGGCGCCCCATCCAAATTGATTTAACTTTTCGTTAATAGTTGAAATGCTAGGAATGGTTTCTATTTCTATGCCTGTATTTTTTAAGCCTTCAACATAACTTTCATGGGCATTGTCTTTTAAGTAATGATAAAGCTGGCGCATAGAAAATCGCCAAACAGCATGATCTTTAGCTGTGTACTGGTTCAGCTTTTGTTCTACAACGTACTTCTGTAAGTGCTTTGGTATTTTCCCAGGCAAACTATAGCTCCTCTTTATCGTTTGCTAATATAATATTAATCAAATTGAATAGCAAGACAGCGGATAACCCGTAAAGCACTGTAATTATTTAATTTTTTAATCAATAAATTGCTTATAAAATAAACATATATGAATTGCAAGATTGTGCTTACACTTTTAAATCCACACTTTAAGTAGAAACAAGTCGAGTGTGAAAAAACAGAATCTGTTCCGGTATCATCTTAATTTCTTGTTGGTCTACTTTTTTATTTGTATAATTAAAAAGTAATGTGAGTAAAGTCTGTCTCGTAAATATGACTCCAGCTACTGAATATTTGTAAAACCCAGCCCAATATAAATCTGTTATCATTTGTAGTTGAGTTTTAATTGTAGTCATAAAAATTAAGAGATTTTCTTTGCATAAATTTAAATTCAAAAAAGGATTTTTGGATGCGCCTACTAATACTTTTTTTGGTCCCATTCTTATTTTCATGTGACAGAAACAGCACCTCTCCAGGTGTTTATAAAACACCGCCCGGAGGTAATGGCTCTCAAGCAAGTGGTAAGGTTGTAATTCCAAAGCCTGGTGAAATTAACTTTACTGTTTTTAGTTTTGATGATCTTGGTAACAACGTTAATATTCCCGATCCAGACAACCCAAAAGACAAAGATGACGAGGATGCTGGTAAGGTTCGTTACTTAAAAGCAACTGTGCAAAAAAAGATATTTGAACAAAGTGAAACAAATATAGCCATTTTTAACAATGTTCATGGCAATCGTGGTGCAAGTCATCTCTTACAAATTTTAAATGGTGTGCAGTTAAAATGTGTTTCCACCGGTGAAAGTAATGACAGTAATATTGTCGTTTGCTTTTCAAATAAATACTTTGAGATTGCTGCTCCCGAAGATGATGAATTCAAAATTAATTTAGGATCAGCTACAAAATATGGTTTTCATGGTGTGATTCGAAAAAAATCTAATAAGTTTGCTTTTAATTTAGTGGCACTCAATTTAATGGAGCGAGATTTTGATGGCAATAAAGGAGATGGGTTAAGAACAGTACAAATTAAAAATCTTAGAAAATATATGGCAAGCTCTGTGCCAGCAAGGTTATTTAAAACTTATCCAACTCTTATCATAGGTGATTGGCAGAGTGCTGAAATGCACACTAACAATCAAGACAGTGATCCTAAAATATGTTTGAAAACACCGACCCCCACAGATGAAGATTACGAAGACATAATTTTAAGACAAATGAAGGCTTGTGAAGTCGACAGACACAGGGTGGCATTAAAGGGCAGTTTTGAAGGACAAGAAGGAATTGATCTCAAAAGAAGTTCGCCCTCAGAGGTCACAGAAATGGGTTATACTGAAATTTTTAACCACAGCTTATACACAGAAAAAACTTGGACCCCGCTAGAACAACCTTATAATTTAGGAGCTTGTCCAAATAACGATATAAAAACAGACAAAGAAAAAGAAAATTATATAAGAAATCAGTCTATATTCTGTCCAACGGTGTTTGCTTTTAAGTACGCTCTGACAATGATTGAGACTGATTAAGCGATCATTATTTGATATAAAAAATTAAAGATCTTCTTTGTAAATCTGAATTAAGTTGTCAAAGCTATTTAAAGCTTGTTTTTCTTTTGGATTCAATCGGTAGTTAAAACTGGTTTCATCATCGAGATTCAGCATTTGTTTTGTGATCAAAGCTTCAATGATTTTTTGAATAGAAATATGACTTACGTGACCTTTTAATTTCATTATTTTTTGAACAATAAAAATCAGAGCGTTCCCTGTCATTCGTTCTTGTTTATTGATTTGTTTTGATCGTTGTATAAGTTTATCAATTTGTTTTGAATTAAATTGAGTCATCAATTGAGAATAATTGCGAATTAAATTCATAAAACGATCTTCATATTTGCTGAGGTGTTTGATGTCGTGTTCAGTGGCAAATTCACTGGCAGTCTCATAAATAAAGCTATCAATTTTTGGATTGTCGAGTTCAAAATTTTCTATCAAAAGATATTGTGGCAGTTTCAATAAAAAATAACGCATATTTAGAATCGGCGGGTGGTTTATGCCATCTTCAACTTCGACGACTCCTTGCTCTGTTTTTAATTTTTCAAAAAATTGAAAATCAAAATAGATGTCATCAATGATTTTTTTATGACGTGTAAAAAGTTTTTCGATATTTTTCGAATTCAATCCTATTTGATACATAAAATGTTTTTTAATCTGTTCATCGAACTGGTCATTGAACTGTTTTATGATTTTATGGCTTTTAAAATCAACCAGCGGTTTTTTCTTTTTTGTTTTTATGTAATCTATGAGTTGGGCGAAGACTTGCACAGTGAGTTGAGCTTTCCCTTTTTGTTCGTTCAGAGTTGTTGAGTAACGTTGAACATCATCGTAGCGATATTTATCGTGTCTCAAGCCCAGCCACCGAATGCTGCCATAATCAATAAGCCCAGCATTGGCAAGGACGTTGTCACCATCCCAATCTAGCCAAGTAAAAAGATATTCTCTTTCTAAGCGTGCGCTGAATCTTGCAAAGCTATCGCAAATATAGTCTAACATAGCACTGTATTTGTTTTCTTTAGGGCCAAATTGCCAGTCTTTGTTGTTGATTTGTCTATCAATATAATAGTCGACAGCTTGCTTGAGGCTTTCAAGATTATTTTGTTTGAGATGTAAAAATAGGTGGGCCGGTCGAATTAAGTTTTTACCAGCTCGCACACCGATACCACATCCATCTCCAAAATCGACAATGGCAAGCATGCGCTCTGTTTCAAAGCCATAGTTGTGAATGGTTTCAGACATAATGGCTGTACCAATGAGTTCATCTATCTCAGCAAGTCCGCAACCATAACCAAACTCCTCAGTGCCAGTTTGTAAGTTGCGGCCTGACTTCACTGCACCTGGAGCTAAGCAAGTGACTCCTGTCCCACGACTGCTAACATCCCAGGTAACACCTTTGTGTTTGATATACCCATTCCACAATCCACGGCCGTCTCCAGATGAGAGACCACGCTTGTCTTTGTGCTGTAATTGTAAATATCTGGAGGCAATGTATGCGTGCTCTTTTGTCACTTCATTAGTGAATAAATTATTTTCAACATCGTATTCATTGATGATACGTAAATTAAAGGTCGAAAGAATTTTTTTATTGAGTTTAGCATTCATTTTGTGGGGATGACATTTATCAATAAGTCCCATTTCTTTAGCTAAGTTGAAGTTAAAGTAAATGGTTTGTCCTTTATCAAGCTCTCGGACTTGATACTTGACGTGACCATTTTCGATGTCACTCCAAGGATGCGTGCCATTGATTTTATCAAATTTTCTATAGAGATCTTTTTGCTTAGTATTTGATTTGACTGACTTTAAACCCATAAGTGTATTATCGCCTTAAATCAGCTTTAACTCTACGTTTGCTGGTGATAAACACACTTTTGTCATAAAATATTTAGGCCTAATATAACTTTGGTCCTGCTGTATTTTAATTAAATGTGACTAGACTTATGCCCCCTCCCAGGGTGGAAGCATTGGTTGTTTGACCTTGGTAGGTTCTTGCGACAATTTGATCTATTTTATCTTGATAACAATAAACTCTTAAATCGTATTTCCACTTTTGGTCTTGTGCTTCAATGGTGCCAGGAGCTGCATACTCTTGTACGAGAGTGTTTTCATTGAGTAATCTTTGAAACACTTTTTTGGTGATGTTTTTACCGCGATAGGCTGACTTGCCACCAAAGGACTGTGCTGGTTTAAAAAAATATTTCTTTTTATTTTGCCAAAGTGTTTCAGCATCAAAATGTTTGATGAGTCGTGACTCTAAAAGCGTCGAAAACAAGATATCTTGCTCTTCAGAGTTAATGTACTCATCGAGATTTAGTGTTTGCCAGTCGGTCATTCTTTGTTTGTCTGCGAGTAAAAAATACTCTTTGGGTTGCGGGCTCAAAATCACTTTTTGATTAAGGTAAGCCTCCAGCAGTTGTTTTGATCGATCTTCTTCTAAGTAAAAGTCACAGTAGCGATTGTAGATAAAATCAATAGGAGTGCCTGATGAGTCAATGGGGACACCATTTTTAAGCTGCAGTTGATCCACATCTATGATGGAGCAAGTGTGTCCCCATCTTTTAAAGAGCTCTTTGTAAAGTAAAAATTCCAAATATAGTTTTTGTTCTGACGGACAATCATCAATGATAGCAAGGTTCACTTGTTTTTTACCGGTGTGTTTGATTTCTTGATGAAAGCTCTGTTTAATCGCTTCTATATGTGATTTTTTGTGCTGCAACTCTGATATAACATTGCCAATAGTGAAACTTGAAGCATTTGTGTTGATTTCAATCAGTTTTATATGTTGATCAGTGATATGAAAATCATAAGACATCAAAACAGATTGGTTTGGAGCTTTTTTATAAATGTTATTTGCTTTTTCTGGGTAAAGTTCAAAAAGTTGCTTTTGTAAATTTTCATGGCGTGAAAGTTTAAAGGCGACACTTACAAAGTTTTTTATTTGTTGCAAAATAGAATGGTCAAGCTCAACTGTGTTCGGACTAAAAACATTTAAGTATTTATCAAGGTCAGTGTTTAAATTTGGATAATTTTCTTGTAACGATTGCTTAATTTTCATATGAAAAGAACTGAGATCAGACATATTTTTTTTTATAAATTATCTGGTTCAGAAGCAACATGTATTTAAAGTAAAGACGAGGTCCCATTGAAAATTATATCTTGGAATGTGAATGGAATTAGAGCTTGTGCTCAGAAGGGTTTATTAGATTTTTATACACAACAGGATCCCGACATATTTTGTTTGCAAGAAACTAAGGCTCACCCGGGTCAACTAGAGCCGGAGTTAGTGAACTTAAACGGCCGAACTTCATATTGGTCAGCGGCTTTTAGAAAGGGCTACTCAGGAACAGCCACTTTTCTTAAAGAGGACTGCTTACAACAAAACTATGGGATAGGCATAAGAAAATTTGATACGGAGGGCCGTTTTGTTGTGACCAAACATAAGGGCTTCACTGTATTTAATGTTTATTTCCCCAACGGATCAGCACGTGAAGAACGGCATTTGTTTAAGCAAGATTTTTTAAAAAGATTCACTAAGTACTTAAAGAAGCTCATTGACTCTGGTGAAGAAGTTATTGTTTTGGGAGACTACAACGTGGCTCATAAAGAGCATGATGTTTATGACCCTGTAAAGTTGTCACGAGTGAGTGGCTTTTTGCCGGAAGAGCGAGAGTGGCTGGATTATTTTTTAAGTATTGGATTTTACGATACATTTAGAGAGTTCCACCCGGACAAAGAAGGTCAATTTTCATGGTGGTCTTACCGTGAGAACGCAAGGAAAACCAATAGGGGCTGGAGAATTGACTACATTTGTGCTACAAAGGGTCTAATGGACAAGGTCAGTTCAGCTCAAGTCTTACAAGACCAACATGGATCTGATCACTGCCCAGTCATTATAGAAATGGAGTTGTGATTGTTTTTTATTTTATTTGCGATTTTTACATTAGTTCCCTTAGCTGAGATTTATCTGCTTTTAAAAGTGGGTGAAGTGATCGGTACGTGGGACACCGTCGGGCTGATCATTGTATCTGGCATCATCGGTGCTTATGCCGCTAAAACACAAGGCAAGCAGGTTTTAGGGCAAATTGAATCGCAATTGCGTTCAGGCAAAGAACCATCGACTTTTTTTATCGAAGCCCTTTTGGTTTTTGTAGGTGGACTTTTGATGATCGCTCCTGGTTTTATTACCGACGCTTTGGGTATGAGCTTCATTCTTCCTTTTGCCAGAAACTTTTGGGTGATCAGTTTGAAAAAACTTTTTCAAAAAGGCATCAACATTGGCAAAATTCATGTTTACACTGGAAACCCATTTGAAAACAGGGGCTCACAGAGCGAACCTGTTAAAAAGAAGCGAACACTTGAAAAAGACGCAGATGTTATAGATATTTCCTCTTACAGAAATAAGTAAATCATACATCATAATATCAAATTTATTATAAACGATATTGAATGATAGAAAGTTTAAAATGAACCATTACCTTAAAAAAATAGGCTCAATTAAGAATTCGCTGAGGATTTCCATTCTGCAAGCTCAACAATTTATGATTGAAAATTAAACTTTATTTTTTCAACATAGTTAAGACCCTATCTCCACTATAAATTTTAATGCCTATTTACGAATATGGGCCATGGCAATTAATTAAAACACAAATAAGCAATATAACTTGAATAAGCAATGGTGAGTATGAGCCCACTCACTTTAGAAAACCTAAATTTACAAATGTAAGCTAGTGGGAAGATCAGTAAAGTAGATATAAGCAAAATAGGTGAGTCAAATTGTACAATAGAGGCATCAATTTGCGCCGTAGCAAATAAGCCTGCAGTGGCAGGAATGCCCAGGGTATTAATAATGTTTGACCCAATAATATTAGAAAAAGCTAGATCTCCTTGTTTGCGAAGAGCAGCCATTGCTGAGGCGGCAAGTTCTGGTAAACCAGTTCCAACCGATATGATGGTAAGCCCAATAATTCTGTCTGAGAGGCCAGCTATTTGCCCAAGGCGAATCCCTGCTCGAAGAGCAAATTCAGAACCAACTATTAATAAAACAAAGCCTCCAATGAGTGCGAGTAAGGTGACTTTAAAGTTTGAGTAACTTTCAAGTTCTTCTTCGTCGACAGGTTGTAACTTATATTTTTTGGCTCTGTAGATGGTGAATAAAATAAACCCAACCAACAAGGCTATAAAAATTGAAGAGTCAGTCATCGTTACTTGCTGGTCCCAGGTGAGTCCCATAAAAGCCAAAGTAAAAAAGACCAACAGTACAAATTCAGATTTGATAATGGTTTTACTAATGATGTTCACTGTTAATAATGAAGTAACACCTAAGATACCTAACATATTAAAAAGGTTCGAGCCGACGATGTTGCCAATGGCAATGTCAGGATTGCCTTTCATAGATGCCATGAAGCTAGTGATAATTTCTGGGGCTGATGTGCCAGCGGCTACAATTGTTAAGCCAATTATTAATGGGGAGACATTTAGCTTCTCCGCAAGGCCAATGGCGCCCTTAACAAGTAAGTCTCCACCAAAAACAAGTAATACAAAACCTAATAATAGTAATAATAGCGCAGTAATTAATGTCATAGCCGAAGGTAACTTATTTTTTTGAGATAATCATTTTAAGGGAGTGTAGAATGTTTTTAATTGTCGCAACGTGACGCATACAGATAATATAATTTTAGATAATTTAAGTTTTTGAAAATCCCTATGGGCTTTACTTTCGTCCAATCGGTTGAACCAGACTAATGTAGTATATTTAAGCACATTAAGGGTTTTTAAGAAAAAGTTCTTGCAAAAATTACCTGGTCAGTGTGTAAATAGTTCAGTTCCACTTTGGCACTAACAAGTTGCTAACGGAACGACAGGGAGGGAATTATGTCTACACTACCAAAAGACTTGGTCGAAAAATGCAAACAGAAGCTATTGCTATCCAAAGAAGATATACTGAACCGCATCAAAGAGGCGAGAGAGAACTTCAACAGAGAAGACAATAAAGGTGGCGATGAGGGTGACCTCACGGTTAGAGCCTTGGAAGAGAGCCAATTTTTGCGTCTTAACGAGCGTTTTAGAAAACAACTTGTTGAAATTGAAATGGCTTTAGCCAGAATTGAATCAGGCACCTATGGTGTGTGCGAAGAAACAGAAGAGCTTATCGAAAATGAGCGCTTACTGGCCATCCCGTGGACACGCCTAAGCATAGAAGGTGCTGAAATTAGAGAAAGTATGGGTAAGCGTTACGCGCGCTAAAATTTGTGTTTGGGGGCGTTTTTATCAGGATGATAACTACGCTTTTTTAAATCTCACTGAGCAATTGCTCATTAACAATATTATCGATCTCTTGGGCGCTATATAGGCGCCCTTTGTTTATGCCAGGGCAAAAGTTGGCCACTTCTTTTTTCCATGTTTTAGCGTTCATTGTTTCTGGCCAAAAAGGCCATGTCTTACACTGCATTGGCCTTGCAGTATAAATACTGCATTTCTTGTTTTGAAGAAAAAGACAATCTTTGTCAGAGCCTTGATTTAAAAAGTAACTTTCACTGTCGTGATCAAGTTCACAGTATTCATTTATAAATTTTTTCACAGTTAAGTTTAAAAACTGACTGGCTTTTTTTATGTCTTTATTTGTAAGGTAAACATAGCCATACTCACCATGAGAGGTGCAGCATTTTCCTGAACCCTGACATTCAAATTTTAATCCATTTTTATACCAAGAATCCATAATAAATATTTAACACAAATTAATTTTTTTCTAAACATCAAAAATGTTCATCCAGGTACTCATATTTAAATATTTTATTTAGTTATTAAAGTTGGAGGCGCACAGTCTTTTATTTGACATAGATATATGCGTTTGTCTTTGAACATTTTTATGAACTTTGAATGAAAAGGTCATTAGTTCTGATGAGATCATTTTGCTGGGATAAGTCATTGCAACGGTAATGATTCTGCTCGCGATCACCTTTTTTCTTTCGCCACTTTAAAATTCGTCTCGATATGAAACACAATGGCCCATCAAAAGTCGAGGAATTGTTCAATTAAAGCTAAACTATTAAAGGGTTTTTTCCGATTTTATAATGAAGATAGGGGACATCTATGAAAAAGTTATTTCCATTCATTGTATTAATAACTGGCATCAGCTTACTTGCTTTTACATTTACAAACTGTGGCCGAAGCAGTCGTCGTTTTGTCACAAGTGTTAAGTCGGACTTGGACAAGCAATTAGATTTAATTATCGCGGCAAATGATCTTGTTCCCTTGGAGTCTCCCTCTGCAGAAAGTCCACAACTTGTTGCGCTGGGAAAGGAATTATTTTTTGATACAAGTATGAGTGGATTGAATGATGTATCTTGCGCCTCTTGTCACAGTCCTAACCTTGGAAGTGGTGATGGTTTGCCATTGTCGTTGGGTTCTGGAACAACGGGCACCTTTCCTAATCGAAGACAGGTCGCCGGGGTTTTACCAATGCGTCGCCACTCGATGGCTTTGTTCAATACGGGCCGAGATGGAAGGACTCACGCTTTGTGGGACGGACGTTTGAATTTAATTAATGGTGTCCCAAGTACACCTCTAGCGATTCTTTCCGGCCCCAATCCGCAACGGTCTGACATTACCAGCATGTTTGAGAACGCTTTTGATATTCAGCCACTGTTTCCAATAATTAACCGAACTGAATTCTTAGGGGTTAACAATCCTTTAGCTAATCTTGGCAACCCATCAGTGATATGGGACACAGTTCTTTTTCAAAGGTTATTAACTCAGACCAAATATGTGACCTTGTTTAGTCAAGCTTATCCAAATGTTGCTACTAATAACTTAAATCCTGGTCATATTTCCAGGGCGATCCGTGCCTACACTAGGACAACATTTGTAGCTAACAATTCACCTTTTGATAAGTACATCGCCGGTGATATCCACGCACTTACAGAAAATCAAAAATTGGGAATGCGAACTTTCTATACCAACGGCGCTTGCAACGTTTGTCACACAGGCAATACTTTCACTAATAATGACTTTGAGGGCATTGCTGTTCCGCAGTTAACGTTTGCGCCTTTTCAAGATGATCGCGGTCGTGAAGATGACACGGGCAACCCTGCTGATAGATACCACTTTAAAACTCCAGGTTTAAGAAATGTAAAGTTGTCGGCTCCTTATATGCACAATGGTGCTTTTGATACTTTAGAGAGTGTTATCTCACATTACAGTAACGTAGAAAGTAGCATTAACAATTACACTATTCCACCAAGTTTTCAGCAACACTATGAGTTGACTTTAATTTTTGACAACGACAGTGCTCGCAACCAAGAACGTATCGATCAAGTGAGTGATCCACGATTAAAAGCAGGAATTAATTTAAGACCAGAGGAACAACAAAATTTAGTCGACTTCTTAGAAAATGGATTGTTGGATGAAACCTTTAAAAATAGATAGGTAAGTATGAGTATGATGGTGAGATACATTGCATTAGTTGGTATCATCTTTGGTTTGCTGTTTGTTGCGTTTAACTTTACTAACTGCGGACAATTTGACTTATTAGATACAGCTGGAAACTCAAGTCAGTTATTACAGATTTCACCTATAGACAGTGAGTTGCAAGTTATTATCAGTCAAAACAAGTTAACGCCATTTCCTAATGTTGAAGAAGAAGATGAAGCTCTTATTATTTTAGGTGAAGCACTTTTTAATGAAACTTTACTGAGCGGTGACAAAGACACGTCGTGTGCAACTTGCCACTTCAATGAGGCCGGAACAGGTGACGGCTTACCTCTTCCTATTGGAACTGGCGGAGAGGGTGAGTTTCCCAATAGAAAACAAATCAATGGTAAAAGTGAGCCTATGCCTAGACATGCTCCTGCATTATTCAACAAAGGTTTAAAGGGGCAAAAGTTTGCTCTGTGGGATGGTCGCATTGAATTAGTGTCGCCTGGTGTGGTGCAAACACCGGCTCCAGAAATTTCGGGCACCTCACCATTTCGTCCAGACATTCCAGAACTGATGGAGACTGGTCCTGGAATACAGCCATTGTTTCCAATCATAACACCGGTAGAGTTCTTAGGTTTTGACAATGAGATTGCAAATCTGGGCAAAGAAAACCATGCTGCTATTTGGGACAAAGTATTAAACGAACGAGTTCTATCGCAAAGTAATTACCAGTTGTTTTTTAGAAATGCTTTTCCGAACACACCTCTTGATGAAATTCACCCAGGTCATATTGCAAGAGCTATAAAAGCTTTTTTCAAAACTCAGTTCTTAGCCAACGACACTCCATTTGATCGTTATTTAAATGGTGATTTAACGGCAATGAACGAACAACAAAAACAAGGCATGAAGGTTTTTTACGGCGTCGGACAATGTCAATTCTGCCATACGGGAACAATGTTCACCAGAGAGAGCTTTGAAAATATCGCAACGCCATTTTTAGGTTTCAAACCATTTATAAACGACACGGGTAGAGAGCAAGTGACAAATAACGATAGCGATAAGTACAAGTTCAAAGTTCCAGGCTTACGCAACGTAAAGCTGTCAGCTCCCTACATGCATAATGGTGCTTTCGAGACATTGAGGGATGTTATCGAATTTAAAAACAATATTCGCGAAGGAAATTTAAATTACGAAATTCCACAAAGTTTTAGGAAACATTACGAACTAGAATTGATTACAGATAAAAACGCAGCCAGGATGGAAGACAAGCTGAGCCGCGTCCCATTAAACATATACAAAGAGGGCCTCAACCTCACACAAGAACAAAAAGACGACCTACTAGAGTTTTTAGAAAACGGTCTACTAGATGAAACTTTCTTAAGCCGATAAAGAAATACATAAATATAATTTTTAGTTGGCATATCAAAAAAGTAGAGCTACATTGCTTTTCTTGAACTTAAAAATAAAAAAATCATAAACAAGTTAAATCATAAAAATGAAACACAATTATTTTATAAGTTAGTTAAGGTTAATGACTTATGTATAAAAAGTACACAATGAGCATTAGCGCCAAATAAGCAGCGAAACCAAACCAAACCAGAACAACGTCAAAGTTAAGAAACCCAAAAAAATTTTCAATTTTAAATCCTCATCTCAACAACACTTTGCTCGCACGGAGTTCCGTGGGTGCGGTGCTCGCCAGTGGCGAGCGGTGCTGCCCATGGCTGTTTGAGTACGAGTAAAGAGTTGTTGAGATGAGGATTTAATGCTGAAGAAGTTTTGATCACCAAACCCTATAGCAAAAGTAGAGAGAAAAAACTTATGCACTCAACAAAAAAATGAGTTGCAGTTAAAACAAAGTGCTGCACAAGTTAAACAAAATGCGAGCTCCCACATTGCCGTCCCACTCATCGTTAAGGTCGGGGCTAGGAGAAACTTCACAAAGGTCAAAGCCAATGACTTTGTGATGCTGTTTAACCCAGTTTAAAACAAAGAGAGCTTGGTTAAAACTCAAACCACCGGCAACAGGTGTGCCCGTGTTGGGACAAAAATCAGGGCTCAAACCATCAATATCGAATGAGATATAAACCGGATGTTTTATAACACTTAAGTGCTCTTGAATGCAGGCTTGAAAACTTTTACCAGCAAAGAGTTGGTTTGCGAGCTCAAAATCGGTGAGGCAGTTGAGTTTGTTTGACTTAACGATGTTCATTTCTTCTTCGCAAAAATCTCGAATACCAATTGAGGTTATGTTTTTGGGTGGGTTGTTAAGGCCAAGAACATTTTTCATAATAGAGGCATGCGAGTGTTTAAACCCTTGATATGAATCACGCAAATCTAAATGAGCATCAATGTGTAGTATTTCATAGGCTTCCTGTTTTTCACTCAGCAATTTAATGAGTCCATATGGAGAGGAATGATCGCCACCAACAACAACTGGAGTTTTTCCATCTTCCATAATTTTCTGAGCTTGAGTATAAACATAAGTGTTTACACTTTCACTCTCGCCATTAATAGCGTTTAAGTTGTTATGCTGTTGAGGGCTTAAAGACTCACCTTTATCGAGTGTGGCAATGATGTCTTGTGAGAGTTTTTTCATTTCTAAGTTTTTATTTTTTAAAGTCTTGTCGATGCTTAGAAAAAAAATCGGAGATTTTTTAATTTTATTGTCTTTATCGTAAGAATAAAGATCAAGTTGTGGGCTAGCTTTTAAAATAGCTTCAGGTCCTAGTGAGGCACCAGACCCATATGAGGTTGTGACCTCCCATGGAACAGGAATAACAACAATGTGAGCATCTTCATATTTAGTAGATAAACCAAAGAGAGCTTCGGACATGCAGTTATCCTTTTAAGAGCTTTAAAGCGACGTAAGCTACGACACATATAATAACAATGGCTAAAAATATTTTTTCTAAGTATTTGTCGATGAAAGACTTAATCGGCGGGCCATAAAAATAGATAAGGCCTCCTACCAAGAAAAAACGTAGACCTCGACCGGCCAGCGAACCTAATATAAATGGAATGAGTGGAACTTGCGAGAGGCCAGCCGAAATAGCGAAGACTTTAAAAGGAAGAAAGGTAAAGCCTGCGATGAACATGGCATTGAAAGTGTTCTCTTGAAACATGGCAGTGGCTTTTTGAATAAAATCATTATCGCCAAGAGAGCTCATCACAAAAGATTCGGCTCCATAACCAAGGTAATAACCGACGATTCCGCCGAGCACAGAGGCCACGCAACCAATAAAAGCATAATAAAGTGACTTTTTATAATTAGACAAACAAAGTGCCATCACTAGTGGATCAACTGGAATGGGGAAAAATATAGACTCAATGAACGAGATGATAACATAGGCAATCACTCCTTTAGGGTGAGAGGCCCATTTGATCGTCCATTCATAGAGTTTTCGTGGCATTTCTATTATTGCTTTCATTGCAAATAAACTACAGGGAAGGTGCTTTATCGACTAGGATTTTCCTTTCAAGGTTTATAAAAATTATAACAGTTATAAAGAGGTCTTATCGAAAAACGTGTTAATATGCTTGTGGGTTTAGTTAAAGTAGATATATTTTAATAACTTATCGAAGTTTTTAAGGTCACGAGATTATCCATTTTGCGTTGCAAAATGAGTTTATAAAAATAGATTTAAAAATTCAAAAACCTTGAAAAAATTAACCACTTATAACATGTTATCTGAGGCCCAGCAACACTAAGCGTTAGTGGTGTGTTTATCTATAAAAAATCTAACTAAAGGATAAGGTTATGATTCAAAAGTTGATTGTTGTTTTATCAACACTATTTATTTCTTCTTTGGCATTTTCTTTACAGCACCCAGTTAAAACATTGGGTACAAAAAAAGCAACGAAAGGAGGCACATTCTACAAAGTATTCAGTGCTGAGCCTCAAAAGTTAAATCCAATCACAAGTTCTGATGCTTATGCATCAATGATACAAGATTATGTAATTGATCAGTTGATGGTGAGAAATGTAGATACTTACAAATTCGAGCCACGCTTAGCTGAAAGTGTTGTCCTTAATAAAGATGGAATGTCGGCAACTGTTAAGCTAAGAAAGGGTGCCAAATGGCATGATGGAAAGCCGGTCACTGCTGAAGATGTTAAATTTAGTTTTGAATGTCGTGTGAACGGGAAATATCAAAACGCTCAATACAAGTCATATTACGAAGACATTGAATCAGCAACGATCAAAGATCCACAAACCGTTGTTTTTAAATTTAAAAGAAAATACTTTAACAACTTTAACATTATCGCTGGCCTAGATATTGTACCAAAACACTTTTATGGTGATCCTAAGAAAAAATTAAACAAAACTATCATGGGCTCTGGACCGTATAAATTAGGTCAGTACAAAAAAGGAAAAAGCTTAGTTCTTGAAAGAAACAAAGACTGGTGGGGAAAATCATTACCTTCACTTAAATATGTTTACAACGCTGACAAAATTCAGATCCGCTTTGTAAAGGATGAAAATGTGCGTTTAGAAATGCTCAAAAAAGGCAAAATTGACTTTATGGGCTTGTCTCCTGAGCAGTATGTTAAAAAGGCAAAAGGCAAAGTTTGGGGAACAAAAGTTCATAAAAACCAAGTTAAAAACTCTGGTGTTAAAGGTTACGGATTTGTAGGTTGGAACTTCAAAAATGACCTTTTTAAAGACAGAGATGTTCGCGTAGCCCTAGCTCACCTTATGAACAGAGAACTTATGAATAAAAAGTTCAACTTTGGTAAATCTTTATTAGCGACAGGTCCTTGGTATCAACAGAGCCCATTTGCATCTAAAAAAGTAAAGCCTCTAGCATTTAACCCTAAAAAAGCGAAAGAGCTTTTGAAGAAAGCGGGCTGGAAAGATGCTGATAAAAATGGAGTCTTAGAAAAAACAATCAATGGAGCAAAAAAAGAATTTAAGTTCACTTTGATGTTTCCAAGTAAAGACCGTGAGAAGTACTTCACTATATATAAAGAAGACTTGAAGAAGGCCGGTATCCACATGGACCTCAAGGTGATCGAGTGGAACAGTTTCATCAAAGCTCTTGATGACAGAAAGTTTGAAGCCGTTAGCTTGGGCTGGGGCCGTGGTTCTATTGAAAATGATCCAAAACAAATTTGGCACACAGATAGCGCTAAAAATAAAGGGTCTAACTTTATTAGTTACAGCAATCCAAAGGTTGATAAGTTGATCACTGATGGTCGTAAGATTTTAGATTTCAACGAAAGAATTAAAGTATGGAATCAGATCTATGAATTGATCGCTGCAGATGCTCCATACGTGTTCTTATTCAACGCCAACTATGATTTTTACGGTTACACTGACCGAATGAAGTATGAAAAGCCAACTTACACGTACGGAATTGGTGAAAATTACTGGTACATCACTAAATAATTTAGGCAGGCTTCACTCATGTTAATGTACTTTTTTAAAAGACTTCTTATGATGATACCAACTTTGCTTGGTATCACATTAGTGTGTTTTTTAATTATCAATATGGCGCCCGGCGGTCCCGTCGAGCAAGCCATTCAAAAAATTAGATTCTCTGGTGCCGGTGACACCTCAGCGACATCAAGTAACAACATGGGTGTTTCTGAAGAAGTTATTGAAGCTTTAAAAAAGCAATATGGTTTTGATAAGCCTGTGCACGTTAGATACGGGATTTGGCTAAAGAACATTGTTAAGTTAGATTTTGGCGAAAGTTTCAGTGCAGAAGAGCCTGTGATAGATGTTATTAAAAGCAAGCTCCCAGTGTCTTTGCAGTTTGGTATACTGTCACTGATATTTACTTATCTCATATGTATTCCTCTCGGAGTAATAAAGGCCGTAAAAAAAGACTCGGCCTTCGACGTTGTTTCTACAGTATTGTTAGTTGTTATGTACTCGATACCAGCGCTAATGCTTGGTATTTTGTTGATCACATTTTTTGCTGGTGGAAGTTTCTGGGATCTATTTCCTATGTCAGATATTATGTCTGATAACTATGATGACCTCACTACTTGGGGTAAAATCAAAGATCGGGTTCATCATTTTATTCTGCCAATGACTTGTTACATGATTGGTAGCTTTACAGTATTGACCATGCTTATGAAGAACTCACTTCTAGATGTGATTAAGCTTGATTACGTGAGAACTGCACGAGCTAAGGGTCTTTCTGAAAAAGTGGTTGTGTATAAGCACGCTCTAAGAAATGCCTTAATTCCGATTGTGACAGGTTTAAGTGGTATTCTTGCCTTTTTCTTGGCAGGTTCAGTAATCATAGAACAAATCTTTAGTTTAGACGGAATTGGTTTGCTGGCTTATCAGTCAGCTTTAGACCGTGACTTTAATGTGTTGATGGCAATTATATTTGTTTCGTCATTATTGATGGTCGTCGGTCGCATTATAAGTGATTTGTTATATTTAGTTGTTGATCCACGGATTGATTTTAATTAAAGGCGATTGTTGTGATTGAGAGTTTAATAAAGAATGATTTAACACTAAAAAGATATCGTCGCTTTAAGCAAAATAAAATTGCTGTGTTTGCGATTTTATTGCTCTTATTTTTAATAGCTTTTAGTGTTTCTGCTAACTTTTGGTCTAATAGTAAGCCCTTAATGATGAAGTTTAATGGCTCTATATATTTCCCGGTTATAAAAACTTATCATCCAACAATTTTTGGTATTGAGGATGAGTTTGTCACTCAATACAAAAAACTAGAGTTAAAAAATGATGGTGATTGGAAATTGTGGCCTATCAATAAGTGGGATCCTTATGAGTCCAACGTAGCTATTGAATCGTACCCATCAGCACCTACAGCCGAGAATTGGTTTGGAACTGATGACAGAGGGCGAGATATTTTTGCACGTCTTCTTTATGGCTTCAGATATAGCTTTGGTTTTGCTCTTTTAGTTTGGGTGCTTTCCTACTTTATTGGAATTGTCGTAGGGGCATTGATGGGCTTCTTAGGTGGTTGGGTTGATTTGATTGGCCAAAGGGTGGTCGAGATCATTGAATCCTTGCCAGGTTTAATTATGTTAATCACCTTAGTTTCTGTATTTGGAGCGAGCATGTCATTGTTGGTGATATTTTCAGCGGCTCTTGGATGGATGGGGATTTCCTATTATGTTAGAGCTGAGTTTTTAAAGCTAAGGCGTCTAGAGTTCGTTGAAGCTGCCAAGTCTATTGGTGGTAGCAAGTTCCGACAAATTTTCAAGCATATTTTGCCCAACTCGTTAGGGCCAGTGATTACTTTTTCTCCGTTTGTGATTTCAAGTAGTATTTCAAGCTTAGCGGCTTTAGACTACCTTGGTTTTGGTTTGCCTGCTCCAACGCCGAGTTGGGGTGAGTTGCTACAACAGGCGCAGAAAAACTTTACCATTGCTTGGTGGCTTGCGGTGTTCCCATCGATTGCTCTTTTTATATCTTTGCTAGTTATGAATTTAATTGGTGACGGTGTTAGAGATGCCTTTGATCCTAGAAAGTCTTAGTTGCTGTAATTAGGTTGATCACCTTTATTTTGTTGACTGATCTAAATAATTTTACTGAAGATATTGTTTTTTAAGAAGGACTTAGGTCGAGTTTTTGACGAGTTCTTTTTTCAACAGATGTACGGATTTTTATTTTCTATGTAAATTATTAGTTACTTACAAGGAGTTATGAAATGAAATCAATCTTAGTTGTGTTATCTTTACTTATTTTTGTATCCTGTTCTAGTTCAGATAAAAAAGAAGATATTGAGCAAGCTAAGGATCAAGTTTCAGAGCAGGCCCAAGAAACTATGGCTGACTTAAAAGAGCCAGTTAATTCCGTTGTCGATGAGAGTGTTAATGACGAATCAAACTCTGTAGCATGTGACGCCAAATTAAACAGAACAAAGATAGATTTTGGGTCTCCAAAAGTGACAAGTCGAGCTTTTAGAAGATTGAGAATTAAATCTTCTGGTCACACTATTACAAATGTGAGTTCCTTCTCGAGACCTTTTGGTTATTATAATTCAGGTGAGTTTCCAGGTGAGGCGACCTATCACAACTATGATCTTTGCTCGATGAATTCACTTTCAAGAGATTGCTCTCTCAACTTAGAGTTCAGGCCACGGGCAGTGAAAAGTTACAACGACAGTATGACAATTAGTTACACAGATAGCAGTGGTAATGACTGCTCTGTTGAGGTTCCATTGGTGGGTGTATCTACTGAAAGTTATTTGGGTGAAGATTCATCTAGATAATTTGTTTCTGCTTAAGCGTTTTTTATAAAACTTGATTATTTACCTCTATACCAAAGACATTACCGAAAGGGTCGAGCAGTTGACAAACTGTACGACCAGTTTCATTTATAAATAATGGGCCACGGTAAATCTTTGCTCCTAAAGAAGTTGCTTTATTTATGATGTCTTGTAAGTCAGAGACGCCCAATAAGCAACGCATCCTCCGGTAGAGACGGGTGACATCTTATCTGCTAAATGGAAATTTAGAAAAGACGAACCAACTTTAAAAGATGCAAAGCTTTCAGAGTCTTCAATGGGTGAAATTCCTAAAAGTTTTGTATACCAGTTCTTGGTTTGTTGAACATTTTCGACAAAGTAAAGTGCTGTTACAAATTCTTTAAACATGATCAGAAATTGTAGTTTGGTGTTTACGGTCTGTCATATGAAAACAGATATTCACTCAATTCAGTTGTCTTTTTTTACTTCTATGTTCGCTTGATCATTGGCAGTGAGTTCTTCAAGGTGACTTTTGTATAAGAAAGACAGCTTTTGTCGTCCTTTTTTAGATTCACTGAGAGAGACAGCAATAGCCGTAAATGCAATTGTAATTGGAATAAGAGCAAACAATGTATCTTGCAACCATTGTCCACCTTGAATGCCTTTTTGGAGAGGGATGGTCGCAAGCACTGCACAAGCTAGGCCTCGCGGCCCCATAGCCGTAGCAACAAGTACATCGAGTAAATTATAGTTCTTAGGCTTGTATAAAATTTTGATCGCAATATAGCGAGTCAGTAAAATGACGATAGTAATAAGTAAAGCAAACAGAATTACATTGATATTGCTAAATTGAACGAGAAGGCCAAGGTAAATGAAAAAGAAAGTGCGCAGTAAAAATGTGAGTTCACTTAAGATAGACATGTCCTTGTAAGAGACGGGCACTGAGCTAAAGTTGTTTGATAGCCAATTAGGCACAAGGTTTAAGTTAGCTAATGTAAAGCCAAGAGTAAGCACTGCAATGGCTCCGTTGAGAGTGAATAGCTCCATCAGGCCAAAGAGTAATAGTGCCCATGCTTCACCAGCAAAGGCCATGGTTAAGATGGGTGAAAACCTTTTTTTAAAAAAAGCCCAAAGAAGGCCCGCAAAAATACCTATGCTTGCAGAGAGCCCAGTTTTTGGACCAATACCCACTAACAGTTCTTGCAGGTCAAAGTGTCCACGTGCAAAAGATTCAACTAAAACGAGAAAAACAACAATGGTTAGGACATCTGTGAACGCTGATTCCAGTGATAGAATGGTTTTATTTTTATTTTGAATGGAAAGTTTTTTAACCATGGGAATAACAATTGCTGAAGATGTGCTACCTATGGCAACTCCAAATAGTATAGAGATGGGAAGCGGATTAAAAAGCACTAGGTAGGAAAGCAAGCTTCCACAAACTGCAATAAAAACAAAGCTCATTATAGAAAGAGCAGCCGAGGGTAAGCTTGACGACATCAGGTCTTTGGCACTTAGGTGAAGACCACCTTCATAAAGAATTACAATCAGAGCCATGGTGGAAATAACAGGGCCGGCCTTACCGAAGTCTTCCGCACTGATCACTCCAAAAACAGGTCCAAGCAGGTAGCCAATAATAGTAAGAATAAGTAAGTCAGGAATTTTTGTTTTTTCAAAAAACCAATTAAGTCCGTGTCCAAGAAAAAACAAAAGCGCGATGCCGATCATTGTTAAAGCCATAGTAAATAAAAATACCACACCCTCTCCAACAAAACCAACCCCCCGCATTAAGGTGGTCCGTACCTTTTTGCGAAACTACGCGTTATTTGAGCGGCTCAGGATTACTGGTGATGAATAGATGAGACGAATTAACACAGCGTTTCGCAAAAAAGTACGGACCACCTTTGTGGGTTGTCTTTAGTGGTGGGGGGTAAGTTTTTTATTCTAGGTAGGTGTAGCCGGAGAGACCTTCTTCGTAGTGCTTCATTAGGAGCTTACTCTCCTGGCGAGTTAGGACTCCGGCGGCGATGCTGTTTTCGCTGGCTAAGCGTATGTTTTCGATCAGTTGAGACTTATTGTACTCTAAGTAGCTGAGCACCTCTGACACGGAATCTCCGACGACAACGTGATCGACGTTGTAGCCGTTTTTATGAATCGAGATATGCACGGCATCTGTGTCACCGAACAAATTGTGTAAGTCGCCTAAGATCTCTTGGTAAGCACCTGTGAGAAAGGCAGCTAAGTAATAAGGCTCGTCTGGGTTCACAGGGTGAACTTCTAAATAGCTTTGAGTGGAAGAGGTTTCATTGTCGTAAAAATTATCGATTTTTCCATCGGAGTCACAAGTGAGGTCTGCAATCGTGGCCTGTTTGGTGGGTTTTTCGTTGAGCTTATGAATGGGCATCACTGGAAAGTGCTGCCCAATGGCCCACGAATCGGGGAGAGATTGAAACACACTGAAGTTACAGAAGTAAGTGTCAGATAAGTTTTTTTCGATCTCCCAGAAAATCTCTTCATCGATCTCTTTCATTAATGGATAAATTTTAGTGAGTGTTGACCAGTAAAGATCTTCCACTTTTGCACGCTGTTCTAACGACAGCACTCCGTAAGTGAACATTTGCAAACTGTCGCGTTTTTTCTCAATGAGGTCATTATAGAATTCATTGGCATTGCTAGAGTTCACTGTTGAATACATTTCGTACATCTCTTGCACGATGCGTGAGTCATGGTGATCGACGTCAAAATGCACTTTGCTTTTGGCCACTTGATTTTTACCAAGCACATCAAAAACTAAAATAGATGTGTGAGCCACCAATGATCGGCCAGACTCGGTGATAATATGTGGGTGTGGGATTTCTTTTTCTGCACAAATATTTTGAATGATATTTACAACATCATTAGCGTAATCTTGTGGTTCGTAATTCATAGAACTGTCGCTGCTTCCAGAGCCGTCGTAGTCAACTCCAAGACCTCCGCCAACATCGATGTACTTAAGCGGTGCACCCATGCGGTACATCTCACTGAAAACTTGAGCACCTTCTTTCATAGAGGCTTTAATGTATTGAATGGACGGGATTTGTGAACCAATGTGAAAGTGCAAAAGCTGCAAACTATCAAGCATACCTTCTTCTTTGAGTTTGTTGACTCCTAAAACCATTTCCGTAGGAGTTAAACCAAATTTTGATCTGGCGCCACTAGACTCCACCCACTTACCGCCCCCTTTGCTATCAAGCTTTGTACGGAAACCAATTTTGGGTTGGATGTTTAGCTTTTTACTGGCATTGATAATTAATTCGAGCTCTTTCATGCGGTCAACGACGATAAATGTTTGTCGCCCAAGCTTTTGTGAAAGCAAAGCTGTCTCAATGTACTCACTATCTTTAAAGCCGTTACAAATAATTAAAGCATTGGGCGTTTTCATAACCGACAAAGCAATTAAAAGTTCAGGCTTACTGCCGCACTCAAGTCCTAGTCGGTGCACAGACCCATAACTGACAATCTCATCAACGAGATGCTTTTGCTGATTCACTTTGATGGGGTAAACACCTGAGTAAGTGCCTTGATAGTTACTTTCTTTAATGGAATTAGCAAAGCACTGTGAAAGTAGCTCAATTCTTTTTTTAACGATGTCGGGAAAGCGAATGAGTATTGGTGGGCGAACCCCACGTTCGATCAAATCGTTAGTGAGTTCATAGAGGTCGAGTTCTTTTCCATCTTCTGGGTTAATAATGACATTGCCTTTTTTATTAACGCCAAAGTAACCACGACCCCATTCATTGATTCCGTACAGCTCAACACTTTTTTTATAATCCCAACTCATAACTCACCTATTTAGCAATGATATTTAGTATCTTCCCAGCCTTGTAAATCACTTTAAAAATATTTTTTCCGTCGAGGGCATTTTGCACAGCATGAATCTCTTTGGCCTTGGCAACGGCTTCAGACTCATCACAATCTACGCTGATCTCAATCTTGCCTCGCATTTTCCCACTGACTTGTACACCAATTGTCACGACATCATCAACAATCAAATCAGGGTTGTAGGTCGGCCAGGTCGATTGAGCCACAAGTCCGTCTTGCCCGAGTTTCTGCCAGATCTCTTCACTGATGTGTGGTGCAAAAGGCATCAATAATTGTGACAGCGTTGTTAAAAGTGCTTTTGGTTTAACGCCTTCTTTGTAGACTTCATTCACTAAAATCATCATGGTGCTAATGGCCGTGTTGAAGCTGAGCTTCTCGATGTCTTCTCCCACTTTTTTAATCGCTTTGTGCAGCATTTTGTTTAAGTTGTCAGAGACCGAAACGTCTTCGGCCACACAGTCACCGTTGTCATCAGCGACTAATCTCCAAACTCGTTCTAAAAACCTACGAGCTCCATCAATGCCGTTAGTGTCCCAAGGTTTGTCTTTTTCAAAAGGTCCCATGAACATGGCATAGACACGAGTGGCATCAACGCCGTGAGTTTGTTTGAGGTCTCCTGGGTTGATCACATTGCCCCAACGCTTAGACATTCTTCGTCCATCAGGCCCCATGATAGTGCCTTGGTGGGCAAGTTTATCAAACGGCTCTTTGTGATCAACAAGTCCAGCATCAAATAAAACTTTCTGCCAAAAACGCGCATAAAGAAGGTGACCCACAGTGTGTTCTGGACCACCTATGTAGAGATCCACTGGCATCCAGTACTTCTGGGCTTCATCACTGAAAGCTTGGCTTGAGTTGTGCGGATCGATGTAACGCAAAAAATACCACGAGGAACCAGCACTTCCAGGCATGGTGTCGGTGTTTCTTTTGCCCTTCCCAGAGGGGCCGTCATAGTTCACAAAATCATCAACACGAGCGAGCGGTGGTTCACCGGCATCAGAAGGTTCGTAATCAGCCACCTCTGGCAAAGTGACCGGAAGTTCATCGTCACTCACTGGAATGTTCGTGCCGTCCTCACTATGAATGATCGGGAAAGGTTCACCCCAATATCTTTGACGACTGAAAAGCCAGTCCCTCAATTTGTACTGAGTTTGAGCTTCACCAATTTTAAGCTCCTCAAGCTTTTTAATCATGGTTTGAATGGCCGTTTGTTTATCGAGGCCATTTAAAAAGTCAGAATTTATTAAAGTGCCGTCGCCTTCAAAAGGAAGGGGCTCACCACTAGAATTAAGAACTTGCTTAATTGGAATCTCAAAGTGCTTGGCAAAATCAAAGTCGCGTGTGTCGTGGGCAGGGACTGACATGATCGCTCCCGTGCCATAATCCATGAGCACGTAATCAGAAATCCATATAGGAATTTTCTCATCAGTGAATGGGTGAAGAGTGTATGCGCCAGTGAACACACCTGTTTTATCCAGATTTGATTTTCGGTCGAGTTCACTTTTTTTACTGGCATCACTGATGTATTGATTCACTTTTTCTTTTTGCACATCAGTTGTAATCTTAGCAACGAGTGGATGTTCCGGTGCAAGAACCATAAAGGTCGCACCAAACAAAGTGTCGGGGCGAGTGGTAAAAACTGTGAACGATTCATCGTAGCCATCAATTTTAAATTGAATCTTTGCGCCAACACTTTTGCCGATCCAGTTTTTTTGCCCCTCTTTTGTTTTGTTGGGCCAATCAATGCTTTCGAGATCTTCAAGAAGGCGGTCGGCATAGTCTGTGATTTTTAACATCCATTGTTTCATTGGCTTGCGCACGACGGGGTGGCCACCGCGTTCGCTTTTGCCGTCAATGATTTCATCGTTGGCGAGAACTGTTTTTAAAGCAGGACACCAGTTGACGGGTGCATCTTTTTGATAGGCTAAGCCCTTCTCAAACAACTTTAAAAATATTTTTTGCGTCCACTTGTAAAAGTTAGGATCACAGGTCGACACTTCACGAGACCAGTCGTAACTAAAACCAAAATCTTGGAGAAGTTTTCTAAACCCGGCAATGGTCTTTTGAGTGGTTTCATCCGGGTGCACTCCCGTTTTGATGGCGTACTGTTCTGCCGGTAAGCCGAAGGCATCGTAACCCATTGGGTGAAGGACATTAAAACCCTTGGATCTTTTATAGCGAGCGACAATGTCGGTGGGGGTGTAAGAGGCAATGTGTCCCATGTGTAGCCCAGCTCCAGAGGGGTATGGGAACATACTGAGGGCATAGTATTTGGGTTTGTCAGATTGATCTTCTGCCACATAGCACCTGCTTTCGTCCCATGCTTTTTGCCATTTATCTTCGATTTCTAGGTGTTTGTAAGCCATTGTCGCCTCTTTTTTTGTGTTCGTATGATTTTAAATGCAATGGACAGGTTTTAGCAACGGTTGGTCTCTTATTTGCATATTTTTTAAAGCATGAAAACACTTAAAATGATTGTCGTTTTTTTAATTTGCCTAAGCTCAATCACCTTTGCCTAAGACCTCAATGAAGGGGGCTTGTCTTCCGAGGCACAATTTCAGGGGACAGGCATTAAAGTGAAACTGTTTAACGGTGAGGTCAGACAGCTTGATTTGAACCACCAAGAACAAGGGGCTTTTGATATTATAGAGTGGTCAGAAGATCTCCTTCTTTTTCGACAAGGTGGATTTCAAGGGGCTTCTTACCCTGAAATTGGGACTCTGATAATTGAGGAGCCAATACTATTGTCAATTTTTGAAAAAGAGACTCATATAAAAAAAGGGTCTATTCAAATTGTAAACAACGGTGTAGAGATTGTTGTCTCACTAATGATGAATGGCTCTGGTCAAATCACAAGTCTTGGTATGGAGTTCAACTCTTACGGTGTTAGTGCTTTTGAGTTTATACCAGAAATAGTTGAAGAGGCGAATTCAGAGCCAGAAGTGAACCATTTTAAATAAATTATAAAAAGTGAGTAAACAATGTCCGTATTAATATTAGCAGGAGCTTCAGGGTCTGGAAAAACAACTATTTGCAAAGAAGTTGGTAAACTAAAAAAATCTGTACAATGTTATTTTTTTGACTCTGTGGGTGTGCCATCTAATGAAGAAATGATAGCAAAGTATGGTAGCGGTCAAGCCTGGCAAGAACAAACTACAGATTATTGGCTCAATAAAATAGACCAAGAGTTTGAAAGACATCAAAATATTCTGCTAGAAGGACAGATGAACCTTAAGTACTTGACTGAAAAAATAAACAAAGTGAACAGCAAACAATTTATAACTCTTGTTTTGATTGACTGTAATAATGAGGTCAGAAAAAAGCGCCTAACGGAAAGAGGACAGTCTGAATTAGCTGACGAGCATATGATGAATTGGGCTCAATTACTAAGGGTGCAAGCCACTGAGCGCAATTTACAGATTATCGACACCTCATTACATGAAACTCAAGATAGTGTTCAAGAGGTTTTAAAGTTGTTTGTATGATTGAGTTGGCTCGGCTGAAACAGATTTGTATGCATAACAAAATGATTGATCAAAAATTCAGTAGTTAAAAAACTGACCGAAACTAGTAAAATCTGTAGCCACCCATTGTTGATGAATAAGAGATATTCGTTATAAAAAAGGGAATAGATAAACTGACTGAGGGTCATGGCAATAAAAAAGCTAACGATTCGTAGCAAACCATTCATGACATAGTTAAAAAAAGACTTAACTGTGACGGTTTTAAATTTCCACAAATAGGGCAGGCCATTATTAAAGATGAACTCAATTCCAAGTAGCAGTAGGTAGGTATAGATAAAGACTGCAAATACCCCAAACAAGGCTCCTGGATTATCTCCCATGCTGCGAACACCAAACCATAACCCAAGAGTGGATGCCGACATAAAGCTCATCACATAAAATAAAGTGTGCAGCAGTAAACGAGACATTCTTTTGTTTAAAAAATTATATGAGAGCATAAATTAACCTAATGCTTACCAAGGCAATTGCTCACCATTCATGTGCCAAAAAGTACCACTGTCTGAAAGAGTTTTACTTTCAAAAACATTGAAAAGTCCGTCAGCCGATTCTGTGGTGTTGATATTTCCATTATTACCTGTCATATCTGTTTGTACATATCCCGGGTGTAGTAAATAAACACCAATTTTTTGTGGTTCTAGGTCAATTGCCATACTTTTTCCAGCCATGTTTAAAGCGGCTTTAGACATTCTATAACCATATCTGCCGCCAGACGAGTTATCTTCTATAGATCCCATGCGACTAGTAACCAGACCAACTTTGCTATTTTCATTCAAGGTGCTCAAAAAACTTTTCACTGAAGCTATTGGGCCTATGGTGTTCACTTCAAATTGTTTTTTGACTTGTTCATAGTTGAAGTTATCAAGACTTTCTGAGGTTAAGATTCCAGACACGTGCAAAAGTCGGTCAAATTTGACATCAATATTAGTTTGAATAAGCTTTTCAAGTTCCTGTGGATTTAAAACGTCAAAGCCTTCCACCACTTGGGCGAGACCGAGTTCGTTAAGTTCATTAGAAGTTTTACGGCAAAACCCATAGACTTGATGTCCTTCATCTTTATATTTTTTAGCTAAGGCAAGGCCAATGCCTCTGTTACAGCCGACAATTGCGATATTTTTCATGAATCACCTCTTCAATAATATAAATTAAATGAGTATTTTAAATACAATATTCGAACACATATGTCAGTCTTTGAATGCATTGTTTTTGAAAGCGTCCTTATCACCTTCTAGCGACAGGCCAAATGTTGCACAGGTCTTCTTTTCTACAAAAGGAGATAAGATGAACCGTATTATTTTATTATTTATGATCTTAAGTTTAATAGGCTGTAGTAAAGACAAAAAAAATACAGATTCAAAACAGCCCTGGGGCGTGACTGAGCCTGTCATTGAGGGCGAAAATAACAGTGAATTGCTTCTGAGTGATTTTGAGCCTCAATCGGTCTTAGCATTGACAGATAAAATTAAGTTTAAAAAAACTAAAAATGTTCAAATAAAAATTGTAACTACTTGTGAAGATGAGATCGAATATTATTCAGGGGATTTAAAGACCACCTTTTATATTTATGAACTTGTTCCGAAAAAAATGATTTCTAATTATGACAGCAATGTGATCAAACCTTGCTCGTTTAATTTTGAATTGACTGATAAAAATAACAATCAACACTTATTTTCATTACAAGACTTGAGAGTTTCAATTGAGCAAAACAATATCAATCATATTGAAACTCTTCCGGAAACAATCGCCGAAAAGGGTTTTATATCGATGGATGATATTAAAAAAACACCTTATTCTGTGAGTTGTGGCGGGGTCGTTTACAACAAATTAGACATTGATTTTGGTGTGAGTCTCAGAAAGTACGATTGTTTGCTGTATGGTCAAGAAAAAGACAAAATCATTATCTCTAAGCCTTTCACAATCAACCAACAGATACAAAGACCAAACTTGCATTTTCAACCAACGCTTCATAAGAAAAAATACGAGCCAAACACAACCATTGATATGGGTGACTTGCAAATTACCAATGATGAAGGTGTTGCTAGGGAATATTTGATTTATAAAAAAGACTTGTTTTTAAGTGTAAATGTCTACACTCACTTCTTTTTAGGTAAAAATTGGACCATTGCATACGATCAGCTAAAGTTAGTCGCTGCATTTGAAGAGAACAGTCTTATAAAAGAGAAAGATGATTTTTACATTGTAAGGGTTGCTGCAAAATCAACACAAGAGTTATCTATGAGCCTGTATTTACCGGGGTTAAAAGATCCTGTTTATAAAAAATTTGATTGTTTAAAGTTATCTAAATCGCGCAAAGCAATGTATAAAAAAATAAAATACCGAGGCTTTAACTATAAGTTTGAAGAGGTAAAACTCTACCCATTTTCTTCATCAGATTCGCAAGCCTTTCAAGCTATAAATATTGAGGGGTATACTGAATTTTCAGACTTTGAATTTCTTGACTATGGTCCTATGCATCCCTACAAACATACATCAAAATGTCGCTCAGCCATTGAAAAATTCCATTTGGCCCATGGAGGCTTCCTCTTTTAATAGAATTTATAAATGAGTGAGCCAATTTTGAGGGCTTGGTGTTATTGAGAGCACTCCATCTAAGGAGTGCTCTCTTTTGAGTTAAGTAAAAGTTTTTTCATTTGGTCTAGTCTTAATTAGAAACACCTATATAAAAGAGCAAAATTTGCCCAGTTTATTGACCTGTAATGGGGCAATGATTTTGCAATCTGCCAAATTTATTATATTATTTAGACATGGTGACGAAGTTAGAGAGTTTTGGACAGAAGATCTTAGTAGTTGATGATGACCCAGAGTGTATCAAAATAGTAACAAAAGCCCTCCAGTGGGAAGGTTACACAGTGGAGTCTGCTAACTCAGGCCGTGAAGCGATTACCAAAATTAATCACTACAACCCACACTTAGTTTTATTAGACATCAATATGCCAGGTCTGAACGGTTTGGACACTTTGAAGTATTTAAGAGCAAACAACGAGTACGTAGCCACTATTTTTGTTTCAGGAGAATCTAATACAGAAGACATCATCAGAGGCTTAGACGCAAGTGCTGATGATTATATTTGTAAGCCGTATGACACTGGTGAGCTGCTCGCCAGAGTGCGTACTCAGCTTCGCATTAAAAAACTACACGATGACTTGCGCGTAGCCAACGCTAGGCTCAAAGAGCTCGTCGATATAGATGATCTAACGGGCCTTTTTAATATGAGATCACTGTATTCAAAATTAGATCACGAAATTGAACGCGCCTCAAGATATGAGCGTGGCCTGTGTGTGATTATGATGGACATGGATCATTTTAAACGAGTGAACGACAGTCATGATCATTTGTTTGGAAGTTTTGTTCTTTCAGAAGTAGGGCGAATCATCAAAGAGAACATACGTAAAATTGACTTCGCTGCCCGTTACGGAGGCGATGAGTTTTTGGTTGTACTTACTGAAACAAGCCTCGAAGGGGCCAAATCTTTTTCTGAACGTTTAAGAGATAGAATAGAAAGCAACACCTTTAAGAGCAACGATTATGAAATTCAGCTGACCGTGAGTATGGGGTTTGCTGTGTTCAGTGGCACTCAAGGCATAGATGCTAAAACCTTTGTAAGACATGCCGACCGAGCCCTCTACGACGCTAAGGAAAACGGACGCAACCGAGTTCATTACTATGATTTTGATAAAGATGAGTCAGTGCTTCTCGAGCCCAAAGATAAAAAAATACTTAGAAAATCATCCTAAATGAATCACGAATTGCTCAACAACACCTATGCATACGCCCTCAAACAATTTGACATTCAAACCCTCGTTATTGATAGTGACGAACTAAAGAAAAATCCCCTCAAAGACTCTCACCAAAGATTCAATCTCGTTTTAAAACCTAAAAACTATAATGATAAAAAGTCATACAATCTGATGATAGTTTTGTCGGGCTTTACCAGCAACGGCACTAAGTATTTTGGTCACAAGCCTTTTGAAAAAAACTACCCACAAACCCTAGATGAATGGTGTTTTGAAAAAAAAGTAGATGATTGCATTGTTGTTTTTATTGATGCCTTCACATTTTGGGGTGGGTCTCAGTTTATAAACTCACCCCTAGTAGGTAATTATGAAAACTACATAATTAAAGAAGTGCTGCCCAAAATTCATGAATTGTTTAATATTTCTAAACATGCCAAAGACATTTGTGTGACTGGCGGCTCCTCAGGAGGTTACGGGGCTTTGCACTTGGGGAGCAATCACCCTCATATTTTTGGAAAAGTAGCCGCTATCGCCCCAGACTGTGATTTTGCTTTGAGTTTACTTCCGGAGATTTATCACGCCTTACCATTGATAGAAAAATGGGGTGGGTTAAAAAAAATCAAAGAAGAACTTAAGAGTGGTGCATTTTTTAGGCGACGTGAGTCTCACACTGTGATCAATGTGATCGCCATGGCTCACTGTTACTCCAGCGCCAAATCAGGACAACCAAAGTTTCCTTTTTCTTTAAAGATGGGCGAGCTGATCACCAAAGAGTGGAAGCATTGGTTGAAACACGATCCCATTCATTTTGTAAAAAAACGAAAAAAAAATATAGAACAGCTATCCGGTATATATTTAGAAGTTGGCAAATACGATCAGTTCAATCTTCAGTACGGAGCTAGAAAGTTAAAAAATATTTTAAAAAATTATAAAGTTAAACTGAATTACAAAGAGTTTAACGGTAATCACTTTGATATCTCTAAACAAAGACCTAATTTTTGGAGCTGGTTTACTAATAAATAAAAAAGTCATATGACTAGTAAAAATCAATTAGAGTTATTTCTAGAGTTTTTGGATCTACAATTATATTTTCAGCATGAAAATCGTAGCGAATTTCTATGTCATTAATAGTGATAAATGTCATAAAGTATTATAGAGAGTACCAATAGGTTTTTGATAATTTTATTTTGGATCTATAATAGTCAATGCAAAAGTTGCCGTATTAACAACAACATTATCGGTTTTGAATGTGAACTGAAAATCTATTCCTTCTAAAATAAAAGACACTTCCAAGTAATCAGTTTTTAGCTCATTGTCACCAGCTCTATAAGTTGTAGCTTTGACAACTTCTGGCTGTGTATTTATTTGTATGTCATACTCACTACTTTTTATTTTTATATATTCAAGTATTAAGTCTCTTTTCTGTAAAAAGCTTTTGTGTAATATTTCTTTATATTCAGGATCAACACTAGGGTCACTTAACACATCATGAAGAGTTCTGCCTTCAGTAAAGTCTGTCACATAGCCTTTATCTTGTTGATATGGTGCTATTTCTTTGTAAGTTTGAAAAGTTTGATTTTCAGCAATTCCATAATCTTCAATAAGCTCACTAATAATTGCTTGTAAAAGTGAAAAATCAAGAAAAGTCCTTCTAAAGTTATAAATTGGGTGCATTGGGTTGTGGAATAGCTTTAATGCTTTTCTCGCACCTGAATTAAGATCGATCTCATAAGTTGTTACTTCACTTCCTTTGGCAACATACTCAATATCTGCATAATCAGGGTTTTGTTCTAAAAAAGGTCTTTTTTCGTCATCATCTAAGCCATTATCGCGTGAGAAATACTCATAAGGTGAAATGATATGAATATTGTCTTCACAACTATCCGCAGCCTTCAAAGGTATAGATAAGAAGGTCATGCTAGTAAGTAGTAAGTAAACTAATGTTTTCATTTTACAATTTTCGCCTTCATGTAAATTAAATAGACATCTTAATTCGTTGAGAGTTGCTTAAAAATACTTCCAAATTACTCAATTACAAAAAACGTACCATAAAAGGTGAGTAGATGCTTAAAAAATGAAACTTTTAGAAAACGTATCAAATTTTAATACCTTTAAAGTTCTAATTACTTAAACTAACTTTGCTTGTTCTTCGAAACTAAAAATACTGAACTTACAATTAATAACATTCCAGTTATAGATAAAGCATTTAATGATTCTTCAAAAAATAAATAACCCACAGCTATGGCAATCAGTAGCCCAACATAATTGATCACACTGACCTTGTAGGCTTTTTCGCTTTGGTAGGCATAGGTCATGTAGACTTGGGCGGCTTGCGTGAACAGGCCAATACACAGCACCCAAAACCAATCCCAACCAATGGGCGTCACCCAATACTTGATGGTGTGTGGAAGTACAAAAGGAATGGTCACAAAAGGAAAGTAAAAAACCACTACCATGGGGTGTTCTGTGGTTCTAAGCATACGTACAAAATTATAAGCAAAGCCAGACCCAATAGCCGACGCACAACCAATTAAAATATGATTAAGAGTGATGCTAGTATCAAAACCTTTAATCAGTAAAACGCCTAAAAAAGCCAATAAAAAGTAAAACCAAGATGAGAGCTTAAGCTTTTCTTTGAGCAAGAAGCTAGCAATGATCACCGTGAATATTGGGCTCAAGTATTGCAATGACACAGAGGTGGCTAATGGGATCACTTGCAAAAGGTAAAAATATAAACACAGTGCAAAGGTGCCAAACAGCCCTCTTAAAAAAAGTAAGCCTTTGCGCACCCCCAAAGGATTGATCTTATTTTTTTGTAATACATAAATGCATATGACTATAGAGATCAGTGCTCTGAAGAAAACCAGTTCAAAAAATGGAATGTGGGCGAGTTTCTTAACACTGACATGAGTGATCGAAAAAAAGATAACTGCCAGTAGCATGTGCCACTGACCTTGACTAAATAGAGTTTTCAGCAAGTTTATAAACCGCCAACGGCACCTTCACCGCGTGAATCATAAGCAGCTTCTAAGATACCATCACTTCGCAAGCGCACAGCATAGAGGCGGGCCCACCACTTGTGTTCTTCAATGATGTGGTCAAAATCTTTAAGTTCTTCAATGGCATAGCTCGAGGGTTTGAAATTCTTTTCAATAAATAGTTTATGTGGAAGGAACTGATGGTGAACCCTTGGGGCTTGTAAAGCGCGGTCAAGGTCCATGTCTTTAGCAAGAATACGGTACAAACCTTGAATCACAGAACTGATGATTTTAGGACCACCTGGGGAGCCGATGGCTAAAATGATTTTGCCATTTTTTTCGACTAGAGTGGGGCTCATTGAGCTCAAAGGTCTTTTACCAGGTTGAACATAGTTGCCCTTACCTTGAATCAAGCCAAACATATTTGCTTGTCCAGGCCTGGTAGTAAAGTCATCCATTTCATTGTTAAGGGCCACACCATACTTTTCACTCACAACACCTGAGCCATAGTTGCCATTCAAAGTGATCGTCATTGATACAGCGTTACCGTCTTTGTCCATCACTGAAATGTGTGTGGTTTCATTGCTTTCATTGACGATGTCTTTGTCTAGTAAAGGTTTGATCTTTTCAGTTTCATCGTCATCAATGCTTTTGATCATTTTGGTGATGTACTTATCAGAAAGTAAAAAGTCGGTCGGGTTGCTGTGAAACTTGGGGTCACCTAAAAGGGCGCGCCCTCTGAAGGAGCGACTTAAGATTTCACCAATGTGATGCAACTCTTTTCCTGAAAAAGGCGTCATTTTATCTACTTTCATTTTTTCAAGCATTTTCAAAGCGGAGGTGATGACAATTCCACCACTGCTTGGCGGTGGCATTAAATAAAGTTTGTGACCTTTATATTGGGTGGTCATCGGCTCAAGCCATCTTACCTTGTAAGACTTCATATCGTCCATGGTAATCACACCACCGGCTTTTTTTACACTTTCGACAATATCTCTAGCGACGACTCCTCGGTAAAAAGGCACGACATTGCGGTTGCGCATTTCTTTTAAAACTTTGCCTAATTCTTTTTGTTTTAGAGTTTCGCCTGGCTTATAGGGTTTGCCACCTTTCTTAAAAAAATACTTTTTACCGGCAGCATTGAATTTTTTTTCAGATTTTTTGGTACGGTTGACCCATTCGCCAGACACTTCAAATCCTTTGTTGGCATACTTAATGGCGTCTTCAAACAAACGGCTCCAGTGCAGCTTGCCGTGCTTTTTATGCATCTCCCAAAGCCCGGCAGGGATACCAGGAATTCCAACAGCAGCTCCGCCCACTTGCGATGCTTTTTTTCCTAGCTTCAAGTAAAAATTAGGATGAGTGGCACTTGGTGCCGTTTCTCTGAAATCTAAAACTTCAGTTTTATCTTTGGCTCGGATCAAAGCAAACCCACCTCCGCCGAGACCTGCAAAGTAAGGTGAGGTTACTGCTTCAACCAAAGCTACGGTCACTGCAACGTCAACAACATTGCCTCCACGAGCGGCTATTTTTTTACCAGCTTGCACGGCATAGGGCGATTGGCAGGAGATTAACAATTTCGAACCTTCAAAGGGTACAGCCTGCACAGTGCTTGAAAGCGTTAAGAGAAAAAGAACGTTAACTATAACGAACAGATATTTTGACATAGTGATCACCAGTTTTTGAATTGTTTTAAAGAAGATATTTATGCCGATAAGAGATGTTAGGCAAGTCATGATGTTCTCTATTATGTTTTCAAAAAGAGTCAAGATTTCAAACCTAAATAACCACAATAATTGAATTTATTTGCTTTCGTATGTTCGTTTCCTTTTAGTGAAATACATTGCACATGACCGAACTTAAGCCGCTAAGCTTCTTAAGGTTTTTTTACTTAAGCCGCTTTAATTCATATTCATATGACCATACGTCAATCAAGCCCTTAGAAGTCGAATGGATAACATGTAAGGTGTTGAATTTAAATAACTTTTTCAATGAGGATAGAGCCCGCAAAAATTATAGAATTTACCACAACAATAGACACTCAAGTCTTGATTTGCTATCAAAGCTTTATGAAAGAAGGCCTCAACTTACACATTCGATTGACTAAGAACATTCCAAAGCCCACTTACTATGCGGCAGCCATCGATGGTGAGTTTGCCAATTATTCTTTCAACGAAGAGCGTGCCCACGCTTTTAGAGGCAAGTGGCGTGAAGATGTTTTTAAAGTGAATGAGTCAGTGCCTTTTGATTTAGAAATTGGAACTGGGAATGGCTTTTACTTCGCTCATCATGCCATCTCTTATCCAGAGCGATGTTTGCTAGGAATTGAAATAAAATACAAACCATTGATTCAATCTATACGCCGAGCTTTACGCCAAGGGTGTGAAAATGCTCGCATTGCTAGATACAACGCCAATTACATTTGGGAGTTGTTCAAAGACAATGAGCTCGACAATGTTTACATTCACTTTCCAGACCCATGGGTGAAGCGCAGCAAAAAGAAAAACAGATTGATCAATGCAAAGTTTCTCTTAGAGATGCACAAAAAACAAAAAGAGAATTCTTTTATAGAATTCAAAACAGATAGTCTCGATTATTTTATTTGGGCCCATGAATTTTTTAAAGCCAGTGAGTACGTCATTGAAGATTTAACCTATGATCTTCACAGCTCAAAATTTGCATCCACAAATTTTGTAACACACTTTGAAAAGATATTTATAAAACAAGATATCAAAATCAATTATTTGAAAGCTTATAAGCGATAAGTATATAACTCAGAAATAATAATAAATTTGCCGACCATAAGAGCGATGTTGAATTAGTTAAGACAATCTACTTATTCTTTTAAGTTGAATGAAATTAAAATATGATTATTACAAAAAAGCTTTTAATATTACGAAGTTTAAATTTATAGACCTTTCTTTTAAAATCTAATTTAACTGAGTAATGTCTAAGGAAATTACTTTAAAAGATGTAAATCATTAGAGGTTATGAAGTGCATATTGATCTGGTTGCAATCTTTGCATTCATTGGTGTCTTTTTTTTCTAAGTTGTACTTTCCAATAAAGTCTCCGCGAAAGTAAACTGACATATTGACTTCTGGCATGGCCGTTCGTCGTTCAATGGCACGCCCCCAGTTTTGGCTGGGACAGTTAAATGCGGGTACAAAAAAAGTGGTTGCGAACTGTTCTGCCACACTGACTTCAGTGATGGGTGAGTAGTCATTGTAGGTTGCAAAAGAAGCATCTGTGACAATGTAAAAATCAATGTTATTCAGCAAATCTTTTTTATAAAGTTCAATAGCAACATCGCGCAAAGACTCACACATGCAGCGATTTACGTTGCCACCTACAAACAAAATTTTCTTCAAACCACGAAATGTGATGCGATGAGTGCCAGACTGACTTTCAATGATCGAATCAATATCGGGTTGCCTGAAAAAATACATTGGAGCTAATTGCGGGTGATCGATTTGCCCGGCAGTGATAGTAGCAATTTTGTAGTAATTATTGTCTTTGGCAAACTGCAGTGTTTTTAGTGTGGCAGTTTCAGTGGCTTCTCTTGGGTCCCAATATTTGGTGGCATGTGCTAAGAAGAGCACATTTTCAGCTTCAATTTCAGAGGAAGTTTTGTCTTGGTACTGAGCTTCAAAAATTTTGGCATTCAACGAGTGAGTCAAAAGCAGTGTAAACCATAAAACTATAGATGTTGAAAACTTCATTTGCCCTCCCAAAAACATTTCATTATTGATACTTAAAAAAAATGGCAATTTCCTGAAAAAGAAAGACTTTGAACACTCTTCACAGAATTATCTTTTCAACTCTCTGAAAGTTAGTAATAATTTCATATAAGAGCTCATATTTAAGGGGAGAGTTTTATGAAAGCTTTGATCATTCTAATTGTCACCATTTTTACAAGTTTTGCATTTGCTAAAAAGCCATTCAACCTTTGTTCCTTTCCTGGCTTTTGTTCACCAGCTCAGGAGGCTATTTTTAATAAATTTCAAGCTTGTAATAAATTTGATTCACGGGTGTTAGTGAGTGACTTTGTCGTCAGCGGCTCGTGCTATCATGTTGGTCGTGGTAATGATAGTTACAACGAGCAATTTGGAGTGTCATATTTTGATCTTAGAGACGGAGACCTTCGCTTTGGAGGTCGTTATGCTTTTTTTACTGGTGAAAACCCTTTTAAGGATATGACTGTGGCTGAAGCACAAGAAAGCTTTGCCGGCAAGCTGGAGCAAAAAAGTCATACGGTCACTCAGTACGATCCAGCTTATGGATATTTGATTTACCCTAATGAAGAGGCCGATCGCGAAATTGAGTACTGGTTTAAGACTTGTGACGATCGTTTGCTATTACTGGCTCATTGGGGATATCAGCACCGGCTGGTTTGTGAAATGACTAAGAACAATCAGTAAATCACCAATAGGTGCTGTGAACTGTGATGTCGTGGTCGACAACAACTTGGCAGCTGGCTTTTTGTGATGGCTGCCATTGGTGTTTGTGACGAAGTTTTTGAGCAAGTTCCGTATCAGGCACTTCTTGTTCGCTTTTAACCTGTAAAACACATTTACCACAAATACCATCTCCATTGCAGGAACTAGCTACTGGGACTTCATGACGAAGAAGAGTCGACATCAGTGTTTGATGAGGGTCTGCTGTGATCGTTTTATTTAGTTGTGGAATTTTAATTTTAAACATAAAAGACTAAATTAGTTTAACTTATTTTTTAGAAGATGGTCTATGAAAAAGTATGTCCTCATTGGTGGTGCAAAAGGTTTGGGTTTTGAAGTTCTCAAAAAAATTGCAACGGATGCCAGTGAAATTTTAGTGTGTTCAAGAAGCCCTAAGGCTGCACTGTCAGTTGTAGGGGGCCAAGTCACTACACAAAAGTTTGATGCCACCAAAGAAAGTACACACGCAGTTTTTTTACAAAACTTAAAACTATTTGGGCCGACACACATTTATTATTTTTCTGGAGGTGGGCCCTTCGGTCCGTTTGCAAAAAAAGAGTATAAAGATCACTTATGGGCCTACCAATTGAACTTGCTATTTCCAGCAAAGCTCTTACATTTTGCCATGCAAAACTTAGAGCTTGAGCAATTAATTTTTACTGGCTCAAGTGTCGCTGAGGCTTTGCCCGATCCAAACGCAGCTAGTTACAGTTCTGCCAAGCATGGTTTAGCTGGGTTGATCAAAACCGTTCAGCTAGAAGGTGTGCCCTTTGATCTGCGTTTGTTCAGCCCAAGTTATATGAGCACTCCATTGTTGCCCAAAAAAGCCAAGGTATATAACAGCAAAGTGGTCGACGACCCCGCTTGTGTTGCTGAAACTTTTATAAAATGGTCACAAAGCCATGATGGTGCTCGTCATTATCAGCTCGAAGTAAAAGAACTTTAATTCACACTGATATTTTGTTAATTTGTCTGTGAAATTTGACTTAATTCTATCAGAGGAAAAACTATGGAAAATGTGATCATCATTGGTTCTGGGCCTGCCGGTTTAACTGCTGCTATTTACGCAGCAAGAGCAAATTTAAATCCATTAATGATTGAAGGTGAAGAGGTAGGTGGACAGCTCATGACCACCACTGATGTTGAGAACTTCCCAGGTTTTCCTGAGGGTGTTATGGGGCCTGACTTAATGACGATCACACGAAAGCAAGCCGAACGCTTTGGCACACGTTTTATTTCTAATAACGTCACAAAAGTTGATTTCTCATCACGCCCTTTTAAAGTTTGGGTGAAAGACAAAGAGTATCAGTCAAAATCTATCATTATTTCTACTGGAGCTTCGGCGAAGTACCTAGGCTTAGAAAATGAAAGACGCTTACTAGGGCGCGGGGTTTCTGCTTGTGCCACTTGTGATGGTGCTTTTTTTAGAGACGTAGAAGTTTGCATCGTCGGTGGTGGTGACACGGCCATGGAAGAAGCTTTGTTCTTAACTCGCTTTGCCAGTAAAGTGCATGTGTTTCACCGCCGTGAATCGTTTAGAGCTTCCAAGGTGATGGCGGACCGTGTGATGAATCACGAAAAAATTCAAATTCATTGGAACACAGAACTTAAAGATGTGTTGGGTGATAAAGCCGTCACGGGTGTAAAGGTCTTTAATAATAAAACCAATGAAACCATTGAAATGAATTTAGAGGGTGTTTTCATAGCCATTGGTCACAAACCGAACACTGATATTTTCACAGACTTTATTGAAACTAACGATGTCGGTTACATTAATACAAAGCCAGATTGCACCTACACCAACGTTGAAGGTGTTTTTGCTTGTGGAGATGCTCAAGACCATGTTTACAGGCAAGCAGTCACTGCTGCGGGAACAGGCTGTATGGCTGCCATCGACGCTGAAAGGTGGCTCGATGATCAAGCTCACGCTTAACATCATTTTGTAATATTAAGCAATTACAAGTATTTACCTGGCACGGACTAGATTGTTCAAAATATATTGAACAATCTGTTCTGCTCAAGTATGTTGCAATTAGTAACATTTCATAGGGGGGTAAATATGAAATCATTAATCGTTGTTCTATTAACGATGAGCTTTAGTGCGTTTGCAGGCATGGCTCCAGAAAAATTAAAAACAGTTGAAAGCGTTAAAACAGAACTTGTTAAAGTGGCAAGTCAATACATCGGGCAGGGCGATCCCGATTTCAAAATTCAAAATGAACTCATGCCTTATGTTGAGCGTTTGTTAGAACTTGCACCACAAGAGCCAATTAAAAATAGATTAGATCTTCTTGCTGGAGCTTGGCAACAGGTTTGGGGGCCTTACGAGTACAGAAAAAATGATCGCAGTGTTGATCCAACAACAGACGTGAATAATATTTATCAAGTAGTATTTCCAGATGGCTACTATTATAACGTCACCAATAATTTAAATCGCTTCAGTAAAGACATTAGAAAGGTCACTTTACTTCGTGGTGAGTTTAACGTTAACGGCGGCGATGATTTAAAAGTTCAATTTAATAAATTAACTAGCATAAAAAAACTTCCTGAAAACTTAAGGCATGTCGACCTTCCAGCTTTGTCAGAGAGCAACGAGCTAGCAGGCGAAAAAACAGATTTATCTAGTGAACTTGTGAAGCGCTTTTTCAAAGGTGGTATTTTGTCAGAGGTGTATACAGATGCTGATTTAAGAATTACCATCGGACAAAGTGACGATGAAAACGGGGTGCAAGGTTACCTGTACGTTTTAAAAAGAGTGAAGTAAATCAAACTAAGCTGATTCTTCATTGCTTAATTGGAATGAGGAATCAGTTCTGCAAAAAGATTTGCACAAAAACGATAACCTAAAAAAAATCAGTTAATCAAATCCTTTTGCAGAAAAGAGTAGAGTTAAAATCTGTGTTCACAAAATCAGATTTATTTTGTAAGTTGCTTTTCAATAACATCAAGACGACCTTTAACGCTTATGATGTCTTGGTAGTACTTATTATTTAATTTTTTAAGTTCTGTTTGCAAAGAGTTAATTTTTCTTTGCAACGACTGAGTGCCGGTGCTTATATTCAGATATACATTATTGTTGGCTAAACGGTAACCAATACCTTCACCACTTTTAGTATAGACATATCCATCTTTATCATAAATTTGTGCATCAACAACTGGCACTTGCCCAACTAAAGCCACTAGTACAGCCCTGTCAGAGTTTTTGAGTTCTGAGTTACCAATTACACCTGGGTTGGTAGAAACCACTCCAATGAGTTGATCTCCAACTTGGAATCGTCTGGCTAAACCAGTTTTAGGGTTAAGTGCAACGAGTTCTCCTTTTTCGATAGATTCTTCAGCTTCAAAGTATTCCGCATAGTCGGCACCAGTGTTGAGGGTGGTTTCAGCTGAAATTTCACCCCCGTTCGGAACAGCACTGCAAGTTCCGTCTGATGTAACACAAACACCGCCGCCCGCACCAGTGGCATCGACATGAAGTTGAGAGGCCGGGGAGGTTGTACCAATTCCGACATCACCTGAACTATCAATTCTAAATGTTCCCGCAGGAGCACCATTTTCAATTTCAACAATTTCATTTTGAGAGTTGGTTTGGTCACGAATAACATAGTTTTCTGCGGAGTTAATACCTGCTGACCACTCATGGGCAGAATTTTGATATCTGATAAAAGAACCTGCGGAATTTAGTGTTTCGAGTTTCAAATGTGTTCCCGATGAAGGAGCGCTAATATGTAATAACTCATCAGGGCTTGTTTCTCCGATACCAATGTTTCCACTATTTTTTATAGTCATGCGTGTTTGAGCCGTTGAAGTGCCATCGGGCATAGTATCAAACTCAATGCGAGTGGGTGTATCTCCTGGTGAGAAATTGCCATCAGCAAAAAAGAAAACTCCCGTATAGTTCCCAAAGTCAGAACCATCATAACCTTCACCACGGACTCCTCCTAACTTGTCATTATCAAGCACGGCTTGCGGAGCAGCTTTGGTGTTACGAGCTCTTTTTAAAACAAAGTCAGGAGCTGTTAAAGCTGCAGCTGATGAGTACATAGTGTAATTAACATCAGTGGTCCCTTCACTCACTATATCTAAAATGCTTGAAGGGTTGGATGTTCCAACACCAACATTACCAGTGCTGTCTACAAAGAGAGATCCTTCGGGGGCGCCATTTTCAATTTCAAAAGGAATAGCGCTGGCATTGGTTGAATCTCTTATAATAAAATCTTCATTTGAGTTAATACCTATAACCCATGTCTGTGCACTGTTTTGGAAGCCTTGGTAGACACCAAGAGAATCACCTACTTGTAATCTTGAAAGGGTATCGCCTCCTACGGCTTCAAAGACATGTAATTTCTTTGCTGGTGAAGTGAGGCCAATACCGACGTCTCCATCATTTTCAATAGTCATGACAGTAGAGCCATTGGCTTCCAAGTTGAGATCAAAGTTGTCGTTGGTACCAATGGTAACTGCAGCCCCTTCAGAATTACCACCATCAATTATATCACCAGCCCCTGCACCAGATGTTGGAACTAAATCAACAAAAGCTCCACCGTTTTCAGAAACCTTAAACTTATTGGCAGTAGCATCAAAGTAAATACGTCCTTCATCTGCAGCAGAAACTGTCGGTGCGGACGACATTTCAAGCATATTGAAGTCACCATCAATATCAAGAGTAGAGTTTGGAGAGTCATTACCAATACCGATATTCCCAGAATTTAAAATCACCATTTTACGATCACCAGCCCCGGAACCTCCACTAAATAATTCAAGCCTTGAATCGGCGTGATCATAATGAAATTGACCTGCAACGGTGCCAGCGTTGAGGAAGCGAACTCCTGATCGGTTTGGAGTGCCATTGCTTGTGTTTATGTCTAAGAGAGCTGCATTAAGAGAGGAGTCAAATTGACCAAGAACAGAAGCTGATGTGGAACTCACATGAATGGGGGCTGCAGGTCCAACGATACCAATTCCTACGTTACCATCTTCATTGACAATAAATAAATCACCATCACCACCGTCGTTACTACTCACCATTAGTACAGCGCCACCCGAGGTGCCGTTGGCACTGATCTCAACGTGAGCGTCAGGCCCAGTATCACCAAAACCAGCTGCCGCCGACCCGGCCAAAGTGAGTGCATTTGCACCATTGCGTTGAAAGTATAAATTTCCTGAAAAGTTTGAGAAACCCCAAAGGTCTGTGCCATTGGAGATTCCAAATTGATAATCGGAAGCTTCAATTTGAGCGACGTAGTCTGTGCTTGTTCCTGGTGAAGCACTAAAAATGTCTAAAGTAGAATTAGGGTTAATCACACCTATACCTAGATTTCCGTCACCAGTGAGTCTCATCAATTCATTATCTGTAGTGACAGAGTTGTTATGATTAAATACAAAATCACTGTAGCTTGCATCAACACGATCAATTTGAAATAAAAATCCATTTGCTAAAGAAACAAGATTTGAGAAGTTACTGTCTTTGTCAATTTCAAGACCCTCGGACAAGCCACCAACCTTAAACTTACTCGTTGCTCCTATTTGTAAAGCTTCAGTTGGATTTGTAATACCAATACCAATTTCACCAGTGCCGAGCATTCGCATCCTAACGGTGTTATCTGTTTCAAAGCGCAGTTCGTTGTTGGTATTAGAACCAATGGTCACTGTGCCTGTGTTACCGCCATTTAAAATGTCACCACTTCCGCCACCAACACTCAGAGTTTGCCACGAGCTGCCATTACAAAACTCCATATTTCCTGTGTTGTAACGAAACATCCCAGCATCGGCTGCGATAGTGCAAGTTTCACCGCCATCGGCGACCTTAATGGTACCTGCAACATCCAAAAGGGTGTCAGGACTTGGTTCGCCAACTCCAGTGCGACCTGTGTTGGCGATATAAAGTCTTGGAGCACCTGCAATCTCAAGCTGCAATCTGTCTGCAGTATTTGAATAACTGATCGCACTTTCTAATGGATCACTGGAATCACCGAATGTAATTTCCGCTCTCCCACTAGTGCCAGCAATCACAGAAACACGCGATCGATTTGATGCAGACCCAGAACGTTGGAACACTCCTACGGTGGTGCTATCAATTGCTGGTGTCCCCGCAGTCCCCGTATCAAGTACATGTAGCTGTGCCTGTGGTGAAGTTGTTCCAATACCGACATGACCATCTCGTCTGACAGCAAGATGTATACTTGTGTCATCACCAGAGATGTAAGTGTAACTGTCAGATAATGTTGTTTCTGCTTTAGAACCAAAACTTGAGTTATGGCTTCCTCCAGAAGACGTATTGTGAAGTTGAATGGCAGCAAAACTATCTGTCGTTGTATCTCGCTCAAGTCTTAATAACCCTGGCGAGTTTGCATCTATATGCAATGGTGTAGAAGGAGTAGGAGTTCCAATGCCAACATGACCAGTTCCATTACCTAAGGTAAGAATCTCTGGTAAAGCTCCTGAGCCAATTGAAAATGAATACTCCGTGCCATTAAACCAAGATTTTAAATAGCTGTTCGCGCCCCCTGAATTAGACTCCATATGAATTTGACTCGTAGCTGCCGCCCCACTATCGATATGTAATAATTGATCGGGGGTAGTATTTCCTATACCAACATTGCCAGAGGTATCAACAGTCAATTGAGTAGAACCGTTAGTTTCAAAATTGAGATCAAAGTTGTCATTTGTACCAATAGTGATATCAGCAGCTTCGGTGTTACCACCGTCGAGAATATCGCCACTACCAGTTCCTGTTCCCAGAGTTTGCCAAGCACTGCCATTACAAAACTCCATATTGCCTGAATTGTAGCGAAACATTCCGGCATGGCCGGCGACGGAGCAAGCTTCGCCACCATTTGCAAGCTTGATGGTTCCACTGACATCAAGAGATGTGTCAGGTGATGTTTCTCCAATTCCAACATTGCCCGTGTTGAGTATAGTGACTCTTCTTGTAGCTGTTGCATTCGTTGTATTGGCAGGTAGTGTAGATATATCTAAACCTGAAGCACTATAATTTAACATCATACCAGGAACAGATGAATGTAAAGAATCCCATTGCGTTCCCGTATAAACACTTGCAAAGCCAAAGTAAGGGTATCCAGCAGGCCCTCCACCTAAATAAGACCAGCTTCCTACTTTTATATTATCACGAGCACCAGCAGTGTTAACGTGTAGAAGTTCTCCAGGAATAGTAGTTCCTATTCCTAAACGGCCTGAACTGTCTATTCGCATAGCCTCTGTAGCATTAGTTTCAAAAATCATTGCATCAATCGCATTATCGTATTGTAGTTTACCTTGTAAGTTAGAAGCCGTGTCTCCAAAAAAGATATTAGATCCATTGGCACCGGAAGAGAGTATGCTAATTCCTGAAGGGCCAGTATTGTTTTCGACAATAAGATCATCTGCCGAAGTGTGTGGCGTCGGACCACCATTATTAGTACTGATATGAACTTTACCTGATGGGCTTGTGGTACCAATTCCAACATCACCATCACTTTTAATAATCATTGCATTAGAACCATTGGTTTCAAAATTGAGGTCAAAGTTATCGTTGGTACCAATAGTGATTGCAGCGCCTTCAGTGTTACCTCCATCGAGAATATCACCGTCACCAGTTCCAGTACCAAGAGCTTGCCAAGCACTGCCGTTACAAAATTCCATGTTGCCTGAGTTGTAGCGGAACATACCGGCGTCAGCTGCGACGGAGCAGGTTTCTCCACCGTTGGCGATTTTAAGAGTTCCTTCAACATCCAAACGCGTTTCAGGAGTTTCGTCTCCTATTCCCACACGATTACTTTCGGTTAAGACCATGGTGTATGCAGTGCCGTTATTATTATAGAAGGCGTAATGACCAGCTCCAGGTGAGTTTGCAGACCCTGTTGACCCCACCACCCATGAGTTTCCTCCAGCATCGTCATTGTCAAAATTAATCATGGTTCCATTCACGTTTGTATTATTTAAGTGTAAAATTCTAGTTGGGGAGTTGATTCCTATGCCGACGTTACCGCTAGTTCCATCGATTGCTAGTCTGTAAACTGTGTTCGTTCTGTCGTAAATTCCAAAGCCTTGATTGGCAATTCCAACAGAATTAAATAAATCCCATTCTTTACCATTGGACTCTAAAGTTAAACCTGATGATGTTGTTCCACTTTCTACCAATAAATTTCTATTTGTTGTGGCAGAGTATATATGTAATTGATTATCCGGTGAAGTTGTTCCCAAACCAATATGACCTGAAGAACCTTCTAGAAATAAACGGCTTGTTGTAGTTGTCGCCCCAGTATTAAGATCAAAGTCTTTTCCCTGAGTATTAATCAACATTCCACCATCTACAGTTGAGCCCGGAAAGAAAACAAATTTATCTTGATAATATGTGCTAGCGAAAGTATCAGAGTAGACACCTATGTAGCCATAGTCAGAACCACCGCTGTTTATAAATAGACCTGTACGAGAACTTGCACCTGTGTCTGTGTTTGTTATGGTGATATCTGTTGTTGCATTTTGATTCTTCTCTACTTCAAACAAACTTGCTGGAGAGATCGTTCCAACACCAACCTCACCCGTATCTAGAATTGTCATGGCCGTTGAACCATTTGTTTCAAAAGCTAAGTCAAAATTATCATTAGTACCAATGGTGATGGCAGCTCCATTGGTGTTTCCGCCGTCTAAAATATTTCCAGACTCAGTCACACAACTCCATGTATACATGGGGCCTGCACTCATTTGTAATTTTTGGGAGCCTGTACAATTAGGTACAGAACTAGCACTCATCGCAGTGCCAGCAGTTGTTCCAATTTGCACACCTGTTGCTATAGCACTTGCACCATCCCACAATTTGAGTTCGTTGCTGTCGGAGTTGTACCAAAGTTTCCCTTCATCAGGAGCGCCCAATGTTCCCGTGTAAGTGATTTCTTGAGCGTTGGTGAACGTTCCCATATGGATAGACCTTTCTGGCATTATAGTGACAAAGCCCAGTTCAATTAAATTACTGCCGTTGAAGTCGGCCTGTCCTGAACCGATGAGGTCTAAGTTATCAATGCCCGTGAGGTCGCCAATGTCAATGATGTCATTTTCATCCATATCGATATTGCCACTCATGGTGCCGCCAGCTAATGGAAGCTTGGTGTTGTCGGTAGAACTCAAAGTTCCAGCCACAAAAGTTTCTGTGGCTTCATCCCAGATCAAACCAAACCCATCACCTGCACTGTCGGTGAGGCCTGCAACACTGGTGGTGTCGATGATTTTGCCACCAAGGTGAAGATCGCTGTAATCCTTGTTTACAACAGAGTCACCGCTGGCCGGAGTGTCCGTCACTAAAATATCTTGCCCACCTCCGGACATGTCTAATGTTCCACCGGTGACTGGTAAGTCAGATGTTTTTGCATAAGCTGTGTGAGTGCCGTCGATAGCACTAGTTAGAAGAGGGTAGTTGGTCGTTGTGAACACCGATTCAATGTTCGCTTGGTTAAGTGCATTTAAACCGCCAGAATTCACTTGTAAAAACTCATCCTTTCCGAGGCCTTCAAGCATAGATGCATACGTTGAATAAGGTGATGAAGTGATTTTTGTTTCTGGTGAGATGGTCACAGGGCCTGTGCTGCCTGGATAATCAAAAGTCACTCGCAGCAAGCGTGAGTCACCAGCCGTCGGTGTGTAACTCGTTCCCGTCGAACAAGTGAGTCCTGTTTTTGAAGAGTTGTTGCTAACTGTTCCAGTGATCCCTAAACCGGGGTCATTCACAGACACAGCGCCTTCACCGATGTTAAAACTAAACAATCCTTGGCTGCCAGTCATGTCGAGGGTGTGAGTCTCTTCGTAGAGTACACATTGTTCTGTGCCTGGAGATAAAATTTGCAAGGTGAATGTGACGTTGGAGTTTTCTAAAGGAAGAGTGCTCGGTGCAATGATGCGTCCGTGGTAAGTCATAAATGTTGGCGAGAGAGCAGCCAACAATAACTGTGGAGTTATTAAAAATATAAAAAGTAAAAGTTTATACATAGACTTAATAGATATTTCGGTGCCTTAGTAAGCCCACTTAAGTGTATAAATACTGGTCAAACTATATCTCAACTTTAGACAATGCAGACTTAAGTCCCGTACTTAATTGAGTAACGAGACCATCGCTGAGTTTGGGTAAAAAATACATGCCAGTGATTTTTTCAAAGCTGGTTTTGCGAGATATTACAAATATCAAAAATCATTACAAATCACTGAAATTAGGAGTAGCGCTTTAAAAAATAATTAAAAATTGGGGGAGATATGCCATTCATCAAGTCATTGTTTGTTGCCGTTTTAACTTTTTTCACAGTGTCAGTTTTTGCAACGTTTTTACCAACCAAAGGTCCTATCGATTTGGTGTTGGAGTTTCACGATCAAATGGAGAGTTCATTAGAAATTGATCTTACTTGGGTGTCTGTCGAAGACCGTAGCGAAGCCAAGGTGAAAGTGACTGAAAAAGGCATTCTTGATGATTCTATTGCAGAATCAGTGACCATTTATTTTATAAAATTAAATCAGGATTCTTCAGAGTACTTTATTGATGAGTCACAAACACAAAAGTATGACATTTGCTATGAAGGTCGTCACACTAAAAACGGTTGCATGTAATTTTATTTTAAATGTGTAAGCATAAAATGGTTGCGCATTTTTTTTAATCACGTCGTTTTAAAAAAGAGAATCCATCACATCTGAAATAATAATCTGCGTGTTGTTCAGTGTAAATGAAATGCGCAGATACTGATACGCTAGTTCATAGCTGTTATCTGCAATCAATTTTACCCGTTTATTGGGGTGACCAACCGGTGCAAAAGTGAGCTGGTTTTTTATAAAGGCTATGACTTTGTCAGCATCATAATTTTTAAGTTGCTTCACTTTTTTTAAAAAAAGATCTTTGAACTCGATATTATATTCAATGACATCATCTAACCAACCTGATGTTGAATTATTAACAACATCATAATCTGAAATGTAAGGCTTAATATCGAGTATTTGTGTGCCGTCGAGCAGATCAAAGTTTTGAATGGTGATCGAAAGTTGATTCACCTCGATGAGCTTTACTAAACTCATGCCGATAGGGTTGGGTCGGTAAGGAGACCTTGTTGCAAACACACCTTTTTTACTTAAATCGCGCGGCGTTTGCACTTTTGGCTTCCACGTTGAGTTGTCAAATAAGTAAAGCAACCAAATGTGACTAAAGCCTTCAATGTCTTCGAGAGCTTGATGGTAATTCTGTCCAGGGTGAAGTTGGATGTTAGCTGTTCTGGTGTTTAAAATGGCTTGCCTGGGAACATCGTAGGCTTTGCTCTCTTCGCAATAAAAAGTGCCAATGGGTTTCATCTCCATTGTTTCACCCATTCGTAACTGCACATGGACAGGGCAGAGACCACATTGAGTGAGTTTTTAACTCCGAACATTGGAATGTGCACAACACTGTCTACAATGTTTAACAAAGTTTGCGGCAGTCCCTTTCGTTCATTGCCAACAATTAAAACGGTTCTCTCAGGAAACTTGTAATCAAGGACACTCTCACTGTTTTTAACAGTTTCTAAAGCAACAACATGATAGCCATCATTTTTTAAACGTTTTAGATGAGTCAAATCATCATCATCTTTGTTAATAACAATATTATTTTCAGCACCTAAAGAAGTTCGTTTAACGTGCATGTTTTCTGGTGTGGCTGTGTATCCTGACAAAATCACTTCGCGTATGTTAAAACCATCGGAAAGGCGGATCATGGACCCAATATTAAAACCAGAACGAATGTTGTATAAGTAAAATATTAGCGAACAAGGATCATTCTTACTTTTCTGCAGATCACGGGTAGTGATATTAAAATCAGAGTCTTTTACAGGGAGTTGTAGTGAGTGTTCAATAAAAACACAAATATTTTCAATGTTGCTTTCTAACAAATCATTGCCGAACTTCGACAGTAAACTTTGCACCAACGTGTTTTGAGAATGGCGCAACAAAGCGTAAGCCTCTTTGGCTTTGGCAAAGTGACTGGGTTCATGGTTATGATTCAAGCTGTTGTTACAAAGGTGCCAAACTTTTTTTAAAGAAACTTGTTTGGGCATATTCGTTTTACTTTATCTTATCTCCAGGTTTTGCGCCTTTATCTGGCGAGATCACAAAAAGATCTTTTCCTCCAGCACCGGCTGCGAGCACCATGCCTTCTGACATGCCAAACTTCATCTTGCGAGGTTTTAAATTGTACACAAAAGCAACATACTTACCTGTAAGGTCTTCAGGGGTGTAAGCTGATTTAATGCCGGCGAACACATTTCTGGTTTTCTCTTCACCAACGTTTAAAGTCAGTTGCAACAGTTTATCAGCACCTTCAACATGTTCGGCTTTCACCACCTCAGCGACACGCAAGTCCACTTTGATGAAATCATCTATGCTGATTTCTTTGGGCGTTGCCGACGGTTTTTCTTTTTTAGCTTTGCTGTCTTTGGCTTTGGTGCTTTTAGTGACGTTGCTGGCATCATTGCGAATGGCTTCAATCTGTTTTTTATCAATGCGTTTCATCAGATGTTTGTATGGTTTGATTTCTTTGCCAGCCAAAGAAAACCCAAGAGAGTCCCACGAGTAAGGTGTGTCGTTAAATAAATCTTCAGTGTCTTTTGCCAATTGAGGTAAGATGGGCTTTAGGTAAATGACAGCTGTTTTAAACAAGGTTAACAAAGTGGTGAGAATCTTTTGCACTTGTTCTGGGTCTGTCTTAACAAGCTTCCACGGCTCTAGAGAGTCAAAGTACTGATTGGATTTGTCAGTGAAATCACGCACTAACGTTGTCACTTTCGAAAACTCTGTCGCTTCGTAAAACCCCGCAATTTCTTCTGAGGCTTTGATAAAGTCGTTGATGAGCTCACTAGAGTTAGGATCAATTTCACTGCACTTGCCAGCAAAATTTTTGTGAAGCATTTGAGCTCCACGCGATCCTAAGTTGATGAGTTTGCCCACTAAATCAGAGTTCACCCTTTGCATAAAGTCTTCAAAGGTGAATTCAATGTCATTGGGTTTAGAAGACAACTTGGTTGCAAAGTAGTAACGCAAGTACTGCGAATCGAGATTATCTAAATAAGATTTTAAAGTAAAAGAGTTGCCTTTTGATTTACTGATTTTTTCACCTTCAGTATTCACAAACCCGTGGACAAAGACGCGATTGGGAGTGTTAAAGCCAGACACTTTGAGCATCGCCGGCCAAAACAAAGTGTGAAAGTAAATGATGTCTTTTCCGATAAAGTGATAAACTTCTGAGTCGGAGTTTTTCCAGTAGTCGTTCACATCTTCGCCTGTTTTTGCACAAGCCTCTGCCGTTGACGAAATGTACCCCACCGGAGCATCTAACCACACGTAAAAATACTTACCCGGCTCATCCGGAACTTCAAACCCAAAATAGGGCTTGTCTCTAGAAATGTCCCAGTCACGCAGGTCTTCGTTGAACCACTCTTTCATTTTGTTGGCGATCTCTTTACTGGTGTGCGCTGGCAGCCACTCTTTTAAAAAGTCGCGGTAGTTGTTGAGTTTAAAAAAGATATGCTCTGATTTTTTAACCACGAGTTTTTCACCACTGGTGACACTGCGAGGGTTGCCGAGGTCCATCGGCGAGTAGGTCGCACCGCAATTGTCACAGCTATCACCGTTCTGATCTTCAGCTCCACACTTAGGGCAAGTGCCTTTGACAAAACGGTCCGGTAAGAACATTTGTTCTTTTTCACAGTAAAGTTGATCGATGGTTCTTTTTTCTATGGCGTCAGACTCTTTCATTTTGTTGTAAAATTCGTAAACGAATTTTTTGTTGGTCTCTGTGTCCGTAGATGAGTAGTTGTCGTACTCAAAGCCAAAGTCATTGAGTGTTTGTAGTTGTTGTTTGTTAATTTGCCCGATGTAGTCTTTTTCAGGAACCCCTGCAGCTCTGGCTGATAACATGATCGGTGTCCCGTGACTGTCGCCTGCGCACACAAATTTAACATTGTGTCCGCGCATTTTTTGGAATGAGGCCCAAATGTGCGATTGCGTGTGTTCGAGGATATGCCCTATATGAAGTCTTGAATTCACATAGGGCAGTGCCGGAGTAACAACAATATTTCTTTTTTTCATAGCTTTGTACTTTTAAGTGGTTTGTAAAAGAACTTTTGGCTTTCCTTTCGGAATCGCTCCTAACAATTTTTTAGTGTAATCTTGCTGAGGGTTTTCATAAATCCCAACGGCGTCGGCAAACTCGACAACCTTACCTTGGTTCATCACAGCCAACTCATCAGAGATAAACTTCACCACAGCTAGATCGTGAGAAATAAAAATGTAAGTGAGATCAAACTCATCTTGCAAATCTAAAAGTAAATTTAAAATTTGCGCTTGCACGGACACATCGAGGGCAGAGACCGACTCATCACAAACGATAAAATCTGGCTTCACCGCAAGGGCTCTTGCAATGCAAATCCTTTGTCTTTGTCCACCAGAAAATTCATGCGGGTATCTGTTGAGCATGGTTCGGCTCAAGCCCACCTTGTCCATGAGATCACCGGCAATTTTTTTGCGTTCATCTTTGTTGGCACCGACTCCGTGAATGAGAAGTGGCTCCATGATAGCAGCTCCTACAGTCATTCTTGGGTTGAGTGAGGCGTAAGGATCTTGGAAAATGATTTGAATATTGCGGCGTAAGTTTCTGAGCTCTTCCCCTTTCATGTGGGTGATGTCTTGCCCTTTGTAAACAATGTTGCCATCAGTGGACTCGATCAGTCTTAAAATTGTTCGTCCTAAGGTAGTTTTACCACAACCAGATTCACCCACGAGTCCTAAAGTACGTCCTTTGCGAACTTTGATAGAGACATCATCTACGGCTTTGACATGGGTTAAAGTTTTGCCCCAAAAGTTTTTCTTGAGAGGAAAGTATTTTTTTAAATTTTTAACTTCCAAGATCACAGGGTTTTCTTCGGTGATTGGGCGGAAGCCTTTAGCGACTTTTAAACTTTCAACATCAAATTGTTTTTCTTTGCCATCTTCGGTCATGAAGTCATCAACAGTTGGCAAGCGTTCTGGGTTTTTTTCTAATGACGGACGACACGACAACAACCCTTTGGTGTAAGGGTGTGCTGGGCTTGTGAACAGCTGTTCAGTTTTGCCTTTTTCAACAATATCTCCGCGGTACATAACTACTACGTCATCAGCAATGTCAGCAATCACGGCCAAGTCGTGAGTAATAAAGAGAACACTCATGCCATATTTTTTTTGAAGGTCGGCAAGCAATTCTAAAATTTGTTTTTGAATGGTCACATCAAGAGCTGTGGTCGGCTCATCGGCAATGAGTAAGTCAGGTTTGCAAGCAATGGCCATGGCGATCATCACACGTTGTCTTTGCCCACCACTCATTTCGTGAGGGTAAGACTTAATACGACCTTTTGGATCAGGAATTCCCACCTGATCGAGAAGTTCAAGGGCTTCATCCATGGCTTCTTTTTTGGTCATGTTTTGGTGAAGCATTAGAGTTTCGCAGATCTGATCACCGACAGTGAAAACCGGGTTGAGTGATGTCATCGGCTCTTGGAAGATCATAGAGATCTGATTGCCACGAATCTTTCTCATTTCTGAATCTGTTTTTTCGAGCAAGTTTTCGTTGTTATATAGAATTTTGCCGCTGGTGATTTTCCCTGGAGGCATTGGCACAAGGCCCATAATGGCTAATGAGGAAACACTTTTTCCGGAGCCAGACTCACCAACAAGACCAATAGTTTTTCCCTTAGGAATTTCAAAAGACACATTTTTTAAAGCCTTAACAGTCCCGTTGTCTGTCTTGAACTCAATTGATAAATTATCTACTTTGAGAAGTGCTTCACTGCTCATCGCTCCTCCATTTGATCCGTTTTGATTTAGGTTAGATCACAAAGATTGATTACTACCAAATATGGGTCTAGAAAACAAGTTTCTAAAATCTAGCTTGAATTAAAATTTAAATGTCATTTTAGGTAGTTATATAACTTTTCATTTTGCCTTGAATGTAAAAACCTTATGGCTTTGCTGGGAAATTCACCAATTTTCACAATGGTGGCTCCACTGTTGAGGTGCATCAAAAAATGATCTAGTGTGTCGACAATAGCTGACATTCCCTACAAGGAGCATTCAAGTGTTTAAATTCATTTTATTTTTATTAAACATGCAGCTTTTTCTTGCATGTGCTATGGCCCCGGCATTTGCCGATCAAAGTGAAGCTAGCCTTACCAAAGAAGATATCTATGCCGTTGAGTTTGAAAAGTGTTCTGGCACAGAATGTTCCTACACTCCAGGCACCGCTGATGTTGAAATTTTAGCAGTTGATATTCGAGAGGCGATAAAAACCAACTCCGTTGTTGGTGAGCGTTTTACCGATGATCACCACCTTACAGGGAAGACAATAGTCACCGTGAGAGATGGCGTGTTGAAATTTTCATCCAATTCACAACAATGCAGTTATAAAATTAGAGCTGGTCAGCCACGAACGTTGGAGAACCTCAGTTGTGAGAGTTTAATCAATTACCTTGCTCGTAGATTAGACGTGCGTAAAAAAATAAAATTCAAAGACACCTATCAGTTAACCTTTATGATTTTTGAATACAACACAAGTGGCGAATCAGGTTTTAAATTGGGCTTTTCCGGTCAACAGGGAAACGCCAATGCGGAAGGATCTAATCGTGCTGAGATTAAATACGACAGTGAAAGTCCATTGAGTTCTTTGTTCACAGCACAACTCGGTAATTTATCCTCCAACCTTTTGTCGTTTAATTTGAACTTAGGAAACTTGGGTGGATACATAAAAACTTATAAAACGTATGAGCCCGTTGAAGTTACGGCCAATCAAAGGTTTGACTTTGCCATTGAAAAAGAAAAGCTTGTCGCAAAAAGCGAATTTGTTGGGACGTCTAACAGTATAACCGAAGAGATTGGACTTTTTATGAGTGGGCGCATTGTTCCCCCTGATAAAGATGACACCCAAGTACTCATTGAAAATTTTAATTTTAAATACGTTCGCCCTGTAGGTGCTAGTCAAACTGATGAGTCGATTTCTTTAACGAATGCCATTGATTTATCTCGTCACTTCACCTTGTTAAATTTAAGAACAGATTTGAACCGCCCTAAAATGCTTTTTGATCTCAACACTACTTTATTAAGAAAAGAAAGAGGCTATGGTTTCTTTTATGCTATTGATAAAGTTATCAAGGAAAATGTTAATTTGATTGGTGTTATTCAAGTTTCTAAAGTTAAAAGAAGTGAAGGTGA
>JAHDFM010000018.1 GCA_020628165.1 Bdellovibrionales bacterium | reverse complement strand
TGGACACTTAGTCTATTTTATTATTTATTCATCTCATTCTTTCAGAAAACAAAATATAAAAAACGTGACTATCGCAATTCAGTCATTCCAGACCCTATAGAAAAGTACTATGGAGGTTATGGTTTACTCAATTACAGAGACTTCTTAGACGAAAAAAAAAGATTAGAAAAGAAATTTAATAAATAACACGTTTAAATCTAGCCTATCTTCAAAAGATATCGTTGAGTTTAGACTTAAATTCTACATCTAGATACAACGTTCAAAGGTCAAGGACCTGGAGCCTTTTGCACTAGCGATCGTTGAGGTATTTTAGACAAGCAACCAGGCATAAGGCAGAAGCTCCGACACCAATTAAATTTTTGTATTGAGTGTAGTATACACCTAAACCTATGATAATAATGCTGAGTACAAAAGAGAAAAACCAGATATTAAATACACTAAATAAACTTTTAACCGGCTTTACGACTTTATCTTGCTTGTTAAGACTCACAGTTGAAAGAGCCATGATTTGTTTTTTCTTATCGTTAGCGACATCATCATGTGGGTTCACTGATAAAATAGAGTTGTACTTAGCTGAGGCATACTCTAAATTGTTTTCAAGGTGACTATAGCGAATGAAGTTTTGATGGTTCACATCGTTGTCGTAATTATCTAGTGCCAATTTCCACAGATCTTCTAATTGCTCTGAAGCCTTAATTTTTTTTGCCCTTTTGCCAGACACCTTACTTAAAACGACAGAGCACTTTATGCACTCTTCACTCAGTATGGAATTGACATAATCACACTTTGGACATTTGATAAGCTCTTGCTCTGAGATTGTAGGCTGACTCGTTTTGGCTTTAGCCTGAATATTTTCAACAACGTATGCGTCCGCAATTTCTTCTTTGACATCAACTACTGTTGAATCTTCTCTTGCAATGACCTCAGTGGGTGCAACAAGCTGATCTTTCAATTCAGCGGTCTTTTCAACTGAATTACTGCTTTGCGGCACAACCAGTCCCACTTGTAACCCCTGTTCTAAGAACTCCGGATAATTGATGTAAAAGTGAGCATCGCACGAGTTGCAATTAAACTTTGGCTTGGTGGAGGTGATCTCATGGGGATTGACAGCAAAGACCTTAAAACATTCAGGACATGACAAGTGAAAAGGAGCCAAGGTCAAACTGTTTTTAAAGTTGTAGTCTAAAACCTTATTTAATTCTTCCAGTGAATTTCGTTCCAAAGTTGAGCTCCAGGGAGTGACTTTAATATAATCCTTTATTAAAACTATTCTTATATATGCTAAAAAATAAATTTTTAACTTATTCTATTTTATCAGGAATTTTAATTGGTACAAGTTTTATTCCTTTCCCTCCTTGGGCAAGTGTATTTGCTTTTGTTCCTTTGTGGCACCTTTGGGCCAATACGAATTCCACTAAAAAAATATTCTGGTCGGGCTGGATCACTCAGTTTGTGCTCACTCTCATTGGTTTTAATTGGATCATTATCACCATTCACGATTTTGGCAATATGCCATGGATAGTTGCTGCCCTAGGCTTAATTGCTTTTTGCAGTTTTACCACTATTTATATTCCGATTGCAGGAGTGCTGTATTCCTTTATCAATAAAAGACTTAGCTTATCTATGGCTCAAAAAGTTTGTCTTATGGCTGTACTACTAAGCCTGTTAGAGCCCGTTATAACGACTATCTTTCCGTGGAATTTTGGTTACACTTGGATGTACTCATCTCTCCCCCTTTATCAAACAGCGGAAGTGATTGGTTTTGAAGGTCTCAGCACGATCACAATTTGGCTCAATGTACTCGCTTACTTTTTCTTTTTTCACCCTAAAAAAGATGTGTATAAAATTATCAGTCCGTTATTGATAGTTTTCTGCCTTTCGACCCTCACAGTATGGGGATATTTTTTAAAAACAAGGCTCAGTCAACCAGACCGAGAAATCAATGTTTCTATTATACAGGCCAACATTGGTGACTTGGCTAAGCAATATCGTTTACGTGGCCCTGGCTTTCGCAGAGGCATCGTGCAAGACTACCTCAAACTCACCCTCGATGAAAACGAACTCAACGCCCCTGACTTTCTCATTTGGCCAGAAACAGCCGCCCCCATCAAGGTTGGGCCAAATAGTTTTAATACCAACAATAATTTTTTTGTGAGTCAGTTAAAAAATAATTCTCTATCACTCATAGCAGGGGCCTACACTGTCGCCAAAAATGGGAAAACACAAAATTCGATGGTTTTTTATAACCAAGGTGAGTTCAAAGACATCACCTATTCAAAAACGCATTTACTTGCTTTTGGTGAATACATTCCTGGCAGCAAAATATTTCCTGTCTTTAAGCAATGGTTGCCGCAAATTTCTGACTTCAACCCCGGCAAAGGTCCCAGAGTTTCTGAGTTTAAAGGTGTGAAGTTTGGCCCACAAATTTGTTATGAAAGTTTATTTCCAGAGTTCACAAGATCACTTGCCAACAAAGGTGCTGAGGTGATTATAAACTTAACAAATGACTCTTGGTACGGTGATTATATGGAACCAAAACAACACCTCTACATGACTCTTGCTCGTGCCATTGAATCAAGAAGGCCTTTAATTCGCTCAACCAACACTGGCATTTCAACGGTTGTGCTAGCTAACGGAGACATTTTAGAACAATCACTAATGAGCCAAGTTTGGACTCAAAATTACGATGTCCCCTACAAAAAAAATCCAAGCATCACCTTTTACAATCAATTTCCTTATTTAATTTTAATTTTTAAACTGCTTTTCCTAGCAGCCATCATTCTACTTAGTTTAAGGAGAAAAAAATGAGCATCAAAAATTTAGACTGGGAAAAAGTTTTAGATGCCCTCGCCTCTTACTCGTCGAGCAGTTTATCTAAAGAGCACTTATCAAAGCTTCAGCCTTTACCTAGTAAAAAAGACGCGATCAAAAACGTAGAAACCATTGAAGAGTGTAAAAACATTCTTATTCGAGGCATTCGTCCAAAAATGAACAGCCTCGAACTCTACGACACTTGGTATGGCTTAGTTGAAAAAGGTGCGAAACTGTCGCCTTTGCACTTAAAGGATATAAAATTCTTTTTGATTGAAACTCTTGCCTTAAATGAAACCGTTGAAAATGTAGAGAGCCCAATACTGGTTGAGAAAAACACCCTTCTTCTCAACCCTGACGAGTCAATTACAAAAATTGAAAGCCTGTTAACCGATGATGGCTTTATTCGTAGTGACGCTAGCCCAACATTAGCAAGTCTCAATAAAAGTAAGAATGACATCAGCAAATCCATAAAAAGCAATCTTGAAAAACTCGTTAAAAGTTACGAAATTGAAGACATCATTCAAGACCGCTTCGTGACGACGCGAGAAGGTCGCTGGGTTCTCCCCATTAAGAGTGGCATGCAACATCGCTTTAGCGGTATTATTCATGATTCCAGCCAAAGCAAACAGACCGTGTTCATGGAACCAACTGAAGTCATTAATGCCAATAATAAAATCAAACAAATTGAACTGGACATAAAAAAAGAGATTGAACGACTCCTTAAAGAAATATCCAAGCACTTTTACAATCTTTCTGACCAAATAGCGACCACCAAAGGGGCTCTTCTTTTTTACGACATATTTTTAAGCAAAGCAGAGCTTGCGCTCAAAACAGATGCCCTAGCCTTTGAGTTTTCTGACAACACGATTCAGTTAAATGATTTAAGAAACCCATACCTCTTATTAAAAAATGAAACCGTGATAGAAAACTCAGTGGAGCTCAATGAAAAAACACCGGTGCTCATTTTATCTGGGCCCAATGCTGGTGGTAAAACGGTGTTGTTAAAATCCATAGGGCTCGCCTTACAGATGGCTCGGTGTGGTTTGCAAATATGTGCCGGAGTGAAAAGCAAAGTGCCTTTTATCTCTGGGATTGTGTCTGGCGTTGGTGACTTTCAAAACTTATCTGAAAACTTGAGTAGCTTTGCTAGCCATTTACAGATCCTGCAATCAGCGACAAACCTAAAAGGGTTAAACAATTTAATTCTTATCGATGAGATTTGCAGCTCGACAGACCCTGAAGAAGGCAGCGCTTTAGCGAGAAGTTTTATCGAAGAGTACGCAGACAACAATGTCTTTACTATTATTACATCTCACTTCAGTTATTTGAAAAACTCGCTGCAAGGCCATCCAAAAATCATATCTGGGAGCCTTGAATTTAAATTGGATGAGGGACCCACATACAAGTTTTTACAAGGTATCACCGGGCAGTCCTTAGCAATACAAACAGCAAAAAGATCAGGCGTTTCTGAAAGTATCCTTGAAAAGGCTGTTTCTTACCTTTCGCCCAACAAGCAAGAGCTCATCACAAACATTGATGAAATCACTGAGCTCAAAACTCACTTAGATGTGAAAAGCAAAGAGCTTGAGCGAAGCAAAAAGGCTTACAAAGAACAAGTTAATAAATACAAACTTCTTATCGCCAAGTACGAACAAGAAAAAGAACAACTTCTCGAACAAAGCGTGCTCAAAGCTGAAAAGAAGATCAACGACTTAATGCAAGTGAATAAAGCCGGAGATGTGTTCAGAAAAAACAATGAGCTTTTAAAAATCAAACAACAGCTACCAGAAGTGGTACAAGCCAAAAAAAGTGAACGATTGGTGAATTCAGCTGAAGAGTTTGCTGAAAAATTTCCGCCTGGCTCGAGGGTTTTCATACCTTCACTTAAAAAGGAAGGGCTTGTGCAAAGTCAGCCCAATGCCAAAGGTCTTGTGGATGTAGTTTCGCAAAGTATGCGTTTACAACTTAATTGGAAGTTGCTTAAACCTAATACACTCAGCTTTAAAAACCCAACAGAGGAAGCTCTCAGAAAAAAAGGATTTTTCAACACCAGCGCTCAAGGTGGTGAAAAGGCATTGGATGTGCGTGGTTTATCCATTGATGAGTCCATAGAGAAGATTGAAGTGGAACTTGATAAGGCCACAGTGATGGGTGTAGACCGAGTAAAAATCATTCATGGGCATGGCACTAACAGCTTAAAGCGTGCTATTCGCTCATATTTATCGCGTTGTCTGTATGTGAAGTCTTGGACATCCGGCACTAAAAACTCTGGCGGCGATGGAACCACTTGGGTTGAGATCAAAGACGAGCATTAAACTAAATTCTAAAATTTATAAACCTCGTAAATCCCATAGGTTTTGTAATTTCGCTATTTCGCTTGCCTTTAAAATTCCTAATTCACTATGAGCGTTGATACAAGCTTGGTCTAGAGAGAGTCCGTCGTTTAAATACTTCACACAGCGTTGTGCTAGTTCTTTGACAAACTCTCCACCGCATTTAACAAAATCTACATCACTATAGTAAGTTTTTTTAGCGTCATCTCTAACCGCTTTTATCGAATGATTTAGAGCTTTAAAAATCCCTGTTGTATGATTCTTAGTTATAAAATCGATAGATGCATTTGTCGCAGCATCTACATCTTTAATTCGGCAAGATCTTAAAAATATCTTTTTTAAAGTCTGTGAGTCTAGGTTTAAGTTTGCCGTCATGATTTGATCAGCAACTCGCGCTATACTTGGAGACGCAAATGAAGTGCCCTTTATTGGCTGACCTATCAAACCTGGGTGCTTAGGATTTGCATAAGAGCGGATACTAAGTGCGACATCAACATGTATCAAACTATAATTGGAATAAGACGCTACCTTGTCTTCTAGCCTATCATAAGATGCAACAGTGATTAAATTATCAAATTCAAAGTGTGCTGGATAAGATTCATACTTATCTAAGCCAATGCCAGAAAATGTTTGAAGACCATTTATAGTCAAACCATTACCAGCAGCCACTACAAATAATTTATTTTGAAAGTCCGTGATTAAATTCGTTATACTTTCGACTTGAAAAGTGTAAGATTCTAAGCGCAATTTATATTTCTCATGAACATCCTCTTCACTGAGTCCTTGGTTTTGTGCTGCTCTAATAATATCTATTTCTGTAATCTCTGTAGGAGGTATTAACTCCATTGAAAAATTAACGACATTGCTATTTCTGACTTTATCAAAAATACTATCGTACAAATTCCCTTCAACATTTTTATTTTCTAGATATATAAATTCTTGAAAGTCAGTAAAGACTAAACATGATAAATCTGAATCTCCACAGGCATACCACTCAACAATTCCAGTGTGTGCTTCATTCGTATTTGGTTCAATGACTAGAACCTGTGCTACCAGATTTAAATTGTTAAACAATATTATGAACAGAAAGAAACGAAAAATAAACCTTAAGTTTATATAAGACATAACTACTATTAACATAGAATTATCTCTTAGAGTTGAGCTTGAAAACTCTTCTAATTTACTATGATCTATTAACTAACACATATAATAATAACTTATATAGCAGGCACCCAAGTCATTTTAGGGGTCTCTGTCAGTGGATCACACTTCTCTTTGTCATCTAGAGTTAAACCAGGTAATTTTGGTTTTACAAGGTGATTGGTTGTGCACGTTTTTATGATCTGAGTTTTTTTCTCAAAAGTGATTTCCTCATGTGTATATACAGATGACCAAACAATAGATCCTGTGCGCAATGAAAATAAAATACGCCCCTTGATATCACTGGTCAGTTGTATTTTTTCTGGGTCAGCTGTTGGTAAAGACACTTTCCCCTGAAGCTCGATGTCAGCACATTTGTCATTGGTGGCGCACTCTAAAATGTTTGTCAGCTTTGACTGCATTTCTATTTGTACAGGCACATTGTTCTTTGCCGTTAACCACATTCTTTTGAAAGCCCATTGACTGCCCACTTTCACTTTATGTAAAGGTAACGAAATGGGCGGCACATAGTAAATAGATGTTTTTGGTTTATCTGCCACTTCAAAGACTTCGGCGTTGGGATACATTGTGACCTTTAACTTTTCGTTCAACTCAGGCATGGCCAAGTCGGCAAGCTCAACATCACCGTCTTTCCTTACTGTTGTGATCAAAAAATAAATGTGAGCTTTTCCACGGTCTACCAACAGAACTTCGGAACTCACGTCAAAATCAACCTCTTTGACTTCTTTTTCTTTAATTACATCACCTGTTTTTTCTTTGATTACGGTTTTAGAATATATACGGCTGAGTGTTTCTAAGCCTTGCAGACCCTTTAAATGGATAAAAGTGGGTTCTTGTAGGTTATAAACTTTCATGCCATCGACTTTTTTACTCGCGGTGGTACAACCCATAAGTGTAAAAATAAGTAGAGTGGAAACAATGAAATTTACATTTAACTTTTTTAAATAATTATACATAGTTATAAGATCGTCTGTCACAGAGCTGAAATAGTCAACTTTTAACCACAAAATATAGACACTCGCCTCACAATGAAACACCTTTAAGTATATAATTTTATTATAAAAAATGAATCGCTGTTGGCATTCAATTTGCTCCTTTATTTAGGTGTTGAGGGGGAATCAATCATGAAAAAGTTATTATTGATCTTGGCTATTGCTGGTTTAACAACGTCTTGTGGCACACAAGTTTCAGAAGGAAGCAGTGATTTCACCAGCCGTATCACAACCACTGATGAGGAAACATCACCCAATGGTTTAGTGGCTGTTTGTAATACGATCGAAAAAGCAAGCATGGGTGTGAATGCCATGATCGTTCCTTTGTTCATAAATAATTCTTACAGCCAGGATGAAATTGTTATGTACTTAAAACAACTCGACACCTCATTTTATAGTGGCGAACACTATTTACAGTTCTTTCGTCAACAAGACTCTGGCAGTCAGTTAACCACGGATACAACTCCGCTTCTGTTTAAAGTGGTTTATAAAGCCAACTCACAAGAAGTCATTGGTATGCCATTATTAAACATTTTATCAGTGGGCAATTTGAACTCTGCTCTCAATCGCTCAGGACTAGCTGGTAGATATGATGCCAATAATTTCTTTGACACCTTCGCTTTAAAAATCACCAACCTTCCCGTTGCCTATGAAAGTTTACTTATCGTAAAGTACAATAGCGGCGAAACTGACTATGCCGACTACACGAGTGCACTGATTCCATCATTTGATGCAAACCCAAACACTTATGCAAACCTCGGTAAATCGACAGACTTACTGCAAATACACCCTCTTTACAATTATGTCGGAAACACATCTTACAGTGATCAGCAGTACAAAGACGTTATTGAAAACAAGTGTCAAAACTTTTAAAGCTGAACTAAAAAAATTAAAATTTATTAATTGCTAATCTAATGTGAAGACTCTTGCACCACTTCATCGGCCTGCAAGTTTTCACCATTACGGTACCTATCTACCAATTGCTCATCTTTTGTAGGAAATGAAAACAGCAAGGCATGAGTGTTGGTGTCTTCATCCTCTTGAGTGACCGACAAATAATAAAACACTTCGTCATTGGTTAGAGTGAACTCTTTGATAAATGTGACTAGTGGTCGGCCGTAGGTAGAATTAGATCGCCATATTTCATCGGCTTGTTCAATGCCCTCTTCGCGAAACTGGGCATAACTCAGAAATTCCTCTTCAGCAATGTCTGTTGATGATCTTAGTTTGAGCATCGCTTCGTACAAACCTCTTGCCAAACTGTCGCCTTCAAAAAGGGAGTCCCCTTCGATCGCTCCAAGTTTATTGTCGATGATTTTATCGTAGATATTTTCACCCTTGCGGTAGTACTCAACGAGGTCAATGTCTTTAGTTGGAAAGTGCAAATAGATGAAACTTGGAATGTCTTCAGTTAAATAAACAAGTGCAATATGATAGAGATCTGCTTTAGGAAAATGCTTAATAAAGATTGCTAGATTATTGTGCTCTGTTAAAGCTGTGTCTTCCCAAACTTCGTCAGGGTCTTCGATGAGTCTTTCTAAATGATCTTCGTATTTTGTGAACGTTTTTTCAGAGAGATCTGTTTTTTTACGCTGAGAAAAAAATTCTTTTTCAAGTTTATCAATGTCTCCTTCAAAAAAAGCATACATTTCTGATTCACTTTTAAACACAAGACCTTTGTCTTTATCGATGATTATTTCTTCTTCTTTTGCGGCCATAGGGAACTCTACCTTTGTATAAATTCATACTATTAATGACGACATATCATGTCAACTCAGTTAGTTTTTCTTGCTAAAAGGATCCGTTTTCACGGAAAATATTAGTAGATATAGGGATGTTCACTGCTGTCATCAGGATGATGAAATAATGAATTTAGACGATCATACTTTAGATAAAATTGAAGTGCTTTTAACTCAATCGATGAAAGGCATTCACTTACTCTACGATAACAATACCATTGCCAAAATCTTGCAGACTCCAACGGATGAACTCGATTTTTTTAGCAATGATAATATTGACCGTATCCAAGGCTTATTTTCCGAGCTTATCATTAAAGAGTCCTTTGAAGAAAAAACTCAGTTCATTGAAACCCTTGACCCTGAAAGCTATGAAATTCTTTTAAGAACCTATTTCCACATTGTGGAAAGCACTTTACTCTCGGCGACCAATTATAAACATTAAATTTTGGAGGAAATATGTCTAACGATATTTTCTCTAAAACCGTGTGGCAAAACTTTAACGACATCAAAGCGGAACAAATCAAACGTCAAGAAGACGTGATCATGTCCAAGGAGAAACAAATTCAAGAGATCGGCCAAGGTTATGACCAAAAAGTGCGCCAAGCTAAGACTGAAAGAAACGCTGCCATCAGCCACATCAAATACGACCTCAGCAAAGACATTGAAATTGAAAACAAACGTGCAGCACTGGCCATCTCAAAAATGCGCCACAACCACGAAAAAACTTATGATCACATTAAAAAAACAGGTGAAGAAAGAATCAAAGCCTTAGCTGAGTCACTCGAACAAAAAAGAATGTACTATTTAAAAGAACTCAACAAGGTGGATAAGCACTACAGAAAAGAGGCCGAACACCAACATAAAAAGCACTTATCCGAGCTTGAATCGCGACAAGACTACAATGAGCTGATGTACAAAAAGGCTGAAGACCAGGCCCATAGAGCGATCGAACTGCGAGAAAACGAGATCGTCAAAAACTTTATCTCTAACCCAACCATTCCTGGCGACTCTTTTTATCAGCTCAGCGGCTACCAGGCAGAGCTCAGTGAAGACCCTCACTTTTACACCTTACAAATCAATGTCCCAGAGCATGAACGCAAAAACCTAAATGTCATAGTTAAGCAAAAACAAATCACCATCTCAGCTCAGCGAGCACACAATAAAAAACATGAGGGCTACGGACGAAAAATTGAAACCCACAACTACCAGAGCACGCGTGATGTTTTAGCTCTCCCTCACCCAGTAGATAAAAATCACGTGCATGAATCTTATGATCCACACCTGCAAGTTCTTATTGTTCAAGTTAAAAAAGCATAATATTTTTAGATAATTAAACCTTCCAACCTCACAGTTACAAAACTCTTTCGACGGCCTATGTATTGAATATTTTACTTGAGCCTATATTGGAATTGTTTACCACTTATGATTGCCCTATTCTCCCACAAATAAAACAATTTGCATCTTTTTGGACTCAATCCCCTGTCGCAATAGATGTTAAACCGGTGCCTTTAAAAATAGGCCAAAGGAGAAAAAAATGAAAAATGCAATTGCACTACTTTTGATGATGCTACTGCCATCACTCGCTACAGCTGGATGGCATGTTGAGCCTAACGTTGGCTACACATTGACTGGAGAATGGGATCAAGCAAATAGTGATAATGACCTCACATATTTTAATTTTGGAATTAAAACTGGCTACCAAGCTCCTTTTGGCTTAATTGCTGGTGCTGACATTCAATATGGCGTAGGTACATTTGATGGTCTGACTGGGTCAAACACAGACATAGACGCTGTTGTGGGCTCATTTGGTTTAATTTTAGGTTATCAAGCTCCATTTGGCTTACGTGGTTTTGTTTCTTATATTCCAGTTGCTATATCTATTTTTGATGACGCATTAGACACTCGTTATGATGGATCTGGATTTAAACTTAGCCTCGGATACTCATTTGCTATGACTGGCATTGAATGGCTTGCTATTAACTTAGACTATGTAGCTATTACTTATGACGAGGGTGAAAATGACAACACCATTGGAACGCAAAACCTAGCCAATGACTTAGACTCTACGGCAGTGATTCTTAATGTATCATTTCCATTTGATTTCTTTAAGTAAGTTTAAAAAACAAGAAATAAAATTCAATAAAGCTCTTAGTTTTACTAAGGGCTTTTTTTTATTTTTTTAGGATTGTGTAAAGCTCAGAATTCAGGTGACTGACCTGACCGATCAAAGACTCAAGTTCATTCAGGCTATTGTTCATTGCTTGAAGATCTTGTTTTATCTCGCTGTTCTTAAGAGCTGAAATTGTAACTTCTGAGCTTTTGTGCGAATCAGTGCCTCTAACAGTATAAATATTTTTTACTGTCATCAGTTGTGACTTTTGATTTCTTTTTTTAAACACACTTAACTCCAAATTCATGGTTAAATTTTAAACGTTGTGGCGCAAAATTTGAAACTTAAATTAACTTAAATGGACCTAATAAAATATTAGCTAGTTCCATTTTGTAACTATTTTAACATTGAGTATTCACAACTCATTGATTTTACATCCACCGCTTTAATATCAGTTTCAATATTATTGTTTTCATCAAGGGCGTACCCTCTTCTTACTCCAAACCCAAGTTGTGATCGCATGACACTGTCGTGGTCTTCGTTGTGAGCTAGGCCAAGTAAATGTCCGAATTCGTGGATCATCAAACTGGTCAAATCAACAAAAGGGGTTCCGTGGCCATCATCGTGATAAATAAAAGTTTGGGCATTGATTTTAATGTCAGCTTCGTAGACTCTCGATTTGGCCCAATTGATTGTTGTCCTGCCCTGCTCAGTCATTTTACCTGTCCACTGAGTGTGCCAAGTTACCATATTAAAATTATCTCTTTTAGGCTGTGCACTGCCCTCAACACCCGTAGATACTATTTGTATTAATGGCCTTGATGCGACATTGTTCCAATGATCAGCGGCAGCTTGAATGTCTTCATAGCGAGCAGATGGCACAGACTCATGCACAAAGACCTTCACTGGAAGACTGGTCCAAGACACTCTTTGTTTGTCAGCGTTGCGCACAAAGTTGCATGACTCCTCAGGAGAGATGTCCCCACAGGCTTGTAAACCTAGAGCTATACCAATAATCAATCCCAGTTTTAGTGCTAACCTCATTTAATTGCGTCTCCTCTTTCCTTTTATATAGGCAAAGAAAAGACCAACTTTAAAACTGTCTTTAACTAGCTAAGGTACTGATTTTATTGCAAGCTTTGGGTGTCCAATCGTTATGTTTTACAGTGACAATTTAGAGCGGTGCCTAGTATTTTTTTCATGGCCTTGATGAGCTCGAGCTTTTGTAAAAAGAGCCGCGTAACCCACTAATATAATGAATAATTTTTTGTAGACAAATCATTAGACACCCCCACCAGGGACTGTCTCATTATTTGTCATTTTTTGAGACGCCCAGCTCCTCCTTTAGAAAACCGCTGAAAGCCAGTATAAATAGATATTTGAGACAATATAGCCATCTTTGATGGCACTACAAAAGTGTAGCTTTCTGACACTTATTTTCACTTATGCTTGTTATAAATTTTAAGCAAAAGTCAATTACTTTGAAGCTGACAAGACTTTTTGACCCCAAAAAATTGGCCTTTTTATTGCCTTAGTAAGTTGTAACAATCGAGCATGAGCCATAACCGTGGCGACCTGAAAAGCTCAAACATAAACTCTTCTGATCCATTCAGTCTATACCGGGATGGGAGCGACAAAGCTCCCGGAGCCGCCTTCCTTTTTAGCTAAACTGTCTTTTTTACTTTAATTTCACAACCGACTTCTATATAAACGGCTTATGAAAATAGATAATCCGATATACACAAAGCCCGAGTTACAAAATTTAGTTGTCGATCAAGGACAAGAAATCTTCAAACACATGAAGTCCGATGGAAAGTCCATCTTTAATAAAGATTGGTGGTACGGAAAAGTCATGGATTGGAGCATGAAGAATGACAGTTTTAAAACACAGATGTTTCGATTTGTCGACGTTCTCCCTTGTTTGAACTCAAACTCTGAAGTGGCCGCTCACCTTAAAGAGTACTTCGCCAAAGACAACCAAGAACTTCCTAGTATCTTTAGCTTTGGTGCGGGCTTAGGCGCACTGGCCCCAGGCTTACTTGCCGGGACCGTTAAAAAGAATATCACTCAGATGGCCAAGATGTTCATCACAGGCGCTAGCCCTAAAGATGCCTTGCCAGTTTTAAACAAGTCACGCAATAAACCCATCGCATTCACCGTCGACCTTCTTGGTGAAGCCACTCTCAGTGAGAAAGAGGCTCTCGATTATCAAGAGCGTTACTTTGAGTTATTAAACACTTTGATCGCCGCTGAAAAAAAATGGAAACACAACCCTCTCATCGATGAAGATGAGAACGGGCCCATTCCCAAAGTAAATATATCTGTAAAAATGTCGTCTATTTTTTCGCAAGTTCGCGAAGAGGCTTGGGAAGAAACCAAAGCCAGCATCAAAGATCGCCTGCGCCCCATTTATAAACTCGCCAAAGACAACTTTTGTTTTGTGAACCTCGACATGGAAGAGTACGCTCACAAAGACTTAACCCTTGAAGTCTTTAAAGAGCTCGTGAATGAAGAGGAATTTAAGAGCTACCCTCATTTTGGTGTAGTTATTCAGGCCTACTTAAAAGACTCTCTTGAAGACACTAAAAAACTTGTACAATTTGCCAAAGACCGCAAAGCCCCTTTTACCATTCGTTTAGTTAAAGGCGCTTATTGGGATTACGAAGTGATTCATGCAAGCCAGCAGAATTGGCCCATCCCTGTGTACACCCAAAAGGTGCATTCTGATTTTAATTTTGAGCAGTGTGCCCACGAACTTATTAAAGGCTACCCACACACTCGCTTAGCCATTGGTTCGCACAACGTGCGTTCCATCTCTGCAACTCTTGTGATGGCCAAACAATACAACATTCCACACAAAGCTATTGAAGTACAAATGCTCTTTGGTATGGCTGATACTATTAAGAACTCTTTGATTCATCAAAATTATCGTTTGCGTGAGTATGCGACAGTTGGTGAGCTGATTCCTGGCATGGCCTACCTTGTGCGTCGCCTATTAGAGAACACATCTAATGAGTCTTTCCTGCGCTCCAAGTTTGTCGAAAACGAAAGCATTGAAAAGTTACTATCAATGCCAGAGTACAACGACAACGATGAACAGCTGTCTGGCTCTGACAAAACACCTTTTAAAAACGAAGCTCTGCTCGACTTTGCTCACCAACAAGAAAGAGAGCAAGTGGCCAGTGCCGTTCAAACTTGGAAGAGCAATTCTGACAAAACCTATCCGTTATTTATTGCTGGCAAAAGTGTAAAAACAGAAGAAACTCTCTCCAGCGTGAACCCAGCAAGACCAAGTGAAGTGGTGGGAATGATTTGTAAAGCCAGTGCTGAGCATGTGGACCAAGCCGTCGCAGCCGCGAAAGCCGAGCAAAAAATTTGGAAAAAAACATCTGCTGGCGAACGAGCTGACTTGGTAGATAAACTAGCCAATCTAATTAAGCGCGATCGTTACAAATTGATGGCCTTGCAAGTTCTCGAAGTTGGTAAACCTTGGGCCGAAGCTGATGGCGACATCACTGAAGCCATCGACTTTTGCAGATACTACGCCAAAGACATGCGTACACTTGCCAAACAACAACGTGTTGGCAGCGCCCTTGGCGAAGTGAGCAACTACCACTATCTTCCTAAAGGCGTCAGTGCGGTTATCGCCCCTTGGAACTTTCCCCTAGCCATCCTCACAGGCATGGTTGCTGCTAGTCTGGTAACAGGGAACACTGTTGTTATAAAGCCTGCAGAGCAAAGTTCTGTCACTGCAAGCCTCCTATGTGAGCTCTTACAAGAAGCAGGCTTTCCAAAAAATAGCTTTCAATATTTGCCTGGCGATGGTGAAGTTGTGGGGCGAAAACTTGTGGAGCACAAAGATGTGAACCTGATTTGCTTCACTGGCTCCAAAGAAGTGGGCCTTGAAATTTTCAATAAGGCCAGCCAAGTTTTACCGGGGCAAACTTCTACTAAAAAATGCATCATTGAAATGGGCGGTAAGAATGCCTTAATCATTGATAATGATGCCGACTTAGACCAAGCCGTTAAAGGGGCTGTTTACTCTGCCTTTGGTTTTTCAGGTCAAAAGTGCTCTGCCTGTAGCCGACTGATTGTACTCAGTGATGTTTACGATAAGTTCATTCAGCGCATGATCGATGCCACTCAGAGCATCATTCAGTGCGCTCCTGAAAATCCGAACGCTTACTTGGGACCGGTCATTGATAAAGTGGCTTACGACCGCATTATGCAAACCATCGAAGACAACAAAAAAATTCACACTTTGGCGTATCAAAGTGAAAGTGTCGCTGATGGCTATTTCGTTCCACCAACTATTTTTAAAGATGTTCCCGCTGATAGTGACTTAGCCCAAAAAGAAATTTTTGGTCCTGTGGTTGCTATTATAAAAGCTAAAGACATCGATCACGCTATTGAAATTGCCAACAGCACAGAGTTTGCTTTGACTGGAGGAATCTACTCACGCAACCCTGGCAACATTGAAAAAGTTAAAAATGATTTAGAAGTTGGTAATGTCTACATCAACCGTAGCATTACAGGGGCCATGGTGGATCGTCATCCTTTTGGTGGGTTTAAAATGTCAGGTTTAGGCAGTAAGACTGGCGGACCAGATTACCTAAGGCAATTTATGGAACCGAGATGCATCACCGAAAATACGATGCGCAGAGGTTTTGCTCCGAATGAGGACGCTTAGAGGAGTCATTTCACCTGCACGCTGATGAGATGAATCCAAGTATGTCTTTTTCTTCCAAAGGAATAAGATCGACAAAGCAATGACAATTCCAGCTAAATGGCCTCCCATATGAGCGGTGTAGGCCACGCCAGCGAATTCGGTCACCTGACTTAAATAGCCAGTTAAGTCTGTCAAAAACCAGTAGATCAATAAAATCCAGGGCGGAAAATAAACAAAGCCCATGTACTCAGGCTTTGGAATGTAAAGAAAGTAAAAAAACCTGAGTTTGTTTTTATAATTAGCCAAACAGTAAGCCGCTAAAATTCCACTGACGGAACCACTGGCACCAATGAGGGGTGAATTCACATACATGGAAAAATTTAAAAATACCAAAGCCGCAATAATTCCACTGGCGAAATAAGTCAGAAGTAATAAAAGTCCACCAAACAAGCTTTCAAGCAATGCTCCAAATAAAAACAAAAAAATCATGTTACTCATCAAATGACCAAAATTTGCATGCATGAACTGATAACTGATCAAATTAAATAATGACGAGTTCGACAATAAACCCAACTGGTAATTAGGGGCGCTCTTTTGAATCTCAAGGAGTTTTTTAAAATTCTTTTTCCAGTGAGTGATGGCCACTTTATCACCTTCTAAATCAACGGACATAATGTCATTTACAAAACGTTGATCACTCAAGGCGAAACTTGCAACCACCCTCGCTTTATGTTGGTTCTCGATATTGTTAGACACCATTTTTTTCTGGGTGTCATTGTAACTTTCAACATGATTGTCGACGTAAAACTTATAGACACTGGCTTGAGTTTTATAGAAGTACTCATCATCGAGAATCTTCTCCATACCGATTTGGTGCCAGACGTTGCTAGTGTAAAAAGCAAAAAACATGGCAGCATTGAGGAGCACTAAAACCCACGTGATCGGACAGCGATGAAACGAAAATGAAACTTTGGGAAAGGGAAAAATCATTGCTCACCTTCTAGCAACAATTCTTCAATCTTATTGACCTCTTCTTCGCCAGCGAGAGTTCTTTGGACAGCCAGTTGTTTTTGTCTTTTTGTTTTACTCAGATAAATTTTAGTAAAATCTAGTTGGTCGGCATAAAAACTACTTATCACCATATTTTTTAAATAATTTTCAGAGGAGTTGTCGATGTAATTTTGGCCAAATTCAAAGGCAAAGTTGAATTCTTTTTGCTGCACAAGAACATCTAAAATTTTAGCGCTGATCTTATTTTTCTCAAAACGAATTTTTAAAGAGTCCGTAAAAGAAATGAGAGTATTTAATAAATCATCTGACAAGGGTTCAGATTGTTGTTTTAAGAATTTTTCAATAACAAAGACTGGAATGTTTTTATCAATAAACAGAGTTGTGCTTATAAAATCAATGAGGCTTGCCTCTGTTAGCTCCACTTGCTTGTCTAAGTAGTCGATCATTTTTGTCACTTCATGATTCCATTCAAACTTAGGGTGTGTGGCATAGTTTTCTTGGCAATCTAACTTTTGAAGTAAAGCCAGGTCTCCAATGTAATCTAGCTTTTGTGATTCCTGTTCAACATAATCACAAGATGAGCTGCCTGAGTTCTCACAAGATAGCTGTAACTCTTCGGAGCACATCCAATGCGCTAACGTGATTTTTTCAGTGTTCGTTTTTTCTAAATAACTGTCAAAAATGACTTGCGATAATTTGTATTCGCGTCCGTACCAGTATAGTTTTATTTTGTGAGTGCTGGCATAATCCGAAAGAGCATTCACTTTTGGCAAAGTGTTGATCGAATTCAGTGCCTGTTGATACATACCTTTTGATAAGAAGTATCTAGACTTCCAAATATTGACGTAAGGACTGCTTGTGTTCAAATCAGCGAAGGCCTCATCTACCGCATCATAGTCATCTTGAGCCCAACCATCTATGACTTGAGCTATTTTACAAGCTTCTGAACCTTCATCAATTTGACAAACTTTTTCTAAATACTCATCAGATCTTTTTGCTTCTCCGGCAAAGACAAAAGCTTTGGCTAAGTAGGCAAGTTCAGACTCTTCACCCGTTTTAAATACATAGTTGGCCTCTTGCTCGAGACACTCTTTGCCCGCCCCGTCAATGGCGTACAAAGCCATAGCAATACTCAAACGTTTAGGAGCTAAACCTTGCGCTTCTGGCCAACTGGCTTCAATTTGATCGATGTCTTCACATAGCTGTTCAGCTTGCAATGTAGAATGTGAGTAATTAAGTTTGTAATAACTGCTAAAAATAAAAAGACTACTAAAAAAGAACAAAATGGTACTTAGGATGAACACAAAACGAAATGGCTGTACGTTGTACTTTTTCGCAGTTGTATTCCTGACGAGAGAAAATGTATAGGTGTCTGACACCAACTCATGAATGCTTCTATGGTTTGGATGAAGTAAAATAAAAACAAATGGCAAACCACCTAAAAGAAGAGAAATAGAGAAAATCAATGATCTTATAAATGCATCATACACAGTTGAACTCTCATTACGCACAATGCTTTTGATTTTTATTTTCATAAAAATCTGACCTAGAGTGGCCCCAAAAAAACAAGTGAATAAAAAATTGTAAATGAATGATAAGCTCAGCAACACAACTACAATGTTGAAAATAACAAAAGAATTCAATGAACTCTCACCCGTCAAAGCATATACACCCATTTGTTTTTTAAAGGGAGAAATTAAAAACCAAATCAAAGGTGACAATATGACAGAATAATCAATGATGAATGCAGCAAAACGATCATAAAGTTTGGCAGATGATAAACTCTCTATCAACTTGTAGGAATTTTCTTTTGAAACTTGTTTAGTTTCTAGATGATCATCGTTAAGTACCATAAGGTTTTATCGGCAAAGAGTGTCTCAATATTTAACAAAAAGTTGTACTTTGATTGAGTTTGTTAGCTTTGCAAGAGTTTAAGTTATGGTTTTGTTAACAAGCAAAGACGATGGTCTTGTCTAAGTAATGGTATGAATTGATCTTTTAAAAGTAGAGCTCAAAGGCCTGTACTTTGAGCTATAAATAATAACTTAAATTTACTTGAGTGAATATTAAAGCTCTAAAGTAATGCTCACTAAGTCACTCACGTTAGTAGTGATGACCTTCGCTTTAGCAAAGGCTTTATTGTTACCATTGTAAAGAGTGTAAGTTGATAAAAGCATATTTCCATCTTTGGGAACGTTTGCAGTTTTTAACTCTAAGCGTTCAGCACCAAAGGCTTTTTTGTATTTCTCTAAAAATGAGATATCGAATTGCTTTTCATTTTCGCCAGTAGCACCAGGAATTCTTTCAATAGAAGTTACTAAGTTAGAGGCATCTCTTGAAATACGAAACCTTTCACTCAACTCACCAAACATGAGTTCATCCACATCCTTGCTTGGAGCACCAAAGCTGGCAATGCGTCTACTTTTCTTAGAGTTGATCAAAGCAATTAATTTTTCGTTGTTCATATCAAAAGCAGATTGATCTACGCTGGCTAAGCCTCTCATTCCCTTAGTTGGGTTATTGAAGCCATTCTCAAATTTTTTGTTAAATACAGATAATCCCATCACTAAACAAAAAAGAGAGGCCATAATGACATAAGAGTTTCTATTAGATTTAGTAACCTTAACAACTTGCTTTGAGTTCTTATTAAAATTGTTACCTGGAAACTTGATTACATTGGTCATAAATCTCTCCCCTCTTTTTACCCTATTACAATGCGAAGCTGGTGCCATATCAGATCAAATGTGTGCCATTTGAATGTCAAAATTGTTAACAACTGAACTGTTATCACGCAGTTTGACTGTCTTTTTCTGATACAAATTAGATCGGTCTTCTAGCGGAAATTATTTAAGCTTTTTGCTAAATTCGACCATAGACAAGGAAACAATTACCTAACAAGTATTAGGGGGATCTTTCTATTTAAAGTGTATAAATTATGACTAGAGCAAAGGCTTGAACAAAAATAAGGCCTTTGAGGCATTAAATGCAGTTTTTAAAAGTTATCGCTTTAAAAGCTATTCGGAAAGAAGTTTAAATCTAGGAGTCTCGATGCCATCAATTGTAACCGTCTCAAGAAACATTTCCTTCGGACGCACCCACATTTTACCCAGCTTGTTGTCATAGAGAGCTTCATAAAAAACTAGCTCTTCCAAAGTTTCACTATGCAACACTATATTGTGAACACGATAGTGCATGCCTTTGTAATGTTCGTAAAGAGCACCGATCTTTAACTCAGTTTTATTCATAGTTTTAACCTAACAGATACTTACAAAAGAATCATTAAATAAAACTCTATAAAAGTAGAGCTATAACAAACTCGTAGCCATCGTATTTTTAAAAACTTACCTCTGAACAAGGGACAAAATTAATTTCTATCAAACTAAAAAAGAAACCAAAAGTTCAGGCAATCAGTTGAATTTGGTTTTTTAAATTTAGATCACATCGCTTTTTCTTGGCAAGATTTGATAATAAAATTCTCAAGCCAAATGTGTGAACTCACCGGAGATGACTTTAATGCCATGTCGGTTTGTTTTAAATTATCAATGGTTTTCATGACACCAGCATCTGTCCATAAATTGGCTTGTGATAAATACTCTTTCACAAAAAATTGTGGCACGCCAACAAGTGAAGCTAACTGTGAGTGTCCAACACCTGAGCTCAGAGCTTTTTTGATCTTAAAAAGGATGCGCATATGTCTTTTGATCAAAGCAAGGGCTGAGATTTCATTGTTTCCAGAATTAATGAGCTCCGTTAAAAAATAAAGAGCCTGCCCCCTCTTTTTTTCCCCAATTGCTTTGGTGAGTTCAAAAATATTATCAAATTTGGATTTTGAAACTACTTGTAAAATAGTCTCTTTATTTACGCTGGTTACCCCATCACCTAAGAAGGCCTTTACTTTTTCGAGTTCATTTTTAATTTCTATTAGATGATTACCGGTTAACTGAAACAAAATGGCCTTGGCTTCATGATTTAAGTTCAAGCCCACTTGAGAAGAAATATAATCGATCCACGCAGGGATTTTATTGTCATAAGGAGTTTTTAACTCAACGACCACACCATTTTTTTGCAACAATTTGTAAAACTTTTTTCTTTTATCTAATTTATTAAATACAAACACTAAGCAGGTTGAGTCGACAGGTTCCTCAAGCACTCTATTCAGTGTTTTCCAATCAGACTCTTTCAATGAATCGGCGTTATCAACTTGCACTAAACGGCGATCACTCATCATTGGTAAAGTCTCAACACAATCTAAGACTTTACTCCCCTTGTGATCATAGCCGCACAGCTTGGTGTAATTGAAGTCTTCAAGGCCATCCGACATGACTTTATCATAAATGGCTGTTTTGGCTTGATTGAGTAAGTACTCATCGGAACCAACTAAAGCATAAAGGACCGAAGCATCGTACTTGTGTAATGACTGTTGTAGTTTTCTTAAGTCTAAAACCAATTAAAAATTCTCCGTCATACGAGTGTGCACCTGGCTCATCAAAACACTCGCCATTCTCTTTACATTTTGCCGGATCGCACTTTGGTTGTACATAGTATTTGATGAGTTAAGACCTTCTAATTTTAGTTGGGCTCCACTGAATGGAAGCAAGTCTGTGAACTCACTTTGCCAAATGACTTTTTTGTCACTTTTGCGAATGAGCTTAATGTATACATCCACAGTCATATCAAAGCGAGTGGTAATTACCGTATTGTCTGGAAGGAGACCTTCAAAATCTTCAAAGTCGGCACGGGCTCGAGTCTGATCAACAAAAACACGAAGGATTTGCCCCTCTATGTAAACAGGAGCTGCATCATCAATTTTTGCTGTTTGTGTGCGATAGAATAGACTTTTTAGTTCATTGGTAAAATACGTTTCGATTCCAACATATTTCGTGTCATTGATGAACGTTGGGATTTGAACCGACTGAAAATCTTGCGGTAAACTTTTATTGAGGTACCCCAACTGGTAAGCGCAAGAGGTGTTCACCATAAATAAAAAAACATAAAAAAAACGCATATTTCCAACATATAATCAAACTAAGACGCGACTGTCAAAATATCTTTTTTGTAGACATTTTCTATATTTAAAATAGTTTAGCTTTATGGAAAATCTGTTGATGGCCCCTGGCCCAGTTCCAATACACAAGTCGGTTTTACAAAAATTATCGCTACCCATCATCCACCACCGAACTGACGAATTCACAGCCATTTTTAAAGAAAGCTTATTGCAGCTGAAAGATGTTTTTCAAACTAAGCAACCCGTTTTGATCATTGGTGGAACTGGCTCAGCTGCCATGGAAGCGGCCATTACTAACACCTTATCAACAGATGACGAAGTTCTTGTCATAAGCAATGGGAAGTTCTCTAAACGCTGGGCAACCATGGCTGAAGTCTTTAGTCTGTCAGTGGATGTTTTTACAGTTCCTTACCAGCACGATTTAGATATGAATAAGTTCACAGCTCAACTTGCAAAAAAAAATTACAAGGCTGTTTTTTGCCAAGCCGTTGAAACGAGCACTGGCCATTTTTTTGATATAAAAAACATTGGTAAAACTATAAAGTCTCATAATCAAGAAACTCTTTTTATAGTCGATGGCATCACTGCCGTTGGTGTATCTAACATAAACATGTCTATTGAAGACATTGATGTTCTTGTAGCTGGTTCACAAAAGGCGTTTATGCTCCCTGCTGGCTTGAGCTTTATTTGTCTTAGCAAAAAAGCTTGGGAAGCCAATCAAAAATCAAACCTGCCAAAATACTATTTTAACTTAGCCAAAGAGGTAGAAAATAATTTAAAAAACCAATCTTATTTTAGCTCCTTAACCAGTCACATCATTGCCTTAAATCACATTCTCAAAGAAGGTACAGGAGATAAAAGACAGCTCCGTATTGATTACGCTCACAACTGTGCTAGAGCTTTTCAAACTGCGGTTGTCGAAATGGGACTTGAACTCTTTGCTAAAATGCCCGCACCGTCTTTGACCGCCATTAAAGTCCCTGAACATATTGATGGACTCAAACTTAAAAAAGACATGACCTCCAAGTTTAATATCACCGTGATGGGTGGCCAAGATGACTTAAAAGGTCAGATCATTCGAGTGGGTCATATGGGTTACATCACCAAAGAAAATTACCAACGCACACTCTCTAGCTTACAAGAGTGTTTAGAGCAACAGGACTCTCAATTTAACAAATCTAAACTTGAAAATAGCCTGACTGCTTTTGAAACCCTTTTCGACAAAGACTACCATGAGTGTTTTAATTACTGACCCTTGTCACCCTGACGCCATTCAAATTTTGAAAGACGCTCATGTTAAAATCTACAGCTCTAACGAGATGTTTAGCCACAAACACATTCGTGCCCTTTTAATTCGAAGTAAGACTCACGTTGATAAAACTTTCCTGCAAAAATTTGAAAACTTACAATACATTGCAACGGCCACAAGTGGATTAAACCACATAGACCTTATTGCCTGTGAAAATTTAAACATCGAGTGCTTCAACCCTAAAACACCCAACTCTATCGCTGCAGCGGAACACACATGGGCACTCATTTTAGCTTTATCTAAAAAATTGTTTAGCAATCATGTCCGTTCAGAATCTCTGTGGAAGCATGCTATGGGGCGTGGCTCTAGTTTAGAAGGAAAAACATTAGGACTCATTGGCCTTGGACGTGTTGGTAGCCACGTCGCTAAGATCGCGCAAGCTTTTGATATGAGAGTGAATGCTTTTGATCCTTATAAAGATGAAAACTATTTCAACACAAACCATGTCCAAAAAGTAAATTCGATGGCGGACATCTTTAAAGACAGCGACATAATCAGCTTACACACTCCTTTGACTCAAGAGACCAACCAGTTTGTCAGCGCCAACTTATTTAATCTAATGAAGCCTTCGGCTTTTTTCATCAACACTTCACGAGGGCAATGTGTTATTGAGTCGGACTTACTTAGTGCTCTACAATCAAACAGCTTTTCTGCTGCAGCCATCGATGTTTTTGATGAAGAACCTATTAAAGCTGACCACCCCTTTTTATCACTCAATAACCTCATCATGACACCTCATGTGGGAGCCTTCACCGAAGACGCTTTCTTACAAAGCTCTACAGAATGCGCTGAGTGGATTGTTACGAATTTAAAAAAATAGAATGTGTTTTAGGTATTTCTATCATTTTACCTAGGAACTAAGCGCAATGCAGCCATTATTTCCATTTGATGGCGAACAAGTGTGATACCTTGAATCAAATTCAAAAAATAGCGTGAAGTCGTTTAAATAACAGGCTTATTGGGCTATATATTTAGCTGTCTCGTATCAATATCAGCAAAAAGGAGTTCACCATGCCAGCTCTTGTAGTCATTGGATCCCAGTGGGGCGATGAAGGCAAAGGAAAGGTCGTCGATGTATTTTCATCACAATCAGATTATGTGGTTCGATATCAAGGGGGCTCTAATGCCGGGCACACCCTCATCGTAGATGGCAAAAAAACAGTCTTGCACCTAGTGCCTTCTGGAGTTTTGCACCCAAACACAAAGTGCATTATTTCAACTGGAGTGGTGCTAGATATTGAAACTCTCGTGCAAGAAATAAAAGCCCTCAAAGCCAATGGCTTGTTACAAAATGACGAGCAACTGCTGATCTCAGACACGGCCACTGTTTTACTCAGTTACCACCGCAGACTTGACCAGGCACGAGAACAAGACGCCAAGAATGAAAAAATTGGCACCACCGGCAAAGGCATTGGTCCTGCTTATGAAGACAGAGCCTCCCGCAAAGCTATTCTTTTTGGTGATTTATTTTCACCAGACAAGCTCAAGGAAAAACTCAAAAAATCAATCGATGAAAAAAACTTTTTACTCGAGCATAAATACAAAGAAGAGCCCGTTGACATAGATAAACTCTTTACAGACATTCAAGGTTGGACGGAAGAACTCAGGCCTTACCGCTGCAAAAACTCACCTTATGAAATTCATCAAGCTTTGAAAGCGGATAAAAAAGTTTTATTTGAAGGGGCACAAGGAACGCTGTTGGATTTACTGCACGGCACTTATCCATTTGTGACCAGCTCATCAACCATCTCAGGCTCAGCTTGCATTGGTAGTGGTGTTGGTCCCAACCAAATTGATAAGATCGTTGGCATCACAAAAGCCTACACCACACGTGTGGGCTCAGGCCCATTTCCGACGGAGCTCGACGATGAGGTCGGCACACACTTAGGAACTGTCGGCCATGAATTTGGGGCCACTACAGGCCGTAAGAGACGCTGTGGTTGGCTTGATTTGGTTGCTTTAAAATATGCCATTCGCATCAACGGCATCACTAACCTAGCCCTTATGAAGATAGACGTTCTCAGTGGTCTTGAAACTGTTAAGCTTTGTACAGATTACAAAGTGAATGGTGAAAAGACGAGTGTCTACCCAACAACTCCTGGTGACCTCAGTGAAGTTGAGCCAATCTATAAAGAGGTTCCTGGTTGGTCAGAGGACATCTCTAATGCTAAGTCACTGCAAGACCTCCCAGCCAATGCAAGAAGTTTGATTAGCTTGATAGGAGCTGAGGTTGGCATTCCCATAGACGTCATTTCAGTGGGTCCTGGCCGCAAACAAACCATTTGGGTCAAACCATTATTTTGATTGCATAATTTAATGGCTATAAACTTCACTTTTTCTTTATTTTTTATGGAAAAAGTAAAAATGACTGTTGACTATTAAGCGATATTTATAAATATTGGTGTTCCTGTTGATGATCCGTTAGCTCAGTCGGTAGAGCATCTCCCTTTTAAGGAGAGGGTCCTTGGTTCGAGCCCAAGACGGATCACCATTTCTAGTTCCCTTCGTCTAGAGGCCTAGGACATCGCCCTTTCACGGCGAAGACACGGGTTCGACTCCCGTAGGGAACGCCATTAAGCGCAACTACTCTATTAATGCTTTAATAACTCTTCCTTTTTGAACTTCAGGTGTTGGTGCTTGCAGGCCCATTGCCTCACATACAGTGCGCAAAAAATCCTCTGGTTTTAAATAAGCAACGTCACCATCAAGTTCTAAATCTGTCAGTGGCAGTTGAGTCGAGTCGTAAAGTTGAAGCTCTTCCTGAGGAGATAAATATCTTTGTCTTTGAAAATCAAAAGGAGCTGCTTGTAACATTGAGGTTCCGCTATTAACGATCTCACTGGCTTTCCAAAAATGAGAAGCACCAATGGCCTGCCCCCCTTTGATGTTTTTTCCGCAAGCAATGAGCTCATTCACGCGTGGATTATGGTCACTGCCATCAAGCCCTTCCTTAAAAGGGTATCTGCCAAATTCGTTCAACCCAATGATTGTAGTGTTCTCAAATAGACCAAGTTCTTTAAACATATCTAATATTTTAGAAAACTGATCATAGGCATGCAAAGTTGCCGTTCTTTGTCGCGGTCGATGCGAAGTGTGAGAGTCTATATTTTTATCTTTTTCAGACCCTAGGTAATTTGCCAAATCAATAAAAGCAAATCGACACTGCTGACTTAACATTAAAAAAGCTGCCACCTGAGCCTCGTACACAACCTCGCTATAAATCGACTGCAACTCTTCAAAAGAAATAATGTTGTTAAACATTTGAGCACGAGACTCAACAAGCTCAATCATATTTTGTTCAACATTGGTTAATTGATCACCACGTTGTTGAAATCGTTTTAACATCCTGTATTGCTTAGCAGTGAAAGAGTTTTCATTGAAAGATGGTTTTAATTCACTTTGCGGTGTGCTTCCCAATGTAAATGTATTCACATCCATATAAGACCCAACTCTAAAAGCATTATTATGCCTTAAATAACCTACCCCAAGTGGACTTCCCCCCATTGCTTGACAGATTTGTACTGGAAACTCAGCAGCACTTGATCTGCGTGAACCGCTTGAAATGTAATTGATATTGTAAGGATGTCCTGACTCTTTTGTGTTAAGTGTTACACCGCGAACAATGGCAAGGTCTTCAGCGTGCTTGACAAGAGGAGATGCTGAGTAGCCATACATGATCTCTTCACCATTGATATTTAAAGTTGTGATTTCTTCATCTCTATAACAGTTATGAAATTCTTTGCCAAATTTAACACCTCTTGCAGATAGGTGTTCGCGACGAATTGGATCTAAACTTATAGGACCATATGAACCGCCCTGAGTCGTTAAGACTAAAAGGTTGTGTTGATGATCTACCTCACTTGCATAAGCTTTCAATTGACTTAAAGACGTTACAACACCACTGGCAACAAGATGAGCCAAACCCATTTTCTTAGCAACATGCAATAAAAATTCTCTACGCTTCATAATCAATCCTCTCCTCAATAATTACGGAACATATCATCAGTGATGATAAAAAATTGAATCCAAAAAAAGGCATTCTTAAGGCTACTTTCTTCTTCGGGGTCATTTAATAAAAAATCTAAATCTTGTTTGATCTTCAAAACTCGACCAATAACAACAGACTCTCTAGGTTTTAACAAAAGGCCTTCTATACTGTTTTGAATGAGCCTATATTTTTGTTTTTTTGAAAGGTTAAACCAATCCATATTAAAGACATCTTCAAAGGTGAGCTCAGGATCAAAATCTAAACCAGATAAATTGTATTTGGCCAGTTTATTATAATATCTCAATTTTTTAATATCATCGTTGGCTGCAGATCTCGTCGGTAAACCTCTGATCGTTTTCATCTCATCCATAGCTGCTTTATAGATACAATCCCCTTGAACGTTCTCGTAAAACAAGTTTGGCTTTAACATATAGTGTTCACCAGTAGAAGGGTTCAGAGCTCCAGAAATTCCTTGTAACTCTTCGTTATAAATAAATTCACACAAAAAATGGGCATCGGGGTAAACCTGATATAATGTTTTTACAAAGTCATAACCATGAGTGATTCGCTTCCAATAATTTCCGAACTTTGCGCTCCAAGTTCGATATCTAATTTGATTCAATCGATCTTTAGAGTACTTATCAAGCTTAAATCTTCTATTTTTAGTGGCGTCTGAAAAGCTAGGAGTATTATCAGCGCTCCTACCGTTCCAGTATACAAAACGATCAATTGATAAGTAATCAGCTTCGCTCAACTCCCATTCAAAAACTGCTGGGGGCATGTATTGATTTTCGCCAAAATGAAAGGTGTTCGTAGATCCATATAGTAATGCAGCAGTGGCTAAAGACCCCTGAGTTAAACTAAAATTATGACAACTGTTACATTTTTTTAAAATTGGTTTAATTGCGAGTATATTTGTAGGTTGTGAAAAACTATCGTCACTATAAAACTCTTTGGATGTGATTAACTTTTGAATCAGTGGCAAATGCCTCCCACCAGATTCAAACAGAGTCTTTTGATAGTCATTTATTTGTTCGCTTGTGTAAGTCACATCTTTTCCCAAAAATAAATCAAGGTACCTCTGTGTTTGGCATCTCTTGAATTGATCTTGAGATTTTACAGTTTCAAATAAACTAGAGACCTGTTCAACTTCAACATTTTGTTCGCCTAGAAAATCATCATCAAAGACCAATTTAAATGGACCACTCCACTGAGCAGCTAAGAGCTTTTCATTAGGGTCTAGTATTCGGTGACATGAGTAGCAAGACCCTTTGGCGTGTTTCTCCTGATGATCTTCGGGCTCGACAACTTCGCCAGTTTCTATTGCAGATATGTCTTTTTGAAGATGGACTGAAGACAGTTTTTTTAAAGCATTAAGTACTTTAGAAAAAGCAACAGACCAAATTGGCTTCGTATTTTCGTCCATCGATGATTCGAGAGCATCCACATCAACATCATTAATAGAGTTACAAAAATATATCTCTGAAAACGCGGCTGCAACACTAAACTCTGTACTGTTATATCTATTATTAAAAAAAACAGTACTCGGTAAAGTTAAATACTTTACATCTAGAAACTTTTTAAGACTTTTTATATTTGTAGGTGTGTTTATTGTTTGAAAAAATTGGTATAAATTTTTAGTCACAACTCTCAGGTATTTAACTGTGTATATTTTAGAAAAATCAATCTGGCTGTCGTAAAAACCTTCCAAAGGGACCCATTCTAAACCTTCAATCTTGAATTCACCTTCACAAAGCTTTCTTCCTACTTCAAGTGCTAATTGTTCAGCATAGTGAAAGTATGGTGACACTAGTATTTCTGGAAAAGAGTACCCTTGCCTTAGTAAGGTCATTAGAGTTTCAGACACCATAAAATCTAGGATGATATTAGGTTGCTCACAAAAATTGAAATCTAAATTTTCAAAACTTCCAAATGGTGGTGATTTGACTTTTATTAAATTAAAAAATTTCTCTGCTAGCTTCTCGCCCCCTTGTCGTGACTTTAAATATTTCTCTGTTGCATTCTTTAAGTAAGCACCTTTATCAGTTGAACTCGCTAACTCATTATATTCGTAGAGCAACGGATGAAGACCACGCGTGTGTAAACTGATTTTGCGTAAATGTTCACCTTGTGTAAGAGCCTGTGAAGCCTGTCCTGCTGTCGGCAATAACAACAAGAAAAACACAGTCAAAAAATTTAATAGGTAGATAGGGTCCATTAATATAGATCTATACAAATATGATGCCATACAAAGGCTTAATACTATTTTAATTAAAAAAACTGAATCTAAAAAAACCCTATCAGCACAGCCGCAAATGATTGTAATTACGAGATTTTACTCTCAACATACACGCAAAAATAAAGTTTGATTTAAGAACTTTTTTTATCACTCAAACAGATAGTGAATAAAATTCAAAACAATCATTAAATTTACAGTAAGAAAAAAAAAGTAGAGCCTTCAGTGAAGTTTAAGAGTTATTTGGTTATTTTTATTTTCGTCAAAAAAAGTAATTAAGTCTGAGCTTGCATTGTTAAGAAATAGTTTTTTATTTTTTAAAGCAGGCTCTTGCTTAAACTGAAAAAATAGTTTTGGGTGACTTACGAACATGGCTTTATCTGCGTTTTTTTTATACATAACAATGAGCTGCTCAAGTGTTGCTTGATAGTCAAAGTTACAGATCAATGTACTCTGTCCTACGGTATAGCCGCAGTCATTTTTATAGTGTGAGGATATTGATGCAGGCATTCTTTTATTAAGAGTCACAATTTTAAAATGAAAAATGTCTTGGTCGGTCAACTTGAAATTAAATTCTTTTTTTGTTTCTTCAGCTGACTTTAAAAGGTCTCTATTTTTAACCCAATAATAACCACCTTGTTCACTTTTTTCTATCAAAGACCATCTTTCGAAATCACATCCTAAAGAGGATCTAAGTACTCGAAACTCACCAGTTGTTACAGGTTTATATTTGTAAGTGACTCTTTCTCTTTTAAGCTTCATTGATTTCTTGTCTATTTTTTTATAGCAGAAATCAGGTGCAAAGTGCCCTTCAACGGGCTTGTTTAATTGGTTGAAAGAGTAAAATCTTTTATCATCATCTAATTTGTAGTTAGAACTATCCCTTTGTAAGATACCTTCTATGATATGCAAGTTATTTTGGGCAAAAATTCCAAATTGGTTGGGTCGTAGAATATGATTTGGTTTTAATGCCTTCACTCTTTCGTCAATGTTTCCTAAATTATACAGAGTGGCTAATATGGCAATGTTTTTTGAAATATTAATATCCTTTTCTTGGTACTTTATTTGAGCGTCTAAAAGAATGCCGGCAGCATAAGATAACGACTCATCCACATCGATCAACTTCTCAGCCACAGTTTCTTTACTTCTAACAGAACGATTCTCTATTTTGGCGACCAGAGGTTCAACTGCAACAGCTGTGTCGAGCTTAATTTGCCCCAAACCGTAACTGAACTTTTTTCCAAGGACAGATGTCACTCCGTAGTTTGCTAGATAGTTTTGAATCTCATCCTCAATTGTCACATTTAAACTGTTTTCAGTGGCCAGCACCAATGCGAGGGCTCTCGCATCAATGTTATACATTTCACTCACACTTATAATTTTCGGTTTCAGTTGAGTGATTAAATACAGTACTGATTGTTTGATATCTGTTTTTTCATAACTCATTTTTTTTGAACATGAATTTGTAAAGTCACAAAATTTTTTACCAGAAACATAGATAGTCAAAATAGATGCCAACAAAGCAACTGCTATATAATAAATAAACACCTCATAAGTCTTTTAAATATATCGGAAAATACAAACTATTAAATAAGACTTAGACACCTTTTAAAAAAAGACTGTCTCATCATGAGAATTTTGTTAATAATTCAAACATTTTTGTGACAATTTTGTTATGATTTGAGAACGAACTATTCATATGGAGGGGATATGAAAAATTCAATGGCATACATCAAATCTATAGTTTGCTTAGCAGCAGTTCTTTCTATCGTTTTTTTATATCAAAACTGTGCTCAACCACTCGATCCATCATTACTTGAAGGTCAAGTTGAAAACCCGTCTGAACTCAATCCGACGACAACTGGTCAACTCAACTACACTTATGATATCGTTGCACAAGAACCTATCACTGACGGATCTCTTGTTGTAGTGAATGTTAATGTCGTTGAAACAAAATCACAAAATATTACTTTCGAATACAAACTCAACGGACAAACCATTCAAGGACTTGGTCAAAGCGTGAGTATCAACTCCATTAAAAAAGGGGATGTCCTCACTATTATAGGCCTTGAAGGTGGAGACCGTGTTGAGAAAACTGTCACCTTTAATGTTTCTGACTCAGTAACACCTCCTGTTCAACCACCCATTCAACCCCCTGTTGGCCCTAAAAATGTCTATATTAGAGCAAATTCGGCGCAAGTTATTTTCACAACAAACACGAACACAAGTCAGGGCAATGCTACATTCTCTGTTAGGCTTGATACGACAAAAGACACTGACCTAAGCAATATTGAATATATGTGGCAGAAAAAAGTAAAAACTGGAACCAACACTTTTGTTTACCAAACCATTCCTAACCAATCGACAACTATGTACTCTGCATCAGCCACTCACAACGATATGTATGTCGATTATCGAGCAAAAGCTTTTAGCACTGTAACAGGCAAAGAATCTGCATGGGTGGACTTTAAAGTTGTTGTAGATAGTTATGAACAAAGCTTAACAGACAAAGCTCAAAAAGCTCCAAGGCTCCAATCTAACCTGCCACAATGTGAAATGCCTTACTTTTTGAGAGGTGTTTTAACTCTATCTAATGGCAACGGAAAAGGTGGCTTCCAAGTTTCTAGAATCGTATGCGGCTTGGTCCACGATAGTTCAGAAGTCACTGAAACAACGTCAGGTTTTGCTGGGCTCAAAATATATCAACCTAGCAACATACAAAATAATGAGTCTAAGGGCGCCAATATACGTGTTAGTGGTGATGGTTTGAAAGTCTATAACAACGGTGTAGCTGCATCTCACCTTCTTGCCTTAAGTGGATTCAATACATCCACAGGGACAACAGGATCTACTGATTATTTTGTTTACTCCGCTCCAAACTTAGGAAACACCCATGCGTTTCAAATCAGTAATGTATTCACTGTTGCTTATGCAACCAACACAACCAGAAAAACAGTTTGCCCACAAGGAACAGCTGTTGTTGGCGTACAACGAACACTCACTGGACGATCAAGTCGACTTTTTCATAGCGATCGTAAATACTATAAAACAGATAAGTTACACTGTGGTAAAGTCAGAAAATTATTTTTATAAAGAAGCCTGGACTTGCTTACAGCAAGTCCCATTTATCACTTAAGTAAACCCAGATATTATTAATGTCTGTTCCTGACGGAACCCCGTTAACAATCATAAATTCAAATATTCTTCCGTTAAAATAACCACCGTCTCCATTGCCAGTGGCTCCTGTATGAAAGTAGGAAGCATTAATAAAACCACCAATCCCAATATCACCTGAGTGCGCATAAAGTTTAGAGGTGCTTGAAGTTGTTCCTATCAAAACGTTATTAACGTAACAACTCAAAGATCCATTTGGTCCAGCTGGCCCCGTATAGTTTGTATAATCAAAAACCCAAGTGGCGACATATTTAGTATTTGTTGCTATCGGTGTACTTACATATGTGTAGGCCTGTGCTCCATCACCATCATCATTGGTGTTATAAAAACCACAATAAAAACGACCTCCGGAGATGTAATAATTCATACCGCGGATGCCACCACCTTCGTCATAGATAACTTGAGTTGTATTGATATCACTGCTTGTTTCAAAAACGGCCGTGAAATTACGTTGGTCAACAGTTCCCGTATTTAATTCCGGATGATCAGCAACAGTTAAGGCTTGGCTAGTCCCATTGAACTCTAGGTAATGTGGCGTAAACGTTGGCCTGTAAGCTGCCGACTTTGCAAAGAAGTTATGGTTAGCACCACCAGAAGATGTGTCCAACCAATCATCGACATTGCCAGAGAAGGATCCAGAGCTAGCGGCTCTATTGCTTTCATCTCTGACAGAAGAAAGTGAAATCGCATCGAGCCTAAGAATTAAATTAGGCAAATCACTAACAGGGTCAAACTGCTGCCACCCAGGACTTATTATAGGCTCACTGGCATTGCCATTCAAATCGACGGCACGAATGGATGTGTAGTAGGTTTGCAGCGGAACTAAAGTTAAATCTTCATCTTTAAAAGTTGTCACTAAGCCAATATCCTCATAAGCAACAAGTTCTTCTCCTCCAGGAGAGGTACCAATGGCCCACTCGTAACGACTAACACCGCAAAAATCTAAAGCTTCCGCCCAAGTGTACTCAGGACTTTTTGTAACAGCTGCAATTGTGATCTCTTGCAATGATGTTATTTTCTCTGGAGGAAGACTATCTTGAGCTCCACAATTCACTCCAATACGGCTGCCAATCCCCAGTATATTGTCATCAGCATCACATGACATAATGAAAACTAAAAAAGTTGATAGTGAGATTTGTAGCCAGCGTTTCATTTAATTTCTCCTAAAACGCTTTTTAATTCGCCATTTATAATAGAGACCAAAGGACCTCTCATCCGTTTTATAGGCAAACCTCTCTGACTCTATATTTGAAAAAATGTACTTAAAATAAACTCCCCAATTCCCTTCAAAGGCTGGAGTTCTATAATAGGTGTAGAATATTTTACTAAAGGGCCCCCTTCGAGTTTGCCCGGAGTAACTTTGTCGACCAATATTAAGATGAGCTTTGATCTCTTGCACATAACCTGTGAAAGTGTCTTCCTCTTCTCTAGTTTCAAAAATATATTTGTAGAAATATTCAAGTTCAACAGCACCTAAAATATTTTTCGCCCGAAAAGCTATTCCTGCACCGACAAACGGAGGAAAGAATTTATTAAATGTCACACCCAGAGTTCTTATATCATAGAGAGCAAACATTTTTTGCCCAGCTAACAGTGTAAAGTTCACTCCCCCCTTATACCAAGCGCTGTATTTTAAATAATAGTTGAACGGATCGTACTCATCTTCCTCAACAAAAAGACTAATATTTGAAACATCCACCTCTAGCATAGAGTAATCCACACCTAAGCCGACAGCTTGATTTTTTTGAATATGATATTGATAATCAATTGCTATTTTAGGTGCTGGTTTAAATAAAAATTCACTAGGTTGCCCCGTCTGAGTGGACTCTGTTCTTAAATGATAATAATTAATTGCAAAATCAACTTCATGAGCAAAGGCTGTGAGAGAACAAAAAATTGCTAAGAAAAAGCAAGTTATTTTCACTACTTTATTTTCTAATAAATTATAAAAACTTTGAAATTTTAATAAGATAATCTAGCCCTTTTCCATATGAAATTAATAAAATAACTTAAAGATGGACATATATTCCTATCTTTAGGTCTACTTTCAAAAAAAGGAACTCAACTATTCAAAATCACCGACTTATATATAAATTATATAATAGTTCGACAGTTTTATAAAAAATTACGGAATGATGTTTCATTTCAAAACATTTTTTGTACAAAAATGATGAGTTAATATGAATCTGAAATAATTCATATATATTATGATGATTTATAAATGCTACTTTAAGGTATTACTGCGGTAATAGAAGTTGATAGTGGTTTTAATATTATCAACAGTGAGTGCTCTTATTTCTTTACCAGTGATTCTACGATAATTTCCTGTTTTGAAGTTCCAAGAGTGTTTAGCAAAGGCCTTATTAAGCTGAATGGTTTTATTCAGTAGTTTTTCTTGAATGGACCCCGGAGGACCACATTCAAGTTGAGCCTCTAGAGCATTGCCAACAAGCTTTAGCAAAGCACCCGTTTTGTTATTTTCACTGTTTTGAGGAACTAAATTCACGACTTCTAGTTTTTTTTGATTTTTTTCGGAGCTAATAAGACTTGTCACAGCCTCGTTTACCTGATCTATAGATACTAAGTTGATGTAATTATCTTTTATAAGGTCGACTTTTAAATAATTTTTTTTAAATTTATTAATAGCTCTGAATACTCCTGATAAGAACATATAAAAGCCAAATGGCTTTGAGTGAGCCCACCCATTGCTTCGACTGCCAATCACTATAGACGGCCTCAAAATAGTCACAGGCAATGCATTTGTTTGCGATTCCGTAAAAAGACTTTTCTCAGTTTCCCATTTAGAACTTTGATAAGAGTTTGTTAAAACTTGAGTGTCGATAACTTTCTCTTCTATAGGGAAATCAACAGGCCCTGTAGAATAAGCTGTAGAGACATAATAAAACCTCTCACAACCTTTAAAACAGTCAGATACTTTTTTATAAAAGTTTGTTGTAAACACCTTATTAGCTAACAATGATTTTTGAAAAAGCTGCATGCTATAGGACATCTCAGCTGCTGCATGGATGACTGCATGAATTTGATTGTTCTCAGAAATGTCATCTAGAGTCTTAAGAAATGAGTCTTCATTAGTATCATCATAGTTATAGACGTTTAAGGAGCTGCCCAATACTGGAGTTTTGAGACCAAGGCCTTCAGCAGCCATTTTAACCGATCTGAACGTTCTTTCGCCACTAAGGTCATTTCGACTAACCACTACAACTTTGTGACCTTTATTTATTAACTCAGCAGCAATAGAACCACCGACAAAGCCGGTGCCACCAGTGACCAGAAATGACCTATTTTGCACTTATTCTCCGTTTTTACACACAGTGCTATATTCTATGTTGAGTGTCAATCTCAACAAATTAGAGTCAGCCAAACGTCGACATTCTCAAAAATGATTACAACTAGCGTTATCTACCTCTATTATTTTCACTGTAAACTGTTACAATTTAGTAATGATATTCATTGCTTACCTATTGGCTCCCCTCTTCATTTTTGCTGACATTCCAGATTACTTTCAAGATGTGAAAAAAGAAATTCCAACTATTGAGATTGATATAAGGTACTCAACAAAATTTAACTTTCTAGGCAAGCCTGTTAAAGGCTACCAAAGTAACACTTGCTACTTACATAAAAAGCTCGTGGAAAAATTAAAGTTAGTTCAAAGTGAACTCAAAACAAAAAAGTTATCCCTCAAAATATATGACTGTTACCGTCCTCAAAAAGCTGTGGATCAATTTTACCGTTGGGCTGTGAACTCAGAAAATATAACTATGAAAAAATCATTTTTTCCAAATATCAACAAAAGCGATTTGTTCAAAAAAAAATACCTAGCCAAAAAATCAAAACACAGTCGTGGTTTAGCGGTTGATTTAACTTTGGTTAAAATAAAAGACAGCCCATCAATTATATTTTTAGACTCACCTCAAAAAAATTGCACTCGCACAAGTCAATGGCCTCAAGGTGAAAATACTCTTGAAATGGGCACAACTTATGATTGTTTAGACATTGCATCCAACACTCACTCTACTCGTGTCAGTCAGACAGCGCGAGCCAATCGTCTTATATTAAAAAAGTATATGGAAAAATATGGTTTTAAAAACTACTCAAAAGAGTGGTGGCATTACTCTTTGCCAGGTGTAGTGATGAAAACTTATCACAACTTTGATATTCAATGATTTATAAGGACTTTTCTATCGTCACACACTTCGACAAGAAGTGCGTGCTCACGTTGCTTTTCTCAACATTAAATACAGTATTCACTAAGTCTTCAATAGGGTTATCAACGTAGTTCTTATAAAACGGCTCATGAAAAATCTTTGGAAAATTATAAAGTGCCCAATTGAGTTCTGGGTGATCGTCCACTTGCAAAGAATCAACTAAACCAAACAGACCCCCAGGTTTTAAGACTCTCTTCGACTCTTGCATGACCTGTTCTCGAATATCACTTGGCAATTCATGATACAAAAAAACCGAGATAGCCATATCAAAACTTTCATCTTTAAAGTCTAAGCTTTCGCCAAGACCATTAATGAAACTCACATTATTGAATTTTTGCAACTTACGCTGCGCCACCTTGAGATATGGCTGACTGATATCTAAAGCAACGATTTCAGCATCAGGTAGAGTCTGCGCCAAAAACTTAGTGAATGAGCCGGCTCCACAACCAACTTCAAGTATTTTTAACTTCTTTTTTTTCTTCTGATAACAGACGAGTGCAGGTAACAGCGACCGACGCATAGCACCTGTTGCGCCACTAAATAGGAGGTCAACTTGGTGATCATAAATCTCTGCAGACTTTTCAGATAAGTAACCATCTGTTTGATAGTGAAAATTGCGTTGGTAATATTTGGGCACATTCCCTAGAAGCTTTTTGGCCTCTTTACTAAAGATTTTATTTTGTTTTTTTGACTGACGATAAGATACAAGAAAAGAGTCTGACCAAATTTTCAAAAGTCTTTTAAAATGAGCTGTTGGCTTTTCAACAGCCAAAACACTTGCGGGATAATATCCACTAGCAATGTTTTCAGCCTCTTCCTCAAACAACTTTCTTAAATATATTTCAGATGCTTTTTGAAAATCTTTTGGAGGTAGCTCCGTTTTTTTTGTATCAAAAATACTTTTTATATAAGGCAGAGGTTTGTTCTCGAGAAAAAATAATGCAGAACGCCCCAATGAGAATGAAAATACTGATCTATTTATTAGCTTTTTTTTCAAATCATCCACATGAAATAAAGTACATGATTTCAGTGAAGAGAACAAGTCTTAGCAGTTTTGTTATTCGATGGTTTATTTGCTTCTGAACCGATTTAATATAAAATGATTTTATGAAGTTCATAAGCCCAAATCTAATCAATATTCTTTCGCTTCAAGTTGGCTGGTGGGGCACGACCCTCTCATATCCAAACCAATATTTTTTTATACCCTTAACCGCCATATTACTCTTAATTCATTTCATCTATAATAATTTTAGAACTAAAGAACTCACATTTATCATAATAGGCTGTTTCGTAGGCTGCCTGTTTGATTATATAGCTATGAGCATCGGGTTGTGGAGCCCCAAAGACCCATACGTTTTATTTCCTGTTTGGTTGATTTGTTACTGGCTTGTCTTTTTAACAAGCTTTTCTTTATCATTAAACTGGCTACTGAATAAACCATTGATCACATTTGTATTGGGGTTTCTTGCTGGTCCGCTCACTTATTATGCAGGTGAGAAATTTTCAATTTTACACTTCAATGCCCTGATCGATGAAAGTACTTTTTACAGCTTCTTAATTTATGGTCTAATATGGGGCACTAACTATTTAATATTATTTAAAATATATAAAGCGATAAAAAAATAACTTAAAGAACATTTATAATTGAGCAGCGTTATACACATAAGAGTTCCTAATCAATGAATGTATCTTTACAGGAGTACGTTCTCTCGTAGTCAATTTCTTTAAAAAGTTATAATAATGTTCTTGGGGAATAAAAGGGAGGGGGACTTGAGAACATTAGTTCTAGGGCTCGTGGCATTGATTACGATCAATGCTACAGCGTTAACGAAACATTCAAAGCATATAGCTCAATTACAAAAAACATTTGGCAAAATAAATAAAGACAAACCAATTGTCTACCTCGACCGGGACACACTGGGAGCTCTATTCGCTCAATCTGTTGATGAAACTCACCATGTCAGTGCCATCCAAAATTTTGTTATGGAAAAATCAGGAGTGTATATTGATGCACCCGATGCAGACACTCTAATGAAGTTATTTAAATTCAATTATATCAGTGCAAGCCTTGTTAAAAACAAAAATAATGAAAAAGTTTGTGTCATTATTCCTTCTAACCCTAACTTCAATCAAGAGCAGAGTAACATTAGACTGCTTGGTTGGTACACAGATGTTGAAATTGAAGGTATGACTAAAGAACCTCTTTACAACGCCCCTGAATTTATCAATAAAAAAATTGTTGACCCTCTCTCAAGAGAGGTCATGGAGCTCATGTCAGACCTACACGAAACATTTCATTGTTTAGATAACAATTATTTACCAAAGGCAATGAAACACGAAGTTGATTTCCATATGATTCACAAATCAGAAACCTTTGCTGAAGTGGGGGCACTGTTGTACCTAAGCAAAATGGGTTATAAAGATATTATGGAAAAAAGAGCTCAACTCAGAGAAGTTGGTTCTACATTTTCGAATAAGTATATCTCTATTAACCCACTCAACCCTGGGCCATGGGGGGCCATTTATTCTTTACAAAGACCGATTAGGTCTATTGCTAGCCACCTTGAGAATGAATTTATTGTATCCTGGGACCTGTCAAAAATAATAGAGTTTGCAAATGCCATTACAGAAATTGAAAGCCTCAACACTCACGAATTTTATGCCATGGAATCATATTTTTCTGATCCTGAACTTTTATCAAATTATATCGAGGAGTACACTCACCCAAACTATGATTTTGAATATTTAAAAAATCGCTTCTTGATAGTAAAGCAAACAGTGGAAAGCTATAATGAGAGCTTAGCTAACAGTTATGATCTCTTATTGGAAGACATTCTTCCATCGGACGCTCCTACTATTCAAAACGAGATGACTTTTGATGTGAATAGCGACTGCCCAGACCTCAATTACAACGTTGATTTAGACAACTTTGATCAAACTGTTGATGAGCTGAGAAACATTCACTACCTTAAAAACTCTTCTGACAAAGGTTTTGATGACTTACTTTTGAAGAATCTGTACAGGTGTTACGTCTTAAATACAACGTCCAGTAATTTAGATTAAGTCATTGATATAACTTGTACCAGACTTTCAGACTATGTATCTAAGGTGGGCCTAGTCATTATACAATGAGGACATGGCTCGCTATCTAATACTAATTCTAACTCTTTTTACTTTAACTGATGTTTTAGCTCTCAATCGTGTGCAATACATTGATAGAGCTCTTGGCCAGTCAATAGACAGTCAACTCTATGATGTGGCGCAGAGTGGTAGATACATAAAAATTTCTATAGATCGCTCTTTACAGGCTAGCTACAAAGATCACTTACACAAGTGGATCAACGAAACTTCAAAAGTGGATAAAAATTTTGAAAGGATTCATTTGAACTGGAGACAAGAGTCAGTTGTTCTTAGTCAGCTTAGTCAAAACTCTCTTATTTCAATGTCCTTGCTGCTTGCGGGCTTATTATTTTCTGCTCTTATATTTTTAAGTCGCAGGGATGAATATGCTTACCTAGATACAGAAGAAAGAATTCGACTTGCTGTCGAGAAAAAAGTGGAACAATCATTCATGGACTATAAACTTTAAAAGTTATTTTTGTTCTTTTATATATTATCAATAATTTTAAACCACTAGTTAAAGTCGTTGAATCCTAAATTTAAATTAGGATTTTTTATTTGAACATTAGCATTCTATACTTAAAAACTTATAGATTCATTAACGTGACCTATAAATAAAAAAATTATTAGCACTATTGGCAATTTCTAATATTTATCTATATTGCATTTAAAGATGAACGCACCACTTAAACTTATATGTTTAACTTCATCTATTAGAGACCATCTCATAAACCCAAATTCTTTGTTGTTTCGTCACAGCGGACCAACAGGGACAATAACCTCACCACTTCTTGAGTGTGGATTTATGAGATGGCCTGTCATCAAATTTTAAACGTTCATTGCTCATTATTCTTTAAAAAACTAATAAACTTTTAAAAGTGCCGTAAAAAAACCAGACAAATAAGCTAAGTATGAGAGTATAAGTTTGTAAAAGAGCATCCCAAAAAGTAATAAAGCAGAGGTAGCTTTCATATTCAGGGTAACAAAACCTATAAGAGTCAGTAAAAAAATAAACATTATGTACAAATGAATTTTCCGATTGAAAAGAAATGAATTTTTCTGAAAGAAGCCCAAAAAATAAAAGCGTCGAATCAATTTAAAAATAGACAACTTTGGCATGTGTGTAACACTTGCATTACCGATCATAAATAATTTATAGCCATAGGTAGTTAACCTAAAACCCAACTCTAAATCTTCGCCTCCTCTTTCGTGTGCAATTGAAAAACTCCCAACACACTTAACCGCTCCAACATTAAAAAGGCTGTTCGACGTCTGTAAATGGTCAATGGACGTCACTTTATTAACAAGCATTGCTTGAGGCGACTTAAATGCTAGCACTGTTTTTTGAATGGACTTTAGGTATGATAATCCACCATCCTGAATCACAGCTCCAGACAAACCTGCAACCCCACGCATATCATTTAGCTGAATGTATTCGTGGTAATCTGCTAACCACTTTGAACTCACTACACAATCAGGGTCTGTTATACATAAGAATTCATTTGAACAATTTTCGACAATGATTTTACGGCTTTCGCCTAAATTATTCTGGGCATTGAATAATGTTTTAAGCTCGACAGAGCCTGTTTTAAAATTAGATAAAATGGACTGTATGTCGGTTAAACTCATGCCATTTGATACAATCACAAGCTCATTAAAATAGAGTAAATTATCTTCACAAAACAGCGCCGCCAGACATCTCTCAAGCTCTTGATGCTCATCAAAACAAACTAGCCCCACTGTAAACTTCATTACTAATAATTCACCCTTTAAAGCGTTGTTATAATACCAACAATGCATATTATAAACCATTGCTAAATTAACAGCTATTGACTACTTAGCAAGTATGAATTTATCCGTGGTTATCCCCTGTTACAATGAAGAAGAAGCCATCCCAGTATTGCTGCCAAAAGTCTTCTCCGCTCTCTCAGGACTCACTGAAAGTGGCTATATTGAGAAGTCTGAGGTCATTGTAGTTAATGACGGCTCAACTGACAAAAGCTCTCTCTTACTACAAAACTTTAAAGAATTAATAACCGCTCAACATATAAAAAATAAGGGTTACGGCGCAGCACTAAAAACTGGAATTCAAACCGCAAAATTTGAATATGTTATAACTATTGATTTAGATGACACTTATCCCCCTGCATTCTTCAAAGAACTCATAAAAGAAAAAAAACAAAAAAGTAATGACTTTGTTGTTGGTGTTCGAACAAGTGATGAATCAAGCATGCCACTCATTAGAAAAATTGGAAATTTCTTTTTCACGCAACTCACAAAGTTGCTCTATAAAAATGAAATCAAAGACCCCTGCTCAGGCATGTGGCTGCTCAAAAGAAAAACAGTTGTTGATAACTTAAGTTTATTTCCAAACAAATTGCAATTCACTTTATTCTTAACTTTATTCTTAAGCCAAAAAAAAATCGCTTTTTCACAAGTTCCTATCACTTATTTAAAGCGTGAAGGTATTTCAAAACTTAGCCCAATAAAAGATGGCCTAATGTTTTTATATATCATCTTAAAAAGTAAATTTATTTGAACCGCAAAGCAGTTTAAATTGTCCAAAAATCTTTAATGGCATGCAATCACATATTGCCCTCAGCATTAATAAACCAAAATGATAATGTCATTTCTAAATTGAATAAAAGGCAAGGGGTCCAAGTTGTAAATATAGACATCACGAAATCGAATAATGAAGCAGTACTTCAAAAAGCAAAGCCACAGTGACAAAAAGTACTTCGTGAGATTCAAAGTCGACAAACTATTATAGACACCAGGTCCTTGGAGAAATCATATTCACAATATTAAATATACTATTTAAGCTCTTTACTATAAACAGAGTGCTGCAATTGGCCGGTGAAAGAGTTAAAAAAGTGGCTGATGTACACAACTAAAAAGTAAAAGCCTGCCAAAGTTTTAACTTGTAAGCTTTCTTGATATTTAAAAAAAAGTTCAAAGCGACGTCCCTTAATCCCATCTTTTGGTTTGTACTTTCCATGCAACCAAGCTCTTTTAAAAAAAGTTCGCAATGTATGTTTTGGGCTATGACTCACAGAGAGTTTATCACTAGTTATAATTTTATAATTCTTTTTTACCAAACTATTGAAGTAGGGGTACTCTTCACCACCAAAAGAAAAAGCATCAAAGTAACCTGGAAAGCACTTCCCCTTTAAAATATACAACCCACCAAGTACATTTGATTGTGTCAATTGCCCACGCTGAACCCACAAATTGCACGTCATATTGTAAGCGCGATCAACCAAGGTTGAAGATGTTTTGTTTCCATAAAAGCCTGCATAAATATCAGCCCTGTGAACTGATTCAAGATATTGAAGAGTTTGGATAAAGTTCAAATCATTAAATGATACGTCTTCATCTAAAAAAACTAACCACTGGCCGCTAGCTTGAGCTTTGAGTGCATTTCTAGTCTTACCAATATGTTGAGGTGTTTTTAACACTTTGACATTGTTCGCAAAAATAGAAGCATCTATTTCATTGTAACTTCCAATTAAGATTTCAAAGCTTGCAATGTTTAATTTCTCAATTGAAGCAACCAGCTCGTTTAGGTAACTAACTCGACCTGATGAAGCGATACAAAAAGAATATGTGTAGCTTATATTCATTATTTATTAAACTATATAAGGTTTGGTTTCGAAGCAAGAAATTATAAATGAGCTCAATTTAATATCAAAATAATTCATTAATTCTAATGCTTTAGATCATAGTTTACTGAGCATCAATGATGGCTTGAAAAAACTCCAAGGCCTCTGTACTAAACCATTGATCCACCCCGATTATTTTACGCTCTAACTTCAAGTTGTGCCCCAACACATATGTTTCTGGCAAAATTTTAGTCCCAAAACTGGTGGCCACAGTCTTATCTTTATCCCACATCACTTTTATAAATGGATCATCGATATCAAAGGCTTTAATAAAATTTTTCATATCCGACTCTGTGTAGTCGGCAGAGACTGCCAACAAAACCATCTCACCTTTGAAGTGTTTGATAAGTTTTATGAGCGTTGGAAATTCATCAACACAAGGTTCACACCATGACGCCCAAAAATTGATCAGCACAACCTTATCGGCATAGTCTTTTAGCTTAACTTTTTTTCCAGTTAAATCTTCAAGCTCAAATTGCGGAACCCCTGTTTTTTCGATCTCATTTAGAACTTTAACACCCTCAGGAACATTACTCTCGATGCCCCATTTTTGCTTGGAGGCGTAATACAAACCACCACAAAAAACTAAAAAAATAATCGTCAAAAGGATAGATTTCATAACTAACGCATCCCATGTTAAGTATAGTTCTCAATTAAACCACTTATTCAATAAAAACGCTATAGTGTAAACCACTAACGCCCGTAGAACTAGTGTTTCATGAAGGAGTTCAAATCAAAATATGTTAGTTTACGATTGTCTATTCCCTAATCAGACACACTTAAAAACTTAAACCATTATCAATCTCTTAACAAAATCCTGGTGTGCTTTGCTACAAGGCTTAAAAACTCACAATGAGCTTATATTCAAAGATAATCCGTTATTAAAAACAAACAAACCTCCAATGTGACTGTAAGGTTCAAACAAGTCATTTAAAAGGGCTGGGAAGTAATTTACTTACTCTAAATAAAGGATGGTAAATTTTTATATAAGAGCTGAATCAAGAACAAACAAAGGCGAAATCAGCCAGCCAATGGCCATATAAGTTTGAATATTAGAATTTTGCTTTCTAAAAATAGTTTACAAGTGTTATTTTTTCTAAGTATATACTATCTAAAATAATCCTTCCAAGACGGTCACACATGAAAAAAAATATTGAATACCTTAAATATCAAAGCCCTATTGGCGAACTGATTATTGCTGGCACTGACAAAAAAATAAGTGTCATTACGACAAAAAAGTGCAAAGCCATTCTTGATCAGTACCAACTCACTAAAAGCACAAACAATAAAGTGCTCAATTTAGCAAAAACTCAACTCACTGAATACTTCAATGGAGAGAGAAAACACTTCAATTTGCCTATAGATTTATCAAATGGTACGAGTTTTCAACAGAAATCGTGGAAAACTCTGATGAAGATTCCCTACGGCAAAACAATTGCCTATAAAAACCAGGCCACTAAGATGGGCAATTCAAAGCTGAGCCGCGCAGTTGGTAGCGCTAACGGAAAAAACCCACTCCTTATAGTCATTCCATGTCACAGAGTTATTGCTAGTGATGGAAGCTTGGGTGGGTTCAGTGCGGGTCTCAGCTTAAAAAGGTATCTTCTTAAGCACGAGACTGTTCAGTAATAATTTTTTAAAACTACTTTTTACGGTTAATTTTACGAGAAAGGTTTTGCATCTTTCTACGGTTTTTCTTCTTGTCAGCGTGAGCTTTTGCGATTGCTTTTTGCTTTTTAACTTCAGCTTTATCAGCTCCAGCAACAGTTTCTTCAGCTCCAGCTTCTGGCAATTTGTAATCAACAAATTCAATGTAAGCCATATCAGCCATATCACCAGGTCTTGGACCCACTTTGATAATGCGAGTGTATCCACCAGGTCTATCTTTAAATCTTACAGAAATATCACTCACTAACTTTTTAACAGTGTCTTTGTTTGGGTACTTTGACATAAGCAATCTTCTCGTGTGAACTGAATCAACTTTTCCTTGAGTGACTGCTTTTTCTACAAAGCTTCTCATGTACTTAGCTTTAGATAGAGTTGTTCTGATTCTCTCATGCTCTACAAGTGAATTGACCAAGCCTCTCAATAAAGCTTTTTTAGGCCCTTGCTTTCTACCAAATGAGTGTTTTTTAATTCTATGTCTCATTTCTCAATCTCCTAACAACTTAAACTATTGCATTCCACCAGTGTGTCCACCACCCTGGTTCCCGTGTGTGCTGCTACTAGCTGGGGTTGAGTTTGGATCCCAACCTGCTGGCGGCCAGCCATCAATTTTCATTCCGAGCGAAAGGCCCATTGTTGTCAAAATCTCTTTAATTTCGTTGAGAGATTTACGACCGAAGTTTTTAGTTTTTAACATCTCACCTTCAGAGCGACAAACTAGCTCGCCAATGTGTCTGATGTTAGCATTTTTCAAGCAGTTGGCACTTCTTACAGAAAGCTCGAGGTCATCAACTGATCTGAACAAGTTCTCGTTCAACTGGCTAGTTGAAACCTGCTCTTCTTCTTCTTCTGGCTCAATATTTTCATCAAAAGTTACAAAAACATCCATTTGATCTTTTGTAATCTTAGCAGCTAAAGCAACAGCCTCTTCAGGCTTAATTGAACCATCTGTCCAAACCTCTAAAGATAAAGCATCATAATCTGTTCTTTGCCCAACACGAGCGTTGGTCACAGCATAATTCACTTTACGAATTGAGCTGTACAAAGCATCAACAGCGATATAACCAACAGGAAGCTCGTAATTTGTAGTTTCTGCACCTACATAGCCACGACCAAAAGAAACGATAATTTCAGCTTCAAAGCGAGCATCTTTTCCAAGCGTTGCAATATGTGCGCTAGGGTTTAGAACTTCAATTTGGTCAGTCACTTGAATGTCAGAAGCAGTTACAACTCCTGGGCCTTGCTTGTTGATTCTAAGAGTGATTGGCTCAGGATTGTATTGACGAAACCTTACTTCTTTTAAATTTAAAATGATATCAGTCACATCTTCTAAAACTTCAGGAATAGTGCTGAACTCGTGCAAAACACCTTCAAACTTAACAGCTGAAACAGCAGATCCCATCATAGAGCTTAACAAAACTCGTCTTAAAGAATTGCCTAGTGTTACACCAAAGCCCCTTTCTAAGGGCTTAACTGAAAACTTGCCATAAGTTTCAGTCATAGAGTCTTTGTTAGCCTCAAAAGATTTCGGCTTAATTAGGTCTCTCCAAAACTTATAATAATGTTGCTGCATATGTTGCTCCTAAAAATATTTTTAAAAAAATTAAATTCTTCTTCTTTTTGGTGGACGACAACCGTTATGTGGAATTGGCGTTACATCTTTTAATGATGTTATTCTAATTCCAGCATTTGCGATAGCTCTAACTGCAGGTTCTCTTCCCGCACCAGGACCACTCAAGAAAAGTTCGCAAGATTTAAAACCCATATCCATAGCTTTTTTTGCAGCATCTTCTGCCGCCATTTGTGCAGCAAATGGGGTGCCCTTTCGGCTCCCTTTAAAACCAAGCATTCCAGCCGTTGACCAACAGATAGCTCCGCCAGTTCCGTCAGTGAATGTTACTATGGTGTTACCAAAACCAGCGTTAATATAAACTCTACCGCTTGGTACATTTTTTTTATTTCTTTTTTTAGTCGTTTTTTTTCCAGCCATTTATTTAACCTTTATACTGCTTTCTTCTTATTAGCGACAGTCTTCTTAGGACCTTTTCTAGTTCTTGCATTTTGACGAGTGCTTTGGCCTCTTACAGGCAAGCCTCTTCTGTGACGTATTCCTCTGTAACAACCGAGGTCCATAAGTCTTTTGATAGATAGACCAACTTCTCTGCGAAGGTCACCCTCTACTTTAAACTTTCCATCAATATAGTTTCTCAATTGAACAACCTGCTCATCAGTTAAGCTGTCTGTTCTTAAACTTTCATCAAGTCCAACGCCTTTACAAATTTCTTTAGCACGAGTTGAGCCCACGCCAAAAATGTATGTTAAAGCAATAACGAGTCTTTTGTTTTTTGGTAAATCTGCACCTGCTATACGAGCCATAACTAATTAACCTTGCCTTTGCTTATGTTTTTTTACTTCACAAATAATTCTGATAATGCCTTTACGCTTAATCACTTTGCACTTTGGGCACATTTTTTTAACTGACGCTCTAACTTTCATCTTTTCCTCATAACTAATTAAAATTACGTTAAAATATACAAATTACAATAAAATTAGCTGACCGCAGAATGTAACATCTACGTGCATCCCTGTCTAGGTTTCCACTAGAAAAAGGTAAAAGTCTAACTAATTTTCCATAAGCTACAAAACTTTGACGTTTTAGGAGCTTACAACTTCATTTAAACGATTATAGACTTCGTCCATGGAGCCTAAACCGGGAACTTTTACTAATATTCCCTTGTTTTCGTAAAAGTCTTTGAGAGGCGCTGTGCTACTTTCATAAACTTCTAAACGCTTTTCTATGGCCTCAACAGAATCATCCTTTCTCTGATAGGTCTCGCCGCCACACTTATCGCAGACACCTTCAACTTTCGTTGGCATGGCATCAACATGATAGCTAGCACCACAATTTTTACAGACTCTCCTACCTGAGAGCCTTTTTACTAAAAAATCTTTCTCAACATCTAAAAAAATAGCTTTATCAACTTTTTTAGACTTATTTTTCAATAACTTATCTAAGTTCTCAGCCTGTACCACTGTTCTCGGAAAACCATCAAGTATGAAACTTTTGTTTTCCAAAGTATCAACAACCTCATCGACCAAGCCTGTAACAATCTCATCACTCACTAAATCACCGCGGTCTATGGTCTCTTTTGCCTTGATCCCAAGCGATGTTTTATTTTTAATTGCTGCTCTTAAAATATCACCTGTGCTTATATGAGCAAATCCGTTCTTCTCTACAAGCAGTGCTGACTGGGTTCCTTTCCCAGCTCCAGGAGGGCCAAACAGCAAAATGTTCAATACTGAACCCTCCGACTTCTTACTTTCATACCTTTCATCACACCATCATATTTAGCAGTTAGCATGTGTGACTGTATCTGCTGACTGGTATCGAGTGCAACACCCACTAAGATGAGCAAACTGGTTCCACTAAAGTAAAATGGCAGTCCTAACTCTTGAACCAGCAAGGTTGGGACAATACAAATCAAACTCAGATAAATTGCACCTGTCACTGTCAAACGGTCTAACACGCGTTTAATGTAATCGGCCGTGCTTTTACCAGCCCTTACGCCAGGAACAAATCCACCGTACTTTTTCAAGTTATCGGCTACGTCAGTTGGGTTAAAAACAATCTCCGTATAGAAAAAACAGAAGAAAACAACTAATGAAATAAAAATAACGTTGTACAAAGAACCTGTTGGCGTGAATGACTGTTGCAATTGCATGACCCAAGCAGCATCTGTAAACTGTGCAATTGTTGCTGGGAACATCAATAAGCTGGAAGCGAAGATTGGCGGAATCACGTTAGCAAAGTTAATCTTGAGCGGAAGGTGGCTTGATGGAGCTTGCATCGCCTGCTTACCTTGGCCTCTTTGTGAGTACTGAACTTGAATACGTCTTTGCCCAGTTTCTATAAAGACAATCGCAGCTACAGAAAGAACCATTCCAGCGATGATAACCAAGGCTAATAGGAAGTTCATATCGCCTTTCATCACCATATGCCACATACTCATAGCTCCAGAAGGAATTGCAGCCGCAATACCAGCAAAGATGATCAGTGAAGCTCCGTTACCTACGCCTCTTTCAGTGATTTGCTCTCCCAACCACATGATGAAACAAGCACCTGCAGTGAGTGTCATGATAGTAACTAATTCGAAAGGAAGTGGACCAAACCAAGGAGTCGTAACTAATGGACGGCCTTCGGAGTTTGAGCTACCAAGCCATGTTGCCATTGCATAACCTTGAACAATAGATAACAACACAGTTGCATACCTAGTGTATTGAGTTAGTTTCTTTTGACCAGATTGCCCTTCTTTTTTTAATTGCTCAAAATAAGGAATGGATGCTTGAAGTAACTGGAAAATAATGGATGCTGAAATGTAAGGCATGATTCCAAGTGCAAAGACACTGAACCTCTCAAGAGCTCCACCAGTGAAAGTATTAAATAATCCAAATAAGCCACTGCTCTGATTTTGGAAGAATTGCATTACGGCACTGCCGTCAACCCCAGGTGTTGGCACTGCCACACCAATGCGGTAAACCGCTAGCATGGCTAGTGTAAATATAATCCGGCGCTTTAACTCAGTTGGGATACTCAAATTGGGTGTTGTTGCTGCCACTACTTAATTACCTCAATAGTTCCGCCAGCTGCTTCAATGGCTTTTTTAGCCGACTCACTAAATTTATGTGCTTTAACAGTTAATGATTTACTAATTTCGCCATTACCTAAAATCTTAACTCTTTTTGTCTGATGAATCACACCTTTTTCTTTCAAAGTTTCAGGATTCACTTCGCTATCAAACTTGGCAAGTTGGTTTAAGTTGACTATTTCGTAAACTTTTTTAAAGCGACCATTGGTAAAACCAAATTTAGGAAGTCTAATTTGTAATGGAGTTTGACCACCTTCAAAACCCCTTCTAATCGGAGCACCCGCTCTTGCTTTTTGACCTTTATGTCCTTTTCCTGCTGTCTTTCCCCAGCCAGAACTGTGACCACGACCAACTCGTCTTTTCTTGTGTGTTGATCCTGTATTAGGTTTTAGATCAGATAATAAGTTCATAACCAAATCTCCTCAAAAATTAATCATTGATAGGGGTGACTTCTAACATGTGCTGAATTTTAAAAATGGCACCGCGCTGAGCTGGGTTGTCTTTAATGATGACCTCATGGTTCATTCTTTTTAACCCAAGACATCTCACTGTGTCTTTTTGCTTTTTAGTCTTTCCAATTAAACTTTTTACTAACTTTACTTTAAATGACTTTGCCATTTTACACCTCTAATTTACGCTTCTAATTTGCCCACTTTCGAATCAACAAGTTGCCCTAAGCCTTGTAAAGTAGCTCTCACAGCATTGTGTGGGTTTCGTGTACCTACACATTTTGTCAATATATCTTTAATACCCACAGTCTCTAAAACTGCTCGCACAGCCCCACCTGCAATTACGCCTGTTCCTGGTGCCGCTGGGATAAGAATCACCTTAGCTGCTCCAAACGTTCCAACTACTTCATGTGGAATCGTTCTGTTTTCTTTGAGTTTGTACTGCTGCATAGTTTTCACTGCTATTCTTTTAGCTTTTCCAATAGCTTCAGGGACTTCACCTGCTTTGCCAGTTCCAAAACCAACATCACCTTTACCAGTGCCGGCGACAACTAGGGCTGAGAATGAAAATCTACGACCACCTTTAACAACTTTAGCAACACGATTGATGGTTACGACACGCTCTTGAGCTTCTGTATTTTCGTTTGTATTCACTTAAATATCTCCCTTAAAATTTTAATCCAGACTCTCTAGCACTATCTGCTAAAGCACTCACTCGACCGTGATAAACATAACCACTACGATCAAAGACCACAGACTCAATATTTTTTTCTTTGGCTCTTTCAGCAATCAACTTTCCAACTTTTGTGGCAGCATCTTTGTTGCTTTTTAACTTTTCAGTGAAAGACTTCTCAACTGTTGAAGCGCAAACCAATGTCTTATGGTTCGTGTCGTCAACAATTTGAGCATATGTGTGCTTACCACTTCTGAAAACAGTTAAACGTGGGCGCTCAGGAGTACCAATCACTTTTTTGCGAATTCTAGCTTTATTCTTAAGCTTAGTCTTCACGCGAACACTTGTTTTTTTCTTAAGCGTTAATCTCACGGACCTACTCCTTACTTACCAGCCGACTTACCAGCTTTACGTTTAATCACTTCATCACTATATTTCACACCCTTACCCAAATAAGGCTCTGGTGGTCTAAAACTTCTAATTTTGGCGGCCACTTGACCCACCAAAGCTTTGCTACTTCCAGACACATGTACAGTTGTGTTCTTTTCAACTTTGATTTCAATGCCTTCTGGGATGGCATAGTTAATTGGGTGTGAGTAACCTAAGTTTAACTCAAGGCTTTTACCTTTAACTGCAGACCTATAACCAACACCATTCAATTCAAGTGTTTTCTGCCAACCCTTAGTAACACCTTGTACAGCATTCGAAATAAGAGTTCTGTACAGTCCGTGATAAGCACGAGTCTGAGCTTCATCGTTATTTCTTGTTAAAACAACTGAACCGTCTTCAAGCTTAACCGTTAAAGATGGGTTCACATTGATAACTTCTGATTTTTTTCCATTCTTAACAGTCACAATATTCGCGTCTGAAATATTAACCTCAACGCCTTTTTCAACTGTAATTGGTAACTTTCCTATTCTAGACATAATCTCACCTACCAAACCTTACAAAGAAGTTCGCCACCAACATTTTGTTGAGCTGCTTCTTCGCCGCTTAAAACACCTTTGTTTGTGCTAAGTATCGCCAAACCAAAACCTGATCTCACTTGAGGAATGTCTCCAGCAGACACATAGATTCTCTTACCTGGTGTACTTACCCTGTGAATTTTTTTAATTGAATGACGCCCTTCTTGATCGTAACGAAGATATACCCTCATCACACCTTGCTTGCCATCTTTAGCAACTTTGTAGCTTCTGATGTAACCAGCGTCTTTTAAAACTTTAGCCAAACCAACACGCATGTTTGAGTTAGGTAAATCCACTTTTTCGTGCTTTGCCATACCTGCATTGCGTATTCTAGTTAAAAAGTTTCCAATTGTATCCATTCAAATTCTCCTAAATCTTCAAATTAATTCTTTTTAAAGGGCATTCCTAAAGCTTCTAACAAAGCCTTACCACCAGCATCGTCATTGCTCGATGTGCAAATTGTAATATTCATCCCTCTAATTTTATCCACTTTGTCGTAGTTCACTTCTGGGAAAACGATTTGTTCTTTCATACCCATGTTATAGTTACCACGTCCATCAAATCCTTTTGGCGATAAACCACGAAAGTCTCTCACTCTTGGAATTGTAAAGTGAACAAGCTTATCTAAAAAAGCCCACATTTTTTCACGTCGCAATGTCACCTTAGCACCTAAAGGCATTCCTTCTCTTAACTTAAAGTTCGAGATCGCCTTTTTTGCTTTTGTGATCACTGCTTTTTGACCTGTAATAGCTGTTAGCTCATCAGCCGTCTTATTAAGTAGTTTTGAGTTCTTAACAGCATCACTGTAAGTCATATTGATAACTACTTTTTCTATTTTAGGAATTTGCATTGTGTTTTGCAGTTGAAGTTTTGTCTTCAAGCTGGCTGCAATTTCATTTTTGTATTTGTTTTCTAAGTTACTCACTTTCTATCTCCAAATTATAGCACTTCAGGCGCTAGTGAAATAATCTTCATATAGCTGCCAGCACGAAGCTCTCTAGCAACAGGTCCAAAAATACGTGTTCCGATCGGCTCTTTGTTGTTGTTGATTAACACAGCTGAGTTCTCATCAAAACGAATGTAACTGCCATCAGGACGTCTTAACTTATGAATTGTGCGAACAATCACAGCCTTTGCAACATCACCTTTTTTAACTTTTGATTTTGGCAAAGCATCTTTGATCGAAACAACGATAATGTCTCCAACAGAAGCCGTTCTTCTACGGCTACCACCTAAAACTTTAATGCACTGGACGAGTTTAGCTCCAGAGTTATCAGCCACTTTTAATTTAGATTGCATCTGTATCATCTGATTACACTCCTTTACTTGCAGCTGTTTCTAGAACTTCTTTTAACATCCATCTTTTTGTCTTACTTCTTGGGCGAGTTTCATAAATCTCAACTTTATCACCCATTTTAGCGACGTTCTTTTCATCGTGCGCTTTAAAGATAGAAGATGTACGAATGTACTTTCCGTATTTTGGATGCTTTACCAAACGGAAGATCTTAACAGAAATAGTCTTATCCATTTTATCAGAAACAACTTCTCCGATAACCTGATTTAAACGTCCTCTTTTTTTAACTACATCGCTCATAATTAGTCCTATGCCTTCGCCATTGTCATTGCAGTTTTGTATCTAGCAATGTCTCTACGAATTTGTCTGATCTGATCCGTATTGTTCAATTGCCCTAAACTTTGTTTCATCTTAGCTTCAAAAAGCTGGTTTCTAAGTTCAGTCACTTGCTTTCTCAGCTCTTCTGCTTTTAAATTTTTAATATCAGCAAACTTCATCTTTAATCCCTTGCCAAAAATTTAGTTTTCAAAGGCAACTTATGAGAGGCAAGACGGAAAGCTTCTTCGGCCTGTTCTCTAGTTACACCGTTAATTTCAAAAACAATACGACCCGGCTTTACTTTAGCCACCCAAAGATCTGGAGCCCCTTTACCTTTACCCATACGAACCTGAATAGGCTTCTTAGTGATCGGTAAGTCAGGAAAAATTCGAATCCAAAGGTTACCACCCCTTTTCACGGAACGGCTGACAGCAATACGACTTGCTTCAATTTGTCTTGATGTGATTCGACCAGCTTCAGTCACGATAAGAGCATAGTCTCCAAAGTTCAGACTTGAACCTCTATAAGCAAATCCTCTGTAATCGCCGCGGTGTTGTCTACGCCACTTAACTCTTTTAGGACTTAACACGATTTGCCTCCTCTAATTCTTTAGTAGAGAAAACATCTCCACGATAAATCCAAACCTTAATTCCAATAATACCGTAAGTTGTTAGAGCTTCCGCAGTTCCATAGTCTATGTCTGCTCTTAAAGTGTGAAGTGGTACGGACTTTTCGTTATACCACTCAGTTCTAGCAATCTCTGCTCCATCAAGACGGCCACTGACCATAATCTTGATCCCTCTAACGCCACTTCTAACAGATGCTGCCATAGCTTTTTTCAAAGCACGTCTCCAAGAAATCCTCTTTTCTAATTGAAGAGCAATGTTCTCAGAAACAAGTTGAGCATCAAGATCAGGCTTTCTGATTTCTTGAATGTTTAAAAACACTTCGTTTTTTGTGCGCTTCTGGATGTCAGCTTTAAGGGTATCGATTCCTGTTCCCTTTTTACCAATAACAACACCAGGTCTTGCTGTAGAAATAATGATTTTTAATTTTTGTGCAGCTCTTTCCATTTCAATTTTTGCCACACCAGCATGCTTCAACTTCTTCTTAATGTACTTTCTAAGTCTTAAATCTTCGTGCAAGTTTTCAATGTACTTCTCGCCTTCAGCATACCACCTAGAATCCCAACTTCTAATGACACCGACTCTTAAACCAATTGGATTTACCTTCTGACCCATTCTTACCTCTCATCCAAAGTTACGTTAATGTGGCTTGTTTTTTTCTTAATGGCAAAACCACGCCCCTGAGCACGATAGCGCAATCTTTTTTGCGAAGGCCCTTGGTCAACAGTAATCATTTTAACAAAGAGATTATCAACATCGATGACGTTTTTTTGCTCAGCATTTGCAACAGCTGATTCGATCAACTTCTTGATCATAAACGCAGACTTCTTCTTCATAAACGTTAAGTTTTTAATTGCAACGTTAACGTTTTTTCCTCTGACTAGGTCTGCAACGAGACGAGCCTTTTGAGCTCCAACTTGTGCATACCTTAATTTTGCAGTCACTTCCATCATATCCCTCTATTACTTCTTCTTCTTATCGCCATGACCAGTGTAGTTTCTCGTAGGAGCAAACTCACCAAACTTATGACCAATCATATTTTCAGTTACATAAATCGGGACAAACTTTTTTCCGTTGTGAACAGCAATTGTTAGTCCTGCAGCATCTGGAGTTACAGTTGATCTTCTTGACCAAGTTTTAATAACCTTCTTATCACCAGTCTCATTTGCCTTATCAATTTTGTTTGATAGGTGTAAGTCAACAAATGGACCTTTCTTAATCGATCTAGCCACGCTTTCTCCTTAGCCTTTGTTTTTCTTTTTTCTACGTTTAATAATCATAGAGTTCGTGCGCTTGTTACTTCGAGTCTTACGACCTTTACACGGAACTCCCCAAGGTGTTTGCGGATGGTTTCCTTTACCAACACCTTCACCACCACCCATTGGGTGATCAATTGGGTTCATCGCCATACCTCTAACTTTAGGTCTTTTACCTAACCAACGAGAACGACCTGCTTTACCAATTTTAACGTTTTCATTATCTGTGTTACCAACCTGCCCAATAGTAGCTGTGCAGTTGGATAAAATTTGTCTCACCTCACCAGACGGAAGCTTGACCTGACAGTACTTACCAAGCTTAGCAACTAAAGTAGCCCCAACGCCTGCTCCGCGAGCTAGCTGACCACCTTTACCTGGTCTCAACTCAACATTGTGAATCGTTGTACCAGTTGGAATAGCATCCAAAGAAAGACTATTCCCTGGCTTGATATCAGCATTGTCACTTGCAATCACTGAATCACCAACATTAAGACCAATTGGTGCAATGATGTATGCCTTTTCACCATCTGCATAAAAAAGAAGAGCAATACGACATGTACGGTTTGGATCGTACTCGATCGCAGCTACTTTTGCCGGTACATTTTTCTTGTTTCTTTTGAAATCAATGATTCTGTATCTTTGCTTGTGCCCACCACCGTGATGCCTCATCGTAATTCGGCCGCGGTTATTTCGAGCACCAGTTCTTCTTTTAGCTTCGGTCAATGACTTTTCTGGCTTTGACTTAGTGATTTCCTTAAAGTCAAAACCTGTCATATTTCTGCGACCAGGAGAGGTCGGTTTGTATACTTTAATTCCCATTAGTTCGCTCCCTCAAAAAGGGCAATCTTTTCGCCCTTCGCTAATTTAACTAGTGCTTTTTTCCAATATTGAACTTTAGTTGTTCCCATTCGAGTTCTCTTTGAACGGTTTCTACAGACAGAAGTGTTCACTGAACTGACTTTGACATCAAAAAGTGTCTCAACAGCTTTTTTGATGTCTGTCTTTGTAGCCTTTTTATCGACCTCAAAAGCATAGGTATTGCTCATTTCAGCAATGAGGCTGTTCTTTTCAGTAATAATTGGTCTTTTAATTACGTAATGCATATTTAATTTCCTTTAATTCAAACGACCTTCGAGAGCTTTTAAACCAGATTCAGTAATCACTAAATTGTCATATTTTAGAAGCTCGTAAACATTCACACCCATAGCATTGCTATATTTAACTTTTGGAATGTTTTTAGTAGCTCTTTGAACCATTTCATCCTGCTTATCATCAACGATGAATGCCTTTTGCAAGCCCATTGTTTTTAAGTTATTAGCAAAGTTTTTTGTTTTACCATCAGACTCAATGCTTTTTACAACAAATAACTTACCTTCTTTGTTCAAGTGAGAAAGAGCTGATTTAAGGCCTAACTTCTTGATTTTTTTTGGCAAGTTATAAGAATAGTCTCTTGGTCTTGGAGCAAAAACAGCACCACCACTTTCTAAAAGTGGAGATCTTGATGACCCCTGTCTCGCATTACCAGTTCCTTTTTGCTTGAATGGCTTTTTACCACCACCAGAAACTTCAGCTCTTGTTTTAGCCTTGTGAGTCCCTTGTCTTTTACAAGCCAACTGCCACCTAACTACGCTATGAAGGATATCCTTACGAACGTCAGCTTCAAAAACGCTTGAGTTAGCTTCTACTTTACCAACTTCTTTTTTATTCCAATCGTATACATTTAATGACGCCATAATTACCTTACTCTTTAATTAACTGAACCATTGAGTTTCTAGAACCTGGAACAGAACCTTTTACCAATAAAACATTTTCATCTGCCATAACTTCAACAATTTGAACATGTGGAATTGTTTTTACCTTGTCCCCGTAGTGACCTGGCAACTTACGACCCGGCATAACGCGACCAGGATCAGTACGGTTACCAATAGAACCTGGCTTTCTGTGAAAACCAGAACCATGTGAAGCAGGACCACCACCGTGCCCCCATCTTTTTATAACACCAGCAAAGCCACGCCCTTTAGATTTCCCTTTAAGTTGAACGCGATCACCTTTTTGAAGGCTTTCAATCTCAACTTTTTGGCCGACTTTTACACCTTCTGGTAGGTCACAACGTACTTCTTTCAAAAAACGTGCGCCGTTTTCAAAGCCTGCTTTTGACAAGTGGCCTTTTTCAGCTTTGTTAGAGTTTTTTGCTTTTTTAGCCGTTGAAGCAATTTGAACCGCCTCGTAGCCATCTTTTTCTTTCGTTTTAATTTGCGAAACAACCCATGGCTTATACTCTAAAACAGTAACAGGAATGGCTTCGCCATTTTCACCGTAAACTTGTGACATGCCTTTTTTGAAAGCGAAAAGACTGTTTAGTTTTATGGTATTCGCTTCTGCTTGAGTCTCCTCAGAGGCAGCTTCAACCTTTGCTTCTTCAACTTCTGGATTGTCTTTAATTTCTTCACTCATTATTTAAATCTCCAAAACCTATAATTTAAACATCTGCTGAAAGTTTAATTTCAACATCAACACCAGCTGATAAGTCTAACTTCATAAGCTGATCAATCGTTTGCTGCGTTGGCTCTAATATATCTAAAAGTCTTTTATGCGTTCTCACTTCAAACTGCTCACGAGATTTTTTGTTCACGTGTGGTGATCTCAAAACAGTGTATCTGTTGATTCTTGTTGGCAACGGGATTGGACCGGCAATGTTTGCACCAGTTCTACGAGCAGTTTCAACGATTTCTCTAGTCGACTGGTCGAGCAATTTGTGATCAAAAGCCTTTAAACGAATTCTAATTTTTTGACTCTGCATATATTTTTACCTTCTAAATGAATAGTCATTTCAATAATTTAGGCGCACGTCGACGTTATTTGTGAAGCCAAGTACCTCCTCAAGTATCACAAAAATAATGTAATTTCAGTGACTTACGGGGTGTAGCTCCAAAACAGGGCGATGTACAGGTTGCTGAGTATCTGTTTTCAGGCATTTATTGTCAACATTAATGTCGGTTATAAAGTTTATTTTTGAAAAAGAGTTATTGGTGTGGATTTTACCTACAATTTTCGCTGCTTAACTCTTTTCAGGATTCAATTTTGGGAGTTCAAACTTGGTCCGCATTAAATCCTCAGCTCTAATAGACTTTGCTCGTACTCAGACAGCCGTGGGCAGCGGCGCTCGCCCCTGGCGAGCACCACACCCACGGAACTGCGTGCGAGCAAAGTCTATTAGAGCTGAGGATTTAAAACTGAAAGTTTTCACCCTGGCTCGCTTTGAATTATGCCTTGCTTGGCGTATCTATAAGTATGTGCATCAAATTTAGTGATGTGTTTTAAATAAAAAAGGCTTCTCCTTTATTATATTGCCTGTGCGACTTCATGATTAAGGTAGAAGCTGTTCTTTGGCGATACTTTAATCGCTAAAAAATAACTTTAATGAACTACCTTTTTTAATCATTTTAAGGCTTTACTATCGGCCCCATTTTGTTAGGAGTTCTTTTTCAACCTTATTTGGTAATGGGGCGTATTCTAGGAACTCCATGCTGAAACTGGCTCGGCCTTGGCTGGCTGATCTTAGATCTGTTGCGTAGCCAAATAAATTCATTAATGGGGCTTCGGCGTCTACAACTTGCATAGTTGCTCTTGGATTCATTCCGTTCACTTTTCCCCGGCGAGACGTTAAGTCGCTAATTACTCCTCCCATGTATTCATCTGGAGTGACCACTTCCAATTTGAACATAGGTTCTAATAATTGAGAATTGGCTTTTTTTAGAGCATCACGTAAAGCCGCACCAGCGCAAACTTTAAAAGCCATTTCGCTGGACTCATCATCTCGCTGATCATAAGACATTAATGTGATATCTATATCTATGAGCGAAAAGCCTGCTAGCACTCCAACTTCTGCGGCATCTAAAGCGCCTTGCTCTATGGCCTGCAAAAAGTTTTTCGGGATCTCTTTTACACTATTTTTAAAATTTACTCCTGCACCTTTTTCTGCTGGAGATATTTTAATGGAGCAAGCTGCGTACTGAGGTTTTCCGGCCATTTCTTTTTCAAATGTGGATTCGCCTACAGTTTCAGTGGTGATTGTTTCTCGGTAAGAGACTTGTGGTTGACCTATATTTGCTTTAACCTTGAACTCTCTAAGCATTCTATCGACAAGTATTTCTAAATGAAGCTCCCCCATCCCCGAAAGGAGCATTTGGCCTGTTTCTGGATCAGTCTTTAAGTAACAAGAAGGGTCTTCCTTTTGCAATCTCTCAAGAGCATCCATCATTTTGGGTTGATCAGCAGATGACTTGGCCTCAATGGCTACTGAAATCACTGGCTCAGGGAACTGAATACTTTCAAGAGAAACTTTTCTTTTTGTCTCGCAAAGAGTGTCACCAGTTGTTGTGAATTTTAAACCAATCACGGCACCTATGTCTCCAGCTTTTAAGGATTGCACTTCCTCTCGCGAGTTGGCGTGCATTTTTACGAGTCGCTGAATTCTTTCTTTTTTATTTTGGCGAGTGTTTAACAACTGCTGGCCAACCTTCACTTCACCTGAGTAAACTCGCATGTACGTTAATGTTCCTGCAAAAGAATCCGTAGCAATTTTAAATGCTAAACAGGCAATGGGCTCAGAGAAATCTGTTTTGCAAATGATCTCTTTATCTTCATTGTCAGGATCATGCCCCACTACGTCCGGTCGATCCAAAGGGCTTGGCAGCAGATCAACGACTCTGTCTAGTAACAACTGCACTCCTTTGTTTTTAAAAGCGGACCCACACAAAACTGGAGTGAGCTCCAAACTTAAGGTGGCTTTTCTCAAAATAGATATAATCGTTTCTTCCGAAGGGTCGTTTCCCTCTAAATAAGATTCCATAAACTCATCGTCAAATTCAGAAAGAGTGTCCAAAAGCTCTGTTCGCAACTGGCTCGTTTTTTCCTTTAGACTCTCTGGAATATTTCCTTCTTCATACTTTTGATCCTTATCATCACCGGGCCAAAAGAAAGCTTTGTTCTTAATAATATCAATAAGCCCTGAAAACTCGTCGTCACTGCCAATGGGGTATTGAATCATCACTGGGCGAGCGCCAAGACGCTCCTTGATACTATCAAAACTCATTTGAAAATCTGCACCTGTACGATCTAATTTATTTACAAAGCAAATTCTTGGCACCTTATACTTGTTGGCTTGCCTCCAAACGGTTTCTGATTGTGGCTCGACCCCACTCACCCCGTCAAAAACGGCGACAGCGCCATCCAGCACCCTGAGAGACCTTTCAACTTCAATGGTAAAATCAACATGTCCAGGGGTATCGATAATATTGATTCGGTGCTCATTCCAATAACAAGTCGTAGCAGCTGAGGTGATGGTAATTCCACGCTCTTGCTCTTGCTCCATCCAATCCATGGTGGCATCACCATCATGGACCTCACCAATTTTATGACTCTTGCCCGAGTAATATAGAACTCTCTCGGTCGTCGTCGTTTTTCCAGCATCGATGTGGGCCATGATGCCTATGTTTCTTGTCCATTTTAAGTCTTCTATTTTGTTAGGATCTTTAAAGCTCATAGAGTTTTTATAACTTTAAACGTCCCCTGGGTAAATCGATGAGGATGAGAAGGTCACTCTTTGTGCAAAATGTCAGAGCTCAGTCAACGCAATTTACCAAACCCAAGGCTTTTAAATTTATATAGAAGTAATTTCAAGCAAGGTTTAATGTCAAATCATCTCGCCCCTTAAGGGGCAAGATGATCTTTTATTGGTTTTAAAATAAAAATAGATAAGCTTTATTGAAAGCTCACTTAGTTAAGCTCTCTTGTTTTTTACTCTCAAGGTCTTTGATTTTTTCTTGAATCCGTTTTTTTTGTTCTTCATCAGTAGCTTTCTCGAGGTATTCTTTCAAAACATCCAAGCCAAAATCAAACTGACCAGCTTGAGAAGATATCTTAGCACTATAACTGTAAACCCAATCGGGAGCGCCATTGTCTGCAGACTTCTTTAATAATCGACTCCCCATTAACATGTCATTCAACTCAAATATATAATGATAAGCTGCCCTGTATTGTATATGCCAATCATCTGGTAAATTTTTAACGCCCTTATCAAATAACAATTTGGCACCCATAACATCTTCGGCAATAACACTTAATGTTGGAGCCCCTTTTGAATAAGGCATACGAAACTTTGGAGATAAATCCGTCACACGGTCCAACATGGTGTACGACCAACCAAGGTGACAAACACTTTGTTTTTGAGTTTGTTTGTACTTTGGATTTTCTGTAATCTCATTTGATTTTATATTTAATTCTTTGCGGTCAGAGAGTAATTTGCCACAAGCTTCAATATTTTGAATCCAACGCACCCAAAGACTATTTGCAATGATATCTCTAAAGCCAAAGTGAAATTGACTGACTAATTTTGGAGGAGGAATAAAAACAGACTGTTTTTTAAGAGTTTGATAATTTTGAAAAATATTATCTTTAAAATAAAAACTGCCTGTTACCAACAAAGCAACAGGCAGCACATAAGTTACAATTTTAATAAATGGATTATTCACCTACAGAAACTTGAGTCATCACCTTTCCTTGATCCATACTCCACTCATCTGGGTTTTCACCACCAAGATCAGCAGCAGCACAAGCAACGAAAGTTGATGTGTTACCAGAGGTTGTTACAGCGGCAGCACAAGTTCCAGGAGCCTGTGACTCAGCTTTCATGTTGCACTTTGTAGCACCCACTGCTGCACAGTAAGCTGTCGCAGAAACTGTATCAGCACCTGTTTTTGCAGAAACTGCAGTTCCTTTTCTAGCTGCATACAAAGACCCAGCAGGAGCTGTACCAGCCACAGTCACTATCTCATAAGTTAAATCACCTTCAGGCTGGTACCCGATATGTCCAAAACGTCCATCGTAGTAACTCCACTCATCAAAAAACGTTCTTTGACCAGCATAGACTGTGGTTAAGTTTGTTTTTGCATCAGCTTGCTTACTTCGTCTGATGAATGTTTGAAAGTTTGGAATCGCAACGGCAGCTAAAATACCAATAATCGCCACAACGATCATTAACTCGATCAATGAAAATCCTTTTTCATTATTAATTTGTTTCATGACTTCTCCTATAATTATTTATATTAAAAAATTAAAAATACTCATCAATTTTAAATTTTGTAGTCTTATTTCTCAAGCTTACCTGACACAGACTAGACCATTAACCAATTATTTTCATATTTTTACAATTATTATGATACAAGTCTGATTTTTCGTGAATCCAATAGATTAAGTAAAAAATATAAAAACCAACTCATAGCTAAATATTTAATAGTTCTTTTGCTGCATCAGATTTAATAATTTTGTTAACATAGAATCAGCCCAGCCACCTGACCACATCTCAATGAGTTAAGAATTTGATAGGTTCTGTCTTAAATCTTAAACACTTTGAGACCAAATAAACTGATGATTTTCAACCGTATTGTCTTTTATATGCTCATATTCATTTCTCTATCTATTTAAATAGATTCACAATAAGATTATTAAATCATGAATAAAAATAAAAAGATTCAACTGTCGCTCATCTCTTTACTTTTAATAATGACAGTTAGTTTGTTAAGTAGCTTTACGAGCTATTCAACAAACAACCTCAGTCAGCTCAGTACCCAGTGGGTCACCTTAAAAAAAAACTTAGACACAAGTGTTATGGGAGCTGATGACTCTATACAAAATAGAGCAACACTAATGCACAATAAGTTATTGCCCAACGCTTGGTATGGCTATAACGGATACTTCATAAATAACATGGTGAGCCCTAAGAGCATATCATTCGAACTTGATTTCAAAAAAGATCTCAGCGACCTACACGTCATCTTTGATTATAATCAAAGTGGTTTTAAAGCCATTCGCCTCAGTTCAAAAAATGAAAAAAGAAATTCACTGATACAAGCTCAGCTCGATGGGAAGTACAATTACATTAAAACCTTAAACCTACCTAAATTTAGTAGGAACAATCAATTTACAATAACATTTAAAGACCAATTCTTAGATATCTCTTGGAGAAATAAAAATAAGTTAAATAACAGGGAAATAAAAATCCCATTTAAATTAACACAAGGCCTGGTGGGCTTTATAGGGAGTAATGAAGCTAACATCACTGTAGATAACTACAAAGTCATCACCAGCAATAACGAGACTATTTTTGAGAACTTCAGCAATTCAAATTTTATAGGCTCAGTTCTATTTTCAACTTTTGTCATATTGATATTTCTTAGTCCTTTTTTTCTAATTAGTTTTTTCACTGAGCAAAAATATAATTACTATCTTATAATCTTACTCCTTTTCAACTTCATCATTGGAACTTTATATTTTGTTGATTACAAAATATGGTCTAAAAATTTCTTTGTTCAATATCAACTCTTTTCAACAAAATCACGAGCAGAGCTTCAAATCGAGAAAGTGAGACAAAGTTTTTTTAATTTATCATCACATTTTAACAAGCAGCAAAAAAAGACTAAAAGTAATTTAATAAGTCCACTCTTAAAAACGTTGAAAACTAACCAAAAAAACTGCCAAGTAAATAAAATGACACGTTATCAACCGAACACTAAAAATCGTTACCATGAAACCCACACCATTTTTTGTGAGAAATTGAAACGAAAAAAAACACTAAACATTGGCTTTATAGGCACATCACAAACTTACGGTTCTGGGGCCGCCAACATACAGAACGCATGGGTGAGTCTGTTCACGTCACATATTTTCAAACAAAATAGCTGTAACATTTTAACAACAAATATTTCAATCTCAGGATCCAATCCAGCAGATTTATATAACGATTATATAACAAAATGGAAAAGCTTAACTTTTGACTACGTATTTATCAATTTAGTAAATAACGATAAGTTTAAAACACTCACAGAAAATCTTCCTAAAATAATTCAAGAAACTGTTGCCAGGGGCGCGACTCCAATTCTTATTCTTGAAGCCACAGAAGGAGCTGATAGAAATAAAGAAAAATTACAATATGTAAAAAAAGTTGCCGAAGAAAATAAAATCAAAACAATTGATTTAAATAATCATTTTAACTCCCCTGAAGTAGTAAACTCAGGGCTCTTGTGGTTAGATTACATCCATTTTTCTCAATATGGTCATAAAGTAGCTGCAGACTTTTTGTTTGATAATAGTAAAATATTTCTCAACGAAAAATGCATAAATAAATAGTTCAGAATTTAAATAGTGATTAGAAACATTTTAACTGTTTAAACCATGTCTTCTGATATTTACTAAGTTGACTTCTTAAACTGACGGATTCATTAACTAAACATTTTTGTATCTGGTAATCCATATTACAAAATAAAGTGTCAGTGCTTTATGCAAAAAAAAAGCTAGGGTTCACCTAGCTTTTTTTTATTTCCAGAATAAAGTAAGACTTTATTACCAGTTAAAGTGCGAGAAGGCCTTGTTGGCTTCTGCCATTTTGTGAACATCTTCACGCTTTTTGATAGAGTTCCCTCTGTTATTATAAGCGTCCATCAATTCACCAGCAATTCTAGCTGACATTGATTTTTCACCACGTGATCTTGAGTAATTCACCAACCAACGCATTGATAATGTTAAACGTCTTTGAGGTCTAACATCAATAGGTACTTGATAAGTGGCTCCACCGATACGACGCGAGCGAACTTCTAAAGATGGCTTTACATTTTCAACTGCTTTTTTAAATACAGTTAAAGGAGTTTCCTCAGGCATCTTTGTTTTAATTTGATCTAAAGCACTGTAAACAACTTTTTCAGCAACAGTTTTTTTACCGTCTAACATGACCTTTCTAATGAATCTAGCTAGTGTCACATCACCGTACATTGGGTCAGCAGCAACTTCTCTTCTTTGACTTCTTTTACGTCTAGACATTTAATTTTCCTTATGACTTCTTAGGTCTTTTTGTTCCGTATTTTGAACGACCATTTTTTCTATCATTAACACCTTGAGTATCTAAAACACCTCTAACGATATGATACCTAACACCTGGTAAATCTTTAACACGACCACCACGAATCAGAACAACACTGTGCTCTTGGAGATTGTGACCTATACCAGGAATGTAAGAGTTTACTTCAAAGCCGTTTGACAAACGAACACGAGCCACTTTTCTTAAAGCCGAGTTTGGCTTCTTAGGTGTTGTCGTGAAGACTCGCGTACAAACGCCACGTCTTTGTGGACAACTTGTAAGTGCTGGGGATTTTGACTTTCCCTTCTGTAAAACTCTCTGTTTTCTAATCAACTGATTTATAGTTGGCATTTATACCTCATTTCAAAGGGTTAAGAACTACCTTGAAACCCTGATTTCGTCAATAATTCAAGTAAATATAGTTAATATTTACCATAAATTCATAACCCTCAACTTTGCCAAATTGAGGGCTTTGCTAATTTACCTGTTATATTGGTAGTTTCCACCATTCTGCTGGTTCACCTGCATTGAGCCCATACCAGGAAGACTCATCGCAACTTCCTCAACAGTCTCTTCTACTTTCACTTTCCACTTCTTGTAGTATGGAACACCAGTACCTGCTGGGATCAAGCGACCCATAACAATGTTTTCTTTAAGTCCCTGTAAGTTATCAGATTTTGAGCGAATGGCAGCACCAGTGAGAACTTTTGTAGTCTCTTGGAAGGATGCCGCTGAAATCCAACTGTCAGTGTTCAATGAAACTTTAGTGATACCCAATAACAATGGCTCAAAGGTCGCAGCTTGTCCGCCCTCTGCCATAGTCTTTTTGTTTTCAGCTTCAAACTTAAACTTATCTACGTTTTCACCAGCAATAAAGATGGTGTCACCAGGATTCACAACAGTTACCTTACGCAACATTTGGCGAACAATGGTTTCGATGTGTTTGTCATTGATAACAACACCCTGCAAACGATAAACGTCTTGAATTTCATTCACTAAGTAAGCAGCAAGCTCCTTATCACCTAACACCTTCAAGATATCGTGCGGATTTGTTGAGCCATCCATCAATGCTTCACCAGCTCTGATAAACTCTCCCTCTCTGACAGCAACGTGCTTTCCTTTAGGAATTAAGTATTCTTTTTGCTCACCAATTTCTGGTGTAACAATCACTCTCTGCTTACCTTTCACATCTTGTCCAAAAGTCACGTAACCATCAATTTCAGAAACAATGGCAGCTTCTTTTGGTTTTCTAGCTTCAAACAACTCAGCCACACGCGGTAGACCACCCGTGATATCTTTTGTTTTAGAAGTCTCTCTGTGAATCTTTGCAATCAAATCACCAGCGTGAACTTGCTCACCTTCTGCGATCAAAAGTTGTGCGCCCACAGGTAAAACGTATCTTGCTGGAATATCTCTATTTGGCAGATTGATCGACTCACCATTTTCGTTCTTTAACAAGACCGTTGGTTTTTGATCAGCGTTTTTAGACTCAGTGATCACCTTTGTCGAGAAGCCAGTAACTGGGTCAAGTTGCTCCGTCATAGTCACACCTTCAACTATGTCTTGGTAACTCGTTACAGCTGAGACATCTGCTAAGATTGGGTTAGAGTATGGATCCCACTCAGCTAATTTTTGCCCCTTAGGTATTTCTTGGCCATCAACAACTTCTAGAACAGAACCATAAACAAGCTTGTATCTTTCTTTTTCAAGACCGCTCTTATCAATAACTGCAATCTCACTGTTACGTGACATGACGGTTAATTTGCCATCTTTGTTTGTCACCGTATCAGCTTCTAACTTCACTTTACCTTCAGTTCTAGAAGTGTGAACAGATTGCTCAACCGCACGAGACGCTGTACCACCCAAGTGGAAAGTTCTCATCGTTAACTGTGTTCCCGGCTCACCAATAGATTGTGCAGCAATGATTCCAACAGCTTCACCTAAGTTCACTGTGCTACCACGAGCCAAATCACGACCGTAACATTTAATGCAAACACCTCTTTGGGTCTTACATGTTAACACCGAGCGGATACGAACAGAATCAACACCGGCTTCCTCAACTTTATCGACAACATCTTCGTCAATGGCATCGCCGGCTTTACAAATCACAGTGTCAGTTCTTAGGTCAACAATGTCTTCTAATGCTGTTCGCCCTAAGATTCTTTCACCGATTGGCTGTATAACTTCCCCAGCTTCCATCAATGCCGTGACTGTTAAACCATCATCAGTTCCACAATCAGTTTCATTAACAACCATGTCTTGAGACACATCCACAAGTTTTCTTGTTAAGTAACCGGAGTTTGCCGTTTTTAAAGCGGTATCAGCTAGACCTTTACGAGCTCCGTGAGTCGAAATAAAGTACTGTAGAACCGATAAACCTTCACGGAAGTTTGCAGTAATTGGAGTTTCGATAATTTCACCCGACGGCTTGGCCATCAAACCACGCATACCAGACAACTGTTTAATTTGGTTTGCAGAACCCCTCGCTCCCGAATCAGCCATAACAAAGATTGGGTTGAAGCTTGGAGTTTCTATTTCTTTGCCATCAATAACAATTTTTTCTTTTTCAATCTGGTTCATCATGGCCTTTGTGACCTTGTCACTTGTCTCAGCCCAAATATCAACAACCTTATTGTAGCGCTCACCATCTGTGATCAGACCTTCATCGTACTGCTGTTGAATTTCGTGAACTTGATTTTCAGCATCTGCAAGCAAAGTTTCTTTTTGCTTTGGAATATTCATGTCATCAACACAGATACTCACACCTGCAATTGTTGAAAACTTAAATCCAAGTTGCATTAACTTATCAGCTAAAATACATGTCGCTTTTGCACCCGCTTCACGGAATGAAATGTCGATGAAGTTGGCCAGAGCTTTTTTATCCATCACTCTGTTAACAACGTCGAAAGAAACACCTTTTGGAACAATCTCACCAACAATGGCGCGACCAACACTTGTGTCTTCAACTTTACCGTCCACTCTCACTTTGATCGCAGCCTGTAAGTCAACATGACCCATATCGAAAGCGTAACTCACTTCTTGAATATTTGAGAAAATTCGACCCGTTCCTTTAGCTCCAGGACGAATTCTTGTCATCCAGTAAGCACCTAAAACGATATCTTGTGTTGGGTTGATGATCGGTTTTCCACTTTGTGGAGAAAGAATATTATTGGTCGACATCATTAAGACACGTGCTTCTACTTGAGCTTCTACAGATAATGGTACGTGGACAGCCATTTGGTCACCATCAAAGTCGGCGTTGAATGCCGTACAAACTAATGGATGCAATTGGATAGCTTTCCCTTCGTGCAAGACAGGTTCAAATGCTTGGATCCCAAGCCTGTGAAGAGTCGGTGCACGGTTGAGCATCACTGGATGCTCTTTCACCACTTCTGACAAAATATCCCAAACTTCTACAGTTTCTTGCTCAACCAATCTTTTGGATTGTTTGATTGTTGAAGAGAAACCTCTTTCTTCTAATTTGTTATATACAAATGGCTTAAATAATTCGAGAGCCATTTTCTTTGGCAAACCACATTGATGCAACTTCAAATAAGGACCAACAACGATCACTGAACGACCTGAGTAGTCCACACGTTTACCAAGTAAGTTTTGACGGAAACGACCTTGCTTCCCTTTTAACATGTCACTCAAAGATCTCAGTGGACGCTTATTTGGACCAGTGAAAGTCTTACCACGACGGCCATTATCAAGAAGAGCATCGACAGCTTCTTGTAACATTCTTTTTTCATTACGAATGATAATATCTGGAGCATTGAGCTCAGAAAGTCTTTTTAAACGGTTGTTTCTGTTAATCACTCGGCGGTAAAGATCGTTCAAATCAGAGGTTGCAAAACGACCACCATCTAAAGGAACTAGAGGTCTTAAGTCAGGTGGAATGACTGGCAATATACTTAACATCATCCATTCTGGCTTGTTGATTGAACCTTTAAAAGCCTCAACCACTTTTAATCTTTTAGACAATTTTTTAATTTGAGCTTCTGACTTAGTCTCTTTTAAGTCCATTCTAATTTTACGTGATAAGTACTCAGTATCAACCTTTTTAAGTAACTCTAAAATCGCTTCACCACCAATGTAAGCTTTAAAGTTGGGACCAAACTCATTCAATGCATTTTGATAAGCTTCTTCAGAAAGAACTTGGCTTTCCTCGAGAGTTGTTTCCATAGGGTCAACAACAGCATAAGCTTCACAGTAAAGAACACGCTCAACATCTTTTAATGAAAGATTCAGCAAGTGCCCAATACGACTTGGCAGAGAACGCAAGAACCAAATGTGTGCGACTGGACTTGCAAGATCAATATGACCTAAACGCTCACGACGTACCTTACTTTGGGTGACTTCAACACCACACTTTTCACAAACAACTCCGCGGTACTTCATTCTTTTGTACTTACCGCAAAGACACTCGTAGTCTTTTATTGGACCAAAGATTTTCGCACAAAAAAGACCATCTCTTTCAGGCTTGAAAGTTCTGTAGTTGATTGTCTCTGGTTTTTTTACTTCACCAAAGGACCAGTCTTTTATCATCTCAGGAGATGCTAAAGAAATTCTAACAGCATTAAATGCTAATGGATCTTTTGGCTTGTCAAAAAAGTTTAATAAATCTTTCAAGGTGATACTCCCTAGTTTAAATCCTTATATTAATGCTTGATTTCTTCAGACTCTGAGGTCACTTCCACTGGAGCTTCCGTCAAGACATCTGATTCTACCAACTCCACGTTAAGTGCTAAACTCTGCAACTCTTTTACAAGAACGTTGAATGATTCAGGCAAGCCTGGCTCAAGTAAGTTTTCACCCTTAACTATGCTTTCATACATTCTAGTTCTACCGGCAACGTCATCTGACTTTACAGTTAAGAACTCTTGCAATGCATAAGCAGCACCGTAAGCTTCAATGGCCCAAACTTCCATCTCCCCGAGTCTCTGACCACCAAACTGTGCTTTACCACCAAGAGGTTGTTGAGAAACTAAAGAGTATGGTCCTATGGATCTTGCGTGAATCTTTTCTTCCACCAAGTGGTGAAGCTTCAGCATGTACATAATTCCGACGGTCACTGGAGTCGTAAACGGCTCTCCAGTACGGCCATCAAAAAGAATTGTTTGACCCGTAGAAGGCAGTTCGGCTTTCGCTAAAAGGTCTTTCACATCTGACTCTTTAGCTCCATCAAATACAGGAGTGGCCAAGTGAACACCTTTAGACACTTTTTGAATCATCTTCTTAACAGACCCTTCATCAGCATTAGCAATTTTTTCTTGGTCTTCTTTATTTGTATAAACACTTAAGAGATCTTTCTTAGCATCATCTAAGTTAAAGTTATCTAGATGCTCCGCAATTTGCTCACCGAGAGCTCTTGCGGCCCAACCCAAATGCACCTCTAAAACCTGGCCAATGTTCATACGAGATGGAACCCCTAGTGGGTTTAATACCATATCAACAGAACGACCATCAGCTAAGTAAGGCATATCTTCTTCTGGTAACACGCGAGAGATTACGCCTTTGTTACCGTGACGACCGGCGAACTTATCACCAACCTGTAGCTTTCTTTTGATCGCTACATAAACTTTAATCATTTTAATAACACCTGGAGGAAGCTCATCGCCTTTGCTCAAGCGATCACTTTTCTCATCAAAAACCATTTTTACAGCTTCTAACTGATTTCTTGCGCCATCAATAATGCGAGTGACTTGAAACTCCATGTCTTGTTCTAAAGGAATGTAACTTAAAAGCTCAAATGGAATTGACTCAATGTCAGCAGCTTCAATGGTTTGACCCTTTTCAAGCAATTTCTTTGAACCATCTTCGTTAAGTAAAACTCCGTTCGTCACTTTACCGACGAGAAGAGACTTCAACTTGTCGAGCGAGTTATTTTTGATAACGTTTTGCTCGATGTTGAGATCTTTTTGAATTTTAGTTTTTTTCTCACTGATAATTGATTGCAAACGCTCATCACGGCTAGTGACTTCACGACTGTAAACTTGAGCATCAATAACAGTTCCAAAAACTCCAGATGGAACTCTTAAAGACGTATCTCTGACGTCACCAGCTTTTTCACCAAAGATCGCTCTTAATAACTTTTCTTCAGGAGATAATTGTGTCTCCCCTTTTGGAGTCACTTTACCAACTAAGATATTTCCAGGGCGAACTTCAGCACCGATGCGAATGATACCGCTATTATCGATATCTTTTAAAGCTTCTTCACCAACGTTGGCAATATCGCGAGTGATCTCTTCTTTTCCAAGCTTTGTGTCACGGGCGATACATTCAAACTCTTCAATGTGAACCGATGTATAAACATCATCACGCACGAGTCTTTCATTAATTAAAATAGAATCCTCAAAGTTGTAACCCATCCAAGGAGTAAAGGCGACTAAGATGTTTTGACCTAAAGCAAGTTCACCTAGCTCTGTAGATGGACCATCAGCAATGATGTCATCTTTTTTAACAGTGTCACCAATGTTCACGATGGCTTTTTGGTTAAAGCAAGTATTTTGGTTGGTTCTTTGATACTTAGTTAAATTATAGATATCAACGTTACCACCAAGCTCGCCACCTTTAGCGAATCTACGAATAACGATTCGAGATGCGTCTACTTCTTCAACGACACCGTCATTAGAACAAACAACACTTGTTCCTGAATCCTTAGCAACCAACTTCTCAACACCAGTTCCCACAAAAGGAGCTCTGGCTTTAAGTAACGGCACTGCTTGACGTTGCATGTTTGATCCCATCAAGGCACGGTTGGCATCATCGTGCTCTAAGAACGGAATCAATGAGGCAGCAATAGATACCAACTGACTTGGCGATACATCTAAAAGAGACACTTTGGAAGATTCAACTCTTTCGTATTCACCATCCACTCGCACAACAATGTTGTCAGCTGTGATCTGATCGTTTTCGATATCCTTTCCCGCCTGGGCAATATGGTGACCAGATTCTTCAAGGGCAGACATGTAATTGATGGATCTTTCTATCTTTCCTTCTTCAACTTTTCTATAAGGTGTCTCAATGAAACCATAGCTGTTGATACGAGCATATGTTGCAAGGGAAGCAATCAAACCAATGTTTGGTCCCTCCGGAGTTTCAATTGGACAAATTCGACCGTAGTGAGTTGGGTGAACGTCTCGAACTTCAAAACCAGCACGGTCTCTTGTAAGACCTCCAGGTCCGAGAGCAGATAGCCTTCTTTTGTGAGTGATTTCAGAGAGTGGGTTTGTCTGGTCCATGAACTGTGACAATTGACTCGAACCAAAGAACTCTTTCACTACCGCACTGACTGGCTTTGCGTTGACCAAATCGTGTGGCATCATTGTTTCAAGATCTTGCAAGCTCATTCTTTCACGAATGGCTCTTTCCATACGAACTAAACCAATTCGGTATTGATTCTCTAAAAGCTCACCAACAGAACGAACACGACGGTTACCTAGGTGATCGATATCATCAACTTCACCATTACCGTTTTTTAATTCTACAAGTGTTTTAACAACGCCCATAACGTCTTCGTTGGTCAATGTTCTATGCGAAACAGGGCAATCATCAAAAGAGATTCCAAATCTATGGTTAATCTTTAAACGACCCACTTCACTTAAGTCATACGATTCTGGATCAAAAAAGAGTCTTTTGAAAAACTTTTCGGCAGCTTCAGGAGTTGGTGGCTCACCCGGACGCAAACGCTTGTAAATTTCAATGAGTGAATCTTCTTTTGTAGTCACCTTATCAATAAGAAGAGTGTTTCTTAAGTAAGGGCCAACAGTTAAACCATCAAAAAATATGAGATCGAGTTTATCAATTCCAGCTTCTGTCAATTGCTCAAGCACTTCAAGAGTCACTTCAGAGTTGGCATCGGCAACAATCTCACCCGTTGTTTCATCAATGATTGGCTTACCAATCACTTTACCTATGAGGTCTTCTCTAGAAAGCTCAATCTCTTTGATTCCAGCTTCTTCAACCTTACGAATAACAGCACGAGTGATTCTTCTCCCTGCCTTAACAACAACTGACCCGTCTTTTGGATTGATGATGTCTGAAACAGCTCTTTGACCAGCGATCTTTTCAATATCTAAATCGCGCAACACCTTTCCAGACTTGCGATCAATTTTAACTTGTTCAATGTTATAAAAGAAATCTAAAAGTTGTTCTGTGTCGTATCCTAGAGCCTTTAACAAAATTGTGACAGGAAACTTTCTACGTCTGTCGATACGAACATACAAAATGTCTTTTTGATCAAACTCAAAATCTAACCAAGAACCTCTATAAGGAATAACCCTTGCAGAGTAAATGAATTTACCACTGGTGTTGGATGCTCCTCCATCGTGAGCAAAGAAAACACCTGGTGATCTGTGCAACTGAGACACAACAACTCTCTCAGTTCCGTTAACAATGAAAGATCCGTTGTAAGTCATTAAAGGAATTTCACCTAAGTAAACTTCTTGTTCTTTAACGTCACGGATACTTCTGGCTTCTGTTTCTTCATCGACATCAAAAACAACCAAACGCAAAGTCACCTTCACTGGAGCTGCGTAAGTCATGCCTCTTTGACGACACTCTTCAACGTCATACTTTGCTGGTTCGAGTGTGTAGCTAACAAATTCTAGATTGGCAGTGTTGTTAAAATCCGTGATCGGAAATACAGACTTAAACACACCGTTAAGACCTTCCATCTCCCTTCTGTCAGGATCAGTGTCTTTTTGCAGAAAATTCTCGTATGAGTTTTTTTGTAGTTCAATGAGGTTAGGAATCTGAGTCAGTTGCTCAGTTCTCGCAAAACTCTTTCTTAAGCGAATATTTGATGCAGCTACGGGTCTTTGTTCCATTATCTCTCCTTATTGATGAGATGTTGGTTGTTGTTCATGTCAATAAACAGATTTAGGGTTACAAAATTGTAACCCTAAACCTTAAGAAATTGGTACTATTTTTAATTATTTAACTTCTACTGTCGCACCAGCTTTAGTGAGTGCTTCTTTGATTTTTTCAGCTTCGTCTTTTGGAATTCCTTCTTTAACAGCTTTTGGAGCACCTTCAACAAGATCTTTAGCTTCTTTTAAACCAAGACCAGTGATTCCACGAACTTCTTTAATCACGTTGATTTTGCTTGATCCAGCACTTGCTAAGATCACGTCAAACTCAGTCTTCTCTTCAGCAGCGGCACCACCAGCAGCAGGGCCTGCAGCAACAGCAACAGGAGCAGCAGCACTTACGCCCCACTTATCTTCAAGTTCCTTTACCATTTCAGCTAACTCAATAACCGGCATATTAGATAAAAAATCAACAACTTCTTCTTTAGTTACAGCCATTTCTGACCTCCTCATATTTGATATAAATGTTTAAATTAATTTTCCTATAATTAAAGCAATCACTGCTGAGACTTAGCATTGATCGTTCTAACAAAGCTCGCAGGAACTTCATTAAATGTTCTTACTAGTTTAGACATTGGCGCTAAGAATGTACTTAGTAACATTCCTTGCAGCTCTTCTTTTGATGGTAGGGTCGCTAAGTAATTAACGCCGTTCTCATCAAGAGCTTTCCCGTCCATAACACCAGATTTAAGCTTTAGGTGCTCAACATCTTTGCTGAACTCGCTCAAAACTTTGGCCGATGCAGACGCGTCTTCATAAGCAAAAACAATTGCATTATTGCCTACAAACCCATCAGAAATAGCAGTTTCCATTTCCGGATGATCTTTGAGGGCCAATTTGGCAAGAGTGTTTCTTACGACTCTCATTTCGGCGTCGACAGGCTTTAGCTGTTTACGCAACTGAGTGACTTGATCAACATTCATACCAATAAAGTTGACTAGAAATGCAGCTTTACTGTTTCCGAATTTTTCGGAAAGAACTTTGATTTCTTGAACTTTTTTAGCTCTTGTCATCATATCTCTTTCACCTCCTTTATTATTCATTCGTTTTAATTTGCGAATCAGGAGGAAAGTGGTTCAACCCATCATTCTACTGTCTCGACAGGCCATATGTTTAAGCTCAAGAAATGAGCACCTGTTGTCTCTGACCGCAAAGGTTTATAAAATTTATTTAATTGCTTGTTGAACTGATGAGATATCTAAACCTACACCAGGACCCATAGTTGATGAAAGAGTTGCTCCTTTCATGTAAACACCTTTACTTGAAGCAGGCTTTGCTTTTTGCAAAGCAGCCATCAAAGTGACAAAGTTGTCTTTCAACTTGTCAGCGCCCATTGATTTTCTACCGATGGAAGCATGTACGATACCGGCTTTCTCAACTCTGTAAGCAAGCTTACCCTTTTTCTCGCCAGAAACAGCATCTTTAAGATTCATAGTCACTGTTCCGACTTTCGGGTTCGGCATAAGCCCTCGAGGGCCTAACACCTTTGCTACTTTGGCAACTGTTGCCATCATATCTGGAGTTGCTATCACCTTATCAAAATCAAGCCATCCACCCTTGATCTTTTCAACAAACTCATCCGAGCCAACAAAGTCAGCGCCAGCTTCTTTTGCTTCATTCTCTTTAGGACCTTTTGCAAACACCAATACGCGAACCTCTTTACCTAGACCGTGTGGTAACGCAATCGAACCACGAACTTGTTGATCTGATTGTTTAGGGTCAACACCAAGACGAATTGATACATCAATAGACTCGTCGAACTTCGCATTAGCAGTTTCTGTGACAAGCTTTACAGCATCTTCGACTGCATACTTTTTATCTCTATCTACTTTTTCAAAACTAGATTTAAATCTTTTACCTTTTTTTGCCATCATCTATCCCTTTATGAACCTATTTCCAGACCCATACTCTTGGCTGTGCCTTCAACTTGCGCCATTGCACTTTCAAGACTTAAACAGTTCAAGTCTGGTAATTTAGTTTCGGCAATCTCTTTAATAATTGCTTGCGAAACTGTTCCGACCTTATCTTTTTGTGGCATTTTAGAACCACTTTTTAACTTCATTGCCTTTTTTAAAAGAACAGATGTCGGAGGCGTTTTGATGATGAATGTGAACGAACGATCTGCATAAACAGTAATGATCACAGGAGCAATGGTATCACCCATCTTCTGTGTTTTTGCATTAAACTGTTTGCAAAAGTCCATAATATTCACCCCGTGTTGCCCGAGCGCCGGTCCAACGGGAGGGGCTGGATTTGCCTTCCCTGCCGGTATCTGTAGTTTTATCTGGCCTGATACTTTTTTTGCCATTATCCCACTCCTAGCACGAATAGCCAGAGCAACAATAAGCTCTAGCTGTGAGGTTACAATTAAAATATAAATTAGAAATTTATATAAGAGCTCTTTTATGCTCTTATATATAGTGAAAAGTCAAGACTTTATGCTTTTTCTACTTGAACAAAATCAAGCTCTACTGGGGTTGGGCGCCCAAAGATACTGACAAGAACCTTAACCTTGGCCTTATCTTCATTAATATCTTCAACAGTCCCATTAAAATTGCTGAATGGACCATCAATAACAAGTACACTTTCGCCAATTGAAAAGCTCACTTTAGGCTTTTGAACTTCGGCACCACTTTCCATTTGCTTAGTGATTCTAGCCACTTCATGCTCAGGAACCTCTGGCGGACGAGATTTTCCACCAACAAAGCCAGACACTTTTGAAGCGCTTTTCACCAAATGCCATGTTTCATCGGTTAAGTTCATTTGAACAAAGATATAACCAGGGAAAAATTTCTTATTGCGTGAAGTTTTTTTACCCTTCACTAACTGAACAACATTTTCAGTTGGAACTAATATTTCACCAAAATGCTGTTCCATCTTTAAAGAAGAGATTCTCTCCTGAATAGACAGCTTTGCTTTGGCCTCACTCCCCGTCGCTGTATTGACGATATACCACTTAAATTCAGACACGATGATAATCCTTTAATTGAGTATTAATTTTACAACATTACTGGATGCAAAATCAAATACAGCCAAGACTAGACTTGAGATAATAACCATCACACAGGTGACAATTGTCATGCCTACGAGGTCTTTTTGTGACACCCAAACCACCTTCATGGTTTCAGTCACCACCTCATCAGCCCACTTAACAATTTTTTTATTAAACTGCAGTGAAAAGAAAGTAATGAAAGCGATACCCATCGGAAGACCGTGCTTCACAATGTCTTGGGCATAAAACTTTGCAATGGGGCCCCATGCGGCAGCCGCTGTTTCAAGCAAAACCCTCGACACCAACAAGGCCAATGCAGCTGTTAGTAAAAAGGACACCGTAATGATTTTTTGATTCTTTTTTTCCATACTTAAACTCTACACTATTTGTTCTTATTTTTTTACAACAAGAGCGCATTTATCAAAATGCGCTCTTATAAGTTAAAAAATGGCAGGGCAGGAGGGATTCGAACCCCCAACCTACTGATTTGGAGTCAGTCGCTCTACCAATTAGAGCTACAACCCTTCCTTACTTAAATTTACTCAACAATGTCAGTAACAACACCTGCACCAACAGTTCTTCCACCTTCACGGATCGCAAAACGCAATTCTTTTTCCATCGCGATTGGTCCGATCAACTCAACTTCCATTTCAACACGGTCACCAGGCATAACCATTTCTGTGCCTTCTTTAAGAGTCACAACACCAGTTACGTCTGTTGTTCTAAAGTAAAACTGTGGTCTGTAACCGTTAAAGAAAGGAGTGTGTCTTCCACCTTCTTCTTTCGTTAAGATATAAGCCTCAGCTTTGAACTTTTTGTGTGGAGTGATTGAACCTGGAACAGCAAGAACCTGACCACGCTCAACTTCTTCTTTTTTCGTACCACGCAACAAACAACCAGCGTTATCACCAGCTTGACCTTCGTCGAGCAACTTACGGAACATTTCGATTCCAGTGATAGTTGTTTTTTGAGTTTCTCTTAAACCGATGATTTCAACTTCGTCACCAACTTTTACGATTCCTCTTTCGATTCTTCCAGTCACAACAGTACCACGACCAGAGATAGAGAAAACATCCTCGATTGGCATCAAGAAAGGCTTATCAGTCACACGCTCAGGAGCTGGAATGTAAGAGTCAACAGCTTCCATCAACTTCATGATAGCTTCTGAACCGATTTCACTTGTGTCACCTTCTAGAGCTTTTAAAGCTGAACCTTTTACGATTGGAATATCATCACCAGGGAACTCATACTTAGAAAGAAGCTCTCTGATTTCAAGCTCAACTAACTCTAAAAGTTCAGCATCATCAACTTGGTCAACTTTGTTCATGAAAACAACGATTGCTGGAACACCAACCTGACGAGCAAGTAGGATGTGCTCACGAGTTTGTGGCATTGGACCATCAGCAGAAGAAACAACTAAGATCGCACCGTCCATTTGAGCGGCACCAGTGATCATGTTTTTAACGTAATCGGCGTGACCTGGGCAATCAACGTGAGCGTAGTGACGATTAGCAGTCTCATACTCAACGTGTGCAGTAGAAATTGTGATACCACGCTCTCTTTCTTCTGGAGCTTTATCAATTTGATCGTAAGCTTGTGCTTCCGCACCACCAGCTTTTGCAAGAACAGTTGTAATCGCAGCTGTTAAAGTCGTTTTACCGTGATCCACGTGACCGATAGTACCGATATTAACGTGTTCCTTACTACGGTCAAATTTTTCTTTAGACATTTAAGTCCTCCTCATAATGAGCATACTTGCTCGGGGTTATAGTTTTGTTACTTTTAAACTTTATTCAAAGTATTAAACACTTAACAAATGGCTCCTGGTTAAAACCAATTGCCTTTTTAATGGTGCCCATGGAGAGAATCGAACTCTCGACCTCACCCTTACCAAGGGTGTGCTCTACCACTGAGCCACATGGGCTATGGACCCAATGTTTTTCCGAGCTTGGCCTCGGTCTTTCGTGACTCACTTCAGCTTTGTTAGTCACTCAAGTCAAACACCTGGTTGAGTGAGCCACTTACCTCGGAATTCCTTAGCTTTGCCGCCCATCCTAATAAACGCTCGGCTTTGCCTCGGTCTTCCATGACTCACTTCGTTCGTCACTCCATAAAACACTGCGTTAAAAGGACCCACTGGGTCCGTTTAACGCAGTGTTGGAGCGGGAGACGGGTCTCGAACCCGCAACCCTCAGCTTGGAAGGCTGATACTCTACCAATTGAGCTACTCCCGCTGAATAAGTAAATCCCCAAGAATTTAATAATTCTCAGGGTTTTGGTCAATTAAAAATGGTGGAGCGGGTAGGATTTGAACCTACGTAGACCGAAGTCAACGGGTTTACAGCCCGTCCCTTTTAACCACTCAGGCACCTCTCCACTTTTAAAATAAACTCAAAAATGGAGCTGGATATGGGACTCGAACCCGCAACCTGCTGATTACAAATCAGCTGCTC
>JAHDFM010000017.1:1511-82019 GCA_020628165.1 Bdellovibrionales bacterium | reverse complement strand
AAATCTTCCATGATCTCTTTGAATGACTTTGTATCCATATTAAAAATCCTTTTTAATCGTATCGGTACAATCTTGATATTGTTAAAGGATCGAAGTGATGGTGATTATCTATGGAATGGTGGCTTTCAAAGTTGCTTATTTTTTATTCAATGATGGATTCAAAGACCCTGTTATTTATTATGATTTTCTTAAGTACAACATTGGTTAAAATGAAACTAGATTTAGCAAGTATTCTTCGCGTTAATCCCTAGGTCTAGGTGCTTATATACACTCTCCCCAGAGTTATCCACAAAAAATGGAGATTTCCACTTACTTATCCACATTTTTTTTTAAGAATTTTAGATTTTGTTAAGTTTTTGTAAAGAATTTTATTTGCGTCTTTTGCCCGAAGCTTTAGCAAATTCTCTGTTCATGATAGCAATGTTCTCTAAGCTGATCTCTTTAGGACATGCCGCAGAACAGGCTCCTGTATTGGTGCAAGCACCAAAGGCCTCTTCATCCATCTGCACAACCATGTTAAATGCACGCTCTGATTTTTCGGCCTGTCCTTGAGGAACATAAGCCAAATGTGAAATCTTAGCTGAAGTGAACAAACTCGCTGAAGCATTCTTACAGGCAGCCACACAAGCACCACAACCAATGCAAGCTGCAGATTTAAAAGCTTCATCGGCAATGTCTTTACCGATCGGCATGGCATTAGCATCGACGGCGTTGCCCGTGTTGGTTGAAATATAACCACCCGCTTGAATGATACGATCAAAGGCACTGCGATCAACCACAAGGTCTTTTACAATCGGAAAAGCTTTTGCACGGAAAGGCTCAATAACTACCGTGTCACCATTTTGAAAACGTCTCATATGTAACTGACAAGTTGTTACGCCACGATCTGGACCGTGGGGCTCACCATTGATAACTAGAGAACATGTTCCACAAATACCTTCGCGACAGTCGTGATCAAACTCGATCGGCTCTTGGCCGCTTGAAATTAAGTCTTCATTCATGACGTCTAGCATTTCTAAGAACGACATATTCACAGAAATGTCTTTGGCATCATAGTCTTGAAACATGCCCGCATCATTGGGACCCTTTTGACGCCAAACTTTTAATTTTAAATTGATTTTTGTATTATCAGAACCACCCATACTAAACCTCTACTACTTGTAACTTCTATAAGCGAGCTTCACGTACTCAAATTTTAGCTCTTCTTTATTTTCAATCCAATCTATCTTTTTTTGATCATTCATTTCCCAAGCAGAAACATAACAGTAATCTTCGTCATTTCTTTGGGCTTCGTTTTCTGAAGTTTGGTGCTCTTCCCTAAAGTGACCACCACACGACTCTTCACGATTGAGGGCGTCTTTTGCCATCAACTCTCCGAGCTCTAGAAAATCAGCTACACGGCCTGCTTTTTCAAGCTCTGCGTTTTTAAAACCGTTTTCTCCTGTGACACGAACACCTTGCCAGAACTCTTCACGCAAGGACTGAATATCAGCAATGGCTGATTTCAAGCTCTTTTCGTTTCTCGACATTCCGACGTTTTCCCACATAATATTACCAAGTTTTCTATGGAAAGAATCAACCGTTTTGTCACCTTTAATATTTAAAAGAGTGTTTAAGCGATCTTCGCATTGCTTTTTACTTTCTTTAAACTCGTCACTTTCAGTGGAGACCGGCTTTAAATCATGGTTCGCAATGAAATTTCCCAAAGTGTAAGGAATAACAAAATAACCGTCAGCTAAACCTTGCATAAGTGCAGAAGCCCCAAGTCTATTGGCGCCATGATCAGAGAAGTTCGCTTCACCCAGAACATGCAAACCAGGAATAGAGCTCTGCAAATTGTAATCAACCCACAAACCACCCATAGTGTAGTGTACCGCAGGGAAAATACGCATAGGCACTTTATATGGATTTTCACCCGTGATTTTTTCGTACATTTGAAAGAGATTGCCGTACTTGTCTCTAACAGCACTCTCACCTTTTTTCTCAATGGCTGATTTGAAGTCCAAATAAACTGCAACACCTGTTGAACCTACACCGCGCCCTTCATCAACGCGAAACTTAGCTTGTCTAGAAGCCACGTCTCTTGGCACAAGGTTACCAAAACTTGGGTAAATTCTTTCTAAGTAATAATCTCTTTCTGCTTCTGTTATTTCATTGGGATGACGTTTATCGCCCTTTTCTTTTGGCACCCAAACACGTCCGTCGTTACGCAATGACTCTGACATCAAAGTCAGTTTTGATTGATAACCACCTGAAACTGGAATGCAGGTTGGATGAATCTGAGTGAAACAAGGGTTGGCAAAGTAAGCGCCCTTTTTATGGCATCTCCAAGAAGCTGTGACATTGGAGTTCATGGCATTGGTGGATAAGTAAAAAACGTTACCGTAACCGCCAGTACATAAAAGAACGGCATCACCTGCGTGAGATTCAATTTCACCGGTTTCTAAGTTGCGAACTGTGATTCCTCGAGCGATTCCATCCACCGTCACCAAGTCTAACATTTCACGACGAGAAAACTGTTGAATTTTTTTATTAGCAATTTGTTTCATCATACCGGCGTAGGCACCTAACAGTAACTGCTGTCCTGTTTGACCTTTGGCATAGAACGTACGAGAAACTTGAGCACCACCAAACGAGCGGTTAGCTAACGTCCCGCCATATTCGCGAGCAAAAGGCACACCTTGAGCCACGCATTGATCAATGATGTTGTTAGAAACTTGAGCCAAACGGTATACGTTAGATTCTCTCGCTCTAAAGTCACCACCCTTTACTGTGTCATAAAATAATCGAAAGACAGAATCACCATCATTGGGATAGTTTTTAGCAGCGTTAATCCCACCTTGTGCGGCAATGGAGTGAGCCCGTCTTGGTGTGTCCTGAATACAGAAGCTTTTTACGTTATAACCAAGCTCTGCAAGAGTTGCCGCCGAAGAAGCACCAGCTAATCCAGTTCCTACAACAATCACTGTAAACTTTGTTTTATTAGCTGGGTTGACCAACTTCATATTGAACTTGTGATTTTCCCATCGACTTTCTATGGGTCCCGTCGGCTCGTTTGAACTTAAAATTTTTGACATCTTAAAATCCTTCTTAGTTGTTCAGATAGATAAATAGCGGTTGCGAAATAAATCCTAAGGTCACAATGGCTGAAAACAACCAGCCAAGCATATCAATTTTTGGTGTGTGTTTCGGGTGATAAAAGCCCAATGTTTTTATCGATGAGCTAAAACCGTGACTCAAATGGTAGCCAAGCAAAATCACTGCGACAACATACCAAGCAACGTAGAGTGGTTGTGCAAACACTTCTGTCATCAAACGGTAAAGATCACGCATTACTACTTCGCCGTACTGCACTTCGTACTCTTCGCCAAATTTAAAAGTAATCAGGTGATGAACAATAAAAATGAGAATGATAATGCCCTGATAGATCATGGTTTTTGAAGCCATGCTCGTTTTTTTCTCTCCCTTGGCAGTGACGGCGTACTTGCTTGGCCTTGCACTTTTATTCTTTAATGAAAGAATTATGGTATACACAACATGCCCTAAGAAAATGGCCAAAAGACCAGCTTCAGCTATGTATATGAGTTTGTTACTTGTCAGTAGGTAGCCATATTCATTGTAAGCTTGGGGGCTAACAAAAACGAGTAAGTTACCGAGCATGTGTACGAGAATGAAAAGACTGAGGCCTAAACCACAAATTCCGACTATTTGTTTACGCCCAATTGTCGTCGCGAGATAAGACATGGAGATCCTTTTAGATAGCGTTATTTTATTTTCAAATATACCTAATTCCCTTTTTGTAGACAATTTTAATAATGAAAATTTATTGAAAATTAGCGCGTTATGTCTTGTTTACGCCACTGAGTGACAGTTTTTACTTTTTGAGCATATAACACTATGTAAATAAGTAAATCTCTAGGGTCTGATGACGCTTGATCAAGTTTCATATAACTTCAGACCGGTTGGTATTAGGATTTAACTCTGTAAAAAGGATAAGAAGATGAGAATCTACGTATGTGTGAAACAAGTCCCAGACACTGAAACCAAAATCAAACTCACTGGCGATGGGAAAATAGACTTAAATGGCGTCAAATGGGTGGTTAACCCTTATGATGAGTTTGCAATTGAAGAAGCTTTGAACCTAAAAACTAAGTTAACCGACTCAAAAGTCACCATCGTTAGCTTGGGACCTAAAAAAAGAACCACAGATGCTATTCGCACAGCCCTTGCCATGGGTGCTGATGATGGCATCCTCATCGACTGCGAAGACGACCTTGACCAAAATGGTACTGCTAAGGCCATTGCTGAAGCCATCAAGCAAGAGGGCGAGCCTGCCATCGTTTTTGCTGGTAAGCTTTCTATCGATGACAACGGCGCTGGTTTACCACAGATTCTCGCTGAGTATTTAAATCTTCCACACGTTTCTGTGATTCACGAGTTTGAAACTGCTGACAACACTTTCACTGTGACTCGTGAAGCTGAATCTGGATCTAGCAAAACATATCAAGTGACAGGCCCTTGTGTGCTTTCAACCAACAAAGGCTTGAATACACCTAGATACGCTAGCCTTCCCGGCATTATGAAGGCCAAAAAGAAGCCTTTAAAAGAAGTGGCTTTTGCTGACCTTGGTGTTTCCAACGAGATTAACAAAGTCACTTACAAAAGCTTTCAATTGCCTGCTGAAAAGCCAGAGGTGAAGTACATTTCAGGAGAAGCTGCTAACCAAGCTGCAGAGCTAGTTAACCTCCTAAAAAACGAAGCCAAAGTCTTATAACTCATTTCATTCACTAAAAAAGGATTATCATGTCTAAAAAAGTTCTCGTATTACTTGAAGGAAACAACGATTTAAAAAACTCTTGCAAAGAGCTTTTGTCAGAAGCCAAAAATGCAAGCGCTGAAATTTACGCAATGGCTTTTGGGTCCAACGCCAAAACTCTCGCCGAACAATCGGCTCATTACGGTGCAACCACAGCCTTTATCAATTCAAACGCTGATCTTGATAACTACAACCCTGAAACTTACCTTGAACTCGTCAATACTTGGGTGAAAGACTCTGGTGCTGAAGTCGTTCTTGCTAGTTCTGGCTCACTTGCAAAAGATCTTATGCCGAGAGTGGCTGCCGGGCTTAATACAGGTTACGTCAGCGACGGCACCAGCATCGATTGGAATGACTTAACAGTGACGAAGCCGCTTTACGCTGGTAAGTGCACTGCCACTGTAGAGTTTCAAAACAGTCCGATTAAATTTATTTTAATGCGACCAAACCAGTTGAGCATCAATGACGCTGACACAAGTGCAACTTGTGATATCAGAGAATCTAACGATGTTAAAACGGACCTCAAAACTATTATCAAAAACATTGTACAAAACACTTCTGAAAAATTGGACCTCACTGAAGCCAACATCATCGTGGCCGGCGGTCGTGGTATGAAAGAAGCGGATAACTTTAAAATGCTTGATGATCTTGCCGGAGTTTTAGGTGCGACGGTTGGAGCTTCCCGTGCCGTATGTGACGCAGGTTGGGTTCCGCACAGCATGCAGGTGGGCCAAACAGGTAAAACTGTTGCCCCTAATTTGTACATTGCTTGTGGAATTTCAGGAGCCATTCAACATTTAGCTGGCATGAGCAGTAGTAAAGTGATTGTCGCAATCAACAATGACCCTGAAGCTCCTATTTTCCAAAAAGCCACTTATGGCATTGTTGGTGACTTGTTTGAAGTTGTTCCTAAGCTAACTGAGGAATTCAAAAAAGTTTTATAAATGTTTAGAAAATACATTTTACCTTGGCTTGTGCTCGTCACTTATAAACTCTTAAGTTGGACATGGCGAACACAAGTGATTGAATCAGAAGAACTCAAACAGGATCTTGCTGACAAAAAGCCCATAATTTTTGCCCATTGGCATGGTGACGAACTCTCAATCGTGCAGTTGGTTTCGCGTTACAAATTATCAACTATGACTTCCATGAGTAAAGATGGCCAGCTCATCGATTTTGTTATTCGAAAACTAGGTGGTGTGACCTCGAAAGGCTCTAGTTCTCGAGGAAGTGTTTCTGCGCTGAAAGGGTTGATACGCTTATGTCGCTCTGGGCACCCGTCATCTATGGCAGTGGATGGCCCGCGAGGCCCAATTTATAAAGTAAAACCAGGAGTATTTGAGTTATCTTTATTAACTAAGGCTCGTATTTACCCTGCTGGCATTGCCTGTGTTTCGCGCATTGATTTTCCAAAGTCATGGAACAAAACATTCTTACCCAAGCCCTTTGCTAAGATCGTGGTGAACTTAGATAAACCAATGGCCATTGTGACAAAACAAGAGCGCAACGATTTTGATAAACTCTCGAAAACTTTAGAAAATATGCTAAATGACGCTAGGCAAAAGGCAGTTAAACTCATTGCTAAGCCAAAAAACCAAGTGATAGCCTAAATAGACGACACTGGAGGAACCTATGTTGAAAGTATTGGTCTGTGTTATGCTTGGAATGGCTGGATACACAGCACAAGCTCAAGTATTAGCCACGGTAGGCAAAAAAAAGATCACTAAACAGCATTTCGATAAGAAATACGCTGAACTTAGAAAAAATGTTTTTAACCCACCACCACCTCAGCTCTTTCTTGAAGATCTCATTAAATTTGAAGTGGGTGTTCAAGAAGCTCGTCGCCAAAAATTAGATAAAGACCCAATTGTGCTAGACCGCTTTGAACAAGAGCTCTATAAAGCACTGCTTGAAAAAGAAATTGGGGGTAAAATTCAAAAAATCAATGTCACTGAAGGTGAAGTTCAAAAGTATTATAAAAAAAATCCTGAGCTTAAAACTAGTCACATACTTATTCAATTCAAACCAGACTCTACAGAAAAAGAAATCGCTATTGCTAAAAAAAGAGCTAATGAAATTTACGCTGAAGTGAAGAAAAGCAAACGCAAGTTTTCTGATCTGGTAAAACTTTATTCCGACGACAACATTAGCAAACGAAATCGTGGCGACATTGGTTTTCAATCAAGCATCACCTTAGCCCCAACGTATTATTCTGCAGCAAAAAAATTAAAGATTGGTCAAATCTCCAAACCTATTCGCACGCGTTTTGGCTTTCATATTATTAAATTAACTGGCATTCAAAAGTATAAAAATGCTAACAAACGACAAGCTAAAGCCGCAGTTTTTGATAGCAAACGAAAGGTTTACTTCAATAACTACTTCAAAAAGTTAAAGAAAAAATACTCAATCAAAACCAATAAAAAGGAAGTCAAAAAATTAAAGTGATTTCTCGAGCACCTTTTTTAATCTTTTTTTTTTAGTTGCCTGCACGGCAAAGAATAATTATTCCACCCAAACCATTTTAGAAATCGGTAAATCCTCTTACTCATTTAAGGATTATGCCGAAATACTCAACCGCGAGTTGAAAGTCTTTCCAACAACAAATGAAATCAATGAAGATAAATTTAACACATTTAAAACTGTAGCATTGAATCAACTTATCAATGAGAAAGTTTCAACTCTCTATGCTGCTCATAAAAAATTATTTATCCACCCCGATGAGCTCAATAAAGAGATCACAAATATTAAAAGCATGTACCCCGATGACGCTACATTTGAAAAAAACTTGAAAGGATCTTTTGATCAATGGAAGCAAAAACTCAACACAACATTGCTTGAGAAAAAAATCATCAACCATATTAATAGCAATAACCTCTTAATTGAAGAGTCAGACCTTGAAGCCTATTACAAAAAGAACAAAAGAGAGTTTAAAACGCCAGAGACTTATGTGATCAATTATCTTCTGTTAAATGATAAATCTAAGGCTGAAAAGATCTTAGATGCTCTGCGAAATGGTTACAACTTTAAAAAAGCCATCCAGCGCCAAAAACTAGAGCCAAGTGCTCTAAAATCCATACAATTGCAAAGTCTGTCTGAAACCCCTTGGCAGGAATTGTCTGGGCAATCCAAAGGAGCTGTCAGCTCTTTGGTTAAGACAAAATTTGGGTTTCAAATCAGCCAATTAGCTGCTATTAAAAAGAGCAAAGCTTTGTCTTATGCCGACAGTAAAAATAAGATCAAACAGATTTTAACGTCGCAACTAAGGCTGGATTACAATAGCATTATGCTCAAAGAAATGAATGTCACTATGATGGTGAATCAAAAATTAATAGATAGCATTCAATTCAAAAAATGGAGATTCAAGTGATTAAAAAGTTCTTTTTTATGTTAACTCTTTTAGTAAGTTCAATATCACAAGCCACTGTTGTTGATCAGATTGTTGCCATTATCAATGGCGAGATCATCACTCAGTCTGAAGTTTTTGAGTTTAAAAAGAAATTCAAAGAAAAAAATGCTCTTCTCGATGATGCCTTACTGCAGTTTCGCGACCCAAAAAAATTAGCCACTGATTCTAAATATATAGTGCAACACTTGATTGACGAAAAACTGCTCGATTCACAAGTGAAGGCTGATGGTTTAGAAGCCACCATTGAAAAGGTCGAGCAAGAGGTTCGCAACATCACTAACCGCAACAACATCAGCCGTAATGACCTCATTCAGTCGCTTAAAAGCCAAGGCATTAAGTTTTCTGATTATCAAGCCTTCATCGGTAAATCGTTGGAAAGAAAAGCTTTGATTGAAAAAAACATCACCTCAAATATTAAGATCACTGAAGAAGACGTCATTGCTTATTACACCCAAAACTCTAAAGAATCTGCAACTCAAGTTTATGAGTATAAAATATCGCACATTCTTTTCTTGCCAAAAAATAAAGATGGTAAAGCTGCTTACAGCAAAGCACAAAATATTTTAGGCAAGCTCACAAGCAACACTATCACTTTTGAACAAGCAGCTCGGCAGTTCAGCGAAGATCCCAACTTCACTGAAGGTGGTTTGTTAGGTAGTTTTAAGGCTGGTGAGATGAATGCCCAATTAGAGGCTGGAATTAAAAATTTAAAAGCTGGAGAGACCTCACAAATTGTAAAATCATCATATGGATATCATATTTTAAAGTTGAATAAGAAGAAACTAGTGAAAGACCCAGAGCTAGATAAGAAAAAAGGTGAAATCAGACAAAAGCTTTTTGCCATGTCTTTTAAACGGTACTTTCAAAACTGGCTTGACCGTAAAAGAAGCTCTGCTTTTATTAAAATAAATTAATGAAAAACATTTTTATAACCACCGGAGATAGCGATAGCGTTGGCTTAGAAGTCACTGCAAAAGCTCTACACGCACTTGGCCCCATCGATGATGTTCATTTCACAATTTATGTTTCTAAAGCTCATCAACAACAACATTATTTTAATTTGTTAAAACAAAAATTTTCTTTGCGTGTGAGTGATGAGTACAATCCTGCTACACCTGAAAAAAACACCCTTAATGTGATTACCTCTTCAACGACTGGCACTCATTGGGTGGAAGAGATTGTATTAAATCATCAAAAATATAAAGTCGATGCTCTTGTCACTGGTCCGATATCAAAAGTGAATTCTTTCACAACTCATCGAGTGAATGGTCATACCGAGCTCTTTCGTAAACTTTTACAAGATCAAATTTTTATGTCGTTTGTCGGGCAAAAATTTAACGTACTTTTACTCACTGATCATATGCCCCTTAAAGTGGCCTTAGATAAAATTGATATCAACCTATATAACGAAGCTTTAAAGTGCATCGATCAACTCAACTTTAAAAATAAAAACATCGCACTTGTTGGTATCAATCCTCACGCTGGTGAGTCTGGTTTATTAGGCCACGAAGAAAATGAAATTCTCCTGCCATTTATTGAACAACAAAAATCAAACTTTGAATTTTCTCAGCCACTACCTGCTGACACTGCTTTTTTAGAACACAACTGGGACAAGTACGGACTGTACTTTTGTCCATTTCATGACATTGGTTTGTCGGCCTTTAAAACCGTACATGGTTTGAATGACGGCATTCAAGTTTCTTTAGGCCTCCCTTTTTTGAGAACAAGTGTTGATCATGGAACTGCCTCTGATATATTTAATAAAGACAAGGCAGATTTTGGGTCAATGCAAATGGCGATTGAATACGCTATCAAAAAAGGATCAGACCATGATTTTAAATAATGTGATTTTCAGAGAGTATGATATTCGTGGAATTGTTGACAAAGATTACGACTCCGACTTTGCCTTTCACTTAGGTAAGGCCTTTGCTACTAAAGTAAAAAATAAATTTTCGACAGCTCCTCATGTAGCCATTGGTTACGATGCTCGTCACTCAAGCCCTGAGCTTGCTGATGCACTCACAAGAGGTATCCAGGCTCTTGGCGGTCATGTTTATCATATAGGTTTAGTGACCAGCCCAATGAATTACTTCACCACTTTCTTTTACGACCAAATCAACAGCGCTATCATGGTGACTGGGAGCCACAACCCACCTGAATACAACGGTTTTAAAATGTCCATTGGTAACTCTACCATTCACGGTAAAGACATCATTGATTTAAAAAATATAATCACCGCTCAAAGTTACACCAACGAAGACGAGGGTTCTGTGCAAGAACTCAACATCTTTGATGACTACGTCAATCGCTACAAAGAAGAGTTTAAAAATCTAAAAGACACTCCTATTGTTTTAGACTGTGGCAATGGTGCTGCCGGTTGTGTAGCTAAAAGACTTTATGAAGCCGTTGGTTTAAATCCAGTTATTCTATTTGAAAAGCCAGATGGTGATTTCCCCAACCATCACCCAGATCCAACTGTTGAAGAAAACTTAGTAGATTTAAAAAAAGCCGTGCTTGAAAACAATGCCGCTATAGGAATTGGTTTTGACGGCGACGCTGATCGCATAGGTGTTGTTGATGACAAAGGCAACATGATTTACGGCGATGATTTAATTGCCATTATTGGTGCCCATGTTGCACAAAAGACTGAAAATAAAAAAATCATTGGAGACGTTAAGTGTTCTGACAGAATGTACAATTATCTTAACGAAAATGGTGCTGAAGCCATCATGTGGAAGACAGGCCACAGTCTTATTAAAGAAAAAATCAAGTCTGAAAAATCACCTTTTGGTGGTGAGATGAGCGGCCATATCTTTTTTGCCGACAGAAACTATGGCTATGATGATGCTCTTTATGCTGGTCTAAGAGTGATTGAAATTTTAAATGAGACTGGTTTATCATTGTCAGATATCATCGCTAAAATTCCAAAAGGATATAACACACCAGAACTCCGCATCGATACAACCGAAGAAAAAAAGCATTCCATCGTTGCAGCCATCAAAGAAAAATTCAGAGAAAACACAGATGAGTACCATGTAAATCTCATCGATGGCATTCGTTTGAGTTTTAAAAATGGTTGGGCATTAGCTCGCGCATCTAACACGCAACCCGTTCTAGTTCTAAGGTTTGAAGCCGACAGCGAAGAAAACTTAGCTCACATCCGTAAGCAAGTCGAAGATATCGTAAATCCGATGCTTTAAAAAATAATGATAACAAGCAAACTAAGATTTAAAAAATGGTTTGAAATTTATTCTTGGTAATCTTGATAAAGAAATAAACTTAAATATGCTGTTTAAACATATGCATGTCTTAATTATCTAACAGTTAAAATTTATGGCTCAGCTATTGCAGTAATTAATCATAATAATTAAAAAGCATAAAAACATTTATATAGCACTAGATTGACTGTATTGAGTCTAGTCAATTATGAAAAAAGTTCATTTACTGCCTAAATATTTAGAATTTAACTAAGGAGACCCTGTGCAATCGTTAGCTTTATTATTTGGAATTATTATCTTTACCCCTACCATCTTTGCTGCAAGTGTTACTGTAAATGGGCAGTCGTATACGTGTGATGGCTCACTCAGCGTAATAAATGGCATTGCAACTTGCAACGGGAAAAATATTACTGAAGGGTCACAAAAATCTGAATGTGAATCAGAAAATGAAACTGTATGTGGGTATGAAGTTATGTCCACTCATGGCAATGGTGGAGGTATGATTTCATTATGTTCTTCGGAAACAGTTTCACCTGATGCTTTTATTGATAAAAGTTCAATTATTTGTGGAAATGTTACTATCTCACCTGAAGCTAAAATAATAGAAGGATCAAAGGTCTCTGGTGATGCAGAAATTTATGGAGATACTACCATTGAAAATTCAAATGTTTCAGGCTCGAGTGAAATCGAAAGTTCAACTATCCGTAATTCTTCTATTTCTGGTGCTAGTGAAATCGATAATTCGTCCGTAAATTCATCTTCTATTTCTGGAGCAACTGATGTTGAAGACTCAGAAATCATAACCTCTGTAATATCTGGTGCAAGTAAAATTGAAGACTCTACTGTGGAAACATCAATTGTGTCTGGTGCATCAAAAGTTAAAAACAGTAATATAAAGAATAAGAAGGTTTCAGGCTCTTCAAAAATTAGAAATCAAACTGATTAAGATCAAATTCTATAATTTTTAAGGCAAAAAAATTCGCTAGGACGCTTTATTTAATTTTTTGAATAAAATGAATGTTAAAGCTTTGTCTTTATCAACTTTACTCACTCGTATGTTCTTTTTGTTTTCGACATACATGCTGAGAACTTTTTTGGTCATTTTGGAATTAGCGTTGAGTATTTTAATATCTTTGCCACTGTTTTTAAGATGCAAGAAAATCGCAAAAGGGATTTCTTCATTGTCATCGAAATGTTCTGTACTCAATTCAACTTTGTCGACAAATTCTTTGAATTTGATATCAATAATGTATGAATCTAAAAAGTAGACGGGCACATCCTCAGTCAATCCTAAAGATACTAGTTCGAGATCACCCAACATTTTTTTTTGAGTGAGTATTACATCACCTAAAATAACTTTATCTTGTGATGATTTAACGTACTCCTCTACAAAATTCATATTGTCTGTTTCAAAAAACAAATATCCTTTTGTCTCTTTGTAAACAGCACTGCACATGAGAAGTGAGCTTTTTTGTATAGACTCCGAATTGATTGGTTGAGAATTACTTGAGTTCTCTAACAAGTGGTCAATAGGACCTGTTTTTATTACTCCAACGTCTTCATTATCTAAATTTGTTAACGTTGAACTATCGATGCCTTTTTTTATAGCCGTATGTAATTTCTGATCACCAATTTTATCTTGAGGACTCATTAAAGTGTTTGTTGGGTCTTTGCTTTCAGGCTGAAGATGAGTGAGTTTGCCGTCTTCATTTTCTTTATCAGAGACATCAACTAGGCCGTGACTCTTACTCATTAAAATATTGCTTTTCTTTTTAGGTTTTTTCTTAGTTTGAGCGTTTTTTTTAAGATCAGAGTTAGTTCCACCAATTTTAATAATGCCCTGATTACTTTGTGAGCTTGTTTCTAACCCATTACTTTCGAAGATTTTCAAACTCTTATCATCTAAACTGTTATCACCTGATAAATGAGAAGTCTTGTTTTTATTAGTTAATAAACGATCTAAACCAGACCTACTCTTTTTATTTTCTAAAGTTTTCTTATTGTTTGTTAATAATGGATTCTTTTTTTCTACAACTTCTTGTTCAAAAAGAGTCTCATTAAGTTCGACAGCATTGATCTTATATCTATGTTTTAAGTTTTTTACTAAATCTATATAATTTGAGAATTTATTGCTGACGAACACAGCTTGAGGATTTTTTGAAACAACAAAAAGAAATAAGCTATCTTTGTTATCAAATATTTTTACAGAGAATCCAGAGTTTTCAAGAGAGCTCTTTGTGGATGCAACAAACTCTGATTGAGCTTGTTTTACCAAAAGAGCCACTATCTTTTTTTTAACTTTCATAAATATAAAGTGTAATTAATAGCTTACACTTTATATTGAATCATAATTAAACTTTACCAACAAGCATGAAGGCAATAACGAAGGCGTAGATCACTAATGATTCGATCAAAACTAGACCTAAGATCATTGGTACAAACATCTCTTTAGCAGCTTTTGGGTTTCTAGCGATGCCATCAACAGCTGAACTACCAATTTTACCTTGTCCAAGTGCTCCACCTAAAGCAGCGACAGCTAATACGAGTGCAGCGCCCATAGCAATATAACCTGAACTACTAGCACCACCATCTTGGGCAAAAGCTGGCAAACTTAATAATGCGATCATTATCAATAATGCTTTATTTAACATTTCATTTCTCCTCTTAGTGATCATGAGATATTGCCATCGCGACATATATCATGGTTAACATTGTAAAAACAAACGCCTGCATAAAGCAGACAAACATTCCTAAAAAATAAAATATAACAGGGACACCATATGGCACGAGATCTAGGAAGATACCTAGAACTGTGTGGTCACCCATCATATTACCTTGGAGTCTGAGTCCAAGTGATATAGGTCGAACAATATGACTGATCAATTCAATAACAACCATAAGTGGAGCTAAATATATCAAAGGACCCAGAAATTGTTTGAAATAAGCTAAGCCGTGCTCCTTCAAACCGTAAACGTTATAGGCAATGAAAGAAAATATACCAAAACCGACAGTTGAGTTTATGTTATCTGTTGGAGGAGTCATTCCTGGTAACAAACCAACTAAGTTATTTAATAAGATAAAAGTGAATGTCGCTGCAAACAGTGGAACAAAGTTACGGCCTTTCTCTCCGACAACCATGTTACTGAGGCTGGCAATAAACTCGGTAAATAATTCGAAAATGCCCTTAAGTGATAAACTCCCAGCAGGTCGAATGGCAGCTTCGCCTTTTCCTAGAGACACTCTTGCAACACAGGCAACAACAAGAAATAGTCCGACGAGAACAACAGCAGTTGCCACGTGAACATAATGGTGACCAACTCCAGGGATCAATTGAGTCCAGTTAAAATGAACCATAGTTATTTCCTATACGGTCTCTTTTTTATCTTGAGCGACCAATAATGCCATAGCCATGGTGACAGTTAACATTGTTGTCATTCCCAATATTAGGCTTAAAACATCGAGCTCGTACCTAATAACAAAAGAGTACAAAATTAATAATACTATTGCGTACTTGATTACAATGACACCTAAAGCTAAGGCAATCCTTTTTTTAATAAATATACGACTCCATGCCCAAAGAATGACATTGAAATTGAGAAGGCCGAATAAAGCCCCCATAAAATAAGTCGTCACTTGTAAACTTTGTAATAAATAGTACAAGACAGCCAGTAGCATAAGAGACCCTACTATGGCATAAACATTTGAAAACACTATGCTATTCTTCTTGATCATTCCTTTCCATCACCTTCACGAGTACAATCACATGGACTAGCCAAACGATCAAAGCCACAATAATAAGGCCTGCGTTCCACAGCCCACCTTGCGGGTATTTTTCTTCGAGCATTTGGCCTACAAATATAGCAGCTAAAATAAGAGCAACAAGCTCAAAGCCAATGCCTGTAAAAATTATTCCACGCTTTCTTTTCATCGAATCAACCCTTTAGCCCCTGGCATATTGCGCATTAACTCTTTATAGCGCTTCTCTTTGCTAATTAAATAGTCTTTTTTGTCTGGATAATGCCCCTTCATAGCTCCAATCAGCTTCAATGCTTTTTTGATTTTGTTTTCTGACTCATAAAGATTCAGCAAACTGATGTGCACCTCATTAAACTTTGCTTTCGTTGGATGTTCTTCAATCAAAGTCTCATAAGCCACAATCGCTTTATTCTCTTTTCCATCAAGAGCTAAAACTTCAGCTTGCAAGGCTTTCAATGCAAATGTCTTATCTAGCGGAAGATCACTGAGCTTTAAAACTTGTTTTAATTCAACGCTCGCTTGGTAGTAAGATTTTTTTTTAATGTAAAGTTCAATTAACTTTTGCTGAACTTCTATTTGTTTTACATTTTTATACTTCAACTTCAAATCATTGAGTTCTTTTATAGGCCTTTCCAGTTCACCAAGTTTATTCACGTACACATCTACTTTTAGTAGCTTGTAATCTATTTTTTTAACTGGAACTTGAGTAAGGTTGTAAAGATCTTGATAGACATCAATCAGCTCTTTAAACCCTTGGGTGTGATGAAACAACAAATAGGCTTTTTCAATGAGAGCTTTTTCTTTATGTTTTTCTGTAGTTTTTTTTAATAAAATCTTATTAAGACTCTTTAAAGCGAGTTTATATTTTTTACTTTTTTTATGTTGATGGTATATTCTAAACTCATTCTTAACTGGGTCTAAAGAACAAGAAGTTACTACTAAAAAAATGACCGATAAAAAAAATTTACTCATTGGGTTTTTGAATATCTAAAATAATATAATTCACAAGACCTTTTGGAGTTTTTACAACAACTTCATCATCGACTGACTTTCCCAACATGGCTCGTGCGAGTGGTGACTTCCAAGATATTTTATTTTCCGTGATATCAAATTCGTCTTCACCAACAATTTGAAAAATACTTTCCTTCCCGTCATCATCTTCAACAGTGACTAAACAACTGAACACTATTTTTTCTATATTGATATCTTCTGGTTTAACAACTATAGCTGACTCGATTTTATCTCTTAAGAACTTCAAGCGACTGTCGATTTGCCTCAGTCGTTTTTTACCGTAAATGTAATCACCATTTTCACTGCGATCGCCATTACCTGCTGCCCAAGCAACGGTCTCTACCAGTTTAGGTCTTTCTCCGTAATAGAGCTCCTTAAACTCGTCTTGAAGTTTTTTAAAGCCTCTGGGCGTGATGTAATTTTTTGGCATTAATCTTCAGTGCTTTCAGCTTCCGACTCAGAAATCACCGCGATACCTGTGACATACTCACCCTCTTTCAAGTTGATCAAACGCACACCTTGGGTGTTGCGACCAAAAGTGGAGATGCCTTTGCAAGCCATGCGAATGGCCTGGCCTTCATTAGTAGTAATGATGACCTCATCACCTTCAGATACGCGTCTTGCACTCACAACATCGCCCACCTTGTCGGTGATTTTTTGTGTGATGATACCTACACCACCACGGCTCTGTACGCGATACTCATCTAATGTTGTGCGCTTACCATATCCACCTTTAGTGACAATCAATAAGGTGTCACTACAGCTCTTAGGAACTACAGTCATACCAATCACACGGTCATCCTTACCGAGAGTTATCCCTTTCACGCCACGAGCTGAGCGGCCCATGCCACGCACGTCATTCTCATCAAAACGAATGGACATTCCACTTTTTGTGACAATAAGTATATCATCACTGGATGTACTGAGCTTTGAATCAACTAAATTATCATCAAGATCAATTTTAAGAGCAATCACACCAGACGGTCTTGGCTTTGAGAAAAGACCTAAAGATGTTTTTTTGATGATTCCTTTTTCTGTTAGCATAACGATATAATTGTCTTTGTTGTAGTTATCCACTGTTACAAGTGCTCTTGTGCTTTCACCCTGACTTAACTGCACGACATTTTTTATCGATTTTCCTTTAGAGGTTCGTGAACCCATTGGCAACTTGTGCACCTTTTGCCAGTACATCTTACCGCGGTCAGAGAAAATCAATAAGGTTGTGTGAGTGTTGGCAGAGAAGATCTTCCAAACAAAGTCTTCTTCTTTGGAGCCGGAGCCTTTCACTCCTTTACCACCACGTTTTTGCAGTTTGTATTGCTCGACTGGAATTCTTTTTATATTTCCTGAGTACGTCATCGAAACAATCACTTCTTCTTTTGAAATGAGGTCTTCAATTTCAACTTCGCCCTCGTCTTGAATTAGTTGCGTTTTTCTTTCGTCGGCGTACTTGTCTTTGATTTCCGTTAACTCATCAATAATGATTTTATAGATTTCGTTAACATCAGCTAAGATCATTTTTAATCGTTCGATTTCTTTTCTGATGGCCTCTAACTCATCAAGAATTTTTTGTCGCTCAAGGCCTGTTAATCTTTGTAAACGCATTTCTAAAATGGCTTTGGCTTGCTTTTCGCTAAATTCAAACTCGGCGATCAAGTTGGCCATCGCAGTGGCTGTTTCTTTACTCGCTCTAATGATCGAAATGACTTTATCAATGTTATCGAGAGCTAACTTTAAACCTTCTAAAATGTGAGCTCTAGCTTCAGCCTTTTTTAATTCAAAAATACATCTGTGCGTGACCACTTCTTTTCTGTGATCAATAAATGCTTGCAGCATGTTTTTTAAATTAAAGACAACTGGCTTATTTTGATTGTTAAGAGCCAGCATTATAATACCAAAGCTTGTTTGCATTTGAGTGAACTTATAAAGCCTGTTCAAAATGACTTGAGCGTTTTCATTCTTCTTTAACAGAATAACAATTCTCATTCCGTCACGAGAGGATTCATCTCTGACGTCAGCAATGCCTTCTATTTTTTTATCTCTTACAAGAGAAGCAATACTTTCAATGAGCTTTGCTTTGTTCACTTGATACGGAATTTCAGAAACAATGATTCTTTCGCGACCCTTTGACTCTTCAATCTCTGTGACAGCTTTTAATTTGATGATCCCGCGGCCTTTTTTATATGCCGATAAAATCCCCTGTCGCCCAGTGATCGTTGCCGCTGTTGGAAAATCTGGACCAGGAATAAAATTGATCAGTTCGTCAATGGTCATCTCTGGATTTTTAATTAATTCAATACAACCAGTAACCACTTCACCTAAATTATGTGGTGGAATATTGGTTGCCATACCAACAGCGATACCGGCAGAACCATTCACTAATAAGTTAGGCAATTTCGCCGGAAGAACTTGTGGAATCAATAAAGAGTCATCGTAGTTAAAACCCCAACTGACCGTTTCTTTATCGATATCTTCCAACAGCTCTTCAGCGAGCTTGGTCATGCGAATTTCGGTGTACCTCATCGCAGCTGGCGAATCTCCATCAATAGAACCGAAGTTCCCTTGACCATCCACAAGAGTGTAACGAAGAGAAAAGTCTTGAGCCATTCTAACAATGGTATCGTACACAGCTGTGTCACCGTGTGGGTGATATTTACCGATGACATCACCAACAATACGTGCTGATTTTTTGTAAGGCTTATTGTGTTGGTTGCTCAGTTTTTCCATAGCAAACAACACACGTCTGTGAACTGGCTTTAAGCCATCGCGCACATCCGGCAGGGCTCGACCAACAATTACACTCATCGAGTACTGAAGGTAAGCCTCACGCATTTCTTTGTTAATATCAATTTCAGTGATTTGACCTTGGTTCATATCCATAGATTAAAATACCTTTTTAAATGTCTAGCTCTTTAACAAGAAGTGCGTTGTCGTTGATAAACTTTCTTCTTGGCTCAACTTGATCACCCATCAAAATAGAAAATGTTTCATCAGCAGTCATGGCATCTTCAATGGTGACTCGAAGAAGACTTCTATTTTCAGGATTCAAAGTGGTGTCCCACAGCTGATCAGGATTCATTTCTCCAAGACCCTTATAGCGCTGAACGTACAATCCTTTTTTACTTTCTTCCATAACATCTTTTTTGAATTCGATGTAATCAGTGTACTCTTGAGAGTCATCACCAACCTTGAGTGGTAAGCTCGCAATATTGGCAATGTCTTTCCACAGGTCTTTAAGTTCTTCCCATTCAGGCGACTCAACGAAACCTCGGTTAAAGTGACTCGTTTTTTTAAGTCCAAATTTAGTGGTATCAAGTGCAAGAGCATAAGACGAATACTCTTCGTTATGCTTTGTTGTGTAATCAACATCGCTAATACCAATTAGTGGCATCGTTTTCACCCAAGTTGTGAAGTCTTCAACTGTTGATTTAATTTTGGCTTCATCTTTTAAAGTTTCGATCAAAGAAATATTTTTTTGTAACAAATAAACTAAGAATGTTTTTTCAATCTTCTTTTCTAAGTTACTAAGGTAGTTTTCCAATTTATCAATGTTCAATAAAAAGTTCTTTAACTCAGCTTCGCCAGTACCGTCTTTTAAATTTGTAATGTTTATTTTGTTTAAGCTGAGATTCACCAAATATTCGGTGAGTTTCTTTTCATCTTTGATGTAGGTTTCTGACTTTCCTTTTTTCACTTTGTAAAGTGGTGGTTGTGCGATGTAGATGTAGCCATTTTCAACCAACTGTGGAAGTTGACGATAAAAGAATGTTAACAATAGAGTTCGAATATGAGAACCATCCACATCGGCATCGGTCATGATGATGATCTTGTGATATCTCAATTTATCGAGGTTGATGTTATCTTTTCCAATACCGGAACCAAGTGCTGAGATCATTGTCTTGATCTCTTCGTTGGAGATCATTTTATCAAAGCGTGCTTTTTCTACGTTTAAAATTTTACCTCTTAAGGGAAGAACCGCTTGATACTTTCTTTCCCTCGCTTGTTTCGCTGAACCTCCCGCGGAGTCCCCCTCCACCAGGTAGAGTTCACAAAGAGCAGGGTCTCTTTCCTGACAGTCGGCCATCTTACCTGGCAACGAACCACTGTCTAAAGCCGTCTTACGACGAGCAAGGTCTCTTGCTTTACGTGCTGCCATTCTTGCTCTTGCAGAATCAACACATTTAGAAACAATGCTTTTTGCAGCACCTGGGTTGCGGTCTAACCAGTCTGAGAATTTATCATTCACCAAACTTTCAACCACGCCTTTAACTTCACTGTTTCCGAGCTTTGTTTTTGTTTGTCCTTCAAATTGCGGGTCTAAAATTTTAACACTGATGATGGCTGCAAGGCCTTCACGAATATCTGAACCATCTAAATTTGATTTTAAATCTTTCAATAAGTTTTTTTCTGTGGCGTAAGAGTTCGCTGAACGAGTGAGTGCTCCACGAAAACCAGCTAAGTGCGTTCCACCCTCAGCAGTGTTGATATTGTTACAGTAAGTGTAAATAGACTCTGAAAAAGAATCGTTCCACTGCATCGCTATTTCGACTTCAACATCATCGCGACTGCCTTTGAAATAAATAACATCTTTGTTAAGTGATTTCTTGGTTTCGTTAACATTTTTAATGAAAGCAATGATTCCATCATCGTATTTAAAATCTTCTTTGCGATCGTTTCTTTCATCGACAAGAGTTATGTGTAAGCCTGCATTCAAAAAAGCAAGCTCTTTAAAACGAGCCGCCAAGATATCAAATTCAAACTCTATCGTTTCATCTTTAAAAATTTCTCTGTCAGGTTTGAATGTTGTTTTCGTTCCTGTTTTTTCAGTTTTTCCAACTTCCTCAAGATCTCCTTGAGGAATACCTTTCATGTAATTTTGGCGCCATAAAATTCCATCTCGCTTAACCTCTACAGAGCAACGACTAGAAAGAGCATTCACAACAGAAGCTCCCACACCGTGCAAACCGCCTGAGACTTTGTAAGTTTCACTGTCGAACTTTCCACCGGCGTGCAAAACAGTCATCACGACCTCTAGAGCCGACTTACCATTTTTGTGTTTTGCAACTGGAATACCACGACCGTTGTCTTCGTTAGAGATAGAACCATCAGCATGAATGGTGATAGTGACGTGATCACAAAAGCCAGCTAATGCTTCATCCACAGAGTTATCAACAATTTCAGAGACTAAATGGTGGTAACCTCTTGAAGTGGTATCACCGATGTACATACCTGGACGCTTTCTTACAGCCTCCAAGCCCTCTAAGACCTGTATGGAAGATGCATCATAATTTGGCTGAGAGCCACTAGAAACATTCACTTGTTCGTTGGTCACTAAAACACCTCACATCTGCTAAAGATGGGTTTGAATAAGTCCGGAATTATTTCCTGACTTTAATTCATAAACGGATAGATTAGAATGATCTATAGAATTTTGCAAATCAAAGTCCGTTGTAGTGATAAATATTTGTGCTTTTATTTGCTTTAAAAACTGCAATAAATTTTGGCGCTTTGTTTCATCCAACTCAGACATGACATCATCCAAAAGTAATATCGGATATTTTTTGATAAGGTCATGATAGTAAACAATTTGGGCCATTTTTATTGCTAAAATGTAAGCTCTTTGTTGCCCTTGTGAGCAAAAGTACCTTGAATCATTGTCGTTGAACAAGAATTTTATGTCGTGTTTATGCGGGCCAATTAAACTTGTACCCATCGCCATTTCAGCATTGAGCAGTTCATTTCGTCTAGCTTTTAACCCTTGTAAAATTTCTTGTTTACTTAGGTGATTCGAGATTTTCGAGGAAATAACATAATCCACGGATATATCCACATTTTCACCACTACCAAGAATGAAACTTAAAGAATTTACAATATATGGCTTTAGCTTATTTAAAATTTCTATGCGCAATACACAAAGTTCTGTGGATAAACCTAGGTATATCTCATCTAAACTGGCGAGCACAGTCATACCTTGGTCTTTAGACACCTTTTCTGTTCTAATATCACGCAATATTTTATTTCTATTTTTCAAACATTGCTTAAAGTCTTTAATGATTTTGTGATTAGTAACACTAAAGCTTGCTAAAATGCAATCAATCAAGTTGCGCCTTTGCTCAGGGCCATCTTTGATCACGGACAAACTTTCAGGTGAAAACAAAACATAATTTAATTTTTGAAAGACTTTGCTCGCACTGTGTTTTTTTTGATTAAAATAAAATTCTTTTTTGTTGTTAAAAAAACGATATTCAATGGCATAGTTAGAAATCTCATCAAACATATGCAAATTAATTCTTGCATAGGACTCATCAAAATGAATGTAATTAACATACTTTCCTTGACGAAAGCTCTGCCCAGACACTAACAAAGATATAGCTTCTAAGATGCTTGTCTTACCTTGACCATTTTGACCAATAATTAAATTAACTCGCTCGTTAAAACTTAAATTTAGTTTTTTTAAATTTCTAAAGTGAGTTAATTCAATATTCTTGATCGTTCGCATTTAAATTTTCATCGGCATGATCACACAGGTGTAGTTTTGATCATTGTTCGGTCGCATTAAACCAGGTGATAAGTGATCTTTCAAAGAAAATTGAATTTCGTTTTCATCAATGTTTGATAACACATCAAGAATGTACCTTGCATTGAAACCAATCTTAAAATCCTTTCCGCTGTAATTGATGTCTAACTCTTCTTTAGCGTCTCCCAGTTCAGGATTGTTCGAGGTGATTTCCATTTTTCCACCAGAAAAATTAAGAGTCACCCCTTTAGATTTTTGGTTGGATAACAAAGACACTCGTTTTAAAGAAGCAAGTAAACTTTCTTTATCGATAGAAATGTTTTCTTTCAAGTTTTGTGGAATAAGCTGTTTATAATTTGGGTATTTCCCTTCAATGAGGCGAATCATTAAAATGGTAGTATCTGTTTTGAAGAAAAGTTGTGCACCTTCAATTGCCATTTCTAGTTCTTCAAAGTCAGATTGATCAATGAGTTTTTTTATTTCATACAATCCCTTTCTAGGAATGATCACACCATTTTGCATTTGATTTTTTGATGTGCTTGGTTTTTCAAACTTTCGATTTATCAAACTTAAACGGTGTCCATCTGTTGCCACCATACGAAAGTTCCACAAAGATCCTTCATGATGGTTTTCAAAGTAAACTCCATTGAGGTGGTATCTAGTTTCATCATTCGAAACACTGTAAATGGTTTTTTCTATCATCTCTTTTAACAATGATGACTGAACTTTTGTGAATTCATTGGTTTCAAATGTGGGAAACACTGGGTATTCATCTGGATTAATACCCACAATATTGTACATCGATTTACCTTGTTTAATTCTTAACCAATTGTTTTTTTGTTTTTCAAACTTTAAAGTTCCATCAGAAAGTTCTTTTGTGAGGTCATATAAATTTTTAGCAGCAATTGCTACTCGTCCTTCAACATTTATTTTAGCTGAACAAGAATCAGTGAGACTCACTTCTAAATTGGTTGCAAATATTTTTAGTTTATTATCTTTGGCTTCAATCAATATGTTAACAAGAACGGGCATTGTGTTTCTTTTCTCAACAATATTTTGTGCCCTTGTGATCATCTTTAAAAACTCATTTTTTTCGACTTCAAAGTTCATCTTTCAAAAACCCCTCTTTATTTACTATTTCTTTTATTTATAAATTAGTAATAGTAGTAGTAGTGTTAGTAACTCATTTAACAAGTTAAGTAATTAAAAATATTAATAAATTGGTGTGTATAAATTTTGTTATAATTTCTTCTTTTTACTCTTTTTTTTGTGGATAAATACAATGAACAAGTTATCCACAGAGTTATTTGCATAGTTTTAAACATTGGTTATTCACACCCCTGTGATATTGTGTATTTTGGTCTCTAAATATTTAATATCACTCTTTAAATCTGAATTTTTTGTCAGTTGATTCTCGATTTTTTTGATGGCATTGATCACTGTTGAGTGATCCTTGCCGCCAAAGGCTTTACCGATATCAACTAAGGATTTATCTAAATGTCTTTTGACCAAATACATAGCAGATTGTCGTGCGATCACTAATTGTTTAGTTCTTGATTTAGACTTTAAGTCGCTAACTCTTACGCTGAAATGTTCAGCAACCATTTTTTGAATTTCAGAAACCGTCATAGCTGTGGTGTCATCATGTGTAGCTAATACTTTTTTAGCGAGATCAATGGTGATGTTTAAACCTTGCAGCTCAGAAAACATTTTGACCTTATTTAAATTGCCCTCAAGTTCACGAATGGAGCGTTTAGAGATGCGGGCAATGTAAGTGATCACTTCTTGATTGATGTTAAGTTTAATTCTTTCAGCTTTGTACTTTAAAATAGCAACACGAGTTTCGATATCTGGCATTTGGATGTCGGCGATTAAGCCCCACTCAAGGCGAGTTCGAATTCTTTCTTCGAGGCCAGAGATATCTTTTGGCATACGGTCACTGGCAACCACTACCTGATGTTTCTTTTCGAAGAAGTCATTGAGTGTGTGGAAAAATTCTTCTTGGACTGCTTCACCACGACCTAAAAATTGAATGTCATCCATTAATAGGACATCACAATCCTGTCGGAATTTTTTCCTGAACTTGTCCATTTGTTGTCTTTGAATGCCAGAGATGCACTCATTTAAAAAACGTTCCGACGAAATATAATTCACTCGTAAATGAGGAAACTTTAACTTTATTTGATTGCCAACAGCATTGAGAAGGTGAGTTTTACCCATACCAGTCGGTCCACATATAAATAGTGGGTTATAGTTATTGCCGCCAGGATTTTGAGAAATACTGTAGGAGGCTGCATGGGCAAATTCATTGTTTCGACCAACGACAAAAGTGTTAAAGGTGTATTCTGAATTTAAAGTGTCTTTATTTTTTGGTTGTTGAATGAAGGTAGGTCGTTGAGGTTGAGAATTAACAAAGACTGGATTTTCATTAAATGGAGTGCTTGGTTGATCCGAGCTTTGATCGTTGCTTTTAGTTTCGTCAACAATGAACTCTATTTGAAAAGGCTTCCCATAAATAGCTGATATTTCAAGGAAAATAGTATCTAATAGATGTTCATTGATCCAATAACGATGCAACTCAGTTGGTACAGATAACTTAAAACGGCTGCCATCATCATCGTTTTCAATAGAAATGAGCTCGGTTGGTTCAAACCATGTTTGCACTAGGGCGTTGTTTGAGTTCTTTAATTTGAGAGAATTTTTGATTTGATTCCATAGATTGTCTTTATTCATCCTATCCCCAGGTTAAAATGTGGAAAACTTTGTATCATGATCATATAATATTTTCAAATATGGAAAGAGCAAAAATTAATCTCCCATCTCAAAATATAAGTAATATCAATTATATACATATATAACGTGGAACACTAAGTTGTGAATAACTCTAAAATTGAGAGAAATTATCAGTTTAAAAATGCCCTGTTTAATTTATGAGCAAAGACTCTGTTAAACAGTGATTCTTACTTGCTTTATCAGTGATATTTCGCTAAAAAACTATCTTCTGATAAAGAGAAACTCTGAGTCTAATATCTCAAAATGTTATGAAAGGATTTAACAATGAAAAGAACTTATCAGCCGAGTAAAAAAAGAAGAAAGTCAGTTCACGGATTTCGTTCAAGAATGGCTACTAAAGATGGACGCCAAGTTTTGTCACGTCGACGCGCTAAAGGCCGTAAAAGATTAACGGTTACAGTTGGTGGAAAGTAATAGTTTAAAAACTATTAAGTCCAAAAAAGATTTTATAAATTTAAAGCAATCAGGCCAAAAGATATACACTCGACAAGGCCTTATTTTTAGTTATATCAACAGTGATTTTACGCAATGTTCTTGGACCGTTCCAAAATATATTGGGAATGCGGTTTTAAGAAATAAACTAAAGCGTTATTGTCGTGAGTCTCTCAGGCAACATTTATTAAATCTCAATGAACTTAGTGTTAATTTAAATATTATTTTCCCGAGAAGCAAAATTCAAAACTTTAAATCTATAAGGTATTCGGAATTCGATGAAGCAGTTCAGTTCTTTATTAAAAAATGCAAACACACGCGCCGTTAACGGTGTTTGTATTTTAATTGGATTGTATCAAAAAAACATTTCATCACAAACAGCGCCTCGTTGTCGTTACATTCCTACCTGTTCTTGTTATGCCCACACAGCATTTAAGAAACATGGATTTTTAATTGGCCTTTTTTTAACAGTGATTCGATTGCTCAAATGCAACCCATTGTTTCAACCTAAATACGACCCAGTGCCTGACAGCTTTAATCTACAGAAAGGAATGAAAAATGAATCAGCCTCCTAAATCTTTTTTAGACACAAAATCAATCTTTGCAATCGTGTTTGTCGCTTTGTGTTGGTTTGTTTGGGATGGGTATATGAAGAAAAAATACCCACATTTATACAAAAAAGAACAAGCCACACAAGTTAATCAACAGCAATCCACAACTCAATCAACAGTTGCCAACACGAATAACGTTAATAATTCCGTGGAGAATGTGAATACCTCCGGTAAAACTGTGAATAACTCACAAAATGTGAATGTTGATACTGTGGCTAAAGAGCAAATTATTCCTTACCAAAGTGACAACTTAAATTTTGAGATCTCTACGTATGGAATGGCTGTTAAAAACATTGTCTTAAATAATTACAAAGACAGAGACTACCAAGTTAAAAAAATAAAGACGAACTTTGAAAATAACTCCTTTGAAACAAAGTTAATGGGGCGAGATGAGAAAATCATTTTCAATGTGACTAAAATCAGTGATAACCGCTATGAAGGGACAGCAAACATTGCGGGTGTGAACATTGTTAAAACCCTTGAAGTGAACCCTGCCGATTACAATCTTAAAATTAAAACACGTGTGGATGGCATTCAAAATTCACCTAACTACAAAGGTATAAAGCTTTATCTAACAGCTGAAAAAACAGAAGATAAAACCTCTATTATGAATCCCATGATGATGGGACAAGAGTTGTTTGTAAGTTATGAGAACACCGATGAAAGATTGTATGGTGATTCTATCACTGAGGAAAATTTAAATCTCAAGAATGTCAATTTAGTGAACTTAGGAGAAACTTATTTTTCTACTGCACTGGTTAATAATTCAAACACGCTGCCTACATTCAACCATTTTGTGAAAGACAATGTGATCAACGGTCAGATCAATTATCCCTATCTCAACAGAGAAAACTCATTTCAAGAAGTGCTAGTGACTGGGTTTGTTGGTCCTAAAGACACTCAGTTCCTTAAAAGAACAGATGAGAAGTTGTTAGCGATCATTGACTATGGTTGGTTTGATACTATTTCTAGGTGGTTGTTAAAGTTATTAAAGTCGATCAACACCTACGTAGGAAATTGGGGCTTTTCTATCGTTATTATGACGATTATAATTAAAGTCCTTTTACTGCCTTTTTACATTTATTCATCTAAATCTATGAAGCGTATGCAGGCGATTCAACCAGAGATTAAAAAAATCAGAGAAAAATTTAAAGACACTCCTCAAGAAATGAATTTAAAGGTGATGCAGTTGATGCGTGATCATAAGGCAAACCCCGTCAGTGGCTGCTTGCCGATGATTATACCAATACCTATATTCTTTGCTTTTTACCGGGTGCTAGGTCAAAGCATTGATTTGTACCAAGCTCCGTTTGCACTATGGATACAAGATCTAAGCTTGAAAGATCCATACTATATTCTTCCGGTGTTGATGAGTATCGCGATGTTCTTTCAAATGAAAATTTCTCCAAGTGCAATGGATCCAATGCAGAAAAAAGTTATGATGTTTATGCCGTTATTGTTTGGTTTGTTTATGTTGGCCCTACCAAGTGGTTTAACTCTCTATATATTTGTGAGTACACTTTTTGGTATCCTTCAACATTTTATAATTATGAGAGACAATTCCTCAAAGGCACCTGTCTTGAGCAAAGCATAAGCATATTTTTTTGAAATTTTAAACAAGAGGAAAAAGAAATGAAAGGTTTTTTAGGTAAGTTGTTCGGTGGTTCAGAAGAAACAAAAACAGATAATTCTCCTGCTGGGGTACTGGCAGATGTGTTAGAAACTATTATTAGCATTGCAAAGCTAGAGCTTTCATTTGATGTGCTCGTGAATGAGGAGTCAGGTGGAATCAAAATTGATTTATACGGGAAAGACGAAGGTCTTTTATTAAATAGAGATGGTCAGCTCTTAGATGGTATGCAACTTTATTTGAGACGTGTCGTACAACATCAAATGCCTGACGAAAAAGTAGACCTTATATTAGATTGTGATAGTTACAGAGAAAGATCAGATGAGTCTTTGCTTAAATTAGCTAATAAATTAAAAGGTATCGTTCTTCAAAAAGGTAAACCTGTTTATGTGAAGGCTCTTCCACCAGCAAAAAGAAAAATAGTACATCAATTTTTAGCAGACGATGACCGTGTGAAAAGTCGCTCTATCGGTGATGGTCACTTTAAAAAAGTAAAAATCTTTCTTACGAAAGATAACAATAATAAAGACAGCAAAGAGTCTCACGCCTAAAGGTTTTATGGAATTATATCACTTAGAAGACACAATCTGTGCAGTGGCCACCCCTCCGGGCGTAGGAGGGTTAGCTATAATTCGTGTCTGTGGTGAACAATCTGTATCTATTGTAAGAAAAATCAGTAATTTTCTGCCAGAGGTCTTAGAAAGCCATAAAGTTTATTATGGGTTTTTAAAAGATAAAGACATAACTATCGACGAAGTGATGGTGACCTATTTTAAAAAAGGTCGTTCTTTCACAGGCAATGATGTTATTGAAATCACAAGTCACGGCAATATGAACATTTGCCAACAAATCTTAGAGAGTTTAATTCATCACGGGGCAAGACCCGCTTTAAAGGGTGAGTTTACATACAGAGCTTTTAGCAATGGCCGGATTGATTTAGTTCAGGCAGAAAGTGTTCTCTCACTCATTAATAGCACATCTAAAAAGTCATCAAGTTTGTCATTGGCAAATATTCAAGGCCAGCTTTCAAAAAAACTCGATCACGTTATAGAAGAAGTCACTCATGTGCTTGCTAATTTTGAAGCGAACATTGATTTTTCGGTGCAAGATATAGAAGTTTTACCAGTGAAAGAATTCACTCAGCAAGTGAACAGAGTGTTAAAAGATATTGATCAATTAATTACAAGTTATGAAAATGGTCGCAAGATTGAAGATGGCTTTAATGTGGTTTTGGTCGGAAAACCCAATGCCGGTAAGTCGAGCTTACTCAATAATCTTTTAGGTCACAATAAAGCCATTGTAACTAATGTTCCTGGTACAACTCGTGATGTTGTCGAAGATTCAATCTTTATAAATGGTTTAAAAATTAATTTTATAGATACTGCAGGGATTCATAATACGGATGATCCAGTCGAGAAACTTGGAATTTTAAAAACTAAAGAAAAAATGAGTTTGGCTGATTTGATTGTATTGGTTCATGACTCAACCACAGAAGGTTTTTCTATAGATGATTATGAGACCATTTTAGACGAAATCAGTGATGCAGAAATTTTACTAGTAAATAATAAAATTGATTTACAAGATTCTAAAAAAATTAATGAACAAAAATTTTTAGATGAGAGCACATATGATTTTAAAAGAGTGATGGATGTGAGTAACATCAGCAAAATTGGTTTAAATGGCATTTTGCAAGAGCTTGAAACATTATCACAAACAAATTTTAGTGAAACATCTGGCTTGGTTTCAAACACACGACATTTAGAACACTTATTAAAGTGCAAAGAAAGTTTAGAAAAATCATTAACAAATATTAAATCTGAATTAAGTCCTGAGTTCATTGCTCACGATCTTCACTCGGCATTACAAAATTTATATTCCATCATAGGTAAAGAGTACACGGATCAAGTGATGGATAAGGTGTTTCAACAATTTTGCATAGGTAAATGAATGGAAAATTTTGATGTCATTGTAGTCGGTGGTGGTCATGCAGGGATTGAAGCTTGTTTGGCTTCCTCTCGCTTAAATTGTAGAACACTTCTCATCACTAATAATATTGCAAGAATTGGTTATATGAGTTGTAACCCATCCATTGGTGGCCTAGCCAAAGGTCATATGGTTCGTGAGATTGATGTTTTGGGTGGTGAAATGGGCAAAGCCGCTGATGCCACTTGCATTCAGTTTCGCAGATTAAATACTAAAAAAGGACCAGCAGTGAGAGGGTCTCGCTCTCAGTGCGACAAAGATATGTACTCTGCTTACATGTCTAAAAGACTCAAACAGCAAAAAAATTTAGACCTCTTAGAGGCTGAGGTTGTGAGCTTATTACTAGAAGATACGAAAGTTATAGGTGTTCGCCTTACAGATGGCAGTGAAGTTAGGTCAAAATCTGTGATTATAACTACGGGCACATTTATGAATGCCATCATGCATATTGGTGACCAGAAAATTGCCGGTGGCCGTGTAGGTGATAAAGCCACTACTGGAATCTCTGATCAGTTGGCAGATTTTGATTTTAAAGTGACTCGACTTAAGACAGGGACTCCTCCTAGGCTATATAAAGACAGTATTGATTGGTCAAAAACTATAGAACAATCTGGTGATAAAGACTTTTTTCCATTCAGTCATCAATCAAAGGCTGAGTACAGTCTTGAACAAATCAGTTGTTACTTAACTCAGACCAATTTGACTACTCATAAATTGATCATGGATAACCTGGATAGGTCACCAATGTACTCAGGTCAAATCACTGGTCACGGTCCAAGGTACTGTCCAAGCATAGAAGATAAGGTGGTCAGGTTTGCAGATAAGAGTAGTCATCTCACCTTCTTAGAGCCTGAAGGTTTAAATACAGACTCTATTTATTTACAAGGACTATCAACGAGTTTGCCAGAAAATATACAATATCAGATACTTAAGACTATACCTGGACTTGGGCAAGTTAAGATGATCAGGCCTGGATATGCAGTTGAATACGACTTTATAGAGCCTACTCAGATTAGTCACACCTTGGAGACCAAGGCTATCCAAAACCTTTATCTAGCTGGTCAAATTAATGGAACCAGTGGGTATGAAGAAGCGGGTGCTCAAGGTTTGATTGCCGGTGTGAATGCCGCTCAAAAAATATTTGATGGTGAAGAGTTTGTTTTAAAAAGACATAACTCATATATGGGTGTATTAGTTGATGACCTTGTTATAAAAGGGACCAAAGAACCCTATAGAATGATGACTTCGAGAGCGGAGCACAGATTATTTTTGCGTGAAGACAACACCTATGAGCGACTTTTTGATATTGCAAATAAATTTAGTTTACTCGATGAAAGTGGTAAAAGGATCATCGCAGAAAACTTGTCTGAGCGCGATAAACTCTATACAAAATTAAATGACACAGTTATCACACCTAATCAAAATACCAATGATAAATTGCTTGAAATTGGCACGCCAGTTTTAAACAAGCCTATAAATTTAAGTACTTTACTAAGGCGCACTGAAGTAAAAAGTTTAGACTTGACGCGATTTGGCGTAGTCTGCGACAGAAGAGAGATTAGTGATCCCGTAGAAATAAAAATAAAGTATTCTGGATATATCAATTTAGAGTTAGAAAAAATAAAACAGGCTCGTCGACTTGAATCACTTAAAATTCCACAAGAACTGAATTACTATAACCTAGTAGGTCTTTCCCTTGAAGAGCAAGAGAAGCTCACTGAAATAGAACCAAAAACTTTGGGACAGGCCTCAAGAATTAGTGGTGTTAATCCATCTGCTATACATACACTTATGATTTATTTAAAATCTAAGAATAATAATAAAAAGGTAAGCTTAAGTGAAAGGTAGATACATCTTCTTAGAAGCAACAGATGAGGAAAAGCAACAGGCTTTGATTCTCGAAAAAAACCTAGATGGTCCAAGAAAAATATTTTGGCGTCTTAATGAAATACTACCTGATAATCCACACAAAAAACGATTTGAGGTTTATCACGAAGATTTAGTCAAATTTAACCAGAAGATTAATCTAGTTTCAAAAAACTCAATTTATGATGCTGATGTCTTACATTTTTTAGACAGCTACCTAGCAAGTGAACAAATTCTGGAAGACACTGATTCAGATATTATATACGACTTTGGTTCCGGAAATGGTTTTCCAGGGTTGATCATGGCAATTCTAGATCAGAATAGAAAATTTGTTTTAATGGACAACGATAATCGCAAGCTTGAATTTTTAAAGTACATGACTACAAAGCTTGCCTTGAAAAATGTAGCTGTCCATAACCAAGACGTAGGTAAGGTTCTCGGCAATGGAATACAAACAGCTGTTAGTCGAGGTTTTGCCTCCATCACAAAATCATGTCTTCTAACAAGAAAAGCCTTTGCTGTTGGTGGAACATACTATCATTTAAAGGGTCCACTTTGGTCCAATGAGGTTGCGGATATGCCGTCACAATTATTAAGTGTTTGGAAGCCTGAGCATATTCACACTTATAAGCTTTCTAATGATCTAGGAGAAAGACATATCGTAAAAACGACCTGTTTTTCTTTGTAGTCCGCCTTCGTTTCTTGCTTTTTATTTGCCAGTGTTGCAGTAAAACTCAAAGAAATCAAATACTTATGTCCCGTACTCAGACAGCCTCGGGCAGCACCGCTCGCCGTCGGCGAGCAGCACACCCGCGGAACTGCGTGCAGAACACAAGTATTTGATTTCTTTTAGATATCTCTAAACAAAACCGTTAAATTAAACAATAACTATGCTCTACTTCGCTGTTATTAAGAAAGACAGGGCTGCGTTTCTACTCTCGCGTGGTGGTGTTTTTTGGGCTTATTTTGCTGAAAAGGAATTTTGGATTTTTAGCTGGTTAATAACTCATAAAGAAATTCCTTAAACTTTTTTTAAAGCCTAGTTCTTTTGGTTTTGGCAAGCACAAACGCTAGTTGAACTAGTTAGTTACTATCATAGCTATGTCTTGTTTATAAATTGTTTAAAGCTGTCTCTGATTAAATTAGTATATACAATGATCTATATTTTAAAAGAGTCCATTTACTATGTGGTATAATGTGTTGTGAATCTTGAATAGATTTTACTCTTTTTACTAATCAACAATCCTGAATAATAGTTTTAGAAGTTATATATTTATACAGTAGACACTTCGTTAGCCACATTACTAAACTATCAATAAAACGCTATCCAACGTAATAAGAGCTAGTCCATTAAAATATCTTTATGGTCCTTTATAGGTTTATCTTCAATATATGGAGTACCTAATAGTTTTATATGTATTATTGGAAGGTGGCTCTTGATAGGTAGCCTAAAAAGATTATTAGTAAGTAGTTCATAGAATTTAATAGTAAAACTATGATGAATCTTAAATAATCAGGTTTATAAATGTTTACTACATTAAGTTTCTCTACCACCACGCAGCCACTGTTCTGAGCCTATACACCAAGCTCTTTGTATTATGAGAATAATTTTGAGTAATGTAGGTTAATTAGTAATAACTAATTAAATAAAAGTAAATATGACTCATAAAAGCCAGCTATTACAAAGGGGTAAATATGAGTATATCTAAAAAAATACATATTCTAAATGAGTTGGCGTGTTTATTGTCCGCACGGAGTTCTGTGGGTGCGCTGCTCGCCAATGGCGAGCGGTGCTGTCCATAGCTGTCTGAGTACGGAAAATAAACACGCCAACTCATTGGGTTTTTATTCAAACACCCTCATAATTAGCACCAAATTAAACCAAAAATTACAAAATATAAAAAAGAGGTGTAGAGGGGAAGAACTAGCCATTGTTCCACGTGGAACATTCAGTTTAAGCCATTTTCTCGTAGGATTTTACTTACATCCTTTTTGTGAGTGAGTTCTCTACTGCTATCGGCTTTGTTGATTTCTCTGATTGGCAGCATATTACTTTCTTTTTCAACTAAGTAAGATGAATACTCAGCTTGATCAGGCCATGGGTAGGCATCTTTGTCATTATAGTGAAGTTCATAGAGTATTTTAGCGTAAACGCTTCTTTTCTTCTTCTTAATCAGTAAGTACTTCTTTAATTGTACGAATCTTTTTACGTCATCTGACATATTATCAATTCTTTTCTGTTTAACGTTTAAAAGTGGTGAGCGTACTTTGAGTGACCTCATTTCATCTCTTATAACTTGTATTTCTGTTTCTCGTAGTTTTACTACTCTATCAATAGCAGCTATATCCTTTTGGATATCCAAATAGACTAAATCCTCTACTTCTGGGTTTTTCATCTTAGTATTTACACAAGATGTTAAAAAGAGAGCTAAAATAAGGGTCGTATAAAAAATATTCATAATGAGACAATCATTTTTATGGACTTACAATGTTCCACGTGGAACAATCGGTACATTAGTTACAAAACTTGAGTAACTAATGGACCAAATTGAATACCCTGATTAGTCAAAGGAGGGTTAGTCATGATCAAAACTATTTGCATAGCCAACCAAAAAGGTGGAGTAGGCAAGACCACAACGTCTGTTAACTTAGCTGCCTCTTTATCGGAATTAAACAGAAGAGTCCTTATTATAGATATGGATCCGCAAGGAAATGCTTCTTCTGGCATTGGAATTCGCAGAATTGAGTCACAAGACTCAAACGTATACCATGTATTGATTGGTGAAAAGACCATTCAAGATGTTATAAAGAAAACAGGACATAAAAACTTAGATATTGTCTGTGCAACCCCTGACTTAGTAGGTGCAGAGATTGAATTAGTTGATATGCCTCGAAGAGAGTACAGATTAAAGGATGCTATTCAAAGGGTAGCTGATGATTATGATTACGTCATCATTGATTGCCCCCCCTCACTAGGACTACTTACAGTAAATGCACTTTGTTCGGCCCAGTCTTTCTTGGTGCCACTTCAGTGTGAGTACTTTGCATTAGAAGGTTTAAGTCAGTTACTAAATACCGCTGGCATTATTAAAAAGAACCTCAACTCAGAGTTAAAGATAGAAGGAATCGTTCTAACTATGTTTGATAAGAGAAATAACTTGAGTCATCAGGTTGTTTCAGAAATTCAATCACATTTTGGCGACAAGGTCTTCAATGCTATCATTCCTAGGAATGTTAGATTGAGTGAAGCGCCTAGTCATGGCAAGTCGATTGTTCAATATGATCCGAAATCAATTGGTGCCAAGCGTTATCTTGAATTAGCTTCTGAACTTGATCAGCGAGTAGTAGCTAGTCAGAGTAGTCAGGATAGTCAAAATAACCAGGTTATGAATAATCAAACCCCTCCACAACATGCTCAACTATAAGGTGAAAGGTGCACAATGAATACATCAGCAAATAAAAATAAGAAAAATGCTCTTGGCCGTGGCTTAGGAAGTTTATTAGGAGCAAATGATGCTCTGAGTAATGAGGAGAGTAAAACAGAAGAAACAACTCAATATGCTAGAGTGATTTCTAGACCTAATACAACTGATAAGTCAGAAGAACAAAAAGTTGTAAAAACAGAGCAAACACCAGAACCAGCAGTGCAAGTAAAAGTTTCGGATAAAAAAGATGACTTTATTAATAAGGTGATCAGTTTACCTATCGAGAAAATTACGGGAAACAAAGATCAACCAAGAAAAGTCTTTGACAAAGAAAAATTAGCTCAACTTAGTCAGTCCATTAAAGAAAATGGAGTGATTCAACCTATTACCGTTAAGATACTCAATAAAGATCAATTTGAAATCATAGCTGGAGAGCGAAGATGGAGAGCATCGCAAATGGCTGGCCTTCATGAAGTACCTGCTATTGTAAAAGAATTGAGTGCTCAAAAAACATTAGAAGTGGCTCTGGTTGAAAATATTCAAAGAGAAGATTTAAATCCAATTGAAGAAGCAAAAGCCTATAAAAATTTAATGGATGAATTTGATCTCACGCAGTCAGATGTGGCTCAAAAAGTTGGTAAAGAAAGAGCAACTATTGCTAACGTTTTACGTCTTCTAAACTTATCTTTTGAAGTCATGGAAATGGTGAAAAAGAATGAAATCTCTATGGGGCATGCCAAGCTTCTTCTGTCTGTTGATGACAGGAGATTGCAACATAAGATTGCCAGAAAGATTTTTAAAAGTTCACTGAGCGTTAAACAAGCATCAAAGCTAATTAAGAGGCTGCAAGGTGCAAAGGTTGTTAGTAAAAATGAAATAAATTCAGGCATTGGCAAACAAATTCAATCTCTTGAACAGGAAATGCAGAAAATTCTTGGTACAAAAGTGAATTTAAAATATGACAAAGGGAAATCAAAAGTTCAGATTCAATTTTACTCTGTATCTGAACTCAATAGCTTTGTTAATAATCTGAGGGATCATTGGAAGAATTAAAAATCAATGAAAGTATCACGGGGTTGCTTAGTCCCGGCACCAGCTTCGAAGGTAATTTGAGTTTTGAAGGCTGTGTTCGTATAGGTGGTCAATTTAAGGGTGAGATTTTTACCAAAGACACTTTGGTGATCTCTTCCACCGCCCAAGTGAATGCTGAAGTTGAAGCGCGTAAAGTAATAATATCTGGTACTTTTGAAGGAAATATTAGTGCCTCAGAAAGCGTTACAATGAGGCCTCCTGCCATTTTCAGAGGTTCTCTATCGAGCCCAACTTTAGACATAGCTGAAGGGGTTGTTTTTGAAGGCGCTTCATATATGAGTAACAACCAAAATAGTGAAAAATCTACCCCTGCTAACGCCTCATATTAATAAAATTAATCTTATCTAAAATCAATAATTTGGCTTGACCAAGAACCACCCTCAAGTTAACTCTAGCTCAAACCTGAGGTACATATAGATGGAAATGCTGAAAGCCCTTGGTATTGATAATACCATTTTTATACAGTTTTTATTGTTTCTTATCGGTTACATAATACTGACTCGCTTAGTGTTTAAACCGTATTTTGATGCTTATCTAGAGCGCTACAATCGAACAACCGGTAGCGAAGAAAAAGCCACTCAAATTGTTGAAGAAACAGCTCTCCTTGAAAAAGAATATGAAGAAAACGCGAAAGCTCTCAACTTCAAAATCAAGAAAATTTTTGACGATGAAAAAAAAGACGCTCTTTTAAAACAAGACGACATTATAAAAGATGCTTTATTAAAATCTTCTGAGCTTAAAAAATCATCTGAAAATCAATTAGAAGAAACCAAAAAGAATTTAATGAATCAATTGAGTGGTGAAGTTGAACCTCTTGCAAAACTGATCAAAGAATCAGTGATCGGCTGATGGAGTGAATGCATGAAATTAATTTTAGTTCTTAGCATATTATTATACAGCACAGCCGCTTTTTCAGCTGGTGGCGGAGAAGGCATTCCATGGTCAATGATCACTGCCCAAACTGTGAATGTGATCTTAGCGATTGGGATACTCACTTGGTTATTAAAAGACAAAATCAAAGCACTTTTCGTTGGCAGAGTTGATAAATTTGATGAAGAGTTTAGAAAAGCTCAAGAGCAAAAAGAACTGGCAATAAAAAATAGAGATGAAATCAAAGAGCGTTTAGAGCAGCTCAAAGTGAACGCTGATAAGTCAATCTCTGAAGCTAAAGTGAATGCCAAAAATAACTCTGAAACTCTAATTAATAATGCCAACGAACAGGCTAAAAAAATCATCATCGATTCTGAAAGTAAAATTATGAATGAGAAAAATAAAATAGTGAGTGAGCTTAAAATGGACTTGCTCTCTAAATCTTTTAAGAAGGCTAAAGTAGGTTTAAGTGAAGGTATGTCACAACCGGATTTACAAAAATTAAAAGACGAATTCATAAGAAACATTGAGGCGGTTCAATAATGAAAGCATTAAATCTAGCTCGACGTTATGCAAATGCCCTCTTTCTAACAGCCAAAGAAAACAACGAAGAAGAGGTCGTATACAATGAACTCAAAGTCTTTGCCGATGCCTTCAATGAGACTGAAATCACTGAGTTTTTTGCAAACCCAGTGAACTCTTTGTCGTCACAAGTTGCTGTGATAAAAAAACTAACTGATGGTTTAAAAATGAGTGAAACTTTAAAAAACTTTATTCATTTACTTTCTGAAAAAAACAGAGTTCAGCTTGTTGCAGAAATTATTGAGAGCTATCAAAACCTTATTGATGAAAAAAATGGAGTCACGCGTGGAGAGGTTATTTCTTCACACATGTTAACTCCACAAGAGCGTGAAAAAATAGAAGACATAGTCTCTAAAAAAACTAAAAAAAGAGTAATTTTAACTTATAAAGAAGATGCCAATTTGTTAGGTGGTTTGATTGCTAAAGTGGGTGGTTATACTTTTGATGACACTTTAACGATGCACTTGGGCCGTTTAAATGAAGACTTGAGAAGGAGAGTTCATTAGTATGGAATTATCTATAAGAGCAGACGAGATCAGTCGCGTACTGAAAGATCAGATTAAAAACTACAATAAAAACATTGAAGTCAGTGAAGTGGGCAATGTTTTAACAGTGGGTGATGGTGTTGCTAAAATTTACGGTTTAGATAATGTTATGGCTGGTGAACTTGTTGAGTTCCCGGGTGAAGTTTTCGGAATGGTTTTAAACCTAGAAGAAGACTGTGTTGGTGCCGTTATCCTTGGTGAAGATAGAGAGATCAAAGAAGGCGACACAGTTAAAAGAACTAAAAGAATTGTGCAAGTGCCTGTTGGTGAAGCCTTGCTTGGACGCGTTGTTGATGTTTTAGGAAACCCAGTTGACGGTCAAGGACCAATCAATACAGAGCACTCAAGAATTGTTGAGCTAAAAGCTCCAGGTATTATTGCAAGACAACCCGTTGAAGAATCTTTAGCTACTGGAATTAAAGCCATCGATGCTATGATCCCAATTGGACGTGGACAGCGTGAGTTGATCATTGGTGATAGACAGACTGGTAAAACAGCTATTGCCATTGACACGATCATCAACCAAAAAGGTCAAGACGTTAAATGTTTTTACGTAGCTATTGGTCAGAAAGCATCAACTGTTGCTCAAGTTGTTGAGAAGCTAAAGAAAGCAGATGCTATGTCATACACAACTGTTATTGTTGCCCCTGCAGCGGCTCCAGCTCCTCTACAATTCTTAGCTCCTTTCTCTGGTTGTGCCATGGCGGAACACTTCAGAGACAATGGTCAACATTCATTAATTATTTACGATGATTTAACAAAACAAGCACAAGCTTACAGACAATTATCACTCTTATTGAGACGTCCTCCAGGTCGTGAAGCATATCCGGGTGATGTATTCTACTTGCACTCAAGACTTCTTGAGCGTGCAGCAAAACTCAGTGATGAAGAAGGTGGTGGATCACTCACCGCCCTACCAATCATTGAAACACAGGCTGGTGATATTTCAGCTTACATTCCAACAAACGTTATCTCGATCACCGATGGTCAGATCTTCTTAGAGTCAGAGCTTTTCTATAAAGGCATTCGCCCAGCGATTTCAGTAGGTAAATCAGTTTCTCGTGTGGGTGGTGCTGCCCAGATCAAAGCGATGAAACAAGTAGCTGGTACACTCAAGCTTGATCTTGCGACTTTCCGTGAACTTGAGGCCTTCTCAGCATTTGCTTCTGACTTAGATAAAGCAACACTTGCACAACTTGAGCGCGGTAAGCGTCTTGTTGAAATTTTAAAGCAAGGTCAGTACTCACCGCTTAAGGTTGAAGATCAAATCGTTATTATCTATGCAGCGACCAATGGTTACTTAGATGAGTTTGATACAACTCAAGCAAAAGCTTTTGAAAAAGAATTGTTAGAGTTCATGGGTAACAAGTACTCATCAGTTGTTGAAAAAATTAAAACTGAAAAGAAAATGACAGATGAAATTAAGTCTTTACTAAAAGATGCACTTGAAGAGTTCAAAGCAGTCTTTAAATAATAAGGTAAACTGAAGAGTGGCTAGTTTAAAAGATATAAAACTTAGAATAAACAGTGTTAAAAACACTCAGCAGATCACCAAAGCTATGAAAATGGTGTCTGCAGCTAAGCTTAATCGCGCTCAAGATAACATCACTAACTTGAGACCTTATGCAAAGGGTCTTCTTGGAGTGATTGCTGACGTTGCTGCTACAAAAAGAGTGCAGCATCCACTACTGTCTCAACACCCAGATGCAAAGAATGTTTTGTTAGTTGTTGTGACTAGTGACCGTGGTTTATGTGGTGGCTTTAACACGAGCATTAACAAGTATGCTGAAACTTATTTAAAAGAAAACAAAGATCAGTTCAGTCAGTTGGATTTACTTTTGATTGGTAAAAGGTCTTTGGATTATTTTAATCGTAGAGAAGTTGAAAGTTTAGATAGCATACTTAACTTAGCAAAAGACATCTCTTATGAAATGTCTTCTGACATTGCGGACAAGTTGATTAAATACTTTCTTGATGGCGACTACGATGAGATTCGTTTTATCTATAACGAATTCAAATCAGTTCTGACTCAAGAGTTGACGGTAGAAACTATTTTACCAATTGATCTTGATAAATCTGCTTTTGATGAAAGTAGCGAAGAGAAATTTTCAAAAGATTTAATTTTTGAACCCGAAGCAAAAGACATCATTGAAGTGTTGTTGAAAAAACATTTCGCCGTTCAGGTTTATAGAATTTTATCAGAGAGTGTGGCTGCCGAGCACGCGGCAAGAATGACTGCGATGGACAATGCCACTAGCAACGCAAAAGAAATGATCAGTTCATTGACGCTAACTTATAATAAATTAAGACAAGCTGCGATCACTACAGAGTTAACAGAGATTTGTAGTGGTGCTGAAGCTTTAAAAGGATAGTTTAGGAGAAATTATGGAATTAGGAAAAATCAAACAAGTTTTGGGGCCCGTTGTTGACGTGGAATTTAATTCAGAGCTCCCTCCAATTTATTCAGCACTCAAGTGTACAAACACTACAATCAATGACACTAAAGACAACTTAGTTTTAGAAGTGGCTCAGCACTTAGGCGACAATGTCGTAAGAACCATCGCCATGGACTCAACTGAAGGTTTAGTTAGAGGAACGGATGTGACAAACACTGGAACAACAATTTCAACTCCGGTTGGTAAAGAAGTTCTTGGTCGTATCATGAACGTGACTGGTGACCCAATTGATGAGAAAGGTCCAATTGAAGCCAAAGAAAAATGGTCTATCCATAGAGCCGCTCCAAAGTTTGACGAGTTAACAACTCAAGCCGAAATGTTAATGACTGGTATTAAGGTTGTTGACCTTCTAGCTCCTTATGCAAAAGGTGGTAAGATTGGTCTCTTTGGTGGTGCCGGTGTTGGTAAAACAGTTTTAATTCAAGAACTCATTCGTAACATCGCTACAGAGCACGGTGGTTATTCTGTGTTTGCTGGAGTTGGTGAAAGAACAAGAGAAGGAAACGATCTATATCGTGAAATGACAGAGTCAGGTGTTATTGAAAAAACAGCACTTGTGTACGGTCAGATGAACGAGCCTCCAGGAGCCCGTGCTCGTGTTGCTTTGACTGGTTTGACACAGGCCGAGTATTTCAGAGACAGAGAAGGTCAGGACGTTCTATTGTTCGTTGATAATATTTTCCGATTCACTCAAGCAGGTGCTGAGGTGTCTGCCCTACTAGGTCGTATTCCATCAGCGGTGGGTTATCAGCCAACACTAGCTACTGAAATGGGTGCACTCCAAGAAAGAATTACGTCTACAAAGAAAGGTTCAATCACTTCTGTGCAAGCGGTTTACGTTCCGGCGGATGATTACACGGATCCAGCACCAGCAACTACGTTCACTCACTTAGATGCGACAACCAACTTAGATCGTGACATTGCAGCCAAAGGAATTTACCCAGCGGTACACCCGTTAACTTCTACGTCTCGTATTCTTGATCCACAAGTTGTTGGTGAAGAGCACTATGAAACGGCTCGAAAAGTTCAGTCGATCTTACAACGTTACAGAGAGCTTCAAGACATCATTGCCATCTTAGGTATGGATGAATTGAGTGAAGATGATAAGTTGATCGTTGCAAGAGCGCGTAAGGTTGAGAAGTTTTTATCACAGCCGTTCTTTGTTGCTGAGCAGTTCACTGGCTTAAAAGGTAAGTACGTTGATATAAAAGATACGATTAAAGGCTTTAAACAAATCGTTAATGGTGATCACGATGATTTACCAGAACAAGCTTTTTACTTAGTTGGTACTATTGAAGAGGCTATCGAGAAGGCTAAAACACTCGCTTAGGATAAAAAATGGTTTTAAATATTGTAACTCCAAATAAAAAATTATTAGTTGATAAAGAAGTGTGTGAGGTTGTTGTCCCTGCACACAGAGGTGAGCTCACTGTTCTTGACGGTCACTCACCGCTCATTACAACACTAGACATTGGAGTTTTAAAATATAAAGAAACCGAAAGTTCAGACTATCAGAATTTTGCAATCAGCTGGGGCTATTGCGAAATCAATGCAAACAAAATTGAAGTCTTAGCTGAAAAAGCAGAAAGCTCAGCAGAGATCGATAAAGCCCGTTCAGAAAAAGCTTTGAAAGACTCAGAAGACAAACTAGATAATTTCAAAGATCTAGGTGCCGAAGATCTCGCAAAATATATGAACAAAATGAAGCGAGCCATCACCCGCCTAAGTATCACAAAATAAGTTCTATTATCTTTTAAATAGAATTTAACTAATTCGACTAAATAAAGTCATTAGTGACCGTATCATAGGCGCCCAAACTAGTCGTCGCTTCATTAATCCTCGATTTTGGAATTATGAAACGACCAATTGCTAAATTATTTAAAGTATAAAATATTTATAAACCAATATGAATTTAAAGCTTCATTGAGTTCAATTAATTTTACTTAACCATTTTGCCTTTTGCTTTCAAGATAGTAGCAAAGAGCTTTCCAGAATATGAATAAGGTGTATTTAAGTTCACTACTTTTTTGTAAAGGTTTTGGTTGGGTAACGCTCCTGGATGAGTAGAATTTATGACTATGGTGTTACGTTTAACACTGTTTGGGAGTCGTCTTAACATACGTAGGGTTCCCAATCCTGTGGCATAGTATATATTTAACTCGTTTGATTTTTCCCTTGAGAATTTTTTAGAGCTAAGGCCTCTCTTACGACTCAAGTAATGATGTTGGAAACTCTTTTTTGGAAATTTTGTTTTCATTTGGTTAAAGAAACTTTTGTAGGCTGAGAAGACTTTCACTTTTTTTGAATCGTTAAGGTCAGTACTTATTTGTGAAATCACATCATTGAGATCTTTCTTTAAATTGTTATTAATGATGTTATCGGCGCTTCCTTTCAAACTTTTCACATGTGTTTTTATTTCAGCCAATACCTGTTTATAACTTCTCTTCTTATTATAAAAATTTTCTTTCAGGCTGAGTTTAGCTTTGATAACCTTTAATACAGATTCATCAACTCGGTCTATTGACACTTTTTTTGTTTGAACCAATTTTGTAAAACCCTTGATAAGTTTGCGCTGGAGCCCATAACTGCCAGTTATCATAAGTAAATCAGAGCCTGCATTAAAAGCGAGGCGGGAGCGATTGAGTAAACGACCATAGCTTTTTAAAGCTTTCATTTGTAAATCATCGGTGATGATGAGTCCTTTAAAACCAAGCTCTTTCTTTAAAAGATCTGTGAGCAGGAGTTTAGAAAATGTTGCAGGCATACCACTGGCGTCGATGTTTGGAAAGGCAAGGTGGCCTATAAGGATTGAGGCGTTAGGGTGTCGTTTAATTAACTCTTGAAATGGTTTTAAGTCATGCTCTCTGAGCTCTTCTAAAGTAGATAATTTCTTTGGAAGTTTTTTGTGACTATCTTGAATGACACCACCATGGCCAGGAAAGTGTTTAAAAGTTGGAATAATATATTGCTCTTCAAAAGCTAAGGCTTGTGTGCTTGCAAATTTAACTACATCGTCAGGGTCGTTACCAAAAGATCGGTTACCTATAAAATTCTTAATGAAGGGGTCAGAAAGATCTACAACGGGTGCGAGGTTCATATTAATACCGAGAAGTTGTAAGATCTTTGCCACATCAGAGCCAGCAGAGTAACTAAGGCTGGGGTCTCCGGACATACTCACAGCAAGAGGGCTTGGCAGATTTGGTTTGGTACGAATTCGAGTAATATGCCCGCCTTCCTGATCAATCATTATTAAAGGTGGTAAACCGTCAGCTTTTAAATAAGTATTGTGCAAGCCAGACGTTAAATTGTGTAGAGACTTTATCGAAGGAATGTCCTTACTAAATAATATATAAGAACCCGGTCGGTGCTTTTTTAAAATGTTGGCGTAAGTTTTATTAAATTTATTCTGGTAAACGTTAAAGATAAAAAGTTGTTTCACTTTTTCTTCTAAGGTCATTTTATTTAAAATGTCTTTGGCATTATCAGCTGAAAAAGCACTGTTTGAAATCAATAGCAGTGTGATTAAAATGTATTTCATAGATCACCTTATCAAATTTGTTGTCATCCTTAATAATATATACAAATAAGGACAAAGTAATTGGGTAGAATTCAATTTTGGAGCTAAGTCTAAACTGGACGAGTCTTAAGTAATAATCTAAGGACCTTATTTTGAGAATAAATAGGGATTTGTTTATTATAAAGAAGTGAATAAAACTTTTTTCGTTAAGTTTCTTCTATTATTTTCTTTTATAGTTATTCAAACACACTTCGAAACATTGCTTTACGCAGAAACTGAGTCTGAGTTTATCGATGAGGATTTAGATTTTGACGACGATTTTCTTGAGGAATCCTCTGAAAATGATGTTCAAAATAAATCAGTATTTATAAATAACGAAGGAGTAGAAAGGCAAGCTCTCGAAGAGCAACTTGACGAAGCTGAAAAAGAAATCCTAGAAACTGAGAAAATAGATAATTCTGTTGCCCAGGAAGAAGGGTTAAACACTGAAGCTATCGAAAGACAGCTAGCCTCAGATGAGTTACAAGAACCAAAAGAATTTAAGGGTATATTAAAGCCCAGTGAGAATATTTCCAATGGCAATGATGGTAACAAAGTCATAGTAGAACCAAGAAATATAATTCCTATTTCATCAAACTCTAATAAGATGGAAATGGTTCCTTATCGTGCGAGAAGAAAAAACTGGGGTGTGATATGGGGCTTATCCTATGGTCTGTTTCAGCCCAACGACTATGTACTAGATCAACAAGCAGTGACATACGAAGAAGTAGATGCCAGTAGTATTGGTCTAATCTCTTTAGAACTAGCATTCAAATATAATTTTTCAGCGATGTCATTAGGGTTATTTACCTCATTGGGTTACTTTAAATCAGAACTAACGAACACTTTGACAGGTGCCGTTTCAGATCTAACATTTATCCCATTAAAGATCGGTGCATTCATTGAGTTAGACACACTATTTAGTGAACCTTATATAGTTCCTTATGGTCATGCAGGTGTTTATGCTTCACAATACTCTGAAGAGTCTGAGTTCACCTCCGTCGACGGTTCTTCCTTTTTGGCTTACTACATGACAGCTGGTCTCATGTTTCAACTCGATTGGATTGATGATCTTGCAGCAAGAGTTGCATATCAAGATGGTGGTATTGAAAACACATTTTTATTTGCAGAAGTTAATTACATGTCATCATCATTAGTTGATATAGATGAAGCCGCCGAAAAAGATCCAGACCTTAGCAGCCTTTATTATAGCGCTGGTGTAAAACTCGAATTTTAGGTTTCAGGTTCTAAATCTTTGCACAGTATGAGAAGGTTCAATACCTGGAAGCACCTTTACCACCTGAAAATACCAAATGATTTTGATTACTTAGTTACTCGTGATTGTTTAGTGCGCTGTATTAATTACAAGTGATCGATCAAAAGTTGTTAGTCAGAAAATAGTCAATTATACATTGCATCATTAGTTCAGGACGTAATTTAAAGGTGAGTGAATATGAAATTTTTAGTTTTAGTTACTGTCATTTTGGGTTGTTTTTCATTAGTTGCAGAAGACTTTAGTGAATGTGCAGCAAAGTATTAAGAATATGGCAATGAATATCCAACTCGATCAGAAGACCAAGTGATTGCAGAGTTTGAAAGTCACATACAATCACCTATTAATGAAGATAGTTGGAAAATTACAAAATGGCTTATAAATCAATCAAATGAAACTAAATTAAGTGCATCTTTTATGGCCGAGGAAAGTAAGTCTTAATTATTTCTTTCAATATCTAATTATTTAAAAAATGATAAGTGGCTTAAACGTTTAGAATTGTCTACTGAAGTATATAAACATTACTCTTTTATTTCATTAGTAGAGAATAGACTTCCCAGTACTTCTAAAAAAAGAGTTATAAACAGAGATGCGTTAGAATACTTCAAAGGGTACTTTGAACGAGGTACAAGTGACTTTCATTGGGTGGATACTTTTTTACATGTTTTTGAAAATAACATGAAAGAAAATAAACATAAGTTTTGTGATTTAGATATAAATTCAAATGCTTTAAACAAGGTTCTTAATCTCATAGAACTCATTACACGCTAATATACTGGGCTAAGTTCATAGCCGTTATGAACTTTGCAAGAGTGTAGTGCGTTTAAATTCAAAATAGGATCTATTAACTAAACATTTTTAAAAAGAGAGTTATCAGACCTAAAACGAGTCTGGCATTAAAAATCGACATCACACTTTTTCGCTAAAAAAGTGAGTTCCTCAAAAATTCTTTCCCAAGTTTTATTTTTTATATGAACTAATAATTTACTTTCAGGAGTGAGCTTGTATTTTTCATCAGCTCGTTGTGCTAACTGAAAAACTTGTTCGGTCGAAAGTGGTGTGTCTGATGTAAAACTCAGAGTAATTCCTTTTTTAGCCTCCGACAAATCTTGAATGCACAATTTTTTACACATAAAACGAATAAGCATAATGCCTAACAAGTTTTGCACTTGTTCTGGAGGTTTGCCAAACTGTTCACGCAATTCATCTTCGATGTCATCAATCTCAGACATGGAATCGATGTCTGAAAGACGCTTGTAATACGAAAGGCGTAAACGAATGTCCGACATATACTTATCTGGGAATAGGCTTGGAATGCGTAAATTAATTTCTGGTTCCAATTGATTGTGAGTTGCTGGTTCACCCTTTTGTTCGGCAATGGCTTCTTTTAGAAGGTCCATATAGAGCTCATAACCGACAGCATTGATGTGACCACTTTGGCTCTCTCCTAAAAGGTCACCCGACCCACGAAGTTCTAAATCGTATTGGGCGATGGTGATGCCACTGCCAAGTTCAGTGTTTTGTTGTATGACTTTTAATCGCTCTAATGCCGTTTTATCGATGGGCTTTTTTTGTGGAACCATCAAATAACAGTAAGCTCTCTTTGTGCTACGACCCACACGTCCGCGAATTTGATACAACTGACTGAGCCCTAAGTTTTGCGCGTTATTAATAATGATAGTATTGGCGTTAGGGATATCCATACCAGATTCAATGATAGTTGTTGAAATCAGTACATCCACTTTTTTGTCGTAAAAAGAAACCATCACTTTTTCTAAGTCAGTTTCTTTCATTTGCCCGTGGCCGATGGCAAAGCGCACACTTGGTAGCTCTTCTCTCAACTCACTGGCAATGGTTTCAATGTTGTTCACTCGGTTGTGTAGAAAAAACACCTGTCCGCCACGGTCAATTTCATTGGTAATAGCACGGCGAATGGTTTGTAAGTCGTACTTACTCAAGAAGGTTCGTATCGGTAAGCGGTCTACTGGCGGCGTGGTGATCAAACTGAAATCACGCAGTCCTAAGAAGCTCATATTTAAAGTTCTAGGAATTGGAGTGGCCGAAAGGGTGAGTGTGTCCACAGACTTTTTAAGCGTTCTGATTTTTTCTTTGTGTTTAACTCCAAACTTTTGCTCTTCATCGATGATTAACAAACCTAAATTATTAAATTCAATGTCTTTGCTAAACAAACGGTGGGTGCCGATAACAATTTTAGCTTTTCCAGATTTGATACTCTCTTTGTTCTTTTTTATTTGTGCCGTTGAGACAAAGCGATTGAGACAACAAATTTCAAAGTCCCAGGGCTGAAAACGTTTTTTAAAAGTTTCGAAATGTTGAAACGTTAAAATGGTGGTGGGTGCAATGACGGCCACTTGTTGTCCGTTGTAGGCCGCCTGAAAAGCAGCTCGCATAGCGACCTCTGTTTTACCAAAACCCACATCTCCGCAGACCAATCGGTCCATAGGTTTATCTAAGCTTTGATCATTTAGTATTTGTTCGACGGCGTTGAGCTGGTCATTGGTTTCAGTGAAGGGAAAGAGCTTAACAAACTTATTAAAATTTTGATCCGGTTCAGGCAGTGGCGGGCGAGTGAGTTCTTGTCTTTCGGCGTAGAGTTTTAATAGGTCGGCTGCAATGTCTTTGAGCTTACTTTTAACTTTTATTTTGGCTTTTTCAAACGACTTTCCACCGAGCTTGTCGATCAGTCGATCTTTACCCGCGCCGGTAAATTTTTGAATTTGACCAATGCGGTATATGGGTAGGTAAAGCTTATCTTTGTCTTTGTATTCCAGTTGTAAGTACTCAGCCTCTATCTCACCGAGCTTCATTATGGTGAGGCCTTTATAAACTCCCACCCCGTGATCGCGGTGAACAATAAAGTCATTTATTTTTAAATCGGCAAAATGTAAACTTTTGGCTTTTTTAAAACTGTTCTTTTTTTGTTTGTTTCTTTTGCTGTGGTTTTCTTTGCCAAAGATATTTTCTAGAGTGATATAAACAATGTTTTGATATTTAAATTCAACCGAGTAAGGGCAGTCTTTTTTTATAAGAGTTATGTAGTTACTATTTTTATTTTGTTTCACAACTTCATTTTCAATATTGTGATCGGCAAGGCTTTCAATCTCTTCAAACTGCAAATCATTGTCTTCACATAACAATTGAAATTTTTTGATGTTGCTTTCTGATTGTGAGGCAAAGAATAAAGTTTTGTCTTGCTGTTTCCATTTAGCAATTTTTTCTTTTAAGTAACTGCCCGTTTCAGTCAGGCTTAAGCTTTTGCACTGATTGGTGAATTCATTCAGCGTGTTGCTAGAAAAGTTCACTAAAGTGTCTTCATTCACTTCGCCCATAAGTATAGGTGCAAGGCTTACGGAGCTACCGCCCACAAGGTTTAAACTGTCAAACTCAGTGTTGTAGAGTTCAACATGAGCCGGCAAGAGCACCGATAAATTTTTATTGTACTTTTCATGCTCTTTTAATGATGAAACGAGTTTGTCAAAGTTGTTCAATTGCAATTGTTTGTTGTAATGAAAAACTACCGTGTCAGACGTTAAGTATTCATAGGTGTAACAAGTCTCTTTATAAAAATAGTTAGGAAAGTATTCACAACCCAAAAAGTACTTCCAATGAACAATGTCTTGTTGAATCTCACTGACATCTTGATCATCAAAGCTTCGCTCTAGTGCAGAGTCTTTGATTTGTTTGACTAACAGTTGTCTGTTTTCATCCGTTAACAGAGTTTCTTTGGCTGGAATGATAGTGCAGTGATTGAGTTCTTCATTGGAGCGACCAGAGTTAGGATTAAAATACTTAATCGATTCAATAGTGTCGCCAAAAAGCTCTAAGCGCAAAGGCTGTTCGTAGGCTGGCGAGAAGATATCTAAAATGCCTCCTCTTAAGGCAAATGTTCCTGGATCTTCAACAAGAGGTGTTTGGTTATACCCTTTTCTAAGCAAAGATTTAGATATGCTCTCTGGCAGCTCTTCACCTTTAGTTAAATCAAAGCTGTTTTCATAAAAGACAGTTTGAGGAAGAGTTCTTTGCAGGAGAGCTTGAGGAGTGGCAACCAATAAACTATCTTTGTAGTCCGTCATCTTTTGCGTGTTTGCAATCCAATGAAGTCGTTTGTAAACGGTATCGACAGGTGGCGTTAACTCTGAATACATCTGAGCGCCAAAGCTAGGTAAGTAGTTAACTTTTAAAGTGCTATCTAAAAACTGCAGGCAGTTTTTAAGTTCCAAAAAACTCTTTTCATTAGGCACAACTACCAAAGGTGACTTCGATGATCTTTTTAAAAACTCGCTCAAAAGATAAGCACATGAGAATAAGTTATCAACGCCGACAACATCAAAATTTTGCTTATTATTTGTGCTAAGCTTGTTTAAAAACTGATTTATATCTGTATTAAAATTCATTTTGGTATATAGCCACGTTCAAAGATTCAACTCATTATGCTTGATATATGAGGAAGAAGATAACCTCAAGAAGATGATAAAATAAGAAGGGTTTTAATTTTAGCTAATTATGTTTTCTAAAAGCTGAAATGAACTCCCATTCAGTGATTGGTTTTTTTTGAGTTTAAACTAACTCTAAAAGTTCAAGTGGAAGTGGACATATAGAATATCAAGTAGCATAAAGCCGTTTAAAAAATCAAAAAATTAGGCACAAGTAAACGGCATTTAATTCAATGATATTATGTATTTAAGAAGCTAAAGAGGCTTTTAGAAACAACTGAAAAATAAATCCAACCAATAATAAAGGTAACAAAATAAGCTTGTTACACACTCACTAAAAAAACCTCAGACTCTGAAAAATTTGCAAGGAACTTCAAGGCACATAACGAGTTTTATTGTGTGATTTAATCCTTTAATTTTTTCAAAAAAAAGGGGCGTGCTCAGAGATATTTCGCGAGGCAGTAAATAGATAGGATCATAGATCTTTAAAAATCTTAGGGGTATAAGATATTAACTCAAATTATACGTGGTTTAAGAGGTCGTTATGAACAGCTTGGTTCCTATTATAGCCCTAACAATTTTTGTATTGTTGTTTGGTGCGGGCTTACTTTTTTTAGTTTCTTTGGTGGGTCCGAAACCAAAAAACTCTTCAGCAAAAAACTCAACTTACGAATGTGGTATCGATGTTCAAACAACAGGGCACTCAAAAATCTCTGTTCGTTATTATCTCACCGCTATCCTGTTTATTCTTTTTGATATTGAAATTATTTTTATGTATCCGTGGGCCCTTGCTTACGGTGATTTTATTAAAGAAGGACACGGCCTTTACATCTTAGGCGCAATGGGTGTTTTCTTATTGATTTTTATTATTGGTTTGATTTGGGAAATAAAGTCCAAAGCTTTGGAGTGGGATTGATCTATGGGTGCTGATTTATTTGAAGTCTCTGTTAACTTAGTAAAAATGATAATCATCTTTGTAATGATGGTGCAATTAGTGCCGTTGTTAGTTTGGGTAGAGCGACGTGGGTCGGCTTTCATTCAAAACCGCCTAGGTCCTAACCGTGTTGGGCCCTTAGGTTTGACGCAACTTTTAGCGGATGCCGTAAAGTTTATTTTCAAAGAAGAGTTCGTCCCAGAAAAAACCAAGCGCTTTTTGTTTTATGCAGCACCCGTTGTTTCACTTGTGCCTGCTGCGATCGCTTTTGGTGCGATTCCACTTTCATTGCCAATTAACATTGAGCAATTTGAAATGTTCGGCAGCACTTTTGGCCCATACCGCTTTGCTTTCCAAAGTTTTGAAGTGGGCATTGGTATTGTTTTTGTTTTAGGGATTTCATCTTTGGGTGCCTACTCCATGCTAATGGCCGGTTGGTCTTCAAACAATAAGTACTCTTTGTTGGGAGCTTTAAGATCTTGCGCGCAAATGATCAGTTATGAATTGGCACTTGGTTTATCTATTGTTGGTATCTTGTTGCTTTACGGAACGTTTGATTTCGCCACCATGATCGATGCCCAACAGGGCCCACTTACTTTTATGTTGTTAGGCAAAGAAGTGTCGGTTCCATTTTTACCTAACTGGGGAATTTTTTATCAACCTTTAGGTGCCATATTATTTTTCACTGCGGTGTTTGCAGAAACCAATAGAACTCCTTTTGACTTGCCAGAGGCCGAAGCCGAGCTCGTAGCTGGTTACCACACTGAGTACAGTGGCTTAAAAATGAATATGTTTTACATCGGTGAGTACGGGCATATGATGGCCGCCTCGGCACTGATGGCTGTGTTTTACTTTGGTGGTTATGACATTCCGTTTTTATCACCTGATAGCGTGAGAGAGACCTTTTTAGGTTGGGGTTTGAGTGCTAATAAGGCAGCTATTGCTACGGCCTTTTTATTTCATGTATCCATGTTTGCTAAAATTCTATTTTTCTTATGGGTCTTTATTTGGGTTCGCTGGACAATACCACGCTTCCGCTACGATCAGTTGATGGATCTCGGTTGGAAGACCATGCTTCCTTGGGCTCTTGCAAACACGATCATCACCGCAATTGTTATCTATATAATGAGAACGAACTGGAGTTAATGAATGGACGTATCAATTTTATTATTTTATGGCTTGGCCACCATAATTGTCTTTTTTGCCTTGGCCGTTGTAATTTCAGATAACCCGATTTATTCAGCACTCTACTTAGCTATAACTATGGTGACTTTAGCGTTTGTCTACTTCTTATTGAAAGCCTTTTTCATCGCAGGGGTGCAGCTCATTGTTTATGCCGGGGCCGTGATGGTTCTATTCGTTATGGTCATGATGATGTTCGACCTGAAAAAAGAAAAGAACAGTTTTTCCAAAGGAAAGTTTGCCAACTTCATTAAGGTGGGATCAGCTGGTTGGTTATGCGGTTTGATCTTTGCTTCAATCATGTTGTCAAAGGGCATGCTGCCGTTAGCTAATACGAACACTCCTCAAGCAGTTGCGGACACATCTACTAAAGAGCTCGCGATCTTACTTTATACGGACTACATTTTTGCCTTTGAACTTTTGGGCTTACTGCTTTTATTGATTGCCGTCGGTGCCGTGGCTGTGTCGCGCATCAAAGGAGGCACACATGAATAGTTTAAATATGTTGGGTGATTTTTTTCTAAGCCCTGTTGGTATCAATCATTACCTAGGTTTGTCGGCCATATTGTTTTGCATTGGAATGGTAGGTGTTCTAAGGCGTAGAAACGTTTTGGTTATTTTAATGAGTATCGAGTTAATGTTAAACGCAGTGAACTTGTCTTTTGTGACCTTCAGTCACTTCACTCAAAATATCAATGGGCAGATCATGGTCTTTTTTGTCATGACCATTGCAGCGGCTGAAGCTGGAGTTGGTCTTGCCATTGCCGTGACTATATTCAAGCGATTTAAAGAAGTGAACATTGAGTTTTTTGAGCAACTAAAGGGTTAGTGAAGATGGATATTAAAATAGCTTTTATTCTATTATTTACGTTTCCGTTACTTGGATTTTTATTTAACGGACTTCGTTTTAAAAGCAAGAACTATAAGCTGGCTGGTACGGTTGCCACTTCGGCAGTGTTCTTATCATTTTTAACCGCCGTCTTTTTGGTGATCAAGTTGGTCGGCCTTGAGCCTTCCGCTCGTGCGATGAGTGTGCACTTTTTTGATTGGATCAACATCGGCGATTTTAAAGCCAATGCGTCCTTTTTATTGGACCCAATCAGTGCCGTGATGATTTTAATCATCACCGGTGTGGGAACATTGATTCATCTATTTAGTATTGGTTATATGTCTCACGACAATAGGCCTTCTAAGTATTTTGCCTATTTGAACTTATTCTTATTCAACATGCTTTTATTAGTTCTCGGTGACAACTTACTTGTATTATTTGTGGGTTGGGAAGGTGTTGGACTTTGTTCGTACTTATTGATTGGTTTTTGGTTCACTGATGTCGAAAAAGCGGCTGCTGGTATGAAGGCCTTTATCACTAACAGAATCGGTGATGCTGCTTTTTTACTTGGTTTATTTTTAGTGTTTCAAACTTTTGGCACTATTGAATTCAGTGCGATCAATTCATTATTACCTACAACGCCAGAGTCTGGTTGGACAGGCCCAATTACTTTAGCTTGTTTGTTTTTATTTATCGGTGCAACAGGTAAATCTGCGCAGATTCCTCTTTATGTATGGCTTCCTGATGCGATGGCCGGGCCAACTCCTGTGTCGGCATTGATTCACGCAGCGACCATGGTGACAGCTGGGGTTTATTTGATCATTCGTATGAGCGGTCTTTATATGTTAGCCCCCGATGTAATGATGTTGATTGCCATCATTGGTGCATTGACTGCCTTTTTTGCAGCAACCATTGGTATCACTCAGAATGACATTAAAAAAGTCTTGGCTTATTCAACGGTTTCACAGCTGGGTTATATGTTTTTAGCAGTGGGTGTCGGAGCTTTTGTTCCAGCCTTATTTCATTTAATGACTCATGCCTTTTTTAAGGCTCTTATGTTCTTAGGTTCAGGAAGTGTGATTCATGCTATGCATGAAGAGCAAGACATTCGCAAAATGGGTGGACTCAAGAAACATATGCCAATCACCCACTTTACCTTTGTTCTTGGCTGGCTTGCCATCATTGGTATTCCACCTCTGGCTGGGTTCTTTAGTAAGGATGAAATCCTTTGGTACACCTATGCAAGCCCTGCAGGAAGCAAGATCTTATGGATCCTCGGGGTAGTTACTGCTGGAATGACAGCATTTTATATGACACGTTTAATGGCTCTGACTTTTTGGGGCAAAAGCCGTGTGCCTAAAGATGTGCATCCACATGAGTCGCCAAAGTCGATGACCATTCCTTTAATAGTTTTAGGAGTGTTGTCTTTTGTTGGTGGTTGGATTGGAATTCCGCATGTAATTTCAGAATTTTTACCAGGACACATTCCAAATGTTCTCAAGTATTGGTTAAAACCTGCGGTTGAAAGTATCAACTTGGGTGAAGTGAATATGGCTGATGAGATCATGGGTATGACTTTGAGCATGGCCGTTGTGATTGGTTCTTCTCTACTCGCTTACTTTATGTATGTAATGAAAGATGGGCTTGCAGATAAGTTCACAAAAGCTCTCGCACCACTGCATAACCAATCTAAGAATAAATATTTCATTGATGAGTTTTACTTTGCTGGCATCATTAACCCGTTGATCGATATTAGCAAAAGCTTGTGGCTCTATATTGATGTGAACTTCATAGATAAGATCACTCATTTGGCCAGTGACTTTGCCACTGGATGTGGTCGCGGCATTCGCGAGTTACAAAATGGAAATATTCAAAGATATGCAATGTACATGTCTTTTGGTTTGATCGTAGTTTTAACTTTTATTTTGATGGGGTGATAGCATGTTCAGTTGGACGCTTTCTTTAGTCATATTTATTCCCTTATTTTTTGCACTGTATATTTTGTTTTTCGCAAAAGAAAAGAACGCCAAATGGTACGCCCTTGGCTTTTCAAGCTCTGTCTTTATTTTAAGCCTAAGGATATTGAGAGATTTTGACATTGGCACAGCCAGTTTGCAAATGGTCGAGAAGTACAGTTGGGTGCAGGCATTTGGTATTAATTATTTTGTCGGTATTGATGGTATTTCTCTGTGGCTTGTAATTCTAACCACCTTTTTAACTCCAATTACGATCTTAGGAAGTTGGACCGCGGTTAAAGAAAAACAAAAAATATTTTTTGCAAGTATCTTAGCGATGGAAACCACTTTGTTGGGAACGTTTTTAGCGATGGATGCCGTTTTGTTTTACGTATTTTTTGAAGCAGCACTAATTCCAATGTACTTTTTAATTGGTCTTTGGGGTGGTCCTAGAAAAATCTACGCATCAATCAAGTTCTTTATATACACTATGTTTGGTTCAGTATTTATGCTTTTAGCGATCATCACCTTAATGGTCATGACCACCACTCTTGAAGGTGGTGCGATGAGTGCAAGTATTTTGGACTTCTATAAATTAGACATTCCTTTTGTCGGTAACACACTAATTAACTCACAAACCTTATTGTTCTTCGCTTTTTGCTTGGCTTTCGCCATTAAGTGCCCAATGTTTCCAGTGCACACATGGTTACCAGATGCGCACACTGAAGCTCCAACTGCGGGCTCTGTCATTTTAGCCGGTGTTATGTTGAAGATGGGAACTTATGGCTTCTTAAGGCTTGTGCTTCCTTTGTTTCCAGAGGCAACGGCTTACTGGGCTTGGTTAATGATGTTGCTTGCTGTGATAGGAATTATTTACGGTGCCTTAGTGGCTATGGTTCAGCCAGACATAAAAAAGCTTGTCGCTTACTCGTCTGTGTCTCATATGGGGTATGTAGTATTGGGTTTGTTTGCTTTGAACCATTACGGAGTGACAGGTGGTTTGTATCAAATGCTCAACCACGGTGTTAGCACTGGGGCTTTGTTCCTATTAGTGGGTATTATCTATGAAAGAACACACAACCGTGAAATCAGTAAGTACGGTGGTCTTGCCAAAGCCGCTCCTTGGTTCACGATTATTTTTATGATTATTACTTTTTCAAGTATTGCAGTGCCAATGACCAATGGTTTTATCGGTGAATTCTTAATTTTGATGGGAGCCTTCCAGGCCAACAAAGTGTTGGCGGCTCTTGCAGCATTGGGTGTTGTTCTTGGCGCCACTTATATGTTGTGGATGGTTAAGAAAGTGTTTTTTGGAACTGATGGAGAGCTGGTTGAAAAGTACAGAGACAAACTAGAGATCAACAAACGTGAAGTAGCAGTACTGGCACCTTTAGTAGTTCTAGTTTTCTGGATGGGCTTGCTGCCAGGACATTTTTTAAAGTGGTCTGAAAAGAGCATCAACCATTTAATGAACAACAAAGATAACTACTATTTAACCTACGAAAATAAAACGATAACTCAGGATAAGAATCAGTTTGCGTTTGTGAACAAGGCGGAAGATCAATGAATATTAATATTGGCATTCAAGATTTAGTTTTAATACTACCACTGATAACTTTATTTATTTTTAGTTTACCACCTTTGTTAACTAAAGTGTTTAGCAACAACAGAGAAATAAATCATGCTGGTTCAGTTTTATATGCTCTTACAGGCATTTTAATTTCATTTGGTTTGGTATTGCTAATGGAAAAAACCAATTCTTATGTTTTTTCAAATGCTTTGAAAGTAGACTCTTCGGCCACTTTTGCAAGCCTAGTGGTTTTGATCACGGCTGCATTTTCAGTAATTTATGCTAAAGAGAGCTCGTTCACAGATCGTAATTTATTCTCTGAGCTTTTGTTTTTAATAATGAACTCCACACTTGGAATGCTAGTGGTTTTGTGGGCCAATGATTTGATCGTTTTATTCATTGGTATTGAGGTGATGTCACTGTGTATTTATATGGCCATCACGTTAACCTACGAAGAGAGGCTATCTAAGGAAAGTGCTCTTAAGTACTTTGTTTTGGGAAGTTTAGCGTCTGCGATTTTCTTGTATGGGATTTCTTTTATCTATGGTTCAGTAGGTTCTACTTACTTGCAAGAAATTGCTGGTGTAGCTCCAGAGTTGATTTCTACAAGTCGTATCTTTCTGATTGGAAGCCTGATGGTGACCTTAGGTTTATTTTTTAAAGTGGCTGCGTTCCCATTTTTCTCTTGGACTCCTGATGTTTATCAAGGCTCTCCGACAGCGATCACTAATTTCATGGCAACGGGTGTGAAGATTGTTAGCTTCTATGCTTTGTTAAGGTGGTTTGGCACGCAATTTTTAATCAACGAAGACTCAATTGTAATTTTAAATAGCCTTGAGTGGTTAGCCGCTTTAACAATTTTAGTTGGTAATTTTGCGGCGATTATTCAAAGTAATTTAAAACGTCTTCTTGCTTATTCTGGTGTGGCACACACAGGTTATGCCTTGTTGGGTTTATTAGCAGCAGGGGTGAGCACAGATTCTGCTGCAGGTGTTACTGCGATGTTATTTTACCTAACTGCTTATGCTTTTATGACGTTGGCTAGTTTTGGAATAGTAAATATTTTAGAAAAAAGACATAACACCATATTGAGCGTGGATGACTTAAAAGGCATGGGCTACAACCATCCGTGGTTAGCTGCAGCTCTTACGATCACGCTTTTAAGCTTGGCAGGCATACCGCCGTTGATGGGCTTTTTCTCTAAGTTCTTTGTGATTTCAGCGTCATTGCAACAAGGTTTTATTTGGTTAAGTATTTGGGCTGTTGTCGGTTCAGTGATCAGTGTTTATTACTATCTACGACCAATTGTGAATATGTACTTTGCAGACATGCCATCAAAGTTAACGGAAACTATTAACTTTAGAGAGAAGAGATTTTCTATGATGGCAGTGATTTCATGCGCTAGCTTATTAGTGATCTTTGGTATCTTTGCCAACAAGCTTTACTTGTATGTCTTAAAATCAACGATGGTGTTGTTTTAAAATACTAAGAGTTCCTTAGCTCATCAAATTACTGTCATTTTGAAGTAAGTATTATCTTCTTGAGAGAAGCTATGTCATCCTGGGCGAAGTAAAGGACCTAAACAAACAATTCCAAATTATGCGATAGGTCTTTCGCTCTGCTCAGGACGATAGGATTTGTTTAGGATTATTGAGTTAGACTCAAGATGTCCATACGGTGATAATTTTTAAAATCTTCTCTTTTAACTAAAGAAATAAACAGTTTTGCGCTGTTCACTTTTCATTTTGCCAATAAAGAGCGAATAAGTTTAAATTTTATAGTGGCGTAGTTTGTTCATGGCCGAACGGAAACCTGTTTTTACTATGGCATTGAGAATGTCTGGGTTGAGGCTGAAGTGATCGGCGAAAAACATTTCGTAGTCTTCAGGGCTTGGGTGGATGTATATGAACTCAACATCGTGTTTGTGTTTGGTTTTTTTAATAATAATTTCTATAAGTTTTTCTCGGTGTTCTTTATCTAAGTTGATTTCTTTTAGGTAACCATCCACCGTGTTGATCACATCTTTGATGTTTTGTCTGTTTTTGCGGTGGGCATCAATTTTTTGCTGAACACATTGATACAAAGCTTGGTTGATAATGACGGGGATTCCGTATTCGTGCAGTGAGCCCATTTCTTCGTTGTAGTGATATGGCTGAATGGAATAAGACGAGATAATTAAGTCAGATCCAGAGTCAGCGGCCACATGAGTAGAAAGAGTGTCACGGATTTCACCATCAAAAAAATAAACCATATCTCCGCGTTCATTCTCGATACCAAAAGGTGAAAACACTGGTGGCAAACTTGTTGAGGCCGCCACAGCTTCACTAATTTTAGCATAGCCTGCTTTTTGTGATCTTTCATTTTGGCTAAACTTTTTATGAGGGCCAAAGATCACTTTGCGTGAATGGTTGAGCTGAGTGGCTACGATATAAAGGTTCACCCCTAAGTCTTCAAATTGATTCACATCTGTTAAAACGTGTTCTCTGAAGTAGCGTTCTAAATTTTGAGTCGAAAAAAAACCACTGTATTTGAGGTTTTTTTTGAGTAAAACTTCAAATCCACCTTTAATATTTATGCCTTTTTTAAAGACACTTTTAAAAATTTTAAGTGGCGAGGCATTAAGGTTCACCGAGAAAATATCTTTATAGCTGATAGGCTTGAGGTTTGAGTCTTCACTTTGGGTATTGAAGCCCTCTATCCCATTGCCTTGTGTGAATGCTTCAATGATGGCTTCAATGCTATAACCGGCTGCAAGAAAGCTACAAACCACAGAGCCTGCACTGGAACCAACATAGGTCTTAAATGTCAGGGGGTCTGTTTTTTCATAGTTAGATTTCACATAATTTTTGGAGCCACCGGCAAAATTAAAGCCAAGCTCTTTGAGGGCAAGGCTAACCCCAATATGAAAGGCAGCTGCTTTTATACCGCCTCCGCTGCAGACTAATGCTGGTGATTTGTACTCGCTGAGCTTCATCTCAAATATAGTAACTGATTCAGCCGTAAGAACAAACACATTGCGTGTCACGATGACTATTCAGTACAAAATAAGTAATTTTAAACATTTACATATCTTGGCTAGCCAGATGTGTTTGACTAGTCAAAGTGGTCAAAAGGGCATTAGGACAGTTTTTTTAAGAATCTCTAATTTTGAATAGGCATTCATAAGAATGAGAGAATATTCATTGTCCACAGAAATGTAGAATGCCTATGCAGATTTCTCTGGACTAGACGAAATACTGTATTTATAGGTATTTTAACCCATATGGTTAGGCCTTGAGTCTAGAGTTTGAGTAGTTCACTTTACAATATTTTTGACTATGCTAATTTAAGCATAGTCATTTAATGGGAGAATTAGGTGCAAAATAATAAGTGGTTAACATTATCTGAGTATTCAAATTCATATAAAGTGAGTGTTTCCACGTTGCGTCGAAGAATTAAATCTAAGAAGGTCAATTGTGTCTATGAAGACGGCAAATACTACTTAGAGAATCTACCGTTAAGTGACCACAGGTTAAATAATACGCAAGGTGACTTAACTCATCACCAATTGACCCCCAAAGCTACGACCGCCCCCCCACAAAATTTTAGTAGCCAAGAGGATGACATTGCGATGAAATCAGAAGCTATGCCGCCTGTAAACTCGTCAGATATAAAAAATGAAATTTCACCAGAGGTTTTATTTATGGTCACTGAGCTGAAAAATGCTTACACCTTAAACTTAAAAGAAAAAGAAGAGCAGATCTTAGTTCTTAAAGATGAGATCACAGACTTGAAAATGTTAGTGCACGCTCTTGAGCAACAAGTTGAGGGTTATAAAGCATTTGATAAAGACGATCATTTACAAGAGCCACAAAGCTCTGCTCATGATGTGATTGAATCCATACAGCCAGAACCAATAGAACTTGAATATATACCAACACCAGCGATAGAATTGGCAAATGATTGGCTTGAAGACGATTTATAAAAACTTATTTCTACTAACCATAACAACCTTACTTATAAGTTGTGGTTCTACTTATAAAACTCCCAGTGCTATCATGAAGTCAGATGAACTCACTGTGAGTCGCGAGCTTCCTATGGGTAATTGTGAAGAATTAGGTTTATTGAGAGGAACAACTATGTCTGTAACGGGCACTCAGCAAGACGCACTTGATGACCTCAAACAGACAGCGATGAGCAAGGGCGCAAACTACTTAAAAGTCGAAGAGTTTTCAGAAACTGGTACTTCATCTACCGGCATAGCCTATAAGTGTTACTAGGTACCTAAGTAAATATAAAAAGTTCTATATAAAATAATTTTATACAAATGTAAAAACTACGCTTTGTTCGTTTTTCCTACAAAATTACCCTGTTTGGAATATTGATAGAACTCAATAAGCATACGGGAGGATAATCAATGTTTCAAAAAATAATCATTTGTGCACTTACTTTATTTTTTTGGCAAAGTGTTTTAGCCAGCGAAAGCAACACCACTTGTATCGAAGAACCATTAGGTTTTGATAAAGTAGTTGTGACTTGTAAGGGTCTCATTGATGAGATGACTAATGAAGAGTTCAATAAATTGAATTCTGAAGGTTGTAAAATGGATATGGGTTTAGATACTTTCACATACACGTGCATAGAAACTGTCACATATGATAACGATGAGACTGTAAGTTTATAGTCAGTAAATAGAATATTTTGTCCTGTCATCCTGAGCGTTAGCAAAGGGCGTATCGAAAAAATTAGGATTTTATGTTGAGGTCCTTCACTAAAGCTGAGGATGGCGTTGCTCTGCTAGGGATGTCTTTACGATAAAAGACAATGTTTTAACACAAAATGATAATTTGAGATAAGATTTAATTTATCAAAGAATTTTGAAGCTTATTTATCAGTTGTAAATAAGCTTTTTAGGTTTTTAAAATTATGCTGCGGCAGAAACGTCTTTTTTCTTTCTGCCTTTTTTCTTTTGGTTGTTGTCTTTTTGATTAGTTTTATCAAATGCTACGGCGATCACTTCGTCTAAGTTTTCGGCGAAGACAAAGTTCATTCCATCTTTGAAGTGTTCAGGAATGTCTTCGATGTCTTTTTTGTTGGCTATTGGTAAGATCACTGTTTTTACACCGTGGCTGAGTGCCGCTAAAACTTTTTCTTTAATTCCACCGACTGGTAAAACTCGTCCTGTTAAAGTCACTTCACCAGTCATACATACATCTTTTCTAATTGGTGTGTCTGTCATTAATGAGATCAATGATGTCGACATCGTAACACCTGCAGATGGACCATCTTTAGGAATCGCTCCTGCCGGTAAATGGATGTGAATTTCATTATTTTCAAACCAGTTTTCAGGAATACCTAAGCTTTTTGCGTTGGCTTTAGCATAAGACATAGCTGCACGAGCAGATTCTTTCATCACATCGCCCAACTGACCGGTTAAGATTAAACCACCCTTCCCTTGCATTTTAATGGCTTCAACATAAAGTATCTGACCACCCGCTTGTGTCCAAGCTAGGCCAGTCGTAATGCCCACTTGATTTTCTTTAAGCGCTTCTTCTTTTAAGAATCTTGGTGCACCTAAGAGTTGTGATACTAATTCAGGTGTGACGGTATAAGATGTACCTTCTTCCATCACAATGTTCTTTGCAATTTTTCTGCAGACTGAACCAATTTCACGCTTTAAGTTTCTTAATCCAGCTTCTCGTGTGTAATGAGAAATTAAGTACTGCAAACCCTCTTCAGTAAAAGTGATTTGATCTGATCTCAAACCGTTCACTTTGATTTGCTCTCTCACTAAATGTTTCTGGGCGATAATGACTTTGTCATTGTCTGTGTAACCAGAAATATTGATGATTTCCATTCGATCTCTAAGAGCTGCAGGGATGTTTTCTAAAACGTTGGCAGTTGCTAAAAACAAAATGTTACTTAAATCAAAATCAACATTTAAATAGTTGTCTCTAAATGTAGAGTTTTGTTCAGGGTCTAGAACTTCTAGCATGGCGGCACTTGGGTCCCCTCTAAAGTCAGAGCCTAATTTATCTATCTCATCAAGAACGATAACAGCATTGTTAGATTTAACTTGTTTTAAAGACTGTACAATTTTTCCTGGCATAGCACCAACATAAGTGCGTCTGTGTCCGCGAATCTCAGCTTCGTCTTTAACCCCACCTAACGAAATGCGGAAGTACTTACGGCCCATGGCTTTAGCAATACTTTTCCCAAGTGATGTTTTACCAACACCGGGAGGCCCTGCAAAACATAAGATAGGTCCTGAAAGTTTATTATCGTTGAGCTTTCTAACAGCTAAAAATTCTAAAATACGATTCTTAGCTTTTTCTAAGTCATAATGATCATCATCTAAAATTTCTTTAGATTTTTTAAGGTCTAAAACATCTTCTGTACTGACGTTCCATGGCAAACAAATCATCCAGTCTAAATATGTTCTTACCATAGAGGCTTCACTGGCATCTGGGTGCATTCTTTCTAAACGATTAAGTTGTTTGATGGCTTCGGCCTCAACCTCTTCAGGCATGCCGCAGTTTTTAATTTTGTTTCTTAACTCGTCGTGCTCTTCACTCTTAGAGTCATTTTCGCCAAGTTCATTTTTAATGGCTTTCATTTGCTCTCTTAAAAAGTATTCTCTTTGCGATTTTGACATTTCATCTTTAGCGGTGCTGTTGATTTTTGATTGAACTTGTAAGAGCTCAAGTTCATCTTGTAAGAGTTCATCAATTAATATTAAACGTTCTTTAGGGTCATCTGTTTCTAAAACTTTTTGTGAATCTGAAATTTTTAAATTTAAATTACCGGCAATTAAATCGGCGAGACGACCAGGTTCTTTGATGTCTTCAAGAACTAATAAAATATCTGGTGAAATTAATTTTCCAAGGGCAATGACTTTTTCAAGTTTGGACTTTACGTTTTTGATAGTTTCAGCAAGCTCTTCTTCTGAGTACTTGGTTTCGTCCGTTTCTATTTTTGTGATCTTAGCTTCAAAGTAAGGTTCCACTTGTTTGAACTCATCAATTTTTGCTTTTGATAAGCCTTGAATTAAAATCTTAATACGACCATCAGATAACTTGCGCATGCGCATAATCATGGCGACAGTTCCAGTTTTGTAGATGGTATCAGGACTCGGATTTTCTTCAGTGACTTCTTGTTGGGAAGCTAAAAAGATCATTCGATTGTTAGCGAGTGCTGTCTCGACGGCCTTGATGGAATTCTCTCTGCCTACGTACAAAGGCAAGATCATGTATGGAAAGATAACAATATCGCGCACAGGCAACATCGGCAATGATTCTGGTATTTTGTTTTCATTCGTCACTAGTAGCCCTCCATAATGACGTTCTGTTGTCTCTTACAAACCTCTTCGGTTTATAAGCGGAGAGCTTGAAGTATTAATTTGTATTATGAAAGAATTAAACTTTAGCTAGGTCTGTGTTGTTTAAATTTTCTACGTATTTGGTCTATTGTCTCAGCGCCTTCAATACTAAGTCGAGTCCAAGGTATCGCCAATAGTCGAGATGAGCTAATAGAAAGTCCGGTGTACTCACAGATACCAAACTCATCACTTTTAATCTTTTCTAAAGCGACATCAATTTCAATGAGTAATTTTTTAGTTCTTTCCTGTAATAACAAGGTTTTATTTTGATTTTGCAAAAACTCAGATTGGTCAATTTCATCCCCTTTTTGCTTATCAATAGAAAGGGCTTTTAGCCACGTACGGCTTTGATTAAGAAGCTCCTCTTTCTTACTTAATAGGAGATCTTTACACTTATTAGTAATATCACTTTTCATACCAACCATCCTTGTCGAAGTTAAAAAGAGCCCATGCCCTTGTCATATATGATGTCATTTAAAAAAAAGAGGTTAATATTAAATTATTTTATAATCGTTATAATCCCATCTAAAATCAATGAGATAGAAGAAACAAAGATTTGAAAACACTAATCAATACACAAATAATTCATAACTAAAACACGTAAACTTCACCGAATAACTGCCGAAAAAAAGAAAAAAAACTAAAAGCGCTGATCTATACCTTCACCGCACGCAGAGTTCCGAGGGTGCGGTGAAGGTATAGATCAGCGCTTTGGGTACCTAGCAAAAAACCAGGCAGATGAGAGGTGAAACTCTATTCGACGGCAATCACTTTCTTATCACGAATAGTTAACCCAACAAGAGGGCTAATCATCTCACGCTGACGATTAATAAAAACATTGCCTCGAGCACCAGTAAAAGATTTGAGCTCTGCCAGCTCCTCGCGGAGTGAATCACGATCCCGACTGCCATTTTCAATGATCATAGCAACAAGTTTGGCCGAGTCGTAGGCTTGAGCTGAAAACGAGTTTGGTGACTCACTGAACGTTTCATTAAACTGTTTGTAAAAAGAAGTTTGAGTGAACGTTTTTTCAAACATAGACTTATCTTCCACAAAAAGAGCACCTTCTACAAAAAGCTGTCCTCGACGAATCAGATCTTTTTGATTCCAGATGTTTGTGCCGAGCAAAGTGATGTCATGAACGTCATAGTAATTCAGCATAGGTGCAATCTGCCCAAGCGCTTTTGTACTGTCAGGAATAAAGAGACCATCAAAATCAACGACGGGTGGAAGAAGGTCATCAGGAGAGCTTTTTCGCTTTCCTTTATTTTTGCTGTACCACCTATTTAAAAGCTTTTGATATTCATCTTTGCGATCTTCAATATAGTAGGTGCCGACTAGTTTTTTTACACTAGTTTTAAAGTCGGTTTCATTAGGTGGGTAATTTTGTGCTGAGGTGATTTCACCACCTCTTGCGCGAACTTCGTCCCAAAAAAGATTGGCGTACTCTGTTCCATATTTATCATTAGGATATAGAATCGCAAATTTTTTGATGCCACGTTTTTCCATAGCTGTTTTTACTAACGTTTTAACTAGTGATTTGCCGGTAAGAGCGTTTCTAAAAATATAATCACCAATTTGAGTGAGATTAGATTTTTGTGACAAACTTATGTTTGGCACTCGGTACGCATTGCATTTTTTAGAAATCACTTGAGATGTTTTACCTAGAAGTCCACCAATAATGGCAATAACATTATCTTGATTTACAAGTTTATCTACGCCTTGAGATGCTGTTTCTACATTGGATTTGCTATCAAAAATAGCTAGTTTGAAATCAGTTTGAGCCCCACCAAAAACACCAAGTGCAAGTTGAATGCCTTTTAACGTTTTTTGACCAATGTGTTTATGTTTGCCCGTGAGAGGAAGAATAACACCAATGGTGTTTGGGCTCACGTCAGCACTTTGAGGCTGGTAGTTGGTCGTGACTTCTTTGTTGGTAATGCTTTGTTTAGCTATCTCTGCATAGGTTGAGACCGGTGAAATTTGTATGACTTTACGGTAGTAGGTGTCAGCAGCTCGAGTGTTGCCAGTTTGTTTGAAATAATTAGCGATTTTTAAGTGTGTGAGAGCGGAAATCTCGGTGTTTTGAATTTCATTTTTTGTGATTTGATTCAAGTATTCAGGTTTTATTTTACTTTCAATAATGTCTTTAGCTTTTTTAATGGCTGTTTGTTTTTGTTCAATATTGTTATTTTGATTAGCTATGTATGACAAAGAGTTAATTGCCTGAACATAATCACCAGAATTGGTTTCAATCATTCTTTTTAATTCAAAGGCTTGAAGTTTAGTGGCTCTGTTCATTTGAGCCGTTTTTAAACCCGTATTTATGAGACTTAATGCTTCGTCGGGTTGACCATTTTTATACAAACACTTTGAAGATTTTAGATAGGCATCAGCTTCTTTTGGGCTATAGTATTCAGACTTAATAATAGGAAGGTAGTTGCGGTAGGCTTCAACATAGTTTTTTTTACTATAGAAGTATTCTGCTTTTAAGTAGTAGGCATCATCGGTCACATCATTTTGCTTGGGTGATGAGGTAAGCATATTTAAAAGCTTGAAGCCTTCCTTGACTTTTCCTTGCTGGATGAGTGTCTTAGCTTGCTGGTAGGTGGAGATTTCTACAGCCGTTGCGTTGAGAGGCATTTTTTTTCTGGTAGATGTCGCACAAGAGGTTAAAAGTAAAGTGATTAATAAAGTACAAACTAAGCTGTAAAATCTCATTTTTAAAAAATCCTTTTTATTTGTTCTTATTCAAATCCAACAATTTCGCCATCATCAGTGTTTGTAGTTTTTGAGCCTTCACTTGGTTTTTTAGCAATGATGACCTGTCCGTGGCGCATGACTTTGTCATGAAACTTATAGGGTTTTTTAAAAACTTGAACGATATGCCCTTCAGGAATGTCTGAAGATTCTTCGCTACCTAAGGCTTCATGCAAATTGGGATCAAAAGCTTCACCGACAGATTCCACCGCTTTGACTCCAAAATTTTCCAAAGTATTGGTAAATTCAGTGGACGTCATTTTTATGCCATCTACAAAACCATCAATGTTGTCTCCATCGATTTTTTCTGAAAGGGCTTTATCAAAGATGTCGGCAACGTTTAGCAAAGCGTTTGCTAATCTTTCAGGGCCGTACTTGATAAGGTCAGAACGTTCTTTGATAGAGTTTTTGCGAAAGTTATCAAACTCAGCTCTGAGGTATAAAAATTCATTTTTGAGTTTGCCGTTTTCTTCTTGAAGGAGTTCTAGTTCTGATTTTTCATCTTGAGGTTGTGGAGTTTCTGTAGATTCGTTTTCGTTGCTTGATTCTGTAGTTTCACTTTTATTTTCTTCTTCCAAGTTTGTAGCTCCTAGACAGGGATTTTATTTTAGTTCGCTTTCTGTAAAACAAAGTTTTTCATACACTAAATTTGATAAATTTAAACCTTTATCAGTAAAGCGCCAATGTGTCTCTGACTCTTCAATGAGGTCTTCCTGAGTCAGTGAATTCAGTCTTTCTAATATAATTTCAACGAGGTCAGAATCAAACTTTTTGCGCAGTGCGACCTTCGCCATGCCCACTCTTTTTCTGAGCTGAATGTGGCAAAAGTCAGTCATATTTTCATGTTTTTTTAAATATTCATAAGAGTCTTTAAAAAGGACTTCTTTTCGGAGATCATTCAGTGAAAATTGTCCGTTCTCAGAGTCTATGGTTCTTTTGTATGAATTCATGGCTTTGGGGTTCCAGAACCTTAAGCCGTGCTCTGGAAAATAAGAATGAGCACTTAAGCCAATTCCCCAGTAAGGCTCATCTGACCAGTAGAGGTTGTTATGAACCGATTCAAACTCAGGCAAAGAAAAATTAGAGATTTCATATTGTAAAAAACCGGCGTCTTCGAGCTCTGTTTTGATCACATTAAACATAGCAAGTTGAGTGTCTTCGGTGGGGCGGTCTTTTTGTAAAAAATGAGACTGTGGCAAAGTGAGGTTGTAGGGGCTCACATGTTTAGGGTTAAACTGTAAGGCCGTTCGAACATCGTTTGTTAAGCCTTCTAGACTTTGGTTGGGTAATCCATAAAGAATATCTAAGGAAAAGTTTAACTGATTGTCTTTGAGCAAGGCTAAAGTCTTGCTGGTGTCACTTGCGTCGTGTTTACGGCCGCAGGCTTTAAGTAAGGTGTCATTGAAAGTTTGTGCACCAACACTGAAGCGATTGATGGGGCTGTTTAAATATTCAGGTAAGTTTTTTTCAAAAGTGGTGCCTGGGTTGATTTCAATGGTCACTTCCGTTTGCTCAGAAATTTGAAAGCCTAAATTGGCAAGGTGCTCGATTAAGTCTATAATCAGTTGAGGCTTCACCAGGCTAGGAGTGCCTCCACCAAAATAAATGGAAGCTAAATTTCGGTATGGAATTTTTTCATAGCGATTTTTGATTTCAGTTTTTAGCAATTGAAAATAACTGTCAGGGTCTAAGGTTGTGTTGATCTCATAGGTGGCAAAATCACAGTAATGACAGCGCTGCAGACAATATGGAATATGAATATATAAACCAAAGCTCATAAAAGAGGTTTTATTTTATGTTAAAGAAAATGCAATTAAAAAATGGCATGGATGTGTTCTTGTTTAAGTCGACCAAAGCCCCAGTCGTATCCACACGTGTTTGGGTCAAAACGGGAAGTGCCGACGAGAAAAAAGGCGAAGAAGGCTTGAGCCATTTCATAGAGCATTTGGTCTTTAAGGGCAGTAAAAATCTCAATGTGGGTGATGCTGCTAAAAAAATTGAAGGTTCTGGTGGACAGTTAAACGCCTACACTTCATTTGATGAAACGGTCTTTCACGTCACTCAACACAAAGATGAGTTTGAGGTGGGGTTAGAGGTGTTATCAGAAATGTTGGGCTACCCTACCTTTGATGCCACTGAGGTCGACAATGAACGTGAAGTGGTTTTAGAAGAAATCAAACGAACACAAGATAATCCGAGTCGCGAGGCCTCTCGTTTGATGTTTTCAACGGTTTACAAAAAACACCCTTACGGAATACCAGTTATTGGTTATGCCAAAAACATTTCTGACGTTTCTAACGAGCAAATCAGAGATTACTTCAACAGACGTTATGTGCCTGAAAATATGTTCTTGGTGATTTCAGGGGATTTTGAAATGACAGAGGCTAAGAAGTCGGTGCGCAAATATTTTGAACCCATTCCAAAGAGGCGCTTAAAAAAAGTAGTGCGCGAAAAAGAGCCAGAACAAAAAAGAACGCGCATCAAGGTCAAGCAAACAGACTTTAAACAGAACATGATCAATTTGTCCTTTCCAATTCCAAAAATCACTCATAAAGACATTGCCGCTCTTGACATGTTAGCTATGGTTTTAGGGCAAAGTGAATCATCATTATTTAATAAAATACTTCGATTAGAGAAAGAGGTGGTGAGATACGCCTACAGCTCAATGTTTGCCAGCAAAGACAAAGGCTTTTTTAATATCTCTTTGTCGGTGGATAAAGAAAAAATCAATGAGGCTTTAGAAGAACTGATTCCTGTGTTTGAGGTGTTTTTCTCTGGTGAGTGGGACAAAGAAATTATTGAGGTGAGCAAAGCCTCCTTGCGTTCCGATGAAATATACCCTTACGAAACCGTGGACGGTATATCACGCAAGATTGGCTATTACGAATATAACTTTAAAGACCCAGAGTTCAGCAAAAAATATTTGGACACCGTTTCAGAGCTTTCGGTGAAGGAAGTTTACAAGGCATTTAAAAAGTACCTTGTGCCTGAAAAATTAAGCCTTTCCATTTTGAGTGAAAACAAAGAAGAGATCCTGAATGATGCCGCCAAAGATTGGATTAAAAAGTACCGCAAGTTTTATAAAGATTTAAAAATCAAAAGTGGCACACAAGAACTGAGTGCAAAAAAAGCAAAAAAAATAAAAGCTCTTAAAAATGCAAAAACAGTAGAAACTACTGAGGAAGTCTTGCCTTCTGGAGTGAGACTTTATGTCAGACAAACTCAAGAAATTCCGGTGGTGAGTGTAAGGCTTGCCGCTCTTGGTGGTGTGCGCATTGAGCCAAGAGACAAGGGTGGTCTCTCAGAATTAACCACCCTAGCTTGGGGGAAAACCACACCGAGTTTTGATGAAGATGAGTTAGCTAAGTTTGTTGAGCTGAAGTCATCAAGCATTTCTACTTTTTGTGGTAAAAACACCAATGGTTTATCAATGACGACCATTTCACCTTACTTTGGGGAAATGTTCGATCTTTATTTAGAAGCGCTACTTAATCCTGTATTTAACGACAGAATCATAGCCCGAGAGAAACACTTGATGAAGCAAGGGCTGTTACAACAACAAGACAACCCAGCGCAAATGTGCATTAAGCAATTTATGGCGAAAATGTACCCTGGGCATCCATATGGCCGCAACAGCATGGGTTCACAAGAGTCTCTCGACAGCATTACTAAGGCTGACATAGAGTCTTTTTATAAAAATATTTTTGCGTCTAAACGCCTTAGTTTATGTTTGTCAGGAGACGTTAAACAACTAGACACAGTGAAAGAAAAAATAGACATAGCTTTCAAAAATTGGAAAGGGCAGGAAGATCGTCTTAAAAAAAACAAACCTGAAAATATCACAAGCGACCTAACCGCTTTTACCGAGTTACAAAAAGAACAATCACATATATTGCTAGGTTATGACGGCATCACCATAGAAAGCAAAGATAAGTTTGCCCTAGATATCATGCAAGCTGTTTTAGCTGGACAAGGCGGTCGATTGTTTTTAGAGTTGCGCGATAAAAATTCACTCGCCTACTCATTATCTCCGATGCGCATGGATGCTCTAGATGCCGGGTTTTTCGGCGCATACATTGCGTGTTCTCCAGAAAAAGGCAAAAAAGCAATCGAAATGATTTTGCAAGAGTTTGATAAATTGACTCAGAACCAAATTGGCGCAAATGAAATGAACAGAGCTAAAAAATACATCATAGGTAAATACCATATTGAATTACAAAAAAATTCAGCCTTCACTTCATCTATTTTGTTTAACGATATTTACGGCGTGTCTTCAAAAGAAGTTTTTGAATACAAAAACAACATCATGAATGTTCAAGCCAAAGATGTACAAAAATTAGCTGAAAGAATTTTCAGTCAACCAAAGGTGATGAGCGCAATTGGCAAAGTGTGCCCGTGGTAGATGTTAACTGAGAAGTTTAAAGATGGGTCACGATTAAGTAGCATAGATTGATTTGAAAGAATGATCAGCAATAGGCCGTTTAAAGTTTATTAAGTTATAGGGCCATTAGCTTATAAACTATAAGGTATATATGAAATATAGAGTTTTTTTTATTTTTATTTTGTGGGTGTAGTACACTTAACACTGATAAAGAAAAACCTAAGAAAAGTAGAATGCTTGCCAATTCTAATCAAAGTAAGGTTGCAACAGACTATATTTATTACGAATCATGGGAAAAAGCTAAAAAATATTTTAATGAAGGTATTGGCAGATATAATGTAGAGGCAATAGCTTTAGATAGGGAGACACATCTAGAAAAATACAATGAAATGTTATTCATAGTCAGAAATGTATTGGATAAATATAAGTTGTTTTTTCCTAACTTAACTCAGATAATTGATGAGAACCAACTTTGGCTGATTCTATTTTCTTCAGATGAAACAACTTCTTTTGCAATGGTTGGAGAGGATGAGCCTGGTCATTATATTTTACCCCTTAATATTTTAGACTTTAAGAATGATAATTCAGCTTATGGCATTATAGCACATGAATTAGCACACCTTTTTCTACAACGAACTTATAAAGATAAGTCTTTAGAGTTTCCAAAACAAATTTATTATAATATTTCTGAAGTTGATTTTTCTAAAATTATAAGCTCTCAAATACTTTTAGATGATTATAAAGAAAGGAAAATGAGGCTTTGGAATGAGTATGCTTCATTTGCAGGCGAGGTGTCAGATTCAAATTTTTATCAAGTTGGAGACTCTTTTAACTATGGACATGTTTATTTTTTAAAAATGATTTATGAATATATTTTTACACAGACAAAGTGCAGTGAAAATACAGATACAAGAAGAGCCATGTTTCGGTTCTTTAGGGCGAGTGAAGATATTACAAAATCTGGAGGAATTGAAAAGTTAAATAAAACTTTAGGAAGGGCTGATAGAGTTCTTGTGACATCACCAATTAGGAGTTTCCAGAAGGCTATTAGCCTTTGCCTGGGTGAAGAGAAAATAAACTATTTTAAAGTACTAAAAGAATATTTCGTTAATCAAGGTGTCTCAATTGAGATGAGTTTGGAAGAGCTTGCCAAAGATTATACCAGTAGTTTTGAAGATCAAGAATTTATAAACAAGTTAATTGAGAATCTTAGCAACAAGTCTCTTTTCGAAGGGTTCACTCATTCAATTTCAATGGCCAGAAAGAAAATGAAACTGATTGAAAATGATGAATTATTAGAGTTTTCTAAAATTCGTTTTTATGGACACGAAGACCATGCAGATGAAATGGCTGTAAAAGTATTGCAAAGTTTAAAAATTCCTATTGATAATATGTTTAAAGACTTAGGTATATCAAATTCACACACATTCAAGCACTGCTTAAATCCTCCAATTGATGAACCTTTTTCACCTATTAACTTTATTCATCATACACAGTGTTGGAGGTACTGGAGAGCATCAAAATTATTCTTCTATGAATAAAAATTTTATTTTTTTTGTAGCTCTATTGATAAAATAAAAAGTCACTAAAACTAGAGCAGTTAGATGGAGTTTTAACGAAATATAAAAAATCAATTTATATTAAATATAACTATTATTTCTAAAACTGTTTTATTATGAGATTTCAGGCTTTAATTCTGATTGAGGTCTAGTGTTTTTTTTATAATTTCCGATAAGTTTGATATATTAGAAGTAAGCTCTAATGAGTGCAGTGACTATGAAAAGAAGCGGCGAGATTATACTAGATTCAAGACTCTATTTTTCTGAGATGCTCAATCAGGCATGCATTGATCGCAATGTTGAAGCCAAACCATCGGTACAAAATTATATTGTAAATATGCTAAATTCTTTTTTGCGAACGGAGAGTCTTTACTCTGTTTCTGAAAAAACAGGTAAGTCGGAAAACTTAAGTTTAGCAGAACTTTACTTAACAGCGGTTAATTCCACTGAAAATAAAAGAATCAATTTATTAAAACGCCTCGCAGACACCAGTTTGTATGTCAGTGGCTTTTTTGGTGACTCCTTCAAACGAAAAATCATTGATCTAGATTACTACGTTGAAATGGGTGAAACAGCCTATTCCACTTTATCTGAAGAAACGGAGTACGACCTTTCGGCCAAAGTGTACAAAGACATAGCAACTCAGTTCACCAGCTTTGTAGATGTGCTCACATTGATCAGTCAAAAGTGCGCCATTCAAGGCACAGATGATATTTTAAGGCTTTATGACAAATACCACTTATTGGATTCAGAACTGGCTAAAGATCAGCTCGTCGAGCAAGGTGTTCTCAACTTACCGCAAAAGAAAAGCAACAAACAGTGATTTTATGACCTTTGTCTAGAGATCTTCTTGCGAAGACCAGTGGGTATGAGATAATCATGTTCTATGTTTAATTTAGGTTTTCCAGAACTCATGGCATTAGGCGCACTCGCACTCATTGTGATTGGCCCAAAACAATTACCAGAAGTTGCTAAGGTTCTCGCCCGAACAATAAATGAGCTTAAGCGCGCGACGAAAGATTTATCAGGCACACTTGCTGATGTGAAATCAGACGTGAGATCTTCTGTTGATGACGTGATGGATGGCATTCCAACCAACCTTGATGACCTCGAAAAAAAACTCACTGATTATAGCAATGACAATGAAGATAGCTCCTCATCTGATGAACACGCCGAACAATTAGAGCATGAAGAAGCCGAAATCGGTGACAATGATGATCATGAAGCAGACAAAGACAAACAAGAAGGTGAAAATGTCTGAGGACGGATCTCAAACCTTAGTTGAACATTTAGCTGATTTGCGCAAATGCTTGATTCGTTCTTTGTTAGCCATTGTTGCTGGCTTTTGTGCGTGTTGGATTTTCAGCGAGCAAATTTTTGATTTCATCAGACAACCAATAGCGCCATTTTTAAAAGACGGTGGTTTAGTATTTACCGCGCCAATGGATAAGTTTTTGGCACACATTAAGGTGTGTTTACTGGCTTCGGTGATTGTGAGCTGCCCGTTTTGGATGTACCAGATTTGGCTGTTTATCGCTCCTGGCTTGTATGAAAAAGAAAAAAAATACGGTGTGGCTTTTATCTTTTCAGGCACGTTTCTATTTTTAACTGGTGTCTCATTTGTTTATTTTATAGTTTACCCGATGGCTTTTGATTTTTTAATGAATTTCGCTGGCGGCACTGACACAGCTATGATTACTATCAGTGAATACTTGTCTTTTTTTACGACAACGACTTTAGTTTTTGGCGCGGCTTTTGAAATGCCATTGATTCTTACTTTACTTGGAATGATGGGTGTGATTGATCATCACTTCTTAATTAAAATAAGACGTTACGCCATTGTCGTGTTAGCGGCCTTATCAGCCTTGGTGACTCCACCTGATGTGATCAGCATGTTCGCCATGCTTGTACCATTAACCTTACTTTACGAAGTTTCTATTTTATTAGTAAAAACATTCTCAAGAGAAGAATCTAAGGATCTAGTCAGCTAATAGTTAATAATTTACCTAACGTCATTTTGAGGCGAAGACTAAAAGCCTTTCGCCTCATAACAAAGGAATAAAATTAAACTCTAGTCTAATCCTTAACTAGAGGCTGAATTTCTAAATTATACTTCCTAGCAATCAATGAAAGCATCATAGGTTGATAATACCTAGATCCATGGCTAACCCCTTTGGCTTGATGGTAGTGAAAATTTCGTTCAGGCAGATGTTTTGATAATAAATAAGCAAAATTAGGTTCAATTTTTTCAGACTGGTCTACAATGTCGTCGAGTTCACTTGAAAAAATATTTAAGCTCAGATCTTTTGGAATATTTTTATAGAGATTTACAGGGTTTATGTTTGCAACATAATTCCAAAAAGAATCATCTAATATGTAATCACCATTTTCGTCGATATTTGGCAGTAAATCAGAATGAGCAATGCGACCAAAATAACCTTGCTCAAAAAATAGTTTTAAATCAACAATAGGCGCCACAGAATTGATGATTCCAAAATTATGGCCATACGTTGCTGCTAATACTAGCGAAGTTAAACCACCCCAAGATCGTCCCATTGCTACAATTTTATCTTTTGAAAGTGATAATTTATTTTGTATAAATGAGCTTGCTTCAGAAATATATTTAATGGACTGTTGTCTATTTCTTGTACCATCAATAAACCACTGTGCTCCTCGCTCACCACCACCAGGCAAGTCTAGAGTCATATAGGCTCCTCCAAGTTCAACTATTGCCTGAACTTCTTTTGCCTCAGGATAACTCTTAACGGATATCCAGCCATAATGTCTTAGAAAAGCAAAACTTGGTTGGGAGTCTTTGCGAGTGAAAAGTCTACCTGAAATTAAGCGACCATCAGAAGCAGTGAATTTAAAAAGCTCAGACTTCATTTGAGATGGATCAAAATTAAGTTCACTATCAGACTTAACATGTGTGAGTTCTAATTTTGAAAGATCTAACTCAACAACTTGGTTGCCAAGATTGACATCAAAAAAAATGGAGCGACTGAGAACACCACTTTGATGGAAATTAAACTTTAATAAACCACCATATGGAGTGAGGCCTATAGTCTTTAAATCAAAATTTTTGACAATTTTATTTCTTTTCAAGTCAAAAACTTGTAACTGCACATTTTGTTCTATATCAGAATGATAATGTAAAATGACATAATTCCTGACCATGTCAGTCTTATGGAGAACCCAATTTTTCTTTCCAGCAATGACTGTCTCAATTTTATTATTGTTAAATAGGTCAATACTTAAAAGGCTGTAAGTGTCACTTTTAGAGTTATCAAAGAAATATACTTTTTTGTTATATGTTCCGACATAAAGTCCTACATATTTATTTTTAGGGTAAACAGTTTCCCACTTGTATGTGCCGTTAGATTGCAAACTTCCTTTGAACATTGAATAAGATGTTTCTATTCCTACAAGATCAGCAAGAAGTCGATAAGCGAGCAATGTGTTGCCACCATTAAGGTCAACAATATTAAAATTTTCAGCTAAACCATGGTTGAAGATAGTTTTATCTAAATCTCCCTTAAGATTTTTAAATCTATTTTCAACAATTGGCTTAAGACCAAGTTCAACTAATGTTTTTTCGTAAGAATAACTATAGAAAAAGCCATCACTTGTTGAATTCCAAGAAACACCGTCTTGTCTATTTTGTACGGGTTCTTCCCACATGATCTTAGGTTCTTCTTCAATAGTTACAATATTCCAATGTTCTAGATCTTGACGCTTGTAAGCTGTCGAAAAAGCGATTTTTTTGTCATCTGGGCTAACAAGATAATTAGATAGGCCATGACCTTCTGGAAGATCAGTGTATTTAACAAGTGTAACTTCTGTGTTATCTTTTTTCGTCCATGTTAGTCCATCATCTCCAAATGAAAGAGTACCTTTAGAAAATGTTTTAATAGTTGGGTTTGGCAATTGTGTATTTAACTCTGACATGCGTTCTTCTATTGATTGAATAACTTTGTCTTTAACCTTAACAGCTTGTGATTCAATAAAATTTTCTGGCATAGCATTAGCATTGCATGCAATTAGCAATGCAATCATTTTTACATAATACTTAATGGAATTCATTTGTTCTCCTATGTTCTAGTTAATATTTTTAAATTTAAATGAATAAAAAATATTAAATAAGTATGAGTTTACTTTTTTAATTTTGATACTTAAAGACTCTTAAATGTAAGGGGAATGAACTTAAGATAGAATTTAAAAAAAAATTGCTTATTAAATAAAAGTAAAAGCCAAATTAAATAGTTTAAATAGGGTTATGTTTTAAGAATTTAAAATTTTTGCTTTATACAATTATCTTGATATTTTTCTTACTAAAGAAATTTTATGAATTTTTGAGCAAAAAATACAGAACAGAAAGCCTTACTAAATTTCATAATTAACAAATTTAAGGATTTTTAAGGATCAGTGTGTGAATTTAATTTACGTCTAAGTACCTGAATTCTAATTGCTTTTCTTATTTTATAAAAGGAACTAATCGTTTGAAGAAAAATCATTGAATTGTATTAATCAAATACCTCAGTCAAATTAACACTTCATCCTGGGGGGATGTTTAAGGGGGCGAATGAGCAAACACTTGCAAGCAATGCATGTTTTTATTTTTTCTATATTTCTTATTTCTTGCGCTAAAAACAATGAAGTCAAACAAGCTCCAACAACAGAAAAAGATTTAGGATACATAGTTCAAGGGCCATCTCTCAAAAAAGTTCAAGATAGTTCATTAAGATTTCGAGTGATCAATAAAAACCATAACCTTTATGAAGTATATGCAAAACCTGAAAGAATAAAATCTAAATTTCCAATCAGTAAGGTAGAAAAAAACAAATTAAATCGTAATGCTTTCAATAGTAACTACACTTACTATAGCTTTCAAAAACATATTAAAGTTAAAAGCAATCAGATTGAAAGAGTTAAAGAATCTTTTAATCAACAGTGTACATCAGCAGGATCTTTATCTCCTAAAATACAAGTAAAGAATATTGATATAAAAAGAGACAGCACAAATAGGTTTGTACAGGTCAATTACCAAGAGGAGTTCACACTTTCAGCAGAGCTTTTTACAACAAATGAAGAAGTGGGTGGGTTGGAATATTTATGGACTTTAGATAAGGCCTCATTTTCAAATCCTGAATCATTTATTTTTACATCAAAAAACATTTCATTAAAGTTAGATGGTTTTGGCTTAAATACGGTGACGCTCACAGTTAAAAATTCATTAGGACATTGCGCGAGCACAAGTCTAAATTTAGTAGTGAAAGCAAATTCTATTAATATAGAAAAATTAAGTCCAATGCCTGCTAGTATATATAACTTTGATCGATACTACTTCACAAAAACCAATCATTTTTTTGCAAAAGAAACAGAAAAAAAAATCAAAGTAGCTATCATAGATACCGGCATAAATTATTATCATAGCGACCTAGAGCAAAAAATGAGTATTAATAAAAAAGAGACTCCAAATAATGGGATAGATGACGATGACAATGGCTTTGTTGACGATTATTTTGGTTATAATTTTTTTGAAAACAATGGTGTTACATTAGACATTGGTGGGCATGGCTCTCATGTTGCCGGTCTCATAGCTGGTCAGCAGAATGGTTTTTCAAAAAATGCCGAGATTCTTCCAATCAGAGTGGGTTCGCTGTCGTCTTTTGATCAAGGCAGTCTCGTTGGAGCCTTATACTATGCCGTTGATCAAGGAGCCAAGATCATTAATATGTCTTTATATACCAACGATCATCCTACATCTATCGAAATGAATGCCTACAGTTACACAGCTAAAAATGATGTGACGATAGTGACTTCTTCAGGAAATGGTGACCAGTTTTTACCGATTGGCTTTAGTTTAGACGATCAGGCACGTTACCCAGCGTCTTTAAATTTGCCAAATGTAATTACAGTTGCAGCAAGTAGTCTAACAGAGCCCTCGATTACTTTTTATTCTAATTATGGGTCTAAAGTTGATATCGTAGCGCCTGGTGGTGATAGAGACAATCCCATTTTTTCATTAGCTAAGTACAATAATATAGGACTTAACTACGCACCTAACTTTGGAACTTCTATGGCGGCCCCTTTAGTGAGTGGAGTTTTGGCCGACTTGTTAAGCATTAAAAAAGGCATTAAACCGAGTCTTCTAAAAAAAATATTAATTACTTCTGGGCGTAAAGACTCAGAGCTAAAAGATAAAATACCAAGTCAAAGACATCTTGATGTTGAAGGAGCAAACTCCTTACTGAATAAGTTAATAGCCAATGGGCGTATTCAATAAAGTTAATTTTGATTATTTAAATACGTCTGTAAACAATCGTGTATTAAAGTTCATTTTCTGTTCAGCTCGGTAAATGAGATAAACCTTACTAGATTCAAAAGCCATAGATATCTTCTTTTCGAAGCCAAAATTGTTTGCGATCACCTTTGGTATTACAATAGGGCAATCTAACTTTTTTGCTAAAGTAATTGAAAGTGACAAATTGGCATTTGAAATAAAACGTTTTGCGCGTGGAAACTTTTTAGCGAGATTCGTTTCATTGACGAGCTCAGGGTTGTAAACCACAACATCTTTGTTGTAGCTTTTGTTAATTGTAAATGCACCCACCTGATCACTGCGAAGAGGTTTAAGAACGAGATCATTAAATTTTTTAGGGTTAACAACTAGACCAAACTCTAGGTCGAAATTTAATATATGCCGAGTAACATCTGCAGAGCGCATAAACATAAATTTGAGATCTAAGTTTTCATACTTCTTAATAAGTTCAGAAAATTTATCACTGTATTGATTTAGTAAAACGGGGTGTCCCCCGACTTTGATCGAGCCCGAAAGAGTGTTTAAGTCACTGCTGTTATCAAAAGTGCTCCAAAGCAAGTTTTGCTTTTTTACTTGCAAGTAAAGCTTTTTAGCGTAATCAGTGGGAACTAAGCCACGATTAGTTCGTAAAAATAATTTTTCATCCAATTGTGTTTCTAGTTTTTTGAGAAGTTTTGACAGAGCACCTTGATATATGTCTAACTTTTCTGCCGTTTTTGAGAGGCTTTTCTCTTCATAGATTTTTAAAAATACTAAGTAATTTTCATTAATTATCATTGTTTAATTTTCCTAATATTCAATTTTAGAATATCTAGTATGACTGATATGCCATTTATAAATACAACATAATGAGCGATAAATAAAACATCTTTTTATTTTTTAATAAAAAGGTAAAATTGAACCAGGGGGAGGGGCAATGAATAAATTAATAATACTTTTTATAGCAACCCTTCTTGTTGCATGTGGTGCTAAACACGAAAATAGTGATGCTAATTTAAATAGTAACAAAATTGATGATGGTCTTTCTGGGAAAGAAGTCGTCACTTTTGATGAATTCATTCAACCACTCTTTCAAAGTAAGTGTTCGACTTGTCATAATGAAGAATCTCAAGTCATTAATGTATTAAATTACAATATTGCAGTAGAAAATTCAGATAAAATTTTTAGAACCGTTGTTAGAGAAAGGTCAATGCCTCTTGGTGGAAGCATGACAGAGGATGAAAGGCAGATTGTGGCAAAATGGATTGACGATGGTCTTTTAGAGAAAAAACCAGTTGACGAAGAAGAGGAACCAGGCCAACCAGACGATGGTGACGATGGTGACGATGGTGACGATGGTGACGATGGTGACGATGGTGACGATGGTG